>CALMSX010000047.1 GCA_937872515.1 uncultured Bacteroidota bacterium
TATAGCACAAATATAACAAGAAAACGCAGCATTGTCAATAAGGGAACCAATTAGCCTAATCAGTATAAACAGTAAAAATGACGCTATGATATTCAATCCCGCATGGCCATTCGTCCCAACGATATTTGCAGCGCAGGGCCCTGCGCTGCAACAATTTTACCATTTCGAACATTATACCACTATGAAACAGCTCCCCCCCTTCTCTGCCCTCAACCAAAACGGCACCGAAATCAGCAATACCAGCCTGCTGGGCCAGAAATACATCCTCTTTTTTTACGGACAAGATGACACCCCTACTTGCAACAAACAGGTATTCACCGCCAATGAAGTGGCGGATAAGGCAAAGGCCAAAGGATTTGCTGTATTTGGGGTGAGCCCAGATAAGCCGGCCAAACACAAAAAATTTGTGGATAAATATGGCCTGAAAATAGACTTGCTGGCGGATCCGGAAAAAAAGATGATGTACGACTTTGAGGCTTATGGACCCAAAATATTTATGGGCAAGGAGGTAACGGGCGTTTATCGAAAGGCCTACCTCATCGATGAAAAAGGCCATGTTCTTAAAGTGATTTCGGATGTCACCGCAGCGGAGCAGGGCGAACTCATCTTGCAGGCGCTGGCTGCTCTTTAACTTACACCTCTATCTTAAAGGCGCGGTTGATGCTGTACACCCCACCAATGACTATGGCTGTACCCAGCAACAATAGCGGGGTAATGGCCTCGCCCATGGTAAAGTGACTGATAAACAAGGCAACAATGGGGTTGATGTATGCGTAGATACTAACCTGCTCGGCAGGTAGGTGTTTGAGGGCGTATAAAAAGCAACTAAACGCGATCAAACTGCCAAACAGGGTGAGGTAGCCTATGCCACCCCATACGCCTGCCGGTATTTCTGTCAATGGGGTAAATTGTCCGCCCATCCACAATACCACACAGAGCACACTGCCACTCAGCAACATTTGTAAACCTATGCTGAAATAAGGATTTACCTGCCGGTCGGCTTGCCGTTTGGTATAGATGGTGCCGAGGGCCCAGGTGATGGAACTAAACACGGATAGCAAAAATCCAAACACAAAATTACCCTTCACATCTGCCCCTTGAAGGGAGGGGAAAAATACCAGGACCAGACCAAAAAACGACATCATCATGCCCAACCAAATGGCCATGGAAATCTTTTTATCAAAAAACCAGGTGTACAATACCACCAGCCACAACGGATATGCTGCTCCTACAATGGACCCCAGCCCACCCGGAATAAACTTGACGCCCCAGGTGCTCAGGGCATTGCTGCACACAAAGTTGAGAAAGGCCAGTAAAACGGTATCGCGCCAGGAAGGAAGGACCAACTTGTCTTTGAGTACAAACCACAGCGAGCTACACAAAACCACCCCGGCTATGATCTGCCTTATGGCCGCCACCTGCAAGGCCGAGACACCCTGCCTCACCGTCCATGCACTGGCCACCCAGGTGGTACCCCAAAGGATACACACCGCAACCAAACAGGCATAAGCCATAAAATTGGGACGATGCCTGACTTGCGCCAGTTTTTTCAGTTTTTTTCTCAACGACAAACAATAATTCTGTAAAAGTAAACAGAATTTATATTGAAAGAAATTTTATCTCTTAAATTTTAATTTAACGAAATAAAATTCATAATCAGCCCTCTTGTAGTTCTCCTTCTTTTTATCGGATTTTTAGGTTCATTGATTGCCTCCCGACTTCCATTGGTCGTTAATCTTTCATTTGCTGAACCAATCCGTGTAAGTAACCGTTGGACAAGTTGAAAAATCAAGCTTTCATGAAACATTTACTTACTCTTTTGATCTCCTGCCTGTCTCTGTTGTATGCTTCGGCGCAGGGCTTTACCATTAGCTCTTTTCACGCCGACATCCAACTCTCCAGAGAAGGCAAGATTGAGGTCACCGAAAACATCGATGTTTTTTTCACAGAACAGAAAAGGGGTATCTACAGAGACATTCCTTATAAGTTTAAAAATGCAGGAAAGAAGTATACTACCGACATTTCCGACATTACGGTGGTAGGCCATCCTTTCAAAGTTTCAAAAAAGAATGGGATGAAGTCGATCCGCATTGGGGATCCCGACATCTA
Source organism: uncultured Bacteroidota bacterium (assembly GCA_937872515.1). Classification (GTDB taxonomy): domain Bacteria; phylum Bacteroidota; class Bacteroidia; order Chitinophagales; family Saprospiraceae; genus JADKBO01. The sequence continues at coordinate 2,110 of CALMSX010000047.1, forward strand.
CCTCACCGGCAATCAGAAATATACCATCCGATATACTGTTGAGGGACCCTTTTTGTCCAGCCCGGAGTTCTGTGAATTTTATTGGAATGTTACAGGCAACGACTGGCAGGCTACCATTGATAAGGCCAGCTTTGCTGTCACCTTGCCCGATAGCCTGGTCATCCGTTACAACAATCTGAGAGTATTCACCGGGGCCAGTGGCGAGAACGGAAAAGATGCCACCATCCGCCAGGAAGGCAGGACCATCAAAGGGGAGACTACAGCTCCAATTAATCCCGGCCAGGGACTCACCATTGCCATCCAGCTTCCCAAGGACTATGTACCTGCCAACGCTACCCTCGAGGTAGATACCCCACCGCCCCCTCCCAAAGATTTTGGCGACCAATGGCCTATGGCGGCACTGCCACTGGGTTTGCTGGCTGCCCTTCTCGGCTTCTGGAAGAGAATGCGCGGCAGCGACGAAAGCAACGACATCGAACCCAAGCCTTACCCTCCTCTTGATCTCACTCCGGCAGAAACGGGTGCTTTTTATGACCACATCGTTCACGACCGCGATGTCATTTCACTGCTGCCTTACTGGGCTGCACAGGGACACATCAAGATGGAAAAAGACAAGGCGGCCGATGAAATGTATTTTACCAAAATCAATGATCTTTCCACAGGCAGACCTCCTTACGAGTATACGCTGTTCAACGACCTCTTTAGCTTTAGAACCAGTGTGAGGTTGTCGGATCTGAAAAATGAATTTTACGATACCCACCAAAAGGTGAAATCGCAAATCAAACAGGAAATCATCGACCTGCAACTGTACGATGACCAATACCGATATTGGTTCAAATCATGGAGATTATGGGTGCTGTTTTTGTTGCTGCTGCCCCTGATCGTGGTCTTTTTTTACTTCCAGTTTTGGCTTTCTGCCATCATTGTCATAGGCATGCTTTTGACCATCATTGTGCTGGGTTCTATCGGCTCCAGTACTTCAGAAAAAGGCAGGAGGGTGAAGGAAGATCTCAGGGCCTTTCACCGCTTTCTTCAAAACGGAGATGCAACGCAGTATCCGGAGTTGATTAAAAACGATCCTCAGTATTTTGAAAAAGTATATCCGTATGCGGTAGCTTTTAACCTGGATAAAAGTTTTACCCAACGCATCAAACCGTACATGACCATGGCACCGATGTGGTATGGTTATTATGGCGGATACTACGGCCACGGCCATCATACCATGGAAGATTTCAGCCAGGACTTTAGTCCCAAAGAAATCAGTTCTGCCTTTACCTCTATGCCTGCTTCCTCCGGTGGTGGAGGTGGATTCAGTGGCGGTAGTTCAGGAGGTGGCTTCGGTGGTGGTGGTGGTGGTAGTTGGTAAAACGACTACTGCCTGATCTCAGAAGGAATGTTGAGGTTGTTGTATAAGGGCAGGTTGGCGAGGCGGATAAATTCTTCTTCTGAAAAGTTTTTTCGCATCTTGGCTACCTCTGCACAATCGAGCACATGCACCTCCACCCTTCTGTTCTTTTCCTGCGAGGCTTCGTCACTGGAATTGGGAAAAAGCATTTTGAGGTGACCATAGCCCACGGGAATCAAACGATCGGCTTCCATTCCTTTGTCGATCAACCACTGATAAACCCTTCCGGCGCGCGACTTAGACAGGTCCATGTAGGCCATGACCTGACTGGCAGGAACGCCCGGTGCATTGACGTGCCCCTGGATTTCATAACAGTAATCTGGATTACGAATCAGCTGTATGCCCATGTTTTCAAGGCCTTCCATTGACTTGGGTAAAAACACATTTTTATTGCCGTGAAACTGGACAGAATGAAATGAAATGGAAGTACCGTTTTTTAAGGGCAACATTTGTAATATGGCGGTAGGTCTTTCTTTTCGGGCATTGACCATGATGGTTTTGAGATCTACGGCATACCCTTTCACAAAAGTAGTCAGGGTAATAGGCAGCAGATCGGGTACCATCATGGTAAAACTGCCATCTTTTTCAGTCAACACAGAGTCAGCAAAATATTTATTGTCGCCCTTGATCCAAACAGGTTGATCCAACTCGCCCTCAGTCAATTTTATCCTTCCATGCAAAGAGGTAAGTGCAAATCGTTTGTAGATTTTTACTTCCACTCTTCTGTTAAGGGTTTCGGCTAAATCCGCATCTTTGATGTCCAAAGGCCTTGTCTTTCCTAAGGCCCTGCCCGAAATTACTGAAGAATCTATGCCCCTGGCGATCAAATAATTTTTTACGTGCTCCCATCTTTTTTCAGAAAGTCGCTGATTGTATTCCCTGCTGCCGCTCATACTGGTATGGGCATAGAGTTCAAACTTTTTGTGTTTAAACCTTTCCATGGAATCCAAGACATGCTGCAAAGGCAACACCGAAGTATCAGACAATGCATAGGCATTGTGGTCAAATAAAACGGTAACCAAACGCACAGGAAAAAAGGTATCTCTGTTCGCCTGGGCAAGCAATAAGGTGGGCCACAACAGTACCATCAATAGCCCAATCCGCTTGTTGATCGTTTCAATCAATGGGTATAAAATACCTGTCGGCTGATGACCTGTTTTCCTGTTTTGAGTTGTACAAAATAACTACCAGAAGGTAGCTGTACATTGTCTAATCTGAATCTTCTGGCATCTAAGGTTTTTACTTGGGTACCCTGTGATCTTCCATTGATATCAAGGATGGTAAATTCAAGATCCAGGCTTGGTTCACAATCAAGGGTGATGTCGATAAAGCCATTGCCTGCTGTGGCTGCAAAGTTTATCACTTTTTGGTCGATGTCGCCAACACTTGAAGTTTGATCCAATTCAAGGCTGACCTCTCTGGCATTGATAAAGATGTATTTGCCACCGGCTACCTTGTTCCAGATTACCATGACCACCTTGGTGTCTTCGAGTTTACCATTGTGTAAAACCAGGTTTTCAAGGGTGGCAGTGGTTTCAAATTCAGCACCCTGGGTGATCGGAGCAGTGGCTACCTTGTTGCCAAAAAAACCTGTGGTAAGGCTTTGATCCAACACAGCATGATGGACCGCATTCTGACCTACAGATTGCTGAAAGGCTACCAGGTTCTTTTTAACGGTATACATGCCTACATAAAATTCACCACTTTCAGCTGAGTCATAAAATTCTATTTTAGCCTTGGCTGTAAGGGTGTTGGCAGGATTGACTTTGGCTTCACCTCCCATGCCAATGATGGCTCCAAATAAGGCAAGGTCGTCGACCAATTGGGCAACTTCATTGACCTTTGCGGTAACATTTCCGGCGGTCAGTCCGATGTCATCCGGCTCGGTGTTGAGGTAGATCAGGGGCTGACCTGAACCCCCTATGTTGGCTGCTATGGCTTTTGATGTGTTGGTAGCCAAACCTCCTGAGTGGTGCACATTCCACATAATGGCATCCTTGCCTTCCAGCTTGGGTTTAAGCTGGGTGGTAAACTGCCAGCCGTAACTGCCACAGTACGGACACCAGTCTGCCGTGCGTTTGGTAATCAATGTAGTTTGAATGTCGGTCACATTTTGTGCACCGATTCCAAAAGCAGCAAGCAAAAACAAAAAACAGGGGATAATTCTTTTCATGGGTATCTTCTATACGTAATTAAAATAAAATGCAAAGGTACACTGTATTCGCCCTCTTGTCAAGCAGGGTAAATACGGATAGTAGCCGGACCAGCCGGTTATTTTACTGAAAACTCCAGGAACTGCCTTCTTTTCCGTCCTTGACCTGGATCTTGATTGCGGCCAGTCCATCGCGGATTTTGTCAGAAGTTGGCCAGTCTTTGTTGACTCTGGCTGCCTGTCTCAGGTCCAGGATCAGTTCCATCAGGCCATTGACCGCTGTGCCCTGGCTATCGCCTTCGGTTTCATCAAGCAGTCCGAAAACATCAGTAATGATGGTGTTGATTACCTGCTTCAACCGGGCCAATGCATCGGTAGAGAGCTGCCCCTCGGTACCGGACTCAGACAAAATGTTGATTTTTGTTACCAGTTCAAAAATGGTACCCAGTGCTTTGGGAGTGGAGAAATCGTCATTCATATCGGCATACACTCCATCCAGCAGGGCGTTGATTTCAGTGTCAAGGCTGCCTGAGGGAGAAGTTGACTCCAGTTTTTTCAGTTTCTTAAACGCATCCATTAGCCTGCGGTAACCCTTTTCAGCTGACTGTAAGGCATCGTCTGTAAGATCGAGGGTCGACCTGTAATGGCACTGCAGCATAAAAAATTTCACCGCCATTGGAGAATAAGCTTTGGTAATGTGCGGACTGTCACCTGTGAACAACTCTGTAGGTGAAATGGTGTTGCCATCACTTTTCGACATTTTTTTGCTATTGAGCAACAGCATGTTGGTGTGCAGCCAATAACGGGCCGGCTGGCAGCCACAGGAACCCACATTTTGGGCTATTTCGTTTTCGTGGTGGGGAAATTTTAGGTCGTTGCCACCGCCGTGGATGTCAAATTGCTGACCCAGGTATTTGGTACTCATGGCAGAACACTCTAGGTGCCAGCCGGGAAAGCCCACAGACCAGGGAGAATTCCATTTCATGATGTGTTCGGGTGATGCTTTCATCCAAATGGCAAAATCGGAAGGGTGGCGCTTTTCATCCTGGTTTTTCAGGGTTCTCGATTCGGCCATCAACTCATCGATGATCCTGCCCGATAGTTTGCCGTATTCCCCTGTTTTTTCTGCAAAGGCGAGGGTATCGAAGTACACAGAGCCATTGGCCTCGTATCCAAAGCCATTTTCAAGGATCTGCTCCACCATTTCAATTTGTTCGGGAATGTGGCCTGTTGCCCTTGGCTCGATGCTGGGGGAAAGGGTGTTGAAAATGCGCATCATATGGTGAAAGCCCAAGGTATATTTTTGGGCTACCTCCATGGGCTCCAGCTGATCGGCTTTGGCTCCTTTTAGCATTCGGTCTTCCCCGTCATCCAGTAAGTGGCCTACATCGGTGATGTTGCGCACGTACCTCACCTTAAAACCCAGGTGTTTCAGGTAGCGATAGATGATGTCAAAACTCACAAAGGTGCGGCAATTTCCGAGATGCACGTCATTATATACGGTGGGTCCGCAAACGTACATACCTACAAATCCTTCATGCAATGGGGTGAAGGCTTCCTTCTCCCTTGTCAAGCTATTGTATACCGTGAGTTGATTGTTCATGGTGCAAAAATAAGGATTTTACAAAAAACATTTATATGATTGTTTTATTTTATATATAACATGTTAAATATTAACGTAATTTTACCCCTTATTGCCCTGATGAAAGCCAAATTCACCGGCTTTGTTAAAGGAGTGAAATAAAAAATAGTGATTGTATGTGGATTAGGTATTGCTCTTCTTTATGGATGTTGTTGGTGGTCTTTTCTTTAAATGGCCAGTGTATGTACAACAAAACAGCTTTGGATGAGGTGGCAGCGCAGTCAGATCTGATTGTGGACGGTAAAATCGTTTCTGCTGAGTGCATGTGGAACCAAAGCCATACCATGATATATACCCGCTATGGAATAAAAGTGTACTCCCTCTTTAAAGGCTCGGCTACTGATACAGTATTTTTCTACAGCGCAGGCGGTACGGTTGAACTGAAAAAAATTAAGGTAGAACCATCTGTCCACCCTCCTATGGATAGTTATGGCTTATTTATGCTGGCACCGGCGGCTAAGAGCTCAGATTTACCAGCGCATGCTTTAATAGCAAGTCGGGGTCATCTTTCATGGTATAGCTACAATTATTTTAACGGCATGGCTTCCAGCGTTTTTGAGTCCTATGGCTTGCTTGAAAAAAAGTTGGACAGGGCTATTGTGGAAATCACAGGAATAAAACCGATAAGGAAACACAGTTTACCGGTGGTCAACACCTATCATACCAACAATTCAAGAGCGATCACTGGCTTCAGCCCTGCCTCCATTACAGCAGGAACCACATCGGTTCTGACCATCAATGGCAGCGGCTTTGGTTCAGTGGCTGATACCGTTTTTTTTCTATGGGCCAGTAATCCCAACTTTTTAGCCTTTGCACTGCCAGGGCAGGTGGTCAGTTGGTCGCCAACCCAAATTAAGGTGCAGGTGCCAGACGATGCCGGCACGGGCCCGGTTTATGTAAGTACTTCTACTTCTGCCGGTCCCAACCAAAATTCAGCTAACAATGTCAATATCATCAGTGCGCAAACCAATGTTGTTTATAACAATACGGCTTACATTACCCGGCACAGCACACTGACCAATGTTGGTAAAATCAGTTTTCAACTCAACACCGCTTTTAATAATAACAACGACGCCAGACTTTCCCTGGCCAGGGCTATGAAAACATGGAGGTGCAACAACAACTTTAACATTGACATCAACCCGGTCACTACCTCCGTGAATGCCATAGCGGATGACAATGTGAATGTGGTGAAATTTTCAAACTTAACGGACCCTCTGGGTGTCACTTATACCTATTTTCAGGGCTGTACCATTAGCAGTGTGCTTTACTGGCACACCACCGAAATTGACATGGAATTTGATGATGCATTTACCAATGCCAGCTGGAACTTCGGACCGGCCAACCCAACTTTTAATCAATTCGATTTTGAATCTGTGGTCTTGCACGAAATGGGCCATGCCCTTTTATTGTCGCATGTGATTGATGAAAATAAAATTATGCACCGCTTTATCAACAATGGGGCAGTCAAAAGAACACCATCTGCTGATGAAATTGCAGCAGTAGCGGCTGTGAACGTAAGATCTACTACCAGTACCTTTATGTGTGGGTTTTTTGCGCTGACACAAGCAGGTAACATAACAGTTTCCGGAACAGGAGACAGCGGCACCGGCACGCTGCGACAAGCAGTCAATGATGTTTGTAACAATGGCACCATTGTTTTTTCACTACCCGCAAGCTCCACCATCACACTGACAAGTGGAGAAATTGCTGTGGCGAATGACATGAAAATTTTTGGCAACGATATCAATAATTTTATCATATCCGGAAACAATACAGGCAGGATCTTTAATGTGGCCGCCGGTAAAAGTCTAACCCTCCAGGACATGAAACTCATCAATGGCAATGCCGCCTCCAATGGTGGCGCCATCTACAACCAGGGTACACTTTTCCTCAAAAATGTGCAATTTCAAAATAATGGCCAGGGTTCTACGCTAAAAAAGGCATTTTCTGCCGCTGTAGGCGCCTTTGTCAACCTGGAAGGCAATATCCAGTTCAGGCTGTAGCCGGTTTTCACTTCATTTTGCTGAATTTTTGACTTTCCTCTTCTAGGGGTTTTCACTTAATTTTCCAAACTTTAACATAAAATGCTTTAAATTATGCATTTATGTATGTAAGTTTGTTCTAATATATAAACACCTCTATATATTAGGTTTATTTTTTTATTACTAAAGTCTCAAAGATCATGAAAAAAAACTACACCCTATTGGGCTTATTGTGCCTGCTTTTGGCCTATTTGCCCACCCAAGCCTCCAACAGTGCGCCCACCTGGGCACTGATCTGTCCTGACGATGTAACGGTTGATTGCGACGCTGAACTCTGGGACCTTTCTGGTTACGGAAATGCCACCTACCACAATAGTACAGGCTATCATTCAGCAGGTACTCCGGTTGTCACCTACTACCTCAACAGCTGCGGCAGTGGGTATATCACCCGAAAATGGACCATTGAAGACCCCTATTGGAATTTACAAAGTTGCACCCAAACCATAACGGTGGGAGCAGGAGGAAACTTTAATGGATCTTCCATCGTATGGCCAGCTATGGTCACCCTCGAAGGTTGCAATCCGAATACCCACCCCGATGTAACCGGCAAGCCCACCTGGGTTCCTGCAGAATGTTCGATGTTGGGGTACTCCTATTCCGACGCCGTCTACACCGTAACACCCGATTGTAAAAAGATATTGAGGAAATGGACGGTCATAGACTGGTGTCAAATGCCCAGCTCAGGGGGATATTACAACCAGGGCAGCTGGACCTTTACCCAAACCATCAAAATTGTCAACAGCGTACCCCCGGCCTTTAGCTGCATTCCAGACATCACGGTAAGTGCCTTTGATTGTAAATTTGGTAAGGTGCTAGCCAATCCACTGGTCATTGATCCTTCCAGCTGTGGAGGCAACTTTGAAATCACCAACAACTCACCTTATTCCACTGAAAAAAATGCCAACATATCGGGCACCTATCCGGTAGGTACTACCAAAGTGACCATGACCATTAAATATGGCTGTGGACAGAAAAAAACCTGCCTGGTCAACGTGACCGTTAAAAACGACAAAGCACCCATCGCTGTGTGTGTGAGTAATTTGTCTGTGGCCCTGATGGGCATCGACAACAATAATGATGGTGTCAATGATGAAGGTATGGTGCAGCTTTGGGCCAAAGACCTCAACTGGAAAAGTTATTCAACTTGCAATAATTACCCGCTTCGTTATTCCTTTTCACCTGATCCCAACGAAATGTCAAAAACCTTTACCTGTGAACACGTGGGTAAGTCAAAAGTGAGGATGTACGTGACCGATTCCAGGGGCAATCAAACGTATTGTGAGGTTGAACTTGACATCCAAAACAACGGAGCCAACATCAAAGATTGTAAGCCCAAACCACCCGTAACAGTAGCCGGCAGGTTTGCAGCCAAAGGTTGGGTAGGCAATATTTACGGCAAAGGGGTCAAGGGCAGTGAACTAAAACTTTATGATCCACAAAGATTGTACAAGGTCAACATAACCTATGACACAACCTCTGTAATAACTAAAGACAGTTTCAAAAACTTATCGGGTTATTGGGTATTTTTTATGGACGTAAAAAAGACCATTACCGAAAAGAGAGACACCGTACCTACCAATGAGTTTACCTATTCCACACTTACCGATGATAAAGGGCTATTTGCATTTGACACGGTAATGCAGAAAAATTATAGCTATACGCTTCAATGTCCAGCCCCTCTTGCTTTGGATTTGCAAAACATTGACAAGGCAGACCTGGATCTTCTGACCTCCGTCATTCTGGGCCAAAAGTCATTTGCCCACAACTGGCAGTACCTGGCCGCTGACCTCAAAAAAGACGGCAAGATCAATACCGATGACTTGTCATTGATGGTCAAATTCCTGACCGGCGAGATAGAAAATTTTGGAGATCAATCCCATTACTCTTTGGTGGTCAACGATCATACCAATGCCATGAAATCAGAAATCATGGCTGAGCATCCCAACTGGACAGCCTTTGATTCTGTCAAAGCCAATGTGGAAGGAATCAGTTTCTTACAAATTCAGCTGGGTGACATCAATCCTGAAAAATTTGCTGGCATCCACAGTCAGGAAGACATCGAAGCTAATTACAGAAATGTTATGGCTCATAAAAATCTCACCCATACTATCTATCCAAACCCCTTCCAACAGTCATTTGAGGTGGAACTCAATATGACCCAGGGAGGCAAGGTTCATTTTACCCTTTACGATGGCATGGGCAAAACCGTTGCCAATGTAGTTGAAACCATGGATGCGGGTAACCAGGTGCTGACCATAAATGCAGCCGACTTACCTCCATCTATATACGTGTATACGATCGAAACACCCGATGGGTTCTACAGAGGGAAATTGGTGAAAGAAAACAATTAAATAAAAAGGGGGCTGAAATTCAGCCCCCTTTTTATTTGTAGAAATTATCTTACGACGGTCAAATCGCCTGCATAAACCCGGGGGCCACTGCCTGCAATTTCAACTTCAAATACATAAACAAAAACGCCAGGCACCACTTCTTTGCCATTGAACTTGCCATCCCATCCCAAGGAAGGTTGGTTGGGTTCAAAGTTTTCATTGATAAACATCAGATTGCCCCATCGGTCATAGATCTTGAGGTAGTTGATGCGCTGCACCTGGTCATTGCCATACAAGGTAAAGCCACCATTCGAACCATTGTTGGTCTCGATGACGTTGGGTATGTTGACAATCTCTTGTTTGGTAATCAGCAGCCTCACCGTGGCAACTGCCTTACATCCATAAATATCTACCACCTCTATGGTATAGGTAGCATCTTCAGGAACCGTAACCACAGGATTGAGACAATCTGTACAACTCAGATTTGTGGTAGGTGTCCATTGAATCGATTGGATCTCAGATGCCGGAATATTTAAGATGGTATTTAACCTGACCGTATCTCCTTCCTGGACAAAAATGGTCAGCGGAAGGGCAATGTCTATTTCATTCTCAAAAACTTCAACCATGGCCGTATCTTCATTGGTACAACCATTGGAGTTGTCTTTCAAAATCAAATAATAGACACCCGGTTCAGTTACTTCGATCTTGCCCGGAGCCGTCGACAGGTTTTTTCTGTTTTTATCCTGCCAAAGGTATTCTATCGTTGTACCTACCTGTGATCCTTCTGAGCTGATAAAGGTAGAACTGGTCACACAATCAAGGGTATCCTCTACCACCAAATTGATAATTGGATATTCAATCAATGAGGTGATGGGTAGGTTGGACTCACTCCAGCATCCCGATAAGGTATCTATGGCAATCAATGAGTAATTACCGGTAGTGCTAATATCTACTGTCTTGTTATTGGACAACAAATTGCCATCCACCCTCCAGGTGTACGATACATCAGCTTCGTTGTCATTATAAAGGGTAATCGTTTTGATCACACAATCAAAGACCAATGTAGGTCTGGCATAGATTACACTCGATGGTTCTTCTGTATCCTTCAATACCTCTACCAAAATTTTGGCAGAACTACATCCAGTTAAGGTGTTGTAAGCCCTGAAAAAATACTTGCCTTCTTCTGTCACTTTTAAGGTCAAGCCTTCACCAATTACCACTCCTTCTTCAGTCGACCATTCATACTTCAAGTTATTGCCGCTGGCAGTTGCCTCGAGCAAAACCTCATCGATCTCGCAAGTGAGGTCTTTTCCCCGAATAACCGATACAACAGGCAAGTCATCATCAATGGTAACCAATACAGAATCTAAAGCTTCGCAACCATCAGGGTAAATACCTTTGAAGTAATACCAACCCGGCTCGCCGGCCACAAGGGTATTGGCTGTGGTAACCACATTTCCGTTCAACAACCATTGAAAGATTCCATTGGGCGATCCGGTACCTGATAACTGAATAGAGTTTTGGGTACAAGACAGCTCACCTCCACTGCCTGCTTCTACGGTTTGTATACATTGACTGCAAGTTGCCGGTATTGTAATTGAAAGCTGCTGTTTGCAATTAGGACTATTGGCATAGTACACCAGGAAGGTATTTTCTCCATTGGCAATTTGGAATGGACCGAGGGTAACTTTATTGCCCACAAATCCTTCTACCCCACCCAATTGATCGATCTTCCACTGTGTGTTATTGCCGGTTACCAACAAGTCAAAGGTAAAGACATCGTCTGCATCCGTATTGTTGGTGCCGTTGTTGTTGCACTGTATATTACTGACCACAGCATTGATTTCACACGGACCCGAACAAGGTGCCAGTAAAGGTGTGCTTACTGTGGTTGTACAAATGTTGTTGGTTTTGTCCGTAACTGTGATGACATGCACTGTGTTGTCAGCTTTAAAGCTGAGAACCAGATTTTGTCCATAGGTGCCATCCGTAGATTTTCCATCAACCACCGCTGTAAAGCCACTGCCACCATTGGAGGCATTGGCACTTAAGGTTACGGTATAGGTATCATCTGAAGTATCACTGGTCGTTCCTCCGTTGTTACAGTCAAAGCTTATAACCGTAGCGTTGATGGTACAAGGCACTGAACAGGGAAGCAACAGGTCGGTTTGTGCTGTACCTTTACATTCCGCACTGACCACATCTGTGACACTAATGTTGTGTGCCTTGTTGTCAGCAGGCAAAGTAATAACCAGCGCTTGCCCGTATTTTCCCGGATAGTTATTCCCGTCTACCGTCAATACATAATCGGATGAATTACCCCCGTTTACCAATGTAGTAAGCACGGTTATGGTGTACACATCGTCATTTGAATTATTGGTAGTACCATTGTCACTACAATCATAATCTACAATTTCCACCTTTACCTCACATGGACCTGAACAGGGTTCCAGCACATTCAAATTTAAAGTAGTATTGCAGGCGCTGTTGCCATTGTCTGTTAAGTTCAAAACCTCATTCTGGCCCGCAGCCGGAATGTTGAAGGTAAGGGTGGTATTATAGGTACCATTAAAACTGGCACCCGCCGTTGTCCTGACTGAATAGCCCGTGCTACTTCCACCATTGACGATGGAAGCTTTAATTTTCACTTCGTAGTAATCATCCAATGGACTGGGACTTCCTCCCGGATTGACACAGTTGACAGATTCTACAATGGCATTTAATATACACTGGTCTGAACAATTGTTGAGCGGACCAATGTCTTCACTATCGGCACACTGCACGTCCTCTGCATCCTGGGCCCTTACGGTAGCCAACAGGTTGGTGGCAGCAATATTGATACTATAAGTGATGCCATACATGTAGTTGCCCTTTGGCACATTGTCAACAAATAAAATATACATGTTGGTTGTTGAACCATTGAGCCCCGTTGCCCTGAATGACATCTCATAAAAATCATCATTCGGATCCGATGGTGTATTGTTGCCATTACAGTTGAGGCTGATGATTTCAAGGCTTGCTACACAATCGGTGGAACATGAATTGAGTGGACCAATGATCCGGCTGGCAGTACATGACCTGTCAGTGTCGGTCAGGGTAAAGGTAACGGTGGCGCCATTGGCAGGTAGATCAAAGGTATAATTGGTGTTGTAGTTGAATTGATTGCTAAATCCATTACTACCTGTCAAAGTGAAACTTCCTGCTACATTGAGGTTATTGCCTACCAGCAAAGTAATGTGATACACATCATCACTGGCATCTGACAGCGTGCCTTTGTTGTCGCATACAGCAGAGAAAGTCTGTATCTGGATCAGCAATCCCGCATCAATGGCAAAGGGCTGTTGGCTTTTACACAAGAATTGGTTTTCTGCAGTCAAGATATAATTGCTTACGCCCAAATTATTGAAGACCCCTGTGTTAGACCAGTTTTGATTGTCGAGGGTATACCTAAGGGTTTGCGAAGCATTTGGATTGACTGCCGTAAGCATACCATCGGCACTGCCCAAACAAGATTCATCTTCTATCGACAGCAACGGAGCCGGCACAGGATTTAAGGCGAGGTCAAGTTCTGCAATGTTTTTACAACCTGCCTGATTGGTAACCAGGGCGTACAATTTTTGCGGACTACTTACATTGGCATAGGGTGAGGTCAATGCATTGGTGCCGGCAATTGCATCTGCCTGACTGAGGTGGTAAGAAATGGTATTGGCCAATGAAGTAATACTACCATGAGCCGCATTGATGTTAAATAATTCAGCTCCATTGTTGAGGGTATCACACTTGGTCAACATAAAATTGGACACAACAGGATTGGCAAAAATTTCTACCTGGATGGCCAGTCTAGTCAGACTATAACATCCATTGGCCGGGTCATACGTCTCAACAAAATAATTGTACACTCCCGGTAGTCCATTGGTATGGGTATAACTCAGACTATTGGACACCAACGCCGTGCCTCCAACCGCCTGATTGTACCAATTGGCCTCCATGCCAGCAGGAACAGCCACTGTCATCACAATTGAAGTATTGGCCGATTCACATGCATTATAGATAGGTGTACCAGTTGGTTCAGGCACAAACGGACAAGCGCAGTTAGGTGCTGTCAAAACCAAAGATGCCTGACAGACGTTGTTGGACGATGCCGCGTTGATGGTAATACCCTGAGATTGCGGAATATTGAAAATTCTGAACGTATCAAGGGTCAACTTCTGAACAGTACCCAAGGTAGATGTAATGGTGGGAGCATTGGAGGTAAGTTTAACTTCCCAGGTCCCTCCCGGCACACAGTCTACAGCGACCAAATTGAGCACAATTTTTTGAGTGACGGTTATCGCAAAAAAGGCGGTATCCGGCGGACATTCAAACTGGCTTTCTACTATATAAGCGAGATTATAACTTCCTGGGGCGACCCCATTAAAGTTAACTGCTGTCGGAGCAGAAAGATTTAAATTATTGCCTCCCAATTGTAGCCAGGAGCCGCCAGGCTGTGCACCCCCATTTAAAAGGGTGGTAAGATTTAATACGCTGCCATCGTTACAAATCCTGGTATTGCCATCTCCACCGGCATTAGGAGCATCTACCACATTAAAGTAAATAACTACTATGTCATCGCACCCTTCATCATTCAAACCCCTTATAAAGTACACGTCTCCGGCATTGGGCATGATTTCTGGCAAGATCTCATTGGAAGGATCAGCAGGAAGAGTAGAGTGATAGGTAATGACTGGGTTGGTGCCATTGAGGTCGATGACTTCAATGGTCGACAAATCAAAAGTAGCTCCCGCACAAATTTCTATGTCGGGATCTTGCACAAAAATATTGGGTGCTTCGATGGTGAAGGTAGTCTGGGTATGGGTAAATACATCTCCCGTACACGGATGGGTGTACTCCCACTTATTGGTATAGGTACCTCCGTTTTGGGTAACACTTACCAGCGGGGCGTTGATATTGATGCCGCATGGACCCGTAAGGCCATTGGTCACCACAATAAAAGGAGGTGGATTGTTGACGCCTCCACAATCCAGATTTTCATCACCCGGCGCATCTACCCAATCAGGATCGGGCGCAGGCTCAATGGTCATGGACATGGTGTGGGTAATGGATCGGTTGCATAGATCGGTAAACGACCAGGTATAAAACACCTGACCACCGCATGCATTAAAAGAGCCACTTTCCACCGGAGAAACTGAACCTGATATAGCACAGACTCCGGAAAGACCATTGGTATAATTAAGAACCGTGTTTACATTGTAAACATCTTCGCAACTCACCGTTACATTGGCTGGCAGACTCGTAAATGCAGGCGGAGGGGCGGGCAACAGAGTAATCAACCTGCTGGCAGAAATGGTCCTGCCGCATGGGTCGGTAAATACCCATACATCCTGCAGGGTGCCTCCACAATAAGATACAGTGCCGTTTCTCACGTTCTGCACGCTGCCCGAAATACCACACGCACCGGTCAGGTTGTTGGAATAGTTGATGGATATAGGTGTATTGACCAAATCACCACAAGCCACCGTAATGTCAGGAGGTACTCCTGAGAAAGCAGCCAAAGGTGCTGGCTGCACCGTTACCACTTTTGTGGCTGTGGATGTCCTTCCACAAAAATCGGTAAAGGTCCATGTAGCTGTTATGGTGCCTCCACAGCTGGTGGCAGCTCCGGTTACTACCGGGGCAACGGTGGCATTGATGCTGCAATTGCCCGTTGAACCATTGGTAAATGTCAAGCGGGGGAAAGAAGAAGGCTGGGGTGCCATATCGCAACTTACCACCTCATTGGGAGGTACATTCTGGAATGCTCCCTGGAGTACAGGTGTTACAGTGATGGTTTGTACATGCTGAATCGTACGACCACATGCATCCGTGTAGGTCCATCGGTAATTAAACGATCCTCCACAGGCATTGGGTGTGCCTTCTAAAACTGCGGCTACCGATTCGTTGATATTACACCCTACCGGACCACTGTTGCTTGCCGTAAGATTGGGTGCCGAAGCGGGTATGTTTTCACAACTTACTGTAATATTGGAAGGAGGATTCAAAAACACCGGCGGCAACATCGGTGTCACATTGACCGTTTGCTGGTGACTGATGGTACGGTTACACGGGTCGGTAAAGGTCCAGGTATAAGTAATTACGCCCCCACAAATAGTGGCACTGCCCGTTTGCACGGGTGTCACCATGGCATTGATCGGGCAGGTTGCTGAACCATTGGTAGCCGTTAACACAGCACCGGCTGCAGGTATCGCATCACAGTTTACCGTTATATTGGCTGGCGGATTCACAAAGGCCGGTATGGGCATTGGATTGACCGTAACTGTCTGCGTATGGTTGATCGTGCGGTTACACTGGTCAGTGAACGTCCAGGTATACGTAATGACCCCACCACACATATTAGCAGTTCCTGATTGTACAGGGGTTGCAGTGGCATTGATTGGACACACGGCTGATCCATTGGAGACCGACAATACAGTACCCGCTGCAGGTATCTGATCGCAGTTGACAGTGATGTTGGCTGGTGGATTCACAAAGGCTGGAGGAGGCAGTGGAGTAATGGTAAGATTCTGCACATGGGTGATGGTGCGGTTGCACTGATCGGTAAAGGTCCATGTATAGGTAATCGTTCCTCCGCAGATGGTACCATTGCCACTTTGTACAGGGGTAACTGTTTGGTTTATGTTACATCCGGTAGGACCATTGTTGGTAACCGTCAAGGTAGGTGCCGAAGATGGTATCTGATCACAGGTGATGTTCTGACTTGGAGGCGGATTCACAAAAGCAGGCAGTGGCATCGGATTTACGGTGACGGTTTGGGTATGCGAAATGGTGCGGTTACACACGTCGGTATAGGTCCATGTATAGGTGATTGCCCCTCCACAAATGGTAGCAGTTCCCGATTGAGTTGGGGTAACATTGGCGGTGATTGGACAGTTGGGGTCATTGTTGGCAGCTACAAGAGTGGCACCACTGGTAGGGATCATATCACAATTTACCGTGATGTTGGCTGGTGGGTTTACAAACGACGGTTGCAATACAGGTGTCACGGTTACATTTTGAACATGGGTGATGGTGCGGTTACACACATCGGTATATGTCCAGGTGTAAGTAATGGTACCTCCGCATTGTGTGGCACTTCCCGATTGAGTGGGAGTGACATTGGCGGTGATCGGACAATTGGGATCATTATTGGCAGCTACCAGGGTAGGTCCGCTGGTGGGTACCTGGTTACAATTGACAGTTACATCGGCCGGTGGACTAACAAAGGCGGGCTGTAACACTGGTGTCACGGTTACTGTTTGTGTATGCGTTATGGTCTGGCCGCAAGGATCTGTAAAGGTCCAGGTATAAGTGATTGTGCCCCCACACTGAGTGGCACTTCCCGATTGAGTTGGTGTTACACTGGCATTGATTGGACAATTGGGGTCGTTGTTGGCCGCCACCAGACTGGGTGCGCTGGTAGGTACCTGATTACAATTGACCGTAACATTGGCCGGTGGATTGACAAATGATGGAGGAATTAGAGGTGTAATCGTTATATTTTGCTCATGCGTAGTAGTTCTGTTGCACTGATCTGTGTGGGTCCATGTATAAGTTATGGTACCTCCGCATTGACTACCCGATCCACTCTGTACCGCCGGTACCGACTGGTTGATGGCACAGGTACCCAGGCCCGTATTCATAATGGTAAGATTGGGTCCACTGGTAGGTACCTGATTACAATTGACGGTTACATCAGCAGGAGGATTTACAAACATACCTTGCGGCATAGGTGTCACGGTTACTGTCTGGGTATGTGCTATTACGCGCGAACAGATATCGACATATTGCCAGGTGTAGGTCAACGTACCTCCGCATTCATTGGCACTACCAGAAACCGTAGCTGTCACTGTCGCAGTTATTGGGCAGAGTGCCGGTGCATTCGAAACCTGAAGAGTTGGTAAAGTGGTTGGCCTGTTTTCACAACTTACCGTAACGTTGGCTGGTGGGTTGAGAAAAACAGGTTCAGGAATAGGATTGATTTCCACAAACTGGGTATCTACCTTGCTGCGGTTGCACTGATCCGTGTAGGAATAGGCAAAAAAGATGGTACCTCCACATTGATCCCCTGTACCCCCAATGGTGGGAACAACGTTGGCAAGCACCTGGCAGGCGCCTGTGAGTCCGTTGGTAAAGGTCACAGGGGTGCCGCTCGCCGGTATGGCGTTACATTCTACAGTGATATCGTTCGGTGGGTTGACAAAATTGCCCTCTGGCAAAGGCGTTACCGTTATTTTTTGAGTATGGGTGATAGTGCGACCACACTGATCTGTAAAGGTCCAAACAAAAAAGAATTCACCGCCACAAGCTGAAGGTGCAGCTCCTTGCACCATAAAAGGCACATTGCCTGCAATGAGGCATGAGCCTGTCATACCATTGGTATAACTTAGATTGGGTGCTGTTGCTGGCACATTACTGCAATTTACCGTAATATCTGCCGGAGGGCTGGTAAAGGCGGCCTGAACCAAGGGATTTACGGTAATGGTTCGCACATGGGTGATGGTACGGTCGCAATCATCTGTAAATTCCCAGGTATAGGTTATTGTACCTCCGTTGCATGGTGTATAGTTTTCCACGACGTCAGCTACCGCGGTTCCTGAAATCAGACAAGGGGCGGTACCTCCATTGGTATAACTCAATGAGAGGTTGGTCGGAAGTTGATCTGCACAGTTTATCGTAATATCGGCAGGTGGATTGGTAAAGGCGGCAATGGCAACCGGGTCTACATCTAAAGTGATGGTATGTGTTGTAGTGTTACCACAAACATCTGTAATTTCCCATTCACGGGTGATGATACCTCCATCACAAGCATTGGTAACACCTGTTTCAGTGCCTGGTACACTGCCCGCCGGAATACAGTTGTCTGTAAAGTTGAGCGGACCCATTGGAGTGGATTGTAAAATACAAGCAAAAGTGCCACCAACAGGAGGGTTCACAAAAACAGGGGGCTGGTTGTCTTCAAAGGAAACCACTTTTGAAATGAGTTCACAACCACAGCCACTGCAGGCAAAATCAGAAACGTTCATGCCCACCGCAGGAACCGGAAAATCCATGCAAATGTCATAGTAATTCAAACTATATACGGTAAACTCCTCACAGGTATTACTTTGAATGGTGCCTGTGGTACCACTAAAAACCTGCACAATCACACCTGAAGGATCGGTCACAAATACGTGTTGCACAAAATCAGCTGTGGAATTGAATCCCGTGACACTGACATTGACGGTTTGACCGGGACAGGCAGGATTGGGATTGGTATTGATGGTGCCTGCTTCTGCCGGAGAAGGGGTTACACAAACTTCACGGCACAATTGTGGTGGAAAATCTGCTTCTTCAATACAAGGTAAATTAGATGCATCAACACAGATCGTGTGCATACCTGGGGCAACACCTGAAAAATTAAGATTAGGCATAGTCAGAAATTGACCAGACTGAACTAAAGTCCCGTCAATATACCAATAATAAATAACCGCACCTTCCAATTTTGTTATTGTGTATGTTTTTGTGGCATCAGGTTTACAAATAATATCTGGGCCAGCTATAGTTCCAAACCAATTGCTGATTGAATTTTGGCCGCAAGAACCTACCACATTAATTTCAACATCACAGGCAGAATTACAGCAACCATCAACTAAAAAATAATAGACATTACCAACAGTCATACCTGTTAAATTTAAAACTCTTACTCCACTAGGGTCACAAAGGTTAGGATCGGTTGCACACCCCCCTGCCACAATTGAATTGGGATCTAAACTGCAATTGGAATATACGGCTGCTTGTATTCCGACAGAATTACACCCAGGGGGATTAGGCGGATTATTGCAGTTATCAAATGAAACTTCTATTGTAAGTTCTTCACACCAAGCTATAAATGCAAACCAAGTTGGATTATGTGGAGCCGTTACTCCAGCTTGACCCGGGCACATGGGTTGCACTCCATCTTGAGGATGCAAATAATTGGTCATTGAATAAGAAAACCCATCTAAATCATCAATTGTGCATAAGATAGGCGACGTAGCACATTTACAAGTATTTTCATTCCCTGTAAGACATGGTACTGGAGGTGAAGTTATTTGTGAAAATAACTCAAATAAAGTAATTACGCATAGATATGCCGTTAGGAAGATTCTACCCATCTAAACTCAATTTTTTACTACAAAATTTACCCCTTTGATTTTTCCCAGACGCAGGATTTTTGGCTGAACCTCACCCAATGCACAAATATAAAGAGGGTTTCCATATTAAATTCGTTTTGTTGGCACTTTTATACGACAAAATTTGAGCTATGTACCCAATCTATGGACATAAATCACTGTCGAAATTCTGTTTTCCGAATTGGGTTTTGTCAAATTAGTTTCCGATTACATCCGCAAAAACAGCAAAAAAAGGCCGGATGGGACCCATTTTGACTCCATTGGTCAAAAAAAACAATTATTTTAATATTCATATGATATTTTTGTGATATCAAAATAATATCATTATGAATGAAAAACAAGTGAACCCCATTTCCGGATACCTCATGCTTTTGATTTGTCTGGGTTTGGCCGCCGCCATTGGATATGGCATCTATGCCCAAATGCCTGTTTTGACCATCGGCTCAGGCATCTTACTTTTTTTTATTACTACCGGCTTCTTTTACATCAACCCCAATGAGTCAAGGGTACTCACCCTTTTTGGCAAATACGTGGGTTCTGTGCGGGACAACGGCTTTTTTTGGGCCAACCCTTTTTACGGCAAAAAGAAATTTTCTTTAAGAGCCCGCAACTTTGAAAGCGAAAGAGTGAAGGTCAACGATAAAAGGGGAAATCCGATTTTGATCAGCGTGATCACCGTATGGAGGGTCAAAGACACCTTTAAGTCGGCCTTTGAGGTGGACAATTACGAAGCCTTTGTCAAACTGCAGAGTGATGCGGCGGTAAGGAACCTGGCTGGGGCTTACTCTTATGACAATTTTGAAGACCACCATGAAATTACCCTGAGATCAGGCATGGATGAAATCAACCATGCCCTGGAAAGTGCGCTTTCTGAAAGATTGGACATGGCCGGCATCGAAGTATTGGAAGCCCGCATTGGATATCTTGCCTATGCAGAAGAAATAGCCAGTGCCATGCTCAAGCGCCAGCAGGCAGAAGCCATTGTAGCAGCCCGTCACAAGATTGTGGAAGGAGCTGTGAGTATGGTAGAAATGGCCCTTGCTGACCTATCAAGCAAAAAAATCATTGAGTTTGACGATGATAAGAAAGCAACCATGGTTAGCAATCTGATGGTGGTTTTGTGTTCTGACAAAGAAGTGAGTCCGGTGGTAAATACCGGTTCGATTTATCAGTAAATCATGTCCAAAAAAAAATTTATGCTAAGGCTGGAAGATGGGGTCTTTGAAGCCATTGAAAAATGGGCCAATGACGAATTCAGAAGCGTAAACGGTCAAATGGAATGGATGCTCACCAACATGCTTAAACAACACAAAAGAAAGGTGAAAAATTCGAACCAGGATCCGGATGCGCCCATCCAGGAAGCTGAATTGTAAGCAGCACTAGTTGAGGTGTTGGCGGTAGAAAAGAATGCCTTTGCGGGCGTCGTATTCTACCTCCACATCACTGTTCAAAAGCAAGTGTTTGTAAGGGTTTTTATTGGTGTCAATGATGTAAACTTTGCACGCTATGGCACCGGTTAATTCTTCGTTGGTTTGTTTCCAGCAATACGCCATCTCTGCAGCTGCTGCGCTATAGTTTTTTTCCCATTTTCGCCCGATGACGACCTCAAGATGAAACACGCCGTTGTTGTATTTGATCAGTCGTGATGACAGGCCCATCTCGACCCGATAGTACATATCGGTTTCGAGGAAATGTCGCTTGTTTATTTTTTCTATATCAATCACATTTTTGGATAAGCACAAATTGTGCCAAATCCAAATTGTAATTCGGGCTTTCCCCTACTACTTGATGCTCTTACTTGCAGGCAGGATCAATGGACAGCATATAATTTTTGACCATGTCAATGACCCTGGCTTTTTGGCTGCCCTCAAAGCCCGCGACCATTTCGTTTTTCATACTTTTTGCGACTTCCTCTTGTATTTGTTGTGCGATAGGCAGGTAAGACCAGTGCCATTTTTCTTCTTCATATCCTTGCTTTCTCCGGGAATTGATTGGTCCGTATACCTGACAAAATCCATATTTGGAGGCATTTGATTCCATCCATGCATAAAGTTTGGCCCCTTCGCCCGAAACAAACCAACTGTTTTCAAAGGCATTGATGTCTACGTCAGTCCCCCAATGGTGTCGTGAAGTGCCCGGCATTGAACTGTAAAGCAGGATTTTTTTAGCTCTTAAAAGTTCATCTTTGATATCAGATGCCTTGCTGCCATCTTCCAAAATGGTATGGCCTTTCCATTTGTTTTCCCAGATTTGCTTCTGACTATCAAAATTGCGGGTAGCCGACCTAATGATCAATCGCACACCCTCTTCAGCGGCTGCGTCTGCCATTTCTGCAAACTTAATCATCACATCTCTGCGCAAATAACGCACCGTTTCGTCTCTGTACTTTGAAGGAATGACAACAAAATCAGGGTGTTTTGATGGTTCAAATTTTCCCATAATATAGTTCAGGCCAAAGGTATCAGCTATTATTGATTCACTATTGGGCAGGATCAGTCCTATGGTTTGCGGGACCTGCTTGCAGGAAGTGAGAATCGTAAAATAAAAAGAAAAAATCCAGACCACCTTAAGCATTGAATATGAGTTGAAAAAAATGAAATCTAGTTGCGAACCCAGTCTGCCGCTAGTTCAAACCGGGGAATGGATATTTCAAAAGTACCTCCGGTAACAGTGTTTTCCATCAGATAGGAGCCTTGCATTGTACCCAGGTTGCTGTCAAGAGGACACCATGAAGAGTAAGAAAACGAAGCACCCGGTGCTATTTCGGGCTGCATGCCCACCACTCCTTCACCTTCCACAACGTGGTGCGTGCCAATACTGTCAAAAATATCCCATTTTCTCGACAACAATTTGACCGCATGCGACAAGGAATTGTGCACCGTAATGGTGTAGGTAAATATAAATTTAACATCCTGAGCATCTGTGATGTCACCATCAAATTTAGGATCAACACTCACCGTTATACCTTCCGTTGTTTGGCTTTTAATAGGCAATTTTTTTACCTTTAATGGTGAATAAAATTATCAACCAGAACCTCTGCCTCCTTTTTGGCAACCTCTAGTAAATCATTAACAATTACGGCATCAAAACGGTTCTCGTAACCGATCTCTCTTTTTACTTTGTCGATGCGTTTGATCAATGAAGCCTCAGTTTCGGTGGCTCGTTTTTTCAATCGCTCAACGAGGGTGTCTATGGAGGGTGGTTTTACAAAGATGGTAAGACATTGCTCACCAAATTTTTCTTTGAGCTTGCTGGCACCATTTACATCAATATCAAAAACGATGGCCTTGTCCTCTTCCCAGATCCGCTGCATTTCTGACCTTAGGGTGCCATAATACTGACCATTGTAAACCTCCTCCCACTCCACAAAGGCATCTTCCTCTATTTTTTGCCGGAATTCCTCTTCGCTCAGGAAAAAATAATCCACGCCCTCCTGTTCGTGCTCGCGTTTGGCTCGCGTTGTGGCACTTACTGAAAAATCAAGGTAGCCATAATAGTTGAGCAAGTGCCTTACCAGGGTTGTTTTGCCGGCTCCGGAAGGTGCTGTTAAGACCACCATCTTTCCTTTGGGTTGAAACATAAGGGTAACTTTTTACAGGATATTGGCCAATTGTTCTTTGATTTTTTCCAGCTCATCCTTCATTTGAACCACCAGTTGCTGCAACTCAGGATCCTGTGCTTTGGCCCCCAGGGTATTGATTTCTCTTCCCATTTCCTGGGCAATAAAGGCCAGTATCTTACCCACCTGGGTGTCACTATTTTGTAGTTGTTCTAAGAAGTAATTGCAGTGTTGACTGAGCCTCACTTTTTCTTCCGTGATGTCAATGCGCTCTAAATAATAAATTATTTCCTGTTCAAATCTGTTTTCATCAATGCGTTCTGACTGGATAAAATCATCCAGATTTTTACGCATTCTTTCTTTGATTTTTATAATTCTGTTTTCTTCCAAAGGCACTACCAATACCAATCTGTCCTGGATGCCACTTACCCTTGCACTCAGGTCATTTGACAACTGTTGCCCCTCCGTTTTTCTAAATTGATTCAAAGAATGGATGGCTTCGCGAATGGTGGATTCTACTTTTTCAAAATCTTCATCACTGAGCGGGTGGGCATTGGTCTGGGTTACGCTGGGTATGCGCATAACAGCTGTAAAAATTTCAGCATCAGAAATTTGAATCTGTTGTTTCAATCCTTTGAGTTGGTTGAAATAATGCATCAGCAAATCTGTGTTGATGGTATAGTCATCTGCAGATCCCTCATCGCCTGCATAAATATTAAATTCAATTCTACCCCTTACAATCTCATCTGTAATGAGTTTGCGGATTTGCATTTCCCTCTCTGCAAAGTTGGAAGGTATTTTGCAGCGGATATCCGTAGTTTTGGAATTGAGCGCCTTTATTTCAACCGTAAAATAAACGTCTCCCAACAGCACCTGACTGCGGCCGTAGCCTGTCATCGATAAGATCATATTGCGTAAAATTTGGCCAAAGATAAGACCATATCCCGATTCAAGGCGTTACCGACCACTCCAAAGCCATTATTCTGTCAACATTTTAAATTCTTTGGTTCAAAGTTCAAAAAAATAAAATACGCTTGCCCGATAAGAGGATTGGTAAAGCACTGAAAATCAAATAACCACCTTTTTTGTGCCGGAACTGAGGGTGAAAGGCTCTTTTGATTGTCATCATATAAGTACATGAAATAATATGTAAGTCTCTGTTTTGGCTTAATTTTTGATTAGTGTAAGTAATTTGTGACGACAAATTAGAGCATATTTGACACATTTGGATGAGAAGTGAATTATATTTGGTATTCAGTCAACAGGTTAATTCATCAATATGGAAGGACATCAATTATGGTATCTTGAAAACATAGACATGACCGGCATCTTCTGCCCCACTAAAGTAGAAGACGCCATGCAGGGTCATTCTAAAAAAAGTTTTGTCAAAAACGATTACATCTACCTCCCGGACCAACATGCAGACAAGCTGTATTTTATTACGGAGGGTAAGGTAAAGATTGGCAGCATTGGCGACAATGGTAAAGAAATCACCAAAGCCCTTTTGGGAAAAGGTGAGGTTTTTGGCGAATTATCTATGGTGGGCGAAAACAAACGAAGAGATTTTGCTTATGCCATGGAAGACACCGAGATTTGTATTGTCCAGGCCAATGAAATGAAGAGTCTGTTGCGGGAACACAATGCACTCAGCTTGTTTTTTATGAAACTTATGGGTTCAAAAGTGCTGGAAATGGAGCACCGCCTTGAATCACTGGTTTTTAAAGACAGCCGGAGCAGAATTATTGAATACCTGGTGGAATTGACAGAAAAAAAAGGCCAGCGAGTAGGCTACGAGTGGGTGGTTCGCAATTTTTTGACCCATCAGGAGATTGCCAATTACACAGCCACTTCGCGACAAACAGTTACCACTGTTTTAAATGAATTGCGCGATGCTGAACAATTGACCTTTAATCGCAAGCGACTTCTGGTCAGAGACCTGGAAAAACTGAAGGCTGAGGTCAAAAAATCCTGATAATGAGCAAGACATAAATAAAGGGTTTAACTAATCTTTTATCGCGTCTTACCCAATATTATTTGGAGCCCTCAGGCAGCGTAAACCGGATATTTCGGATATAAACAAAAAAATAGAGGTTTTAAGACGGTATTTCAAAAATCTTATTACTTTTATGCTTCCATTCAAATAAAAATACAGCTCATTTTAGCTGACAATTTTAATTTTTTTTAAACGATGAAGTATTCATACAAACTGGTATTTACGCTTGTAGCTGTTGTTTTTACACTTGGTGTGTCTGCCCAGGACATCCACTTTTCACAGTTTTACATGTCACCGCTTAACCTCAATCCAGCCATGACGGGAGTCATGAACTGTAAGAACAGGTTTATTGCCAATTACAGGAACCAATGGGCGGGTGCATTGCAAGCCAATGCGTACAATACCTACTCCATCTCCTATGATCAAAAAACACCAATCGGAAGAGAAGATTACTTTGGAATCGGAGGTACTCTTTGGTCAGATGTGGCCGGTGAATCCAGATTTGGTACAACTCAGGGCAGAATATCTCTATCCTATAGTAAAAAGATGTCCGGATACCGTCAGAAAGCATCGTACCTGGTTATTGGTGCAGATGCCGGAATCTCTCAAAGGAGAATTCGTGAAAATGACCTGAGATGGCCATCACAAATTGATGCCAATGGTTTTGACCCTTCTAAGCTGGGTCAGGACATTCCAGATAATGATTTCATCTACCCTGATATCTCAGCCGGTGTTCTTTGGTTTTCTGTTATGAACAAATACACCAACTGGTACCTAGGTGCTGCGATCCACCACCTCAATCAGCCCAATGTTTCATTTTTTGGTGATTCTAAAGAAAGTGTTTCGCTTTATAACAGGGTAACTGTTCACGGTGGAGGTCAGTTTGAAATGAAACCTAAAATTTCTTTCCTGCCTTTTGCAGTCTTTATGATGCAAGGCCCTCACAGAGAATTTAATGGTGGAGCAAGTTTCCGATTTGCATTAGGACCAAGCAGAAACTCCAATCAATCATGGCAAATTGGTGCATGGTACAGGTTGGGAATCCAGGATGATGATGCCACAACCGATGATAATGGAGTGAAATTACACTCTGATGCGGTTATCCTTTCTACCAGGTTCAATTACGAACACTTTGGTATCGGATTTAGCTATGACCTTACCGTATCCGGTTTGGCAGCAGCTTCACCGGCAAATGGAGCTTTCGAATTTTCTTTGACTTACGATATCTGTGGTCCTGAAAGCAGGGGTGTTTATTGCCCACGTTTCTAGACCTTGTCAAAAACATATAAAAAAAGGCGTGGGCAAAACCCACGCCTTTTTTATTTATTGTTGCCCCGTTGTACGACTTTGCTTTAGATCCTTTCGATTTGTGCCCCGATGGCATTCAATCGCTGGTCAATTCGGTGATAACCCCTGTCGATCTGATTGATATTGTGAATAATGCTGGTTCCATTGGCAGACAAGGCTGCAATGAGCAAAGACACTCCCGCCCTGATATCAGGTGAACTCATCTCAATACCCCTAAGGTTGTATTTTCTTTCCAGCCCGATGACTGTTGCCCGGTGTGGGTCACATAAAATGATCTGGGCACCCATGTCGATGAGCTTATCCACAAAAAACAACCTAGACTCAAACATCTTTTGGTGGATCAGGATGCTTCCTCTTGCCTGGGTAGCTACCACCAGCACAATACTCATGAGGTCAGGTGTAAATCCCGGCCATGGAGAATCGTAAATAGTAAGAATAGACCCATCAATAAAAGTCTGGATTTCATACAGGTCTTGCGCGGGAATAAAAATATCATCTCCGATAAACTCCATTTTGATGCCCAGCTTTTGGAAAACAGATGGAATATTGCCCAGATTGGGGATAGAGGCATTTTTGATGGTTATTTCGGATTGGGTCATTGCTGCCAAACCAATAAAACTGCCAATCTCAATCATGTCCGGCAAAATGGTGTGGGTAGTGCCTCCGAGTTTTTCTACCCCTTCGATGGTAAGCAGGTTAGAGCCAAGTCCATTGATTTTGGCACCCATGCCTACCAACATTTTACAAAGTTGCTGTAGATATGGCTCACAGGCGGCATTGTAAATGGTGGTTGTGCCTTCAGCCAATACAGCACCCATCAGAATATTGGCAGTGCCGGTAACAGAAATTTCATCCATCAAAATGTACTTACCTTTCAGCCTCGATGCCTCCAGAAAGTATTTGTCAGTAACCTCATCGTACCTAAAGTTAGCACCAAGTTCCATGAAACCGTTAAAGTGGGTATCCAGTCTTCTTCTACCGATCTTGTCACCACCCGGCTTGGGCAAAAATGCTTTACCAAATCTGGCCAATAGAGGACCGAGCAACATAACAGAACCCCTGATTTTTTTGGCGTTCTGCTGGTATTCGTCTGATGCAAAGTGGTCTAAGTCAACATCCGTTGCATTGAACACATAACTTCCCGCCTTCAATTTTTTAACTGTAACCCCAAGTCCTGATAACAAATCGATCAATTTATTGACGTCAACAATGTCAGGCACATTATGAATGGTCACATCCTGGTCTGTCAGTAATACGGCACTTAAGATTTGCAAGGCCTCGTTTTTTGCTCCTTGCGGGTGAAGGTCTCCTTTCAATCTGGCATTGCCAGTGACCCTGAATGATGCGTTGTCCATAAATTTAACTCTTGTTTTTGAGAGCCAAAAATATTCAATAAATCACTAATATTTAAATTCAGCGAGAATTTATGCCGGGAAATGATGTTAATCCCTGTTATTTTCAGCACTTGGTAGATAAAAGAGCTCTACATGGGCGTTTTCATCAAACATTTCAGCGGATACCCTTAATACTTCTTCGGCTGTTATGGTTTGGTAAATCTGCACTTCACTATTGATGAGTTCGATATTTTCCAGGTATTCAAAATATGCCAGGCTCATGGACTTGTTGAGCGCACTGGATTCTGAAAAGACCAGATTGCTTTCTGCCTTGTTTTTAATTTTTTCAAGTTCCCGGGGTGGAAGTAGTTCAGTGGCCATTTGACGGAGTTCCTTCCAGATGGCGGCTCCTGCCTGTTCCATGGTCACCCCTTCCATCAATCTGCCATCTACAATAAAAAGTCCCGGGTCTGTAGTACCGGAAATATAAGCATCGATGTAGCTAAACAGCTGCTGCTCTTTGATCAAACGCTGATAAAATCTTGACGACCTTCCGCTGGAAAGGATATCAGATATCAAATCTGCTATGTAAAAATCCCTGTCGAGCCTGTTCTTCATTTTGAAGGCAAAATAAATGGCCGGAGAGGGTACTTCACCGTACACCGTTTTGTGAACTTTTTTATCCAGGATCTCAACCGGGCTAAACTGAAGGGGCTCTCTTTCTCTTCCGGGAATGTGGCCGAACCATTTTTGGGCCAGGTCAAAACCAGCCTCTACACCAATACTGCCACTCAATACCAGGATGGCATTGTAAGGCCCATAGTTTTTTTTATAAAAATCCATCGTGTCTTCCAGCTGGATGGCTTCTATATGGCTTACGTCTGCCCCAATGGTCGGCCATTTGTACGGATGAACATGGTAAGACAACGCGGATAAGTGGTGCCAGGCATCGCCATAGGGTTCGTTGAGACAGGTTTCTTTAAACTCTTCTATAACCACCTTTTTCTGTGTCTCCAGCGTTTTTTTGTTGAGCTTAAGTCGCTCCATTCTGTTGGCCTCCAGCCAAAGGGCAATTTCCAGGTTTTCAGCTGGCAAAACATCGTAAAAATTGGTGATGTCGGCGTTGGTAAAGGCATTGTTTTCACCACCTGCCTGCTGGATGGGTTCGTCAAAATCGGGTACATCGTGGGTACCGCCAAACATCAGGTGCTCAAATAAGTGAGTGATGCCCGTTTTTTCAGGCATTTCATCTTTTGATCCTACCTTGTACAACATATTGATCGCCACCAATGGGGTGGAAAAATCTTCATGGACAATTACGGTCAGACCGTTTTCCAACACTTTTTTACTATAGTTTACCATGGCAGGATTTGATGCGAAATTAGGCATATACCGGCCATTGTTGTCGTTTTTTGTAGCTAATTATTACCATTTTTTTCAATATAAAATTCTGAATACCAAAAATATTCACGAAATGCACAAAATATTATTCTGAAATATGGAGTTACAACCATAAGAAAGGAATGGATTGAAGTGACAGGCCTGAGTAGAATTAAAAAAAGTGTAAACCAAATGCAAAAGGCTGGGTAAAGTTAGGGTAAGTCTGATGGGCTGGCTAACTTTGACCTCCATTGTACAACATGAATAAAATAATTAAAATCAGGTATACCGCCATTTTATTGGTGGCTTTTTTGATCTCCACGGCAACTGCCAAATTATGGGGTCAGGCCGGCATGACCATTTATGTGGGTCCTTCCGTTGCCTTCTCTGGCGACAATGTGGTAACTGCGGGAGGTGAAGCTCACTTTGGTTATGTGATTGGTGCCAATGCCCGCCTCAATTCTGATTTTATGTATTTTATGTTGACGGGAGAATACGGCACCTTTGACTTAGTAGCCAATAAAAAATGGAATTTTATTGGGGGTGATGACTTGGTTTACTTTCGTGGAAAAATTGGACTGGGATTTGATCTTAAAAAACTTTCTTCACGCACCACATTGAGGACCAAATTTCAGGGTACGCTGCTCTTTGTAAACGACTACGACCAAAACTGGATTAACAATGACGCCAGATTGGCTGCCAACGGATATACAAAAATCAACGAAGGCATAGCAGGACTGAGTACCTGCCTGGGTTTAACCATTGGTTCTTTTGACCTGGACCTGGATTACGACCACGGCCTGTACAACCTGTATACGGGGCACAAAAGCTCCAAAATTTCGACTATTTCCCTTTGCGGAGGCTTCCGATTCTGACAAATAAATCAATCGGTTAGGACTTTCTCCTTTCCTCATGATAAATATTTGGCAGTTACTGCCCTGGAAGCACTATAAATTATGAGCTTATTATCGTTAATTTGTGGCACACATTGTACAAATGTCCGGCTCATTGTTTAACCATATTATAGCCCAATACCTTGCCCTGCGTTTTAAACAGCTGGAGCGAGCCGGTCAGCAGGTGCACCAAAACCAGGAAAAACTATTAAAACTCCTGCTTTCAGAAGCTGCCGATACAGAATATGGCCGACAATATGGCTTCTCTTCGATCAGATCAAGGAAACAATTTCAAGAACAAATTCCACTTGTTAGGTACCAGGACCTGGTATCCCGGATCAATGACATGATGTTGGGAAAGTCGGATGTACTTTGGCCCGGTCAGCTCAAGTATTTTGCCAAATCGAGTGGCACTACCCACCAAAGAAGTAAGTTCATTCCGATTTCCAATGCCTACCTGAGATCCAATCTGATTCGATCGAGCTGGGATACTACTGCTTTTATTTACCACCAGGATCCGGGAGCTGAAATTTTTAAGCACAAAAGTCTGATCATGGGTGGCAGCCTTCATCCCTTTGCCAGTAATAGGGATATTTTGGTAGGCGATGTTTCCGCCATCATGATCAAAACCATTCCCTTTATTGGCCGGCCATTTTACACACCCGATTTTAGCGTTGCCCTGCTCAGCGATTGGGAAGAAAAGATAGCCAGGATATGCAAACAATGCATTGATGAAAATGTAGTTATGTTTGGAGGTGTACCTACCTGGAACATTGTTTTGTTCAATAAGATTTTACAAATAACCGGAAAGTCCAA
Source organism: uncultured Bacteroidota bacterium (assembly GCA_937872515.1). Taxonomy (GTDB): domain Bacteria; phylum Bacteroidota; class Bacteroidia; order Chitinophagales; family Saprospiraceae; genus JADKBO01. The sequence goes on from CALMSX010000047.1 coordinate 33,154, forward strand.
CATTCTCGAGGTATGGCCCAACCTCAGTTTTTACCTGCACGGAGGGGTAAATTTTGATCCCTATAAAGAAACCTTTAAAAAATTTATTCCCAAAAAGTACTTTACTTACATTGAAGCATACAATGCTTCAGAGGGCTACTTTGCGGTACAAGATACCAGAGAAGATGGCATGCGTTTGTTGGCCGACAATGGCATCTATTACGAGTTTCTACCACTGAGTGAGCTGGGAAAAGAAGATGCCCACCTCAAAACCCTTGATCTTACAGAAGTACAAACTGATACAGATTATGTTTTGGTAATTACCAACTGCAGTGGCCTTTGGAGGTACATTATTGGAGATACGGTACGGTTTACTACCCTGCACCCTCACAGAATCAAAGTGACCGGCAGAATAGAACAATACATCAATGCCTTTGGTGAAGAAGTAATGATTGGCGACACCGACAAAGCCTTGTCTATGACCCTTGAAAAATTAAAGCTGGGTCTCAAAGAATATACGGTAGCCCCTTGTTATCTCGACGACAATAATCGCGGATATCATGAGTGGCTTATAGAGTTTGAACAAGTTCCCGCCAATCTGGAAGAATTTGAATTGGAGCTGGATCAAAGTCTTCGACAGATCAATTCAGATTACGATGCCAAACGAACGGCCGACCTGGCCCTGGAGCGCCTTAAGGTTCATATTGCACCCAGAGGCTTATTTCATCACTGGTTAAAACTAAAAAACAAAATGGGGGGCCAATACAAAATACCCCGTCTTTCGAATGACCGCAAACACTTTGAAGAAATCATTGGGCTACAAACCCAGATAAGCGACCCCGAACATGGATGAAGACCTCAATAAAGGACCCGAAGAACAAGAAGCCCTTCAGTTGATCTGTCAAAACCTGGGGGTAGATGAAACCAGCATTGATGGACGTGAAGCACTTATCGGTATGATTGCTCAAAGGGTCAATGATCTTTTGGAAAACGACAAAGACCTGCTGCTCAGCTATCTCTATCGACTTGACATAAGCATGAAAAGGATCAATGAAATGCTGAAGTTGAAACACATCATACCACCCCACGAAAGCATCGCCCGTCTTATCTTTGAAAGACAGGTGGACAGGGTAAGGACGAAAAAAAAATATAAGATCCCTCCCATCGAAGAGGGATGGGAGTTTTGAAAAAAACAGAACCGTGTTAATTACAGAAACCGAGGCCATTGTACTCAGAACCCTTAAATATGGTGAAACCAGCATCATTGCAGAAGTATTTACCCAACAAGATGGTATCCGTAGCATCATTGTCAATGGCGTAAGAAGTACCCGCAATAAATCCGGCAGCTCAGCCTTTCAGGTGATGAATGTTCTTTTACTTTCCTATTACAACAAGGAAGCCGACGCATTATGCCGAACCAAAGAATACCAATATGCGGTTCATTATAAAAGGTTGGGACTCGATGTCATTTACACCTCTGTAGGTATTTTTCTCATTGAATGCGTTCGAAATGCAGTTCAGGAAAGAGAAGAAAATCAAGCCCTCTACCAATTTTTAAAAGAAAGATTTCTTGCCCTGGATGCCATTGATCAACACGGCCTGACGGACTTTTATCTTTATTTTCTGGTAGACCTTACCACCCTGCTGGGCTTTGGACCACTGCCCAATTATGAAGTGAAAAAACCTTGTTTTCATTTGCTCCATGGCCGGTATACCGAATCTCACCACGACCCGGCGCACCTGGTAGGCGAAGGGCCCAGCCACATTTTATTTCACATTTTAGAAGGCAAAAGGACCGCAAGTTTGCCAGGTTCAAAACAAGACAAAGAGCAGTTGACCGATGACTTGTTGCGTTACTATGGCTGTCATCTGGAGGGATTTCGACCCATCCGTTCGTTGGAAGTATTGCGCACTATTATGCGATGATATCTACTCACTTTTTTGAATGACACCGCATTGATCTTCAAAACCAACCGGCGGTTGCCACAGCTCTATTTTATGTCCATCGGGATCGAGGACCCAGGCAAATTTTCCGTATTCATGGACTTCCATCTCGCCCACCTGTTCTACCCCTTCGGCTCTTAGAATGGGAAGCAAGGCTTCGAGATCGGCCACCCTGTAATTGACCATAAAAGTGGAAGCAGAGGGTTGGAAATACTGCGTTTGACTATCAAAAGGACTCCAAACCGTATGTCCGGCTGTACCGTTTTCTGATTTCCACTCAAAACAACCTCCATACTGGTCGGTTTGAATGCCAAGGTGGTCGGCGTACCATTTTTTGGTAAGACCAGGGTCCTTACACTTAAAAAAAATGCCTCCAATACCTGTAACCCTTTTCATGGTTTGTAAATTGTTTATTGTGAGTAAAAAATTAAATAAGAAAGGCCACCCTTTTGGGGTGGCCCTTCAATAAATTTATTTTAAATCCATTCTAGAAGAACTTAGATCTGTAATCTTCAGGAGCGTATTTTTTCTTGATCGCTTCCCAGAGTCTGTAACCGGCACCACTTCTACCAGAATTGGCAATGCTGGATTTGATCATGGCCAGGTTGGAGTTTTCAAGCACAGAAGGAATTTTTTCAACTACTTTTACCACAAAAACACCGGTAGTGCCTTCGATGGGTCCGGAAGTTTTTCCCTGCTCCATGCCAAATGCCTTTCCAACCACTTTTGGTTCAGCTGTCTGAATGCTTTCTATAAATGCACCAGCAAAACTTACGCTTGCTGTATCAACAGTAGTTCCATATTCTGCTGCCAATTGGAAGAGATCAGTGGTTTTGATTTTGGCTGCCAGCATTTCCGCTTTTTTGGCATTTTTAACCTGGAATTCCAAACTCGCCTTTGCTTCTTCGATTGACATCAAACCTGGTTTGTTCACCGCCTTTACTCCTGCTATCACAAAGTTTTTGGTGTAAAAGTTAACTTCATCCTGGAAGCTGTACATCACAGGTGAAACTTCATTGGCATCGTTGTCAAATGCCCATTTGATGATAGACCTTGAAGTTTCGCCACCTGGGAAACCTGGAATGGTATAGTCATTGGCCTTTAATGCCCTGCTTGTCTGTAATTTGATTTCAGGATTTGCTTCTGCTGCTTTTTTGAAATCATCAATGGTTTTAATTTTAGAAAGGATGGCAGACACTTTATCATAGATAGCATCTTGTGTTTCCTGAGTCGGAACGATGGCTCCCGGAATAAGTGCTATTTTGTACTTAGGTGACTTGTCGACATATTTCTGATCCTGGATTTCAATCAGGTGAACACCAAACTGAGTTGTCACACTGTAATAATTTCCTTTGGTACCATTGATAAAACATACATCGTTGAAAGGTTTAACCATGGCTCCTTGTGCGAAGGTACCGAGGTCACCACCTTTGATGGCTGAACCGGTGTCTTCACTGTTTTTGGTAGCCAGTGAATCAAACCTTGCGGCACCGGAGGTAAGTAACACTTTTAAAGAATCGATGGTCTTTTGTGCCTTGGCCAGTCCGGCAACATCGCCTGGATTTGCCCTTCTCAAAATATGACGTGCCTTTACTGAATCGGGTAATACCCTTTTGTCAACCAGTTTAGCCAACACATAGTTGGTACCTTCTACAAAGGGGCCCATTACTGAACCAATAGACATAGAAGGAAGGCTGTCTTTTAGCTTACCGGTAAGATCATCAATCTTGCCGTAGGTAGGTGAAAGTCCACCTCCATTGGTAGTCGCAAAAAGAGAATCGTTGTTGGTTGATTTAAATTCTTCTTTCAAAGATGCCAGACTATTCCTTACAGCTGCTGAATCTACTGAAGTAGGCAACACTGAAAAGGTAGCATAGTCAATCAGACGTGTCTCTTCTGTTGTAGAATACTTGGCCGGTGACTTGGACATAAAGTTTTTGTAATCCTCATCTGTCAATTTCACCTGATCATTTGGGATTTTGTCATAAGTAACCCTTACAAATTCTATGGTCAGCTTGTCGTTGTTGAGTTGATTCACCACCTCTGCCTGCCACTTGGGTACGATCATAGACTTGATCACCAAATTGTTGATCTTATCCTGTAGGGCAGTTTTGACAATTTGTTTTTCCTGCTCAGCCCAGAAATTTCTGAACTCAGGAGCCAACTCCTGACCTGTTTCCAGGGCTTGCTTAAACTGAAGTAATTGTTGTCTGTTGACCTGACCTGTATTTGGGTCACGGAAGTTGTTTTGAATAACTGAACTGAGGTTATTGCCAAATTGCAATTCCATCAGCTCCTCCCTGCTTACGCCCAGGCCAAGTTCTTCTACTTGTTTCTCCACAAGGGCTTTCTCCAACAGGTAGTTCCACAACATTTGCCTGCGACCATAAACATCATCGCTGCCACTGTACAATGCTCTTTCTGTTTTTTCAAATTCCAGATAGTCAATTTTTTGGCCTGCTACCTTACCCACTATGGTTTGGTTAAATACACTGCCACCACCTTTTCTTGACCCCATCACATCCATTAAAATGAAAGATGCAAGTGCCATGGCGAGAAGGATAAGTACTATCCAAAAGTTTTTCCTGATTTTTCCAATCAATGCCATTTCTGTAGTATTGTTTACTAAGTATTCAATAATTCAATCTCATCTCCCGGCAATACCGTAGAAAAGATTGTTTTTTAAAAAGTCTGGCAAAGGTAAGTTTTTATTGACAGATGTCATACACCCCGTTTCTAATTTTTTGATTAAAATGCATTGACAATCAATCGTTATAGTCCCATAATTTCCAATACTTTACATATCAAAATAAATGTGATTACAAGATTTATAGGATTCCGTAGCCCCAATCGCAAAATTTCTTTCAAAAACAGGTTTTTTATGTTTTTTAGAAATTTTATTCTAAAATGATAAAATTTGTAGATTTTTATTCTGAATTTTCTCAATAATCAGTATTTTAGAGAAATTTGGGACGCATCGGGGGCTTGAAAAAACCGGTTAAAAGGTAATTTTTACGAGGTTGATTCGTCCATTCTTTTCACTGGGCACCACAAAGGATTGTGAGGAGGTTTGTACGGCGTCCTGAAACCTTAGCTTCAGGTTTTTATATTCTGTGCTCAGCAGGCTGTTTCTTCTATAGTTGCCAAGAGGGTCGATGACGTACTCACTTACCGTGTTGTTGTTTTTGATTTCATCATTGAAAATAAAGTGCATCTGCGAAGGAACTTTCATGATAAAAAAGGAAGAGTAAATACCCTCATCATCCTGGCTGAATTGTTTTTTAAACAAAATTTTTCTCCAGAACAAACTGCCATCGGGTTGAATGGAAAACAGTATGAGGTCTTCGCTATAATAGTCTACATATCCACGGCTGGCTGCCATGGAGCGGTCAAAGTTGGAAAGTCCTACATTTCTACGCGCATACTCCCGCTGAAGTTCTACAATCATAATAAAACCGCCGTCGGCCCTGTGGACAAGGGTCTTGATATAAAAATCAAACAACAGGTTTTTTTTGGATTTTTTCTCTACTCCATTGAGGTCTACCAGGATATTTTCATCATAGGGAAATGTTTGAATATCGTGTAATGAAGGCTGCCTCAGATTAGCAATGGCAGCACTAAAGACCATATAACCTTCAGTTTCATTTTGACTTTTGGAACCATATAAACCGGCAATGGTAAGCCTCTGGTTCACATTGTCAATTGCCATTTTTACCCCGCTGTTTACGGTATTGATGCAGGTAAGGTCGTGTAGATAAGTCTGCCCCAATTCAGACATCACCAGGCGCATCATGTGTTTTTCTTTATCCCACGACTCATTGTTTTTTTCGAAAAGGAAAAACAGCTGACCCAGATTTGAAACACCTGCTTCCTGAAACTGATCATACAGCCTATAGTCGGGCACTTCGATGTCACCCGCCGTTAAAATTTCCATTTTTCTGGTATCAACCACAACGGCAAAAAGTCGGGCCTTGTCGATGGTAAAGAGGGCCAGTTTGGACATGTCATCAGAAAGAACAGACCTCATTTCGCCAGGAGAAAACAAAAAGGGTCCTCTGATCAACTCCATCGAATCTATGAGGTTTACTTTTTTGTCATACCTGACCATCCGACTGACATAATCAGGTCCTTCCCGGTATGCGTAAACCATTTGAATAAAACTGTCGATGGCATGGATGTTTTCGATGGCGGGTCGCCTTTCTTCAAATAATATCTCGACCGACCTCTTAAACTCCATGTTTTCATCAAAAATGTCGAAATAAAACTCAGAGCCCTTGTCGCGAAAAAATAGCACATTGTCCTCTGCATGCAGAATATCATACGACAAATCGTTTCTGACATTGATGTCTCTCGAAATATTAACCTTTTGACAGTACGATGAAGGCAGAAATAACAAATACAGGCAGGCTGCCATCAAACCCCTAAGCCAATTAATATTTGTCAATTTCATTTATTTCAGATACAATTATTGGTCAATCCCGTCAGGATAATCCCGACTTCAAATGTTTGTCAAAGCTAAAAAACAAAGGTCAAACGACAAAAGTTAAATAGCCGGCATTGCCGACAAAAATAAAATAAGTAGCGAGGAAATCTTCAGGAAAGACTGCCTTTGGAGAAAGTTAGTGTTGAAAGTGCCATCCAGATACCGAAATGCCCATAAATAGGGCATGAATAGAATAACTTATTGGATAAATCCGTTATTTTTGCGTTCCAAATTTAAAGATCCATGATGAAAAAGTTGCTTTTTGCACTTCTACTTAGCCTCACTTCCATTTTCGCCTTTGCTCAGGCAGACGACGAAGTATTGATGAAGGTTGACAACAGACCCGTTACCGTTGGCGAATTCAAATACATTTATGAAAAAAACAATGGTAAAGAAGCCAATTATTCTGAAAAGAGCATCAGAGAATACCTTGACCTGTATTCTCGTTTCAAATTAAAAGTAGCAAGGGCCAGGACCCTGAAGTTGGATACCATCCAATCCCTCAACGACGAGCTGAATGGATACAAACGCCAATTGGCCAATTCTTACCTGACCGACAGGGAGATCATGGATCACCTGCTCAAACAATTACAGGACAGACAAAAAGAGGATGTACAGTTTAGCCACATCCTTGTGAGTGCACCTGATAAAGCTGCTGACTCTGTAAAACAGGCAGCTTTGGCTCGCATTCAGACGATCAAAAAGGAAATTGAAATGGGCAAAGCATTTGAAGCTGCTGCCAAAGAATACTCCGACGATAAGGGTACTGCAGTCAACGGAGGTGATCTCGGTTATTTTACAGCCATGTTGCCAGAAGGTTTTTATGAAGTAGAAAATGCCTTGTACAGCCTGCCATTCAACAAAATTTCAGAACCCATCAAATCTAAGCTGGGTTATCATCTAATTAAAGTAGTGGCCAAGAGGCCTTCGCGTGGCATCATCAGCGTAGCACACATTTTGATTAAAAACATCGACAAAAGTGATGAGCCTAAAATGAAAATCGAAGATGCTTATCAACAGCTGTTGGCTGGGGCAGACTTTGGTAAAATTGCGGCACAGTTTTCAGAAGACAAACAGACGGCACAAAATGGTGGCTATCTTCCCGCTTTTGGAATCAATACCTATGATACAGCCTTTGAAGACGCTGCCTTTGCCCTCAATGCAGATGGTGATATCAGCAAGCCCATCCACACCAAGGCAGGGTGGCACATCATCAAACGCATCAAAAAAATGAATGCCAAAGAAGATTTCGCCTCCTTCAAAAAGATGTATGAGCCCAGAATAAAAAAAGATGAGAGATTTAACATTGCCAAAAAACGATTGGTAGAAGACATCAAAAAAGCATCGGGCTATGCACAAAATGACGCTGTTTTCAACAAATTTGCAGCTACCCTCAACGAAGAATTTCTCAGCTTCAAATGGACACCCGATCTCAATGCCGATGGCATGCGCGATAGGTTGATCAGCTTTGGCGGCGACACCCACCATACGGTGGCTGACTTTGCCAGTTTTTGTAAAAAGAATACCAAGTCAAGGTTGAAATATGATAAAAATGCAACCGCTGTCAAAGAAGTGGCCACTGCCCTGTTGATGGAGTTTAGCGACGAAAAAGCCATTGACTATGAGCAAAAGCTATTGGAAGTAAAATATCCGGATTTTAAAGCCCTTATGCGCGAGTACGAAGAAGGTATCTTATTGTTTGAAGCAACAAAAAGAGCTGTATGGGACAGGGCTAATCAAGACACCGTTGGCCTGGCTGCCTACCACCACAAGTACCAGGATAATTATAAAACTGAAGAAAAGGGAAGCCTGGTCACTTTTACCGTCAAAACGACCGATGCCAAAGAAGCAGAAAAAGTGGCTAAAATGGCCATGAAAAAAGATCCCCAGGAAGTGATGAAAAAATTCAACAAAAAAAGTCAAATCGTCAGCTTTGTGGAAGAGACCCTTGAAAAACAAAACCCACGATTTGCCAATATGACCTGGCAGCTCAATTTTCAAAGCCCGGTGGTAAAAGCTGAATCTGGGGAAGGGTTTATCTTTTCCAGGATCTCACAAATCCAGCCGGTAAGAAACAAGACTTTAAAAGAAGCAAGGGGTTATGTAGTTGCTGATTACCAGGACTACCTTGAAAAAGAATGGATGAAAGAGTTGATGGCCGCCTATAAAATAGAGGTCATGGATGTGGTGCTCAAAAAAATGGTGAAATAAATATTTTGAAGCTACCTTCTATCATATATCTTGTTTTTTGCCTGACCGCCTGCAACAGCTTTGGCAGCGGAGGTGAGTCGGATAAATCCAAGGGCAAGATGTTGGCAGAAGTAGGGAGCAGGAAGTTGTACGAAACCGATGTATCCAATTTGCTACAAGCGGGCAGTTCTCCTGAAGACTCCATCCGGATTTTAAAAGGGGTTGTCAACAATTGGGTCAAGGATCAGCTAATGATTTTAGAAGCAGAAAAAAACCTGCCTAAAGACATCAACCTTGAAAAAATGATCGACGATTATCGTTCCTCCCTACTCTTGTATAATTATGAGACCAAGCTGGCAACAGAGTTGTTGGATACCCTGGTAACCAAAGAAGAAAAACAACAATATTACAATCAGCATTCCGATGAATTTATTCTGCCAGAAGCCATAGCCAAATACAGGGTAGTAAGGTTTGCAAGGACCACCAAATCACTTGACAATTTTTACAAAGACTGGAAAAAGGGCGATTTAGAATCCATTACCATTTTTTGTAACAATCAAGCCGATTACAGCGATTTGGATGGTGATACTTGGAAGACCATTTCGCAATTGGAAACCCTTTTGCCCAAAAATTTTGTGAGCAGGTCATGGTATGGAGAAAACAAAGAAATGCGTAAAAAATACAAGGACGACGAGTATTTTATACGCATCTTTCGCTATGCATCAGCAGATAAAGTCCCCCCTTTTGAATACATTGAGGCTAAGATTGAAAAGGTAATCCTCAACGAAAGAAAAATAAAGTTACTAAAACAGAAAAAACAACAGCTCTTTGATAAAGAATTCGGTAGTTCAAAAGTGAAGCTTTACCTGGAGCCGGAAGGTTAGGAAAATGAGTTTATAAATAATTTAACGGTTTGTCAGAGGCATTTTGCGCTTTCAATCGTTTCATTGGGACATCCATCAGCCGGATGTTCAAAAATTGTTCTAAAGACATGAGAATCGCTTTTATCATAATTATGACCCTGATTGCAGTACCCCAACTATCTGCCCAGACTTATCTGGTTGATAAGGTGGTAGCACGGGTAGGGGGAGAAAATATTTTACTTTCCGAAGTAGAAGACGAATATGCCTACATGGTTGCTTCAAAAGCCAAAATCAATGGGGATGCAAAGTGTGAGATTTTAAAAAATCTGATCGCCCAAAAACTCATTGTTTACCAGGCCAAGCTTGACAGTGTGGAAGTAACAGAGGAAGAAGTAGAAAGTCAACTTAATTTCAGGTTTGAGTCTATTTTGCGTCAAATGAATGGAGACGAGGCGTTTTTTGAGGATTACTACGGCGCCACCATTGGTGAAATGAAGGAGCGATTCAGAGAAGATCAGCGCCAAAAACTACTGGCTGAAAGAATGCAGTCTAAATTGATAGACAACGTAACCATAACGCCAGCAGAGGTAATTGAGTTTTACAACGGCATACCAAAAGACAGTTTGCCTTATCTGAGTTCAGAAGTTGAATTGGGCGAAATCGTAGTTACACCGGTAGTCAACGAAACAGAAAAAAAATTGGCACTTGACCTGGCCAATGAATTGAAAGAAAGAATCACAAAAGGAGAAGATTTTGCCGGACTGGCTACCAAATATTCTGAAGATACAGAATCGGCCAAAAGAGGAGGAGACCTTGGTTTTGCCAAAAGAGGGATCTATGTACCCGAATTTGAAGCCGCTGTATTTACCCTTCAACCCAATGAAGTGTCAGACGTGGTCGAAACAGAATTTGGTTTTCACATCATCCAACTGATGGAAAGAAAGGGAAACAGCGTACGTGCCAGACACATTTTAATTTCTCCTGACATCACCCAGGCAGACAGAGACCTGGCCAAACAGAAACTGGACTCAATAAGAGTACTCATCAGCTCTGATAGTTTGAGCTTTGAACAGGCAGTTAAAAAATTCTCACTCAAAACCCTGCCCAGCTATTCGAATAATGGCAAAATGAAAAATCCCAATACCGGTACCAATTACTTTGAAACCAAAGACCTGGACCCTGAAACCTACTTTGCCATTGACAAACTGGCAATTGGCAACCTATCCAAGGTCATAGAGTTTAAGGATCTGAAAGGAGACAAAATGTACCGATTGTTGAAACTGCAATCCAAATCAAAGCCCCATCAGGCCAACCTGAAGCAGGATTACGACAAAATTTCTTACTATGCCAAAGAGAGTAAAAAATCGCAGTATTTCAATACCTGGATTGAGGATAAAATGAAAAAAGCCTACATTGATGTAGACCTCCTTTACATGGATTGCAGCAATCTAAGCAAGTGGATTCACACCACCGAATGATTATCCTGGGACTGTCTTCATTGTAAATCAAGTCAAGGGCATGGAGTTGGAACATTTTTTTTTGAAAAAATCACCCCTTCCCCTGCTCATTGCAGGTTTTGGCAAGGAATATGTATTATAGCTGTTAATGGTTCAGGAAAATAACGAAGAGCAAAACATCAACCCCAAAAAGTATGAGATTTGGCAGCCATTTCTATTGGCTATCATGATGTCTGTGGGTATGCTGCTGGGTTATAAGATGAACGACAAAACAGAGCGGTTGGTAAAAAAAGTGGACTCCTCTTTTGTCAGCCTTGGAAGAGTCGAAGAAGTTATCCGTTTTATTGAATCCCGCTATGTTGATGGAATAACTCCCGATACCCTCATGGAAGAAGCCATTAAGGCCATCATCAAAAAGTTGGATCCCCACTCGATCTATTTAAGTCCGGCAGAATTGGAAGAGGTCAATGAAACCATGGATGGCAGCTTCAAAGGTATCGGCATAGAAAGTTATTACATTCAGGATACGGTTGTCATTCTAAAAGTTGTTTCAGGCTCACCGGCCGATAGAGCTGGTTTGAAACAGCTGGACCAGATCATTGCCATCGATGATACCCTGGTGGCGGGTGTAAAAATGTCATTTGATGCCATCAGAGAGCGGCTGCGCTCTTCCAATCAAAGTGTGAAGCTTGAAATCAAAAGAAAGGGAGTACCCCAGGGTTTGATCAAAAACGTAAGTCTGGATCAGATTGCCATCCACTCTGCAGATGTGGCTTACAAAATTGACGACTCCACCGCCTATATTCAGATCAAACAATTTAGCAGTAATACCTACCAGGAGTTTATGGAAAACCTGGAGAAGCTGGTTGTAAAAGAAAAGGCTAAAAATCTGATTCTTGACCTAAGAGGAAATCCGGGAGGTTATCTGCCACAGGCTACTAAAATCATCAATCAGCTCATCAAAGAGAACGAAAAAATAATCGTATTTACGGAAGGCAGGAATGCACAACGACAGGATTATCTCACCAATGGTAAAACATTTTTTAACGTTGGTAAGATTGCCGTATTGGTGGATGAGTATTCTGCATCGGGTTCTGAGGTCATTGCCGGGGCGATCCAGGACCATGACCGGGGCATCATCATAGGCAGACGTACCTATGGAAAAGGTTTGGTACAGGAACAGTTTCCACTGTCCAATGGAGGTGCCATCAGGCTGACCACTGCACGCTATTTTACACCCAGTGGACGGTCTATCCAAAAAGAGATCACAGACCTGGCCAGTTACGAAGATGAAGTATACCAAAGATCACCCTTTGAAGCCAATACAAGGGATGCCGAAAGTAAGAAAAAAATATTTCACACACTGAATCTTAGAAGACCAGTATATGGAGGTGGTGGCATTGATCCAGAAATATTCATTGCCGGTGATTCCATAGAATATGGCCATGAATTTCAATTCTTACAAAGTCAGGTGATGCCATTTTTGTGCACCCAAATGTTGCAAGGAAAAATAACATTGGAAAAAGAAGCCGATATCAATGCCCTCACTGCATCGTATTTGGTGTATTTAAAAAATACCGATCCAACCTATGTTCCAAACAACAAAATAAAGAACAAGGTGGCTGGTATATTGAAACAAAGCTGGCAATACTTAAAAAGCAACGGAGACCCTATTGCCCAGGCCAAAGAAGCGGGCAAAGAAGATGCCTTTATCACTGCGGCACTAAAATATACAAGGGGTCAGGTGAAGCTCAAATAGAGTCTACCTGCCTGAAAAATATTTTTCCGAGTAGACCACCCCTTTACTGCTCACTATCTTCATAATGGCTACCTTCAGATCCGGCATGATCCAGGATAGGTTTTCATCCAGTCTTTTACGGACAATCAGTTTACCGGCAAGATCTAAAATTTCCACTTCACAGCCTTCACAGTCTGTCCCGTTTAAATAGCAGGTGGAATCCTGACAATGAATGTACTTTTTATCCGCCTTTGGATATCCTGAAGCAAAAACAGTACTTTCTTTCATCAACCACTGATATACTTCCGGAAATTTTTTACTCCAATATTGCTCATTGTGGCCTTCATTGGCATCGCTATCTGATTTGATCTTAGCGGTAGCAAAACCTTCCTGCAAAATAAGATTGTACATTTTTTGCATATCGCTAAGCTGGCTGCCTCCCTCTTTGGTTCCTACGGTCATGTATACTTTTATGTCGGTACTAGGCGGCACTTTGTCTTTAATCCAATCAAATACCACCGGCGCAAACCAAAAAGAAGTTGACATTGGGGCCTGTCGACCAAAAACATCGGGTCTTTCAAATCCGGCATAAAAGCTAAAAAGACCCGCCATGCTACTCCCCATGATGGCAGTTTGATCTGCCTCAGGCCTTGTTCTGTAGTGCTGGTCAATATAGGGTTTGAGTTCGTCTGTGAGAAACGACAAAAACTTTGCTCCCTCACCTCCCCCGTATTGGACATTGATCCAGGGAGAATACTCATTGATTCGGAGCGCTTCTCCATTGGCAATGGCCACCACAATACAGCCTCCATCTCCTTTTTGGAAGAGGCTGTCCAAGGTTTCATCTACCCTCCATTCACCTGAAAATGATGTTGCCTTGTCAAATACATTCTGTCCGTCCAACATATAGATCACAGGATACTTTTTGTCTGGACTAACATGGTAATCCGGTGGGAGGTATAACCATATCTTTCTGTTTCTTTGCAGACTTTTAACAGGGAATTTTTCGTCTAATAAAAAAACATTGGCAGAGGCAGTTGATGGCTGGCTGCCTCCCCAGGCTGCAATGACGAGATTGAGGGTGGCAGGGCCTCCATTATAGGTAAATTTTCTATTGGCAATGTCCTGACCTGCCGCATTTTTTTCTACCGTTGCCCAACTCCCGCGGGTAAACTTAAATTCGAGATTTGCAGGGGAGGGTTGGATGGTGATGGTATATACTCCGCTTGAATCCAACTTGAGCCGATAGCCAGTAAGGCCGGGGTTCCAGCCATTAAAATTGCCAGCCAGGTAAATTTCAGGTGACGAAGGTTGAGATGGCCAGCTGGTGACCCTGATGGTGAGCTGGGCCCTACTTATTGGAATGAATAGACCAAATAAAAGTTGAATCAAAAATAGACACAAATAGTAACCGCGTTTTGTATTAAAATTCATAATCAGGGATTTAAAAAAGGATTAAAACTGCGTTCCTCACCAATGGTAGTGGGAATGCCGTGGCCGGGGTACACTTCCACATCATCGGGCAGAACCATCAACCTCGAGTTGATGCTTTCGATAAGGGTATCGTAATCACCCCCCGGTAAGTCGGTGCGACCTATACTCCTGTGGAAAAGTACATCGCCGGCAATCAGTTTTTTGCCCTCTTTCCAATAAAGGCAAATGCTGGCAGGAGAATGCCCAGGGCAAAATAAAACCTCTAATTTATTATCCCCTAGATGCACGATGTTTCCTTCATCCAAAAAGTCGGCAATCGGAGGCGATGGAATATAGGGAATGCCATACATCTGTGCTACCCGCTCACACGAGGCCAAAACAGGGATTTCTCCTCTGTGGGCTACAGGGTACAAGCCGTACTTTGACTGCACCCAGGCATTGCCCAGCACATGATCGATGTGGCAATGGGTATTAATTAGCTGTGTTGGCTGGAGCTGATGGCCTTCAATAAAGGCAGCCATTTCACCATTCTCTGCCGTGCCATTGTTGCCCGGATCAATAATAATACATTGACGGGTCAATTCATCGTACAAGATGTAGGTGTTTTCTTCGAAATCATTGAATACAAAAGAATGCAGTTTCATCATTGAGTAGCTTCATTAAAAAGTAAAAGATTAGGCACTAAAGGTAACAGGCGGAACGACCTTCTGTGTATTGGACACGGACCCAATTTGGCAATGGCCTGGCGATGGGCAGCCGTTGGGTAGCCCTTATGCTCAGCAAAGCCATAACCCGGATATTGGAGTTCCATGGCTTCCATGTATTCATCTCTATAGGTTTTGGCAAGGATGGAGGCTGCCGCGATAGACAGATATTTACCATCCCCTTTCACAAAACAAAAATGAGGAAGTTGGCCATAGGGATAAAACCGATTGCCATCAATTAAGAGTCTGTCGGGCACCATTTTTAGGTTTTCAACAGCCTGGTGCATGGATAAAATAGAGGCCCTGAGAATGTTCAGCTGGTCAATTTGCTGGTGATCTTTTGAGCCAATGGCAAAATCGATGGCATTTTTTTCTATGTACGACCTCAACTCCTTTCTCTCCCTGGCAGTCAATTTTTTTGAATCATTAATGGTAGGGTGCTGAAAATGGTGGGGGAGAATTACGGCGGCAGCGAATACGGGACCAGCCAGACAACCTCGACCGGCTTCGTCGCAGCCGGCTTCCAAACCTTGGTCAATGTAACAGGATTGAAGCATGAAGGGACAAAGTTAAGCCAGTTCACCCTGATTTAGATGAAAGAAGGAGGGTAGAAATGTGGTTAAAACGTCGTAAGGTTGACAGTTTGTTTCAGCATTTTTTGAAAATTCTGTTAAATTAATATTAATATTAAAAAAATAGCGTCTGAATTTCAATATGTTAGGTATATTTATATTTAGATTCATTCTTTTTGTTTAATCATTTCTTGATTTAAATTAAACAGTTTATTATCTTTGTAACACCAAAAATAAAACAAAATGTCTACGATAGAATTCTATGGTCAGTTGAATCAATTAAATGCTTCGCTGCATTCTTTTGCCTACAACCTCACAAAGAGTCAGGAAGAGGCAAAGGACCTATATCAGGAGACAGCTTTCAGGGCTTTGACCAATAAAGACAAGTTTACGCCTGGTACCAACTTTAAAGCATGGTTGTTTACGATCATGAAAAATATATTTATCAACAACTATCGCAAGAAAGTAAAGTCTGCTACGATTGTTGATACGACAGATAACTTATACTATCTCAATTCAGGCAATGTATCGCTTGAAAATGAAGGTTCAAGAAACCTGTTTATGCAGGAGTTAATGGGCATCATCAATCAATTGGAAGATTCTATCAGAATACCTTTTGAAATGCATTATGATGGGTTCAAATACCAGGAGATAGCAGATGAGTTAAATCTCCCTTTGGGTACGGTAAAGAGCAGAATATTTTTTGCACGCAAAGAATTAAAAGAGCAGATGCGGGTGATGTATGGCGATACATTTGCCATGAGAGAGAAGGCATCTGCTTAAAATCAAAAGAACTACGAATGTTGACGGTGTGGTGATGAAAGCTGCACCGTTTTTTTTTGTTCAAAAGAAAGGCCCTGATAAAAATCAGAGCCCTCTTCACTTTAATCCATAAAGCATTGCTGCAAAATAGGAGTTAATGTTTTATTTCTTCGCCAATTGAACAAGCACAGAAACCTCATCTCTTAACACCTCTATAAATCCTTTTTCCACAGTTATTTCTGATTTTTGTCCTGCAGCATCTACAATTCTTACTACACCTGCGGAGAGTGAAGAAACAATAGGTGCGTGGCCTTTTAATATCTCGAATTGCCCTTTTGTACCCGGAACCTTAACGGAAGTAATAGCGCCGTTAAAAAGTTCTTGTTCTGGGGTTAAAACTACAAGGTTCATTTTCTACAATTGATCTTTGGTGATTAGGCTTCTGCCAACATTTTTTCTCCGGCCTTGATAACATCGTCAATTGATCCTTTGAGGTTAAATGCTGCTTCAGGATACCTGTCGCATTCTCCGTTCATGATCATATTGAATCCTTTGATGGTCTCTTCAATGGGAACCAATACACCTGCAATACCAGTAAATTGTTCTGCTACGTGGAAAGGCTGAGAAAGGAATCTTTGAACCCTCCTTGCTCTGTGTACAACCAGTTTATCATCTTCTGAAAGCTCTTCCATACCAAGGATGGCAATGATGTCTTGCAACTCATTGTATCTCTGAAGAATGTTTTTAACTGCCTGCGCTGTATTGTAATGTTCTTCACCAATTACGGCCGGGTCAAGAATCCTTGAAGTTGAATCCAATGGATCCACCGCCGGATAAATACCCAGTGAAGCAATTTTACGACTCAATACCGTAGTGGCATCCAAGTGCGCAAAAGTAGTAGCTGGCGCAGGGTCAGTAAGGTCATCCGCAGGAACATAAACAGCCTGAACGGAAGTAATAGAACCTCTTTTGGTAGAGGTAATTCTTTCCTGCATCAAACCCATTTCAGTTGCCAGAGTAGGTTGATAACCTACCGCTGAAGGCATCCTTCCCAAAAGGGCCGAAACCTCAGAACCTGCCTGGGTAAAACGGAAGATGTTGTCAATGAAAAAAAGTATGTCTCTTCCTCCGTTGGGATCATTCATATCGCCATCCCTGTAATATTCTGCAATGGTCAGACCTGAAAGGGCTACCCTCGCTCTCGCTCCTGGTGGCTCGTTCATTTGTCCGAACACAAACGTTGCTTTTGATTTTTTCAGATCCTCATCGCTCACAGCTGAAAGATCCCATCCTCCATCGTGAAGAGAATGAAGAAACTTCTCACCATAGTTGATGATACCTGCTTCAAGCATCTCACGCATCAGGTCATTACCTTCACGGGTACGCTCGCCCACACCGGCAAATACCGAAATTCCATCGTATCCCTTGGCAATGTTGTTGATCAATTCCTGAATCAAAACGGTTTTACCTACACCGGCTCCACCAAACAATCCAATTTTACCGCCTTTTGCATAAGGCTCAATCAAATCGATTACTTTGATACCCGTATATAAGATTTCAGTGTCGGTCGACAAATCTTCGTACCTCGGTGGCTTAGAGTGAATAGGCCTGCCATTCACTTTTGATACCGGCTTTAAACCGTCAATAGCCTCACCTACTACGTTAAACAATCTACCTTTGATGGCCTCTCCTACCGGCATCGAAATTGGAGCACCTAAGTCGATGACTTCCATTCCGCGAACCAAACCATCTGTTGAATCCATGGCAACTGCTCTTACTGAGTCTTCTCCCAGGTGTTGCTGAACCTCCAAAATGAGGTCTTCTCCAGAAGGTCTTTTGATGCACAATGCACTAAAGATCTCAGGTAATGTTGATCCTTCTCCGGCAAAACTTACGTCTACAACCGGTCCGATTACTGTCTTCAGATGACCTATATTAGCCATATTAGATTGATGGTTTTATGATTTGAGTGGTTATTTCGAACTCCGCTTATCAACAGGCTTAGCTGCCTTCTACGGTGCCGCAAAGATAGTTGATATTGTTTAATTTAAAGCATTTAAACAAAAGGAAATATCACAAAATTTTTAAAAATTTAAGAAATTTCTCCATATTTTATTCTAACTGATAGCTTAAAACAAAATTATATTCCAAACTTGTTTTAAAAAATAGGTGGAAATAGTATAAAATTTTCACACTATAGTAATTTGATACTGATTTTCTCCCCCTTTCTGGCTTTTCACAATTTGTCCCTCTGGCATCATCTCCGTCCTTCTATCTCCCCTTTATGTCGCCCGCAAGGGCTAACAGGTCATTTTTCACCACCACCGCATAGACCAGCAAAGCAACAATGATTTTTAATAACAAGGCTGTGCCCCTGTCCATTGCCCCTGTAAATAAATGAAGCAAAATTAAACTTATCCCTATCAATATACACCCTAAGACTGCTCTTTTAATTGACTTCCAAAACCTCGAACATCCTATGTCCAGCATTTTTAATACCAGGTGTTGAAACGGAAGCACAAAGAAGGTGGCGGCAAGGGTAAATGACAGTGCTATCCATTCGATATCCTGTCCGGTAAAAATGACAAAACACAACACCAAAACTGCAGAAGAACGACTTATCAGAGAAAAACGAAACAGCGTTGAAACCTTGCCACTCAGATAAAAAATGGGATTGCCAAGGGCAAAAACTCCCTGGGTCAAAGCCATCAGGGTAAATATGCTGAACAATGATGACAGGGGTTTCCAGCTTGGGTCAAAGAACAGAACAACCACATCATGAGATACAAATGGAATAACCACCAAAAAAGGAAGGGTCAAAAGAGCGCTGGTTGCCATGAGCTTAAGATAGGCCCCCGACAATTTTTCTTTGTCGTCACTGAAAGAAGAAAATGCCGGTAAAATTACCCGGGCCACCGAAGCTCCCGCCTGCTGAACAGGAAAAACCAAAAGTTTGAATGCTCTGTCGTACCAGCCCAACTGGGTGGCCGGGGCAAATCGCGACAATAAAAAGGTATCTGCGTTTTTAAAAACAAACTGAACCAATTGATCTCCAATATTGGCTGTAGCAAAGCTGAAATTTGATTTAACCTCTCCCAATGAAAATTGAAGCTTTGGTTTTTCAGGAACCAAAAACAAGGAAAGAACTGAAAGTACAGAAACATAAGTCAGGGTCTTTCCAATAAGGGCATTGATGCCATAACCCAGCCATGCCATATAAATTGCCACAATTCCTGAAGTAAGGTTGGCATAAAATTCCATCCAGAAAAGTTTTTCAAACAGCAGATTTTTCCGAAATACAACCTCTAAACCCGCCTGAGCTGCACCCAGCATTAAGGCCAGGCCCAACCAGATCAGGATGGTCTGTGTATTGCTGTTACGTGTCCATGCTGCCATGCCGGGTGCAAGAAAGATCATGAGCAGGGTACATAACAAAGCGATTCCTGTGGTAAGCCAGAAAATACTGGCAAAAGTGAGTGGGTTCCAATCTTTCTTTACAATCAACACATCGCCATACCCAAAATCGTGAAAGGACCTGAAAAAACTGAAGACGAGATAAGGAAAGGCAAACAGTCCAAAATCCAGGGGCGTTAGCCAGCTAAGCAAGGCCAGGTTAAACAAGAGCACCATGGCCTGATTGACCACTTGAGAGCCAAAACTCCATTGAATGCCCAGCCAGGTCTTATTTTTGAGTGAAGCCAAACAGCAGGATTATTTTGTTGGTGTGCAAAATACATAAAATTACCCGCACGAAAGGCAGGCAGTTAGGAAAGAAGGTGGTAGGTCAGCCAGGATCCAAGGTAAGCCATACCGGTCATCAGCACAAACTGAATGGCAGGCCACTTCCAGGAATTGGTCTCTTTTTTGGTGACAGCAAGGGTACTCATACACTGCAGGGCAAAGGCATAAAAGATGAGCAGCGACATTGAAGTAGCCGTATCATACATAGGTTGGCTCGTGCCGGGTTTTAACTCTGCTGCCATTCTTTCTCTCACAGAACTTTCTTCTGCATCTCCGCCAATGCTGTAAATGGTGGCCATGGTACCTACAAACACTTCTCTTGCCGCAAAAGAGGTAATCAGTGATATTCCAATCTTCCAATCAAAGCCAAGTGGCGCAATGGCCGGTTCGATCCATTTGCCAATGATACCGGCATACGACGCTTCCAATTGGGCGGATTGTAAAACAGCCTGATGTTGTTCGGGCGTAAGTTGAAGTGAGGTCTCGTTGACTTTACTGGCAGCTGCCTCAATGGCATTGCCCGGTCCATAAGAGGCCAGGAACCAGAGTCCCAAAGAAATAATCACAATTACTTTACCGGCATTGGTGACAAAGGCAAGAAGTTTGTCCCATACTTCCAAGCCTACATTGCTCCAGATCGGCTTTTTGTAAGCAGGCAATTCAAGCATCAGGTAAGAACGTTCATCGCTTTTTAAAATCAACTTCAAAACAAAGGCTACGGCCAGTGAGGCTACTATGCCCAGTAAATAGAGGGCCATAAAAACCAGACCCTGTGCATTAAATGGACCGTAATGCAACCCTGCCGGTACCATTAGGGCAATGAGCACCGTGTATACCGGAATTCTGGCTGAACAGGGAATCAAGGGAGCTACCATGATGGTGATGATTCTTTCCTTCCAACTGCCAATGGTTCTGGTACTCATGATGGCCGGAATGGCGCAGGCCCCGCTACTGATCAGGGATACCATACTTCTGCCATTGAGGCCAAATTTTTGCATGATGTGATCAAACATATACACCACCCTGCTCATATACCCCGACTCTTCGAGGAGGGCCAGGAAAAAAAAGAGGATGACAATCTGTGGGGCAAAGACCAAAACACCACTTAAGCCTGCCAGCAAGCCATCTACCAACAAGTCGGTAAACCAAGAGGCCGGAAGAAAATTACGGGTATGGGCTCCAAGGTAAGAAAAGCCATCTTCGATCCAGGTCATGGGATATTCTGCCAGGGCAAAAATGGATTGAAAAATGATAAACATGAGCCCAAAAAAAATGACAGGTCCCCCGATTTTGTGGGTAAGTACATTATCTAGTGAGATGCTCAGCTTTTGCTCTCTCGAAGTATGGGTTTCAATGACAGCGGGCAGAACCTCCTGAATAATTGCAAACCGACGCATGGTCTCAAGGATCTGAATTCTTATATCTTCAAATCCGGTAGAGGGCAACATTGCCGCCATTTTCAATTTTAGGTCATCGGGTAGGAATTCAAACCACTGGAAGTGGTGAGCTGTCAATTTGGCTCGATAAGGTTGATCTGTGCTAAAGACCTGATTGGCAAGTGCGGCTGCTTTCTCTTCGGTTTCGGTAAACGTATATATTTTGGAGGCCCTCGTAAAAGGGGCAGCTCCCTCATCCAGGAAATGTTGCAGCTGTTGTTTTAGCAACTCCAGGCCTTCACCATTTCTGGCATTCATAGCAATGACCGGCACACCTAAAAAATCAGCCAGCGGTTTTTGCTCAAGTTTGTGACCATTTTCGATAAATACATCGATCATGTTGAGCACCACAATGGTAGGAACGTTCAGGTCTATGATTTGTGAGGCCAACAGCAGGTGCCTTTCCAATTGATTGATGTCGGCTACATAAATGACGAGGTCCGGAAATGACTCATTTTGTGGATTACACAGGACCTGACAAACCAGCTTTTCATCTTTTGAGTTGGGAAAAAGGCTATAGGTACCCGGTAAATCTACCAATTGGACCTGCGAAGTGCCCAGCTTAAATGTTCCTGTTTTTTTTTCAACGGTGACGCCTGGAAAATTGGCTGTTTTTTGACGTAAGCCCGTCAAAAGGTTGAAAATACTTGATTTTCCGGCATTGGGATTACCGGCAAGGGCAACTTTGGCAGACGTCATACGATTTCTATTTCAACAGAAGCTGCTTCATTTTCCCTCATGGCAATGAGGTGATTTTGCATTCGAATGTAGAGGGCACCCCCAAATGGCGCCTTTCGTATCAATTCAACCCTGGCATTGGGCAATAAACCCATGGTAAGCAACTTACATGTTGCTTCAAAATCTGCAAACTGCCTTACGAGTGCATATTGACCTACCTTCAAATCTAAAATCGTCTTTTTCAAGTATGCTTATTTAGACTAATTTTAAACAAAGATAATTGAAATTTGATTTTGGCCAATTGGAATTACGTGATATTTATCAACTCACGGACTGTTTTTCGTCTTTGTTTTCTTCCAAATAGACCTAATTACATCATAAATAGTGCATTAAATTTGACCAATAAATCAGATGTATTTTTGTTTTTTTTGAATACCTCCATAAATCGCACAACCTTTTTACTCACTAATATCATCTACCCTATATGAATAGAATTTTCCTTAGCTTCTGTGTGCTGTTGGCTCTCCATGTGGGCATTCAAGCCCAAAATCCATTGGATAGTTTAATGGAAATTGGGTCCTATAGTGATGTAATTACTTTGGCCACCCAAAACTTAGAAAAAGATAGCAGCGATGTATTGTCCAAACAATACCTGGCCAAGGCTGCTTTTTTAGGTAATAGGTTGACTTTGGCCAAAAAATATGCCCTCGACTTAGAAAAACTGGGGGTTGATACGATTAAGCAGCGGCAAAATCTAATGCGCATTTTTGAAGCTGAACAAAATTATCCCCTGGCGGTAAAATATGCGCAAAAGCTCCAACAATATTTTCCGGCTCAGGGTTATTATACACGCAAAATGGCCGAATATCACCTGGCCAGTGGTTACCCTGTGGAAGCACTAAAACTTTACTATCAGGCCTACCTCATAGAACCGGAGGATATAAACAATGTAACTTCCCTGGCCGAACACCTCAATAGAAATGGTCAAAACAGCCTGGCAGACAGCATTGTTAACAAAAGCCTCCTAGCCGAACCGCAAAACCTGGCACTTCACAGCATGGCAGTTAGGATAAAAATGGCCTTAAAGGCCTATCCACAAGCCATTTATCACCTTAGATTTATAGAGAGTCAGGGAGTGCTATCTCCATGGCAATACAAAAATGCCGGATATGCCTATTACATGACCGACACTTTAGATAAAGCCTTGCACTACCTCGAACAATCGTTGCACAATGAACAATCACCAGAGCTCAATTATTACTATCTTGCCCTGGTCCATACCTCCTTAAAAAATACAGAAGAGGCCAAAAACTATTTCAACAAAGCCATTGAAGCTGGTATTTCAGGACATGTAAAAACCTACTTCCACCATCTGGCGGGCTTTGATGCCAGGGAAGAAAAATTTGGGGATGCCATGGAAAAACTGGATTTATCATATTCCCTTTTTGGGGACCCCGAATCACTTTTCTATCATGGGGCCTATGCAGAATCCCGGTACACAAACAAACAAAAAGCCATTCAATACTACCAGAGATACCTCAATGAATGCGAGGATTTAAAATGTCAGCAAACGGAAGCTGCAAGGGAAAGAATTAAAATTTTGAAAGAATACCAGTTTATGAAGTCGAAGAGCAAATAAATGCTTTCTTTTGATTTTGAAAATTGACCATGAGACAAAAATTATTTCAAATTGCCCTGGTGGTAGAAGACTACGATGCAGCGATCCAATTCTATTGTCAAAAATTAAATTTTAAATTGTTAGAAGACACTGTACTGACACCTGATAAAAGGTGGGTAGTGGTGGTTCCTCCCGGTGGAGAAGGCTGTCAAATCCTACTGGCCAAGGCCTCCGGAGAAGAACAGCGGTCGAGGATAGGCAATCAAACCGGAGGAAGGGTATTTTTATTTATGCATACAGACGATCTCGACACAGACTATCGAAACCTGGTCTCCCAGGGTGTAATCATCGTAAGACCACCCAGTAGTGAACCGTATGGAAAGGTCCTTGTTTTTGCAGATCTCTATGGCAATTTGTGGGACCTGATTGAGCCTATTTCACAAGATTGAGATTAGAACTGATGTTCAACAATTCGCCTCTTTCTATGACCAGCGATGCATCTGAAAAAATGGTTTGAACTATATCAAGGTTACAAACTCCTCCATTCCGCGGCTTAATAACTACAATAGCATTGTGCAGTGTGGCAGGTGGCACCGCTCCTCCCGCCCAATTGGAAGGGTTTGACCAATCACCATTTCCGGTAAATACGTAGGTAGTGTTGACAGTTCCATCTGAGACTACGCGATAAACACCGCCTCCACCGTTGACACATAAAAACAACTCCCCTGCTTCATTTTCACCAAAATCTGACACCTGGAGCGGACTTGCGATGGTTTGAGTGGTGGTATTCCAGGATGATGTGGAGGTATTATAGGTAATTTTATAAAAGACACCAGAAAAATAGTCTGCTGCTATATAATAACCCCTCATATTTTGGTAAACATAACCCCGATAAACCGTCCCCCCCACTACAGAAGCCGACGGATTCTGGGTAACATACGGATAGACGGGAAAAATGTAGTTGGACCCACTGCAGCCGGAGTTGTTGTATACATTGTTGCCTTCATAACATCTCCAGCCAAAATTGGCTCCAGCGGCATTTGCCATGGGCACCTGATCAATTTCTTCAAAGGCATCCTGGCCTACATCACCGATCCAGATATCCTGATTGAACCTGTCAAAACTCCAGCGAAAAGGGTTTCTTAGGCCGTAGGCAAATACCTCATTGCCAAAAGGGTTGCCTGCAGGGATCTGGTAGAATGGAGCAGAGG
The DNA here is from genome assembly GCA_937872515.1 of uncultured Bacteroidota bacterium. Taxonomy (GTDB): domain Bacteria; phylum Bacteroidota; class Bacteroidia; order Chitinophagales; family Saprospiraceae; genus JADKBO01. The sequence goes on from CALMSX010000047.1 coordinate 57,964, forward strand.
CAGAATTATTGACCTGAATTCTCAACAATTTTCCCAATAACGATGAGGTATTCTGACTGTTGTTGTTGGGGTCGCCACCCCCTCCTCCATCACCGGTTGAAAGGTATAAAAACCCATCTGTTCCAAAATGTATTTCACCGCCATTGTGGTTGGAATTAACAGGGTGATTGATGGTAATTACCACTTTTTTACTCGCAGCATCGGCCTGGTTGATATTGCCGGCACTGACATTAAATCTGGCCAGTTCCAGATTCCCGGCTGAATTGACATAGTAGACAAAAAACAAGCCGTTGGAATGATATTCAGGGTGAAAGGCAAGACTGAGTAAGCCCTGCTCTCCTGAAGTAGAAAGTCCTGTCACCGTAAGAAAGGTACCCAAAGATGTAAAACCGGCACTAAACACCTTGATGTTGCCTCCTTTTTCAACCACAAAAAGTCGATTGCTGCCATCACCGGCATGGGTAAGCTGGACCGGTGAGGATAAACCGGAAATTACCGGTGACAGAGATAAGAAGGGCTGTGCATCTGCTTTCTCAGCTCTGACTAATAAAGCCCAAATAATAAGAAACGACAAGACTCTACAAAAGGAGACCATAGATAACATTTTTAGTACTAACGAATAAAAGCTAAAATTCCATAACCCCCTGCGTGTTCTTCGGTACGTTGTGTAAATATAGGACAGAATGCCGTCGGATAACCCTAAGCTTTAATATTTTTATACTTTTGTTGAAAGAAAAAATTTGATTAGAAGATTCTTACTCCTGTTTGGGATCATGCTTTTTTCCGGCTTACACACTGAGGCCCAGGATACCCTGCAGCCACCCTCTTCCTTTTTAGCAAGTGCCCCGTCATACAATCAAAAAAGATTTATTTATGCGAGCAGTCTGGCAGGTGTAACTTATGCAGGTTTTTCGATAGGCTTATACAATAGTTGGTATAAAAATTATGACCAGAGCAAATTTCATTTGTTTAATGACAACAGAGAATGGAACCAGGTAGATAAAGCCGGCCATTTGTTTTCCGCTTATTTTCAGAGTCATTTTTTTTATCGGGGTGCCAAATGGACCGGAAGTTCAGAAAACAAGTCGATTTATCTGGGCTTACTCGGTGGTTTTCTGTTTCAAAGCACGATTGAGGTCATGGATGGATTTAGCCATGATTGGGGCTTTTCAGCGGGTGATATGACTGCCAATCTCCTGGGGTTGTCGGGCTTTTATTTTCAGCAAAAATATTGGGGACAACAAAAAATTACCATCAAAGAAAACAGCTGGCCGGTTGCCTATGGAAACCAATTGATCCCTTCTGTGAGTGGTCAAAGTGCCACCACCTTAAAAGAAAGAACAGATCAGCTTTTTGGGTCTTCGGCATTGGAAAAGGCATTAAAGGACTATAATGTCCAAACCTATTGGGCTTCATTTAATATTCATTCTTTGTTGGCGGAAGGAAACCGATGGCCGGAATGGTTGAACCTTGCTTTGGGTTATGGAGCTGGAAATCTATATGGAGGATTTGCCAATAGCTGGCAACAGGGCGGTGAAACTTACCATTACAAGACCAACGACAGGTATCGCCAATTTTATCTCGCCCTGGATTACGACCTTCGTAAGATTTTCAAAAAAAAGCCCTACCTGAATGCCGTGATGCATGTTTTAGACTTATACAAATGGCCGGCACCAGCTTTAGAGTACAATACCTTAAATGGCTTTAGCTTTCACCTGATGTTTCGAAATTAAATCAAACTCATTTGTCTTTTACAAATCTCAGGTCGGTAAGGGCATGAAGAAAGGCAACCAGATCAGATTTTTCCTGTGAGGTAAGTCCCAGGGGTTTTTGCAGGAGGGTGTCAGCATTGATGGGCTTGGGAACAAATTTAAAAGGATTGTCATAGTATTCAATTACCTCTTCCAGGGTGGCAAACATACCATTGTGCATATAGGGAGGAGTGATGGCTACATTTCTCAATCCAGGCACCTTAAATTTTCCCAAATCTGCTGAATCCCTTGTCACATCAAATCTTCCTCTGTCTACAAATTGATGTTGATCAAAAAGACCGATGTTTCGAAATTCATCGCCTGTAAAATCAGGTGAAAAGTGGCAATCAAAACACTTTGCCTTTTTGCTCATAAATACCTCCCTTCCCCTTATGGCTGATTCCGACATCGAAGGTTTTAGGTCTTTCATATAATTGTCAAAAAGGGTATTGGAGGTTTCCAGCGTTTCTTCATAAGCGGCAATGGCTTTGGCAATATTGTTGGGATTAGCTTCTTCCTGAAAAACGGTTTTAAACCAAGATTGATACTGTTTATTTTTATTCAGCCTCTTGGCACCTTCCTTAAGGTTAAATGCCATTTCATTGAGGTCTTCCACCGGAAAATGAACCTGGTCTTCCAGGCTGGCTGCCCTGCCATCATAAAACATCAAACCTCGGCTGGCCATGTTCATCACGGAGGGTGTATTTCTTTTGCCCAATTTGCCGCCAACACCTACACTAAATGCCACCGTATCTGCAAAAGCAAATTCAGGAATGTGGCAGGAAGCACAGCTGACCGATTGGTCGCGAGACAACATTTTTTCGAAAAAGAGTTTTTCACCCAATCCTACCAAAGTGATGGGATCTTCCCTGATAAGTCTGGGTTGCTGGATAAAGGCCGGAAAAAGAAAGGCTCCACAAACCACAATGATCAACAAAACTAGCTTTCGGTTGATGGCAAAATGAGTCATAATTCGATGTATAATTCGCTGTGCAAAGGTAAAGATAAAGCAAGTGAATACCCATGACTTTTGTCATATAACCCCCTTACCAAATTCATCGAATGGTTGATTTACAAAGAGGAAATTTACCGACGGCTTTTGTTAAATATCCAATCTTTTGCAGGCTAGGTTTGACAACATTGGTTTGTTAAAATATTGTCAGTTAATTGGGTACACATTTTTGAATAAATTATGTAAACAAGAATTGGCCATATTTGAAATAATAATTAATTAATAATTAACTTTAATTCGATATTATATTTTTCATTTTAAGGTATAATACCAATTTTATTAACCACTAAAACATCATTTTATGGGTTTTGACACAAAAGATATACGGAATGTCGTCTTGATGGGGCATTCCGGATGCGGGAAAACAAGTTTTGCTGAAACTATGCTCTTTGAGTCCGGTGCTATTAGCAGGATGGGGAGTATTGCAGAGGGGACATCCACTTCTGATTTCAGTACGCTAGAAAAAGAGAGAGGTACCTCCATTTTCAGCACACTTATGCATGTTAAGTGGAAAAATTCAAAGATCAACATCATTGATACACCGGGATACGATGACTTTGTAGGTGATGTAATTTCCGCCATGAAGGTGGCTGATACTGGTGTAATCATCATCAATGCCGCCCATGGGGTAGAAGTAGGTACAGAATTGATATGGGAATACATGCAGGCCTTTAAAACACCGGGCATGATCGTAATGAATCAACTGGACCATGAAAAAGCAGATTTCGACAAGACCCTCGAACAAGCGCAAGCGAGATTTGGCCACAAAATTATGGCCTTTCAATATCCAATCAACCAGGGAACCGGTTTCAACAGCATCATTGATGCATTGAGAATGGTGATGTATGAGTTTCCTGCCACAGGGGGTAAGCCGGTAAAAAAAGAAATTCCTGCCTCAGAAATGGACAAGGCTATGGCCCTGCACAACGCTTTGGTGGAGGCCGCGGCTGAAAATGAAGAAGGGCTGATGGAAAAGTTTTTTGAATCTGGTACTTTAACAGAAGATGAATTATCAAAAGGATTGACCATTGCGTTAGCCAACCAACAAATCTTTCCGGTATTTTGCTGCTCTTCAACCAAAAACATGGGAAGTGGTCGCATCATGGGCTTCATCAATGATATCTGTCCTTCACCAGCCGACAGGCCAGCCGCCGAACTAGAAGGAGGTGGAAGCCTGGCTTGCGACAGTAAAAATTCACAAACCACTGCCTTTATCTACAAAACCATGTCAGAACCTCAGGTAGGCATGGTATCTTATTTTAAAGTCTATGCAGGCACCGTTAAACCAGGAGATGAGTTGTACAACATGGATCACCAGGTTGCTGAAAGAGTCAACCAGCTCTTTGTAGCTGAGGGTAAAAACAGGGTGTCGGTCGATGAATTGAGAGCCGGTGACATAGGGGTTACCGTAAAGTTGAAAGACTCTCACACCAACGATACACTGGCAACAAAGGGGACCACCAAAAAAATTGAGAAAATTCATTTTCCAGAACCCAGAATTACAGCTGCTGTGGTACCACCCAGCAAGTCGGATATGGAAAAACTGATGAAGGCCCTACACCAGATTCAGGAAGAAGACCCCACTTTGCTGGTTGAACAAAATGCTCAATTGAAACAAACCATCATCCACGGTCAGGGTCAGCTCCATTTAGACATCATCAAATACAGGATTGAAAAGCTGAATGGCTTGGTGATGGAATTTGAAAAGCCAAGGATTCCTTATCGCGAAACCATTACCAAAAAAGCCGATGAGATGTACCGCCATAAAAAGCAAAGTGGTGGAGCCGGTCAGTTTGCAGAAGTACATATGCGAATTGAGCCTTACTTTGAAGGTATGGGAGACCCAGAAGGACTTACCGTACGAAGCAGGGAATATGAAGATCTCGACTGGGGTGGTAAACTGGCCTTTTACTGGTGCATTGTTGGTGGCTCAATAGATGCCAAATACATCAACGCCATTAAAAAAGGAATCATGCAAAAAATGACAGAAGGTCCGCTGACTGGTTCTTGTTGTCAAAATATCAGAGTGAGTATTTTTGATGGAAAAATGCACTCGGTTGACTCCAATGATATGGCCTTTATGTTGGCTTCCACCAATGCATTCAAAACTGCTTTTAGAAATGCGGCTCCACAATTGCTGGAACCCATTTATGAATTGACCGTTTTATGTGCTGACACCGTTATGGGTGATGTGATGGGCGATCTTCAAACCAGGAGGGCGATGATTGTAGGTATGGACAGCGATGGCCACTACCAGAAAATCATAGCCAAGGTACCATTGGCAGAATTGTATCAATACTCTTCCACCTTGCGTTCCCTTACCCAGGGAAAGGCCAAGTTTACCCAGAAGTTCATTGAATACATGCCTGTGACACCTGATATTCAGGCCAAATTAATTGAGCACCACAAAGAAGAATTGGAAGAAAGTCATTCCTAAAAAATCAATTTGGATAATCAGTCCCGGTTTGGTATTTATGCTGAACCGGGTCTTTTTTTTTACCCCTGTTTGTTATGGATACAATAAAAATGGTTGAATGGTGGCTCCCCATTCGGTAGCAACGTCTATCGAAGGGGTGAGTTCTTGCTGAAACATTTCATAAACATGGGGAATGCCCATCAACCGGTCGAGGTGTTGCCCCCCTTCAGGATTAACCATTGTTCGATAGGCTCTTTGGCCAAGCTGTTTGCCATGGGTCTTGTGCAAAGTTTGGATGATGGCTACACCCAAGCTTACTGCATCCCTGACCTCCGGTGAATGCAGCAAAATTTCAATACCATGACAAAGCTCATTTTTATACAATGAATCTTTGGGAACATAGGCAATAGCCTTCAGGGATAGGTAAGGAAATGCATCTTGTGGAAATGATTGTATAAATAAGGCTGTATTCAACCAGGGAGCACCAAAACATTCAAACGGAGTGGAAGTGCCTCTTCCTTCATTGAGATTTAGGCCTTCAAGCAAACAGGTGCCGGGATATAGTACCAGGCCCTGCCACCTGAAAAGTGCAGGGGAGGTAGGTTGAAATGGGTAATGCATGCCGGCTCTCAAATGCCGTAAATATCCCTTCATTTTAATAATGGTAAGGTCGAGATCAGGCATTTTCAGGGCACGAAAATAAGAGGCCAATTCTCCCAGGGTACAGCTGTGTTTGAGCGGAATATTCCATCTGCCAAGGAAGGACCCACAATTTTGCTCATCCAGAAATGGCCCTTCACTATCACCAATTATTGCTGAAAGAGGGTTGGGCCTATCCATAATCATCAATGGAATTGATAGTCTTTCACAAGACTGCATAATATAGCTAAGGGTCCACAGATAGGTATAAAAACGAGCACCCACATCGGGAACATCAAAAATAATCAAATCCAGATCGAGTAGGTCCTGATCTTGTGGGAATGGGTCATCGCGGTAAAGACTGATAACTGGCAAACCCGTGGCGGCATCTGTGGTATCAGCTTGCGCTTGCCCATCTGCTCCGGTGATAGAAATGCCGTGTTCCGGAGCAAATAAACGGATGATAGAAACCCCGTGTTCGAGTAACAACAACCTGGAAAGTCTTCCTGAACCGAGGGTTGCGGCATCGTTGGTGACCATTCCAATATTGGTGTAATTCAACAAAGTGCCACTTGCGATGGCTGACTCTACCCCCAATAAAAAAGGGTAGGATGGTGGATTATTGGAGAGTGTGATCAATTAGAACAACGACTTAAAAGTGCAAGATAGTCAAAGCAAATAATTGCCTAAAAAAAAAGGCCGGAATCTTGTGACTCCGGCCCTTCTTAAATTTGAAATGCGCTTTAAAAAGTTAAGCTCATTGATTTTTCCTTGTTGTTTCTGAGCACGGTAATTCCAATTTTATCACCATCCTTAAATCCTGCCAGGGTTTCAAAAAGTGCATTGTCTGAAAAGATATATTTTTCGTTTAATTTTAGAATAATATCCCCTTTTTCTAATCCCGCTTTATCGGCAGAACTACCTTTAAAAACCTCGTCGACCAGTACTCCGTTGTTTTTATCAGAAATCATTACCCCTAACTTAACTTTTGGGGTGGCAGGCTTTTCTTCATCCCACTTAAATTTTTTCATTTTCATTTTGGGAGCACCTGATTCTACATTTTTTTCGATAAAGATCATTTTGTCATCACCTCCTTCAATGGCTACATCAACATCTGACAATTTTTCTCTGATCTCAGCCGGCATTTCGCCTTCACCATCCCATTTGATGACCTTGACTTCGCCATCATTGTTTTCAGTTAAGGTATACATAGATTTTTCAACGCCATTGTTGATTTCTTTGGTGATAGAAAGCTCGGCTTCTCCTTCTGTTGCGGCATCTTTATTGGTTTCTACCTGCACCACTACTCTTTTTTCTTTGCCAGATCCTTTTTTCTCTCCATCCGACATTTCAGATTTTTCAACCTTTTTAATCACTACTTTTTTGTCTTCCTGAGCCTGCGTATTTGAAACAAGCCCAACAAACAGGATTGCTGCTAAAAATAATTTTTTCATGTTTTAATTGTATTAAATTTTAAAATGCTTTGTATTTTCTTTTTGATTCCTTGCCCTCAATTTCAAAAACCAGTTTTGTATCTTTGGACAAAGTCATCCCTGTTTCTCTTTCAAAGAGATTTTTATATTTATTCCAGATATTACTGGGTTGTTTTTCACCATTAATTTTGAGGTTTTTACCCGACAATTCAATTTTGTTGTTTTTACCGGCAATTAAAAATCCATCCCTATTTAATTGACTTCCGATCAACTGCTCCAGATTTTTTTCATTGTCTCTCTTAAAAAAGTGATCTTGTCTACCCAATTCCGGCATAAGGGTGATTTCTTCTTCCGCTTCTCTTTGCCTTTCAGCCCAGTCTTCTGGCGACCATCCTTCCATCTCCGGAATGTGAATTTCAAATTCTTTGAAACCCTTCATATCCGGAAGGTGCATTCCTCCCTCAGGGAAATGAAACTTAAAGTTGTTGTGCCCCATGTGTGGAAAATCCAAAAACAATTTGTGCATTGAATCGGCTTCAAACTGCAAGATTTTACCTAGTCGATGCAATGAATCGCCCTGCAGTTGGAAAATTCTGTGCAGAGAATCCAATTGAAACATTTCACCATGGTTGGGAAAATCAAATTCAAAGGTCCTTACATCACCACCATGAAAGGGAAAGTCTCCCTTTGAAAAGTCATCCAGGGTCAGCGTATACGTTTTATAATCATCTGTCGTGATTTCTTTGATAATGTGTTTGTGTTTGTCAAACTCAGCGGGGGGTATTTGCTCCCCATTGATGCTCAGGCTTTTGATTTCACCATTTTCCATTTTGAGTGAAATTTCTTTTTCCCCATCTGATTTAATGATGCTGATGGTACCTTTCTTTTTTACCTGGGGCAAGCTGTCTGATACTGCCGGCTGTATTTCATGATTTACTTTAGATTCGATGGCTTTGATAACAGAATACTTACCTCCTTCGTGTTGGTAAGCATACGCCTCGGTGAGTCCCATTGCAAAAATGAGAATGGCAAGGCTGGCCATCAGTTTTTCTTTGATCTGAATTGGTGTGTGTGACATGTGGAAAATCCTTTTAATTCTGTTCAATAATTGATTGTTATTTTTACCTGCAAAGGCAAGTGAAAGTGATGGAGATTTTTCAAGCCTGTCGATCTCCTGAATTTTTAAGAGGGCCTTGGCATATGCCAGTGGATTTTGAGTGAAAGCCATTGCTTCATCATCACATGCTTCTTCTCTGTATTGTGCCAGCTGTCTTTGTAACCACCAAACCACAGGGTGGTAGTATAAGATGGTCTCTACCAGGGCAGCAAAGAGGTGAAGTATAAAATCATTTCTTCTGATGTGCGCTAATTCGTGAGCCAAAATGGCCTCTATCTCTTCTGAAGAAAGCGCATTGATTACAGCAATTGGAAAAAATATGGCGGATTTGAACAGACCCATCGTAAAAGGGCTACCTGTTTGAAAAGAGGTCTTTACCAGCACTTTTTTGGTAATGCCCATTTTGATTTTCATGGTGTCCAGACAAATATCAGGCAATTGAATTTGGGTAGCCCTGGAAGCCTGCATCACCAGCCACAGATAGGCCAGTAGGTACCGTAAAGCAAAAACAAAGAAGCCTATAAACCAGATGTTGCTGATATAGTTTGCATTTTGATTGATAAAACTTTCAATGCTTGTTTTTTGAACTCCCGACACAGCCTGCTGCCATTGGAAATACCATGCAATTGCTTTGTCATGGTCACTGTTTATGCGAATATTGTGGAGATACATAAATGTAGCCACCACTATTATAAACAATGATATTAATGATACATAAGCCGCCCTGAATTTTTGTGCAGAACTCAGTCGGGGTAAAAGGGCTCTATACATCAAAAGAAAAATAAAAACCAGCGCTCCCTGCCACAATGAATGCAGGATGGTCCATGCCAGGGTCTGTAACCAGTTGGTGTCGATGGTAAACAACATTTCACGACTTTTTTTCGAGTGACTGAATAAGGGCCTTGATCTCGTCCAATTCAATTTGGGTAGATTGATGATTGCCCAAAGCATGCATCACCAGGTCTTTTGCAGATCCATTAAATGCATTGCTGATAAATTCATTGACCAACTTGGTCTTGGCTTTGTTTTCCTGTAAAACCGCGCGGTATAGATGCGACTTTTGATCTGTATTGCGCACCACCAGGCCCTTATCATTCATGATTTGCATTATTTTTAAAGTAGTTGTGTACCCTACCTCTCTTTTTTTATTGAGCATATCATTGATGAACCGAACACTGCTTTCCCCATGTTCCCAAAGCAGTTGCAAAACTTCCAATTCTGCATCCGTAGGCATGAGCTGCGACTGATTTTGTGTCATAAAATAGAATTTTACTGCAATGATATACGAAATACTTCGTAGAGTCAAGACCTTTGTACGAAAAGTTTCGTATTTAATAAAATTTTAACAAATCTTCACTTTGTAAAAGAATACATGCTTTTACCTTAATATTGCGTTATAAACCATATTTATGATTCGAATTGTACTGGCCATTTGCCTTATTTTTGAGTTAACCGTCACTTACGGCCAAATTAAAAGTCCACAGGATTTTTTTCACCATCAATATGGAAAAGCTTATACCCCGCATCACCAATTAGTAGCTTATATCCAACACCTTGCAGAAAACAGCAATCGATTGCAAATCGAACAAATAGGTACAACTACAGAAGGTAGACCCATGATGTTGTGCTTCATTTCCAGTCCTGAAAATCTGGCAAAAAAGGAAAATATACGCCTCACCAATCTTTACCACATTGGCCTCCACCCCTCCCTGCCTGAGCAAGCGGATGAAAAAGTGATCATCTGGTTAAGTTATAGCGTTCATGGAAATGAAGCGGCAGGCAGTGAGTCTGCCATGCAGGTAATTTATGATTTGATTAAGCCCAGAAATGCAAAGAGCAATGAATGGTTGTCAAATGCATTAATTATCATCAATCCCTGCTTAAATCCCGATGGCTATAACCGGTATACACAATGGAACCGGACGGCTACTTCTTTGGTGCCCAATCCTTCCAAAGATGACATAGAACACATTGAACCATGGCCTTATGGCAGGGTAAATCATTATTTATTTGACCTCAACCGCGATTGGGCATGGCAAAGTCAGCACGAATCCAGACAATTTATCGCTGCATACAACAAGTGGATGCCACAAATTCATACTGATGTCCACGAAATGGGGTACAACGAACATTATTATTTTGCACCTGCTGCAGAACCCTACCATACGTTTATTACTAACCACCAACGCAACTTTCAGATTGAAGTAGGAAAGAACAATGCCAAATATTTTGATGAAAAAGGATGGCTTTATTTTACCAGAGAGGTCTATGATTTGTTTTATCCCAGTTATGGAGATACCTATCCTACCTATAATGGCGCCATCGGCATGACTTATGAAAAAGCGGGTATCCGAGCCAGTAGGGCCATAGAAATAGAGAGTGGCGACACACTTACCCTTGCCCGTAGAATAGAAGAACACAAAACAACCAGTCTGGCAACCATTGAATATTCTTCCGGCCGCGGAGCTGAGCTCATCAGAGAATTTCGCAATTTTTTTAGAGAAAGTAGAAAACAGCCAAAAGGAAAGTTTCATACCTACATCCTTAAAAACCATCCCAGGTTAGAACGATTGAGTGAAAACCTCAGGCGCAATGGCATTCAATACACTTTTGCGGCAGAAAAGAAAAAGGCAATTGGCTTTCATTATTCCAGTGCCAACCAAAAAGAATTTGACATCCAAAAAGGAGACATGGTTATATATGCAGACCAGCCAAAATCTATTCTCACACAAATTCTGTTTGAATATAACACCGAATTACCCGATAGTAATACCTACGACATCACTGCCTGGTCGCTCCCCTTTGCCTATAACCTTGACGCCTATGGTCTCACTACCAAATTGGCCATTGCCAGCCAGGCCGCAAGGAAAGAACAAAATCAAATTCAATGGCCTTCCAAGGCATACGCTTACTATTTTAACTGGAACCAAATGGAGGCTCCCCGCCTATTGTCAAAACTCTACCAGCAGGGATATGTGGTTCGAATGGCCTTAAAAACAATCACCTTTGAGCAAACCAAGGTAGAAAAAGGATCCATTTTTATAACAAGAGGCGATAATCCCCATAAAAACTTAGAAAAGGACCTGCCCGATTTGCTAAATAATTTTGAAGGAGCCGGCTATGTGGAAAGCGGTATGTCTAGCAGTGGTGGAGATATTGGCGGAAATTCATTTGTTATTTTGAACAAACCAAAAGTATTAACGCTGACAGGTGAAGGCACTGCCAATAACGAGTCCGGGCAAATATGGCACTACTTTGACGAAGTCATTGGCTTTCCTCTAACAAGGACAACAGTAGATCAACTCTCAAGAGTTGACCTCACAAATTACAATACCCTTGTGCTGCCTGATGGTGGTTATGAACTGAGTGAAAACTTAATGACCAAAATTAAATCGTGGGTAAATGCGGGTGGAAAATTGATCACCATGGGCAGCTCTTTGTCGTTGTTTACAGATAAAGAAGGTTGGGCCTTAAATACGTATGCTACCGATGAAGAAAAAGAAAATGCAAAAAAAGAAAAAGAACTCAGAATCCTGAATGCCAGAAAAGACCTCTACCACGATCACGAACGAAAAGAATTGTCGGATTATGTTTCAGGAGCGATTATAGAAAACAGCCTGGATGAAAGTCATCCCCTGACCTTTGGGCTGATCCAGCCCTATTACAGTCTAAAAACCGGAAATCAGGCCTATAAGCTGTTGAAAAACACCTGGAATCCAATTTATGTGCCATCATCCTATAAAAATCTTGGCTTTGTGGGCGCTAAAATGAAACCCCAATTGGCGGAAACAGTCAGTTATGCCGTAGAGTCAATGGGAAGAGGAAATGTAGTGTACATGATAGACAATCCCCTGTTCAGAGGCTTCTGGGAAGGCGGAAATCTATTATTTAGCAATGCAATCTTCCTGATTAAGTAAGATTTTGTCTATTTCGGTTAGTTTTTTGTAAAATATCAGGGAATTTGGCTCTTTTTTTGTCTTATTAAAAATAGGGGAATAACCTGATATTGGGTAGGCAAACACTTTCTAACTTTACACCGTAATAGGCAACCATGCAATTGGTACTCAAAATAGGATTTATACTACTTTTACCCGTATTGGGCTTTGCTCAAATAAATGCGGATTTCGAAGCCAGTCAGACGACAGGGTGCGGTGCCCTGCAAGTAGTTTTTATTGATAAAAGTGTCAGTCCAGCCAGTCCTATCGTTGCCTGGAGCTGGGATTTAAGTGGCTTGACCTCAGATAAACAAAACCCGGGAAGAATCTTTGACAAGCCAGGTTCCTACAAAATTTGTTTAACCGTAACCAACGCTGCTGGCGAAAAACATACCACCTGCAAAGACAGCTACATCAACATTTACCAAAAGCCGGAACCGAATTTTTTCATCGACAAAGAAAAAGGCTGTGTGCCCCTTGGTGTCAATTTTACGGATCTCTCAACCAGCCCCAACGGCAATATAGTTGAATGGACCTGGGATATTGGAGGAAGCGCCAATGTTTTAAAAACCACAGAGCCTGGTGCATCGGTTTCTTCAATCTATTCCTTTGCCGGTCTCTATTCGATGTCGTTGACCATCAAGGATGATAAAGGTTGTGAGGCAACTATTAGCAAAAAAGACTTATTGACCATTTTTGCCGTACCTGATCCTGCATTGAAAAAAACATTTTTGGAATCATGCGAGTTGCCATGGAGGGTAAAAATGGAAAACCTGAATGCAGACCCGGCAGCCAACTATCAATGGGACCTGGGAAACGGCCAAATGTACAATGGGCTTACTCCTCCTGTAGCTATCTTTAATACTAAAGGAAGCTACGATCTCACATTGATCATCAAAAAGGGTGAATGTACAGATACCCTGGTTTTAGATGATTATGTAAACACCAATCCTAAAAAAGAAATTATCACTGATAAAAATGATTACTGTATAGGTGAAAACATCCTTTTTAAAGACGGCTCAGAATTAGGTGCAGATTCTGTATTATGGGTTTTTGGGGACGGCAATACCTCTGGTAATCTGAATCCCTTTCACAATTATGCCCAATCAGGTTGTTTCACCGTTAAACTTTACCGATGGAGGGGCAATTGCAGGGACACCGTTGAAAAAAATTGTGTGAATGTGTTAAAAGCCCCTGAACCCCAAATTGTCATCGACAATCAATTTTCCTGCACGGTGCCTGTAAACATCAATGTCAATGGACAGAGTCCCGGGAAATATCAGTGGCAACTTACGGGTAACAACATTGATTTAACTGAAACCCAAAACCCCACCTCATTTACCATTCAAAAATTTGGAACCTATCAACTGGTGGTCGATTATGTTGATGGCAACGGATGTGTAGTACAATTAAACAAAGATATTGAGATCAAAAAATTTGAGGCCAATCTTCCCTTTCAGTTTGTAGGAGGTTGTGTGCCTTTTACAGTAAGTTTAGGTGATAGTGTTATTACAGAAATTCCCATCGTCCAATACAAGTGGGAAGTTGGTAATCCTGTCATTTTTACTTCTAGCCAAAAAAATCCGAGTTTCAATTTAAATGCTGTGGGCAGACATGATGTCAAACTCATAGTTACCAATGCCATCGGATGCAGAGACACGGTGATCAGAGAAGAATATGTGCAGGGAGGTACGCTGCCGACTGTTGACTTTATTGTAGCCCCCATCGAAGAGTGTCTCAATGTTGAAAGGAGTTTTACACAAAACTGCTCCTCCAATGCCAATTATTTTGTTTGGAATTTTGGAGACATGAATAGCGGCACGGGTGCTGATGTACAACACATATATGGCAAGCCTGGCCAATATGATGTAACCCTGACAGCTTACCACAACGGATGTCCGGTTACAAAAAGAATTGATGATCTCATCACTGTCCTTGATCCAGTATCCAAATATGAAATCATTTATCAGTGTGATGACCCCAATACGGTCATTCTCAACAACCTTTCTTTAGGAGCAGACAGCCTTTACTGGGTGGTAGGAGACATCAATAAAAGAGATACCATTCGGGATTCTTTACTCACCAGTTTTACCTTTCCGGGCAAAGGGTTGTACACCATTCAGATTTATAGTAAAAACTTTACTACGGGATGTATCCACGAAAGAACAGATACCATCCAAATAACCGAGCTCAAGGCCCTTTATGAACCAGACACCCTGAGAGGTTGTGTCCCTCTTTCAATTCAATTTGATAATCAATCCACAGATGCGGTTTATTCCTCATTTAGATTCAGTGAAACTGATACCTTAACAGCACCTGAATACACTTTCAAAAATTCGGGCTTACAAGAATTGCCCTGGTTGTATGTAAAAGATGTACACGACTGCTTAGATAGTTTTCAATATGCCGATAAGGCTATGGTCAACGCCATAGAACCAAAAATCATTTATCCAAAAATTGCCTGCGTTCCTCAAGACATTCTGCTTACGCATGAAAGCAAGGACAGTTTTGCTCAGATCACCAACCTGGTTTGGCAAATATCAAATGATACCTTTACCAATACCGACAGTGTCAAAATATATATAGACAAGGCCGAATACTTTGATGTATTTTTAAAACTAACTGATGATTGGGGATGCACGGACAGTGTCTACCTCAATGATGCCATCCAGGGCTTACTCTTGGAAACCGGATTTGCATCCGATACCTTGGGTTGCACGAACCAAGAAGTGCTTTTTGTGCCTCAGGGCAACAATGACAATACCAGTGGATACAAATGGACCTTTGGTGATGGAGGAGAATCCCTGGCAGGTATCTCAAGACATCGGTATGACAACGAAGGAATCTATGATGTATGCCTGACCCTGTATGATATCAGAGGTTGTGAAAACACCCATTGTGAGACAGCGTGGATTGATGTAAAAAACCCGATTGCTGCATTTAGTGGAGACCCCCTGTTTGAAACTTGTCCTCCATTGCTAACCCGTTTTTCAAATGCATCTACAAATGCCATTGCCTATCAATGGGATTTTGGCGATGGAAGCGGAGTAAGTTTTGTAAGTGATCCTTCCCATATTTACTTTGAACCAGATACCTTTGATGTGACCTTGATAGCCATCAGGTCCAATGTATGTCAGGATACCATTACCTTTAAAGACTACGTAATGGTTTTAGGGCCTCGTGGGAATTTTGATTATGTGATTGAAAATGATTGCACTCCCCTAAGGGTAAAATTTACCGCCAACTCAGATGATTATTATCGCTACTACTGGGATTATGGAAATGGAATCATTGACTCATCTCTTTTACTTCAGATTAGCGATGAAAAAACGATTGAGTACCTCAATCCCGGCATCTACTCGCCCAAGCTGATCATATCTGACAATGCAGGATGTAAAAGAAATTTTACCAATAACGACATAGTCGTTAACAGCATTGATCTGAAAGTAAATCCGGTTGCTGATCCTTTGTGCGGTCTTCCTTCAAAAGTAAGCATCAATAATCTATCTACCACTTCTTCGCCTGCTACTTATTATGAATGGAATTTGTTTGCCAACGGCAATACATTGCAACTATCTGGCAATTTGATAGAGCCTGTATTTAATGCTTATGGTGTTTATCAGTTGACCCTTACAGCTCATACTGATAATTGTTCTGATACCCTTGTCATCGATAGTTTTGCGGGTATTTATCCTAAGCCGGAACCCAAATTTCTATGGGACGCTGCATCCTGTCAATACAATGCCGTGCAGTTTCAAAACAACAGCACCCTTTTAAGTGGCACCATCGTATCCAATGAATGGGAAATTGAACAAAATATATTTACCGATTCGGCCCCTTCTTATGTGTTTGAAAAAAGTGGTATCCACCCAGTGCGTCTTACCGCAATATCTGAAAAAGGTTGTTTTGCCAGCCTTGTACAAAATATTGACATCCTACCCAACAATCGCATCAATGCAGGTCCGGACACAACCATTTGTTTGGGAGACAGTGCCTTGTTACACATCACTCTGATCAACAATGTGCTCACCGGCAGCAACCAATGGCAGGATAATTCAGGCCCTCTTTGCCAGGGTTGCCTGATAACAAAAGTATTTCCGGCAGATACTACCCTCTACATATCGCGCTATACAGCATCCAATGGGTGTACTGCCGAAGATTCAACCCTGGTCAGGGTAGCACCCGTCTTTGCACCTGAGGTAGATATGATTTCAGACACCACACTCTGTAAAGGAATCGCAGCCGAACTTTCGGTAATTAATCATAATCCGGATTACATTTATGTATGGAAAGGTGTAAATGTTGAAAACTGTACAGATAGTTGTCAGGTTGTAACCATCACACCTGAAACCAGTGGCTATTATACGGCCACCGCTTATAACTTTTATGGTTGTTCAGGCAAAGACTCATTGTATGTTGAGGTAGAAGCAATGATACCTGATTTTTTAATACAGCAGAAGTTTATTTGCCAGGATAGTTCTACCCTGCTCTATGCACAAGGAGTAAAAACAACACAATGGTTACAAGGAAACACTGAATTGTGTCTAGGTTGCGACACCCTTGTAGTAACCCCCAAAACACAAACCATTTATACCGTAAAGGTTGAATCCGCCAATGGCTGTCCTTATGAAGACCGGGTAACGGTAAATTTAATACCTCAAAACAGCATCAATGCAGGGCCGGATCTGCAGATTTGCCTGGGTGAAAATGTAAAACTCCAGGGCAGTGGTATAGGCACTGCAGAATGGACCTTTCAACAAAGTGTAGTGGGCAACGCTGTCAATTCTCAAATATCACCCCAGGCAACAGGATTTTATACGTTGGAATGTACCATTGACGAATGCAGCCTTCAGGATTCACTTTTTATTGATGTCATCACTAAGGCAGAGATTGAGGCAATGGGTGATACCATCTGCCCAGGTGAAACCGTGATCTTGAGTGCCGATGGTCTGGCCTTTGAGTATAGCTGGGTTTACGATGGACATCGAATAGCAAAAGGCAAACAGATTGAAATTTTACCCGACTCAAGTTCTTACATCCAGGTAATTGGCAATCGTACAACCTGTATTCCAGATACCGAAACGGTATTTGTTTATGTTCATCCCAGGATTGAATACACCTTAAAAGAAAAAGAGTATGACTTGTATTTCAATTCAAAAGTAGTGGTAAAGGCAGATGTAAGTACCAGTAACAACAATTACAGTTATGAATGGACACCAACTGATGGCCTCAATTGCAGTACCTGCCCTGAACCCATTATTAAAGAAATTGAAGAATCTATTAACTATACGGTTATAGCCACGGATCAAAAAACCGGATGCACGTCAGAGCAACAGTTGCTCATAAATCTGTTCACCAAATGCAGTGATGAAGGCTACTACATACCGAACATCCTGTATTCAAATGGCAATGAAAACAATAAAATGTTTTTCACCAAATCTGCCAATCCGGAAGAGTTCAGGTCCATCGTCATCAGAGACCGCTGGGGTAATATAGTATATCAAACAGAAAATATTGACGCTATCTGGGATGCCAGTCTAAATGGCCGACCACTGGAAAGTGGCGTTTATACCTATGTTGTCAAAGCCTACTGTCCTGAAAATGAAGAAGACTTTTACTTCACAGGCGATTTGACCGTACTGAGATAGTGATTATTCAACTAATCTGAATACCGCTATTCCTGTCTGTAACCGATTCCTTTTCAGGTATTCTTTCAGGCTATTTTTACTAATGGTCACCTTTTTTTGATCGCTCGATGCATGCAGCAAATAGGGCACACCATTTTTGACAACAGCAATACCAACATGGCTGAAATCCAGTCCTTTTTTGTGGGTGGTAATGGCAATCAGATCGCCATTTTTGATGTATGGCAAGGCTGGGTCCAGGGCAGATTTTGAAATGGAATAGAATTTCCTTTTAGAAACCTCGGCTTCAATAGATTTTATTTCATCCTGACACTTGTCTCTCAGCATTGCCGGATAAAGCTGTGGATGTTTTGACATAAAATTTAATTGAAATTGGATTTCAGTAGCCCCGGGAATGCCAAAAGTGACATCCTTCAGTACCTTGTTTTTAATTTGAGTGAGCAGCCAATCTGATAAATAATGCAGGCGGGAGCAATAGCCGTCCACCTTACCTTCCCTGTATCTCAACTGGAGGATTTTATCCTCCGGATGTTTTGGGTCCAGTGTTTCCGCCAATGCCCTTTCGACAAAGGTATAACAATCAAAAAACTGATCTTGGATTATACATTTTTCAAAATCCACACTTTCAATGGTGCCGGAGCGATAAGGCTTTCCCAGAAATTTCATTCCTGAAATGACAAGGCTATCATTGATCGATGACTGGCCGGTACATACAGGGAGGATCAAAATTATGAATAAATATACCCGTATACTTTTTACCATCAAACCCATATCAGGAAAGGCCTTCCACAACAACAACAAATTCACCCTTGGGTGGATGGGTTTGAAAATGGGTAATTAATTCTGCTAAAGGTGCTGTAAGCTGTTCTTCAAACATTTTGCTTATTTCCCGCGCCACGCTTGCGTTTCTGTCAGGGCCACAAAAAGTAGCCAACTCTTCAAGGCACCTGACAATGCGATGAGGGGATTCGTACAAAATAAAGGTACACTCAAGGCTTGAAAGTCTTTTTAATGCCGTTTGTCTTCCCTTCTTATGCGGTAAAAACCCTTCAAAATAAAAGGCATCAGAGGGTAGGCCAGACGCTGCCAGGGCTGGAACAAAGGCAACTGCTCCCGGCAGACAGGTAACAGGTATATGGTTTTGTCTGCACGCCCTTACCAATAAAAATCCCGGATCAGAAATTCCGGGTGTACCAGCATCAGAGATGAGAGCAATCTTACTGCCTTGTGAAAGCATAGCAACAACCTGCTCTACCACTTTGTGTTCATTAAACGCATGATAGGGCTTGAGATCAGTTTTAACATTCAGATGTTTGAGTAACACACCGCTGGTACGGGTGTCTTCTGCAAGAATGAGATCAACTTCGTTCAACACTTTAATGGCCCTCAGGGTGATGTCCTCAAGGTTGCCTATGGGTGTTGGAACGAGATACAACATACTATTGTGAGGTCAAAACATAAGTGTAAGACTCCATGATGGGATTGGTCAGAATTTTCTGGCAAGCCTTTTCTACTTCTTCCTTCGCCTTTGCCTCATCCACACAATCTAAAACCATTTGAATGTGTTTGCCAATCCTCACGTCTTTAACTCCTTCAATGCCAATGTGGTCCATGTTTTTTCCTACTGTTTTCCCCTGAGGGTCCAACAATTCTTTATGGGGCATTACGTCTATTTCTGCAATAAATTTCATCTTTTTAATATAAAAGGCTTAATGAATGGGTTTGCCGGGGCAAAGTTAAGAAAAGTTAGGTTTTTTGCCGTTTATTAGTGTCGCACAAAAGCAGAAATCCTGGAAGCCCTGTAAGCAGGAAGGATGGACGCTACCCAGGCCAAAAAAATAACGGTAACAGAAACCAGCACAAAATCCTGCCACCTGAAAGCAATCGGATAGGCATCTATCATAAAACCGGGAGGCACTTCAACCAGATCATAATTTTTTTGCAACCAATAAAGGACGGATGCCAGCATGAGACCGAAGCCCAGACCCATAATGCCAATCAGGATGCCCAACTGCATGACCAACTTTCTTACCAGGGGGTTGGTAAAGCCCATAGACTTTAAGACTGAAATATCCCTTTTTTTCTCTAAAACTATCATCCACAGCGCACCAATCAGGTTAAATGAAATGAGGCCCAAAGTAAGACAGGCTATTAGGTAGGCAATCCATTTCTCAATATTCATTATGCGTAAAAAAGCTTCATCTTGTTGGTACCTGTCTTTAATGGTAATTTGTTGGCCCAACACCGAATGCAAAGCAGCTCTTATTTTTTTTACATCTGCCTGTTCTTCAAGATCAATCTCAAGTGAACTTGCGGCTGTGGGTCTTTGCATCAATTCTCTAACTGCCTGTATGTCTGTTAGCACATACTGCATGTCTTCTTCGCTGCCAACGGTAAACACACCGGCGGGATATAGCTCAAGTGTAGCATAATCTTTTGAAAGGTGTCCCTTTGATTTTAGGGCCGCATAAACAATAACAGGCGTAAGGGGATCTGATGGATTGATGGAAAGTTTATTAAACATACCAGAACCCAAAATCGCAAAATTGGTGTTGCCCTGTGCCGTTACATATTCACCTCGAACTATGGTTGAATCAATATTGGTTACCTTTCTATAATTATTGTCGACTCCTTTTATAATTCCTGCTTCCTGAGATCTGTCATAGTCAAACAAAACCACCGTTTCAAGGCTTTCAGACCATTGTTTAATGCCTGGAATGCTGCCTACTCTTGCCAATTGGTTAGAATCAAGTTCCAAAAAAAGGCCTTCCGCGGCAACTACCTTCAGATCTGGATTATAAGCATTCATCAATTTTGAAATCAAATCTTCAAAACCGTTAAATACTGATAAGATCAATAATAAAGCAGCCGTGCCCACAGTTAGACCGAGCATTGAAATAAAAGTAATGAGATTGATGGCTTGTGTGCTTTTTTTGCCGATCAGGTACCTCCAGGCTATTGAAAATATAAGTTTCAAATTGGTGAATTAAAGACAAAGATAAACATAGATACCGAGCAAAAATAAAAAAGGCCGGAGAATACAAATTCTCCGACCCATCAAGAGCTTATAAGTTTTCTACTTTATAACGGTTACATCTCCGTTTATTTTTAAGTCTTTGCCGTCCGTAAGCAAGACATCAATGGTATAAGCATACACACCTGGAACCACATCTTTTCCGTTGATTTTGCCATCCCAACCGGAATCACCGGGGGCTGGTTTGTACTCAGATCTGGTATAGACCAGGTTGCCCCATCTATCAAAGATGCTCAATGATCTCACCTTGTCAATGTTGGCATAATTCTGAATAAAGAAATTGGAATTATTGCTGCCATCCAGGGTGATGATATTGGGAAGGATGATCTCAATCAAAGGTCTGACAGTAAGTGAGAAACAATCCTCAATGTAACAACCTCCATTGTAGTAAATCCTTGCGCAATAAGTATCATTGTCTTCAGGAGTAACATTGATTACCCTACATGTAGGTGCGGCACATAAAACTTCACCTGCCAGATTGGTCCACACAATTGAGTCAATCTGACCCACAATTGGACCATTGGATACAGATAATGAGGTTGCCTGTCCTTTGATGATTTCAGCCTGACCAGAAACCTGAATAGTTGGCTCATTGGCAGATCCGATGGAAAAGTTGGTAGATGCATCACATCCATTGCCATCATTAACCACCAAGATATGGCTGCCCGGAGTAATCCTGTCAAGATCTGATAATTGGATGGCGTTTCCATCTAACCTGTAGGTGTAAGTTCCATTTCCACCTGTGGTCACTTGATTTGCAGAACCAAAATTGTCGAGATAACAATCTGGGCTGGTAGTAGTTACTGTTACACTTGGATTTTCAAAGATGGTAACATCAATGGATTCTTCAAAGTCGCACCCTTCTTCTGCAAATTTATACTTCAAGGTATAAACTCCTGGTGTAAGACCCTGAGGATTAAAGCTACCTTGTGCATTCACTCCTGTGCCAGACCATGAACCACTTCCTGTTCCAACAGAACCGGTTACATTGGCAACCAGCTGGAAAGCAGAAGTAACATCTCCCTGACAGAATTCATCCTGAGGAGTGCTAAGCGCAATTACTACAGGTGGACATGCTCGTGCCTCACACTGCTTGGTAACCTTTGTAGCTGGACAAGCGCAGTCAGAAACCGGAGTAACCTCAAGCGTGATCTTGGTGCCTTCTGCCAAATTTGATGCCAGGTATTGCAAGTTGGATTGGGTTCCAATATTTACACCATTGGCAATCACCTGATAATTTGTGGCACAATCAATATCATTCCAAGTAAACTGGACAGAACTTAAGGTAGTAACACAAGAAATTTCAACCAAATCCAACTCTGGATCCACTGTCACCTTGTGCTCTGTAAGTTCTGACAAACAAATGGCGTTACCCACAATCAGTCCGATAGTATAAACACCCTCACTTGCAAACTTAGTAGTGTACCGAGTGGCACTTTGCTGCGTAATGGTAACACCGTTAGGAGTCTTCCAATCCAGTGGCTGGCCTGGAGTACCTGAATAAGTAATATTGAGGTCATCCAACACACAAATGGTATCCGGAGCTGTAAAAGTTGATTTTGGCTGTGCCAATACTTTAATGTTGATACTAAATTCTTCCTCACATGTACCTTCTGTAAATTTGAGGGTGATTTTATGACCCTGGCCTGTGCTTGGACCTGCCGCAACCGGATTAAAAATTCCATTGGCATCAATTCCTCTGCCGCTCCATGTTTTCACTCCTGTACCTGTACCCAGACCTCCTGTTACAACGGCGTCTATGGCAAATGGTTGGGCATTTGAGTTCAAACAAATGGTGGTATCACCTACACTCAAATCAATAAAGATATCCGGACACAATTCAGCAATACAGGTAATTGTATCTCTTGTACCTGGACATGCATTGTTACTATTGGCAACCAATTCAAAAAATACCCTGTCATTTGGTGTTAACCCAGTAAGATTATATGTCAAACTAGTTGTATTGGGTACAGGAGTACCATTGATGTATAAGGTGTAGTCATCAATATTAGAAATGCTATTCCAGCCAACGGTAATTTCGGTTGCTTTTTGATCTATACATTCGATATCAACAGGGGCTACCCTTGGCTCCACTACCGTATTAACGGTAAATGGTTGTGATGTACAGCCATTTTTACTGGCAACGAGGCTTATGGTTTTATTTCCAGCGGTTGACCATCTGATATTAAACGGTCCTGTTCCATTGCCTGGAGCAACTACATCATTACCAAAGTTCCAATTGAATGTTCCGCCCGAAGTAATAGAGCCATTATATTCTACCACCACAAAACTATCAATGCAAATGGTTCCCTTATCAACAATAAAATCAGCAGTTGGTGTTTCGTAAACATTGATTACTTGAGTTGCATTATCCCTGCAATTGTTGGGATCTGTATACAGCAATGTAATCGTGTTAGGTCCTAAATTGGCTTGTTTTGGATCAAAAATACCATTGGCGGTATCCGTAATACCCGGCCCTGCAAACACACTTGTGCCACCCGTTGTACCCACAATTGTGGTAGTAAGATTGATGGGCTGGGCGTTGGCTGTCAGGCATATATCGGCTACTGGCTCAATAGATACCGCGGGAGGAATACAATCCTGAGATGAACAACCGCTCAAACTCACCAGGCTTCCGCAAGGGCTAGATGTTGTTGTGGTTAATATAATATCAACCTGTACAATCTGGTTGGCCGGCACAGTTACAGTATAAGTATTACCATTAAGCACACCAGTTGGTCCATTTACCACCTGAACATCAAAACCTGTAGAACCCACAGGGCTTGGCCAGGTAAACTGAATCTGACCCAGTGAGCCGGAACAGTCAACAATTGGAGCTGGAACCGGAGCAACAACTTCCACCTGGGTAGCTGCCAGGTTGGAGGTACAGGCCTGCACTCCAATAGAAAGTTCAACATCTTTAATGCCGGCACTTCCCCAGGAAATCTGATGTGGCCCTGGACCGACTGGAGGATTGGTTACCAATGTACCTCCATCAAAATTCCAGTTGTATTGGTAGCCAGGCAGAGAATTGCCGGTTGCTGTAATGGATGTTAAACTATCCACACAAATTTTTGGTACCAATGGCAGCGTGGCCACCGGAATAGGCACAATATCCACTGTATCACAAAGTGGAGGACTGATGCCGCATACTGTTTGAATAGAGGCACAAATCTTACCACCTGTAGTTCCTGCCCAGTTGATGGTAATACTTGAAGTATCATTTTGACCAATTACTGAAACATTATTAGGATAGGTCCAGATATAATTCAATATATCAGCAGGATCAATCGGTGTGTCTAAAGTATAGGTAAAGGTAGCATTGTCTTCACACAACAGTGTTCCCCAAGGACTATCCTGTGTAACCTGAGCAGGAGCCAGTCCTGCCAGATCAATCGTGATTGGAGGCATTGGTATCATACAAGTTGAGTTCTCAAACATCTGTACCACAGTAACAGTAAATGTTCCACTATAAGGTACCAGCAAGGTCCTTTGATCAAAATCCGGATCACCGTCATCAATCACGTTGCCATTTTCATCTTGCCATATATATTCATATTCAAAGAAGAAATTATTGTAAGCTGGCGGAATGAAAGGGTTGTTGCCCTGGTTGAACTGGATCTGATAACCTCCACTGACACAACCCACATCAACCACCTCACCATCGATGCCCAAAAATAAAACAGCAACATTTACCAAACTATCGCAACCAGCTGCATTTGTTAAGAATACCTGTTCAGCCGGCCAAACTTCAATATCATAAGTCACAGGACCTACTTCAATAAATTCTCCAGGACAAAGGAAGGTGTCAATATCAACTGGAGCTGAATTCAATAATTTTACAACATTGACGGTTTGCTCAAACTCGCAACCCACCGAAGTTACAACATCTCTGGTTATAGTGCCTGGAGCTGAAATATCACCTGCCTGCCAACCGCTTAGGCCATCTCCATTGGGGTCACTGATATTGGTATCAAAGATTACGTTAGGCCCTAACCATCCCACATCCAAAAGATTTTCACAAACAGGCCATGTTCCAAAATCTTCGTCAGCTGGATTGGCTACCACTACTTCGATTTGATATGGATTGATAGGCAGTGAACATTTAACATCGATGTTGATAAGTTCTACTGTATAGTCTCCCAACTCAGTGAAGGTATAGGTAAGGAATCTGTCGACCGTGGTGAAAAATGTTTCTGTTCCGTCTGGCGCGATGATTCTCCAGTCAAATTTGGCTGTGAGATCATCATAGGCATCTCTTGCATCAAAGGTGATGGTATTGTTGGGACAGATGGTATCACACCTGCCAAATGTTGAAGTACATTCTATATCAGCAATTTCAGGAATCTGGAATTGCTCAAAATTACCTTGGATTTCTATATCGTAGCTACATACACTGGCAGAACAGCCATCCATCCAGAAGAAGTAGACCTGCCCAGGGGTAAATAACGTACTCGGTATAAACTGAGGCCCCGTGACACACGGTTGGGCCTGACAATACACCGAAGTGGTAAAGGTACAATCTTCATAAACACCCAGCTGAGCACCATTTTGTCCACCGGCACAAGCAAAGGGTTCTACCACAAGGGTATAGTTACCAGAACCTGCTACAAAGGCAAACCACGACATATTGTGGGGTGCGCCTTGTCCATTGCACAATGGATTGGGTACACTACCTACTGATATTTCAGTTGGCATCCTGCTACAGAAAATTTCAAGCAGGGCAAGGTCACAAATGGTATCTGCATCTTCGCACAAAGGTGCTGCCAGCGGATTGGGAAGGCCGCAATCTGCCGTAAAGCAAAAATCAATGGTAAGGTTTTCAACACCCATGTTGCCGGGTTCTGTACCACAGTATAACTGCAAAGACACCGACTCTACACCATTAGCTCCTCCTTCTCCATTGTCATCATTGTCAGTATCATCATCTCCACCCTGACCATCACACGAAATCAGACCATATAATGGTCCTCCAGAATCAAAATTGGATGATGCAATTACTACTTTATAATCGCCTGGAATTACATCTGTAAATTGATAATTTCCATTGGCATCTGCTGTGGTTGTTGCTACCAAATTTCCAGCAGCATCATATAATTCAACTACTACAAGGTTACCTCCTGTTTCACCTGGATCAAGCATAGAATTTCCTCCATCTTCTTCACCCCATATAGTACCTCCAACTGTAATCAACTTATAGTAACCGGCGCTTCTGCCGCTTATGTTAATTCCCGATCCAAGTTGTATATCATTAACCAGGTTACCCCCCGCATCAAAGTCGCTGTCGTCAGTGGCATCTGGATTGTCATCGGGTGCTCCTGTAACGTTGTCTGCTGTTGGTATCCAACCCGGGAAGGCTGAGGTCATGGTATAAATGCCAGGTCTGAGGTTGGAAAAGTTATAAAATCCACCTGCAGACACTTGGGGTGTCAATGGGTTACCAAAAACATCATTGCTTGGGCCAATGGTGTTGATAAGTGTAAAAGTAACCCCATCCAATAAGGGTTCTACACCATCATAAATACCATCGCCATTGGAATCATGCCATGCCAAACCTTCAATGCTGCCAGCTTCAAAGAAACCAGCATCAACATCTTCAATGATATCTTCTGAATTGCATGTAATATTAACTGTCATGCCGCTCATCACATCTGCATCGGAATCCTTATCATCGGTAGTAGCATCGGGTTCAGTTAAATAAAATCCTCCAGGTGCAGTAAAAGTGAGTTTATATTCACCCGGTGGAAGATCATCGAATATATAATCACCTCCACCACCACTGTTGATATTTGAGAGTACAAATGGGGTCCCATCCACTTTTAAGGTAGGTGGAGCACCAGTCGCAACATCAATAATTTCAATCTGAACACCACCTAAACCAGGCTCACCGCCCTGAGCTCCATCTCCATCGAGATCTTCCCAGGTAAAATCGCCAATTGAACATTTGGTGAAAAATCCGGCATCGATATCTTCAATTACATCACCTGAATTACATGTTAAGTTGACGGTCATTCCGGTCAGTCGGTCAGGATCTGAATCGGTAGCACCGCTTCCAATATTTTGTAACGTAATGTAATAATCTGTTGGGGCTGTAAATGTCAGCTTATAGGTACCCGGAGGTAGGTTATCAAAGATATAATTGCCACCAGAAGATGTGATGTTACCCGTGTAAGGGGTAGTGCCGTCTACTTCAAACAATGGATTGCCACCCGTAGCAATATCTGTAATTTCTATATCCACATCGATATCCGGCTCCCCGCCATCCTGGATACCATTGCCATTTAAATCATGCCAGGTGAAATCACCTATGGTACATTTCTGATAGTAACCGGCATCAATGGATAGATCTTCAGGATCTCCGGATTGAATGGTAAAATCTGCTGTTTCACCGGTAGCCACATCAGCATCGCTGTCGATGTTGTCATCTCCACCTGCATCTTGTTGGGTAAAATAATAGTTACCCCCTGGATTGACTTCAAAGGCTATTTTATAATCTCCCGGTGGAATTTCATCAAATAAATAATCTCCTGCGCCACCGGTAACCTGAGCTGGATACGCATTGCCATTGGCATCAAGAGCTGCGCCACCTGAAGCAAAGAGTAGTTCCACCTGGATACCACCCAGGCCTGGCTCACCGCCATCCTGAATGCCGTTTCCGTTGAGGTCTTCCCAAACAAAATCACCTACCTGACCAGGCACCCAATAGCCAGCATCAATACCATCTACCGTTTGATCTGTAGTAAGTGTAATGTTGAAGGTCTGACCCGTGTTGGGATCCGCGTCACTATCATCATCTACATCACCTGTCTGTGAAT
Organism: uncultured Bacteroidota bacterium; assembly: GCA_937872515.1. GTDB lineage: Bacteria > Bacteroidota > Bacteroidia > Chitinophagales > Saprospiraceae > JADKBO01. Next base: position 85,761 of record CALMSX010000047.1, read on the forward strand.
TGGGTGTACCCGCTTCATCAACCTTGGTGATGTGAAGACCTGCCGGGTAGGGACCACCCGGTTCTGAAAATTCTACTATGTAATCACCAGGGGTGATGTCGTCAAAGCTATAGGTGCTATTGGTTGATACCGGGTTGGTCAGTGGATTGCCATTGGCATCATTGGCTACCAAAGCCAGGGTATTGGCGTCGAGTAGTGATACGTTGACGTTTACCGGCGTGTTGGGTTCACCACCATCGAGACCATCACCATCGAGGTCTTCCCATACCTCACCATTGATGCTGGCAGGAAGGAATAAGCCCATGCCTATGTTTTCTTCTAGTTGGCCACCTGCCAGGGTAATCAGGTGTGTAGCATGGGGCGCTGCCACATCTGTATCACTGTCGTCATCTACATCCGTAGCCTGCGTATTGGCTCCACTCACATCCTGAATGGTAACAATGTAATCTGGATTAACAGCATTGTAGTTAAAGGTCAGGTAATACGTACCATCGGGCACGTTTCCTGAAAATAAAAAGGTGCCTCCTGCAATGGTATTGATGGGAGCAAAAACGGGTAAGCCTGTAGCATCGTTGATCAACGTTACAGCAACCCCCACCACTCCGGTTTCACCACCATCGCGGGTACCATTGGCATTCTCATCTTCAAAGACAACTCCTTGAACTGTGTTCTGCGCATTCATTGCTACAGATACCAATACCATAAACAAAAACAAAAGTAGATTTTGTCTCATACGGAATAAGATTTAAATTAATAGTGAAAATGCAAACAGGAGCCGCTTGCCTAATGAAGTTGTAAAGATAATAATTTTTAGTCCAAACTTTCTATATTTTAATGAAAATCAAAATATAAATCTAAAATTAATTAAAAAATGAAATAATATTTCAAAAGTTAGTTATTAAGCTTTATTTAACAAAACTTTATTTCGAAATTTTTATCAATAATTACATTTGCCTTTTCCCCTTGCCGGGCAATAATTTGATGTTCAATTTCTAATACCTGTTCTACAAATGGGGTAATGGGATCTCTGGCCCTTTTTACCCTGTCAGCATAGGTATCGAGGTAGGTGCGGCTGATAAATATACTCAGGTCTACTTTCAAGATAGCTGTATATGTTCCTTCAATCAACAATACATCGGTTTGTGTAAAGTCAAGGGTCTCCCTTTTGATTTCATTTTCAGCGTAATAAACAAGGGGTTTTTCTATTTCCGGTGCTCCCGACTTAAATGCTTCCAGGTGGTTTTGCAATACATCGAGGTGGACCTCTCCCGGACCTACCCAACCAATGTCTTCTAACCGTTTATTGTGGTTGGAAGTAGGTGGGAGTTTGAAGTAGTCGTCCATGTGCAACACCATTGCTTTACTTCCATTTTCCAGCAAAACATGCTGCAAAGCAAGAGCCAGGGTTGATTTACCGGAGCCTGATTCACCCGCTATGGATAGGGTAAATCCTGGCTTTATGATGTCCTGGTATTTTTCGTAAATCAGACGGGCCGGTTGTAAGTATTTTTCATTGAGCTGGACCTTATCTCCGATCATAACAAACAAAGTTTGGATTTAATAGATTCATTATTGTGAGTTGCTGCCAACAGACAACCGGCGGCGCTGAAACAGAGCCTGGATTTACCTCCTGCTTTAAAATATTGGGTATCTATGTATTCTGGAAAAGCCTGTCTGCCATCCTCCAAGTAGGGGATCATTTCCTGTACCCAGGGCAATGTTTCTTCTTCAAAACCCGACTGTCCGAGAGCCAGGATGAGCCAGCCGGACATGACTGGCCAGGCACCTCCATTGTGGAAATGGTGGGGAGCATTTTTAAAGTGATATGCATAGTTGTGTGCCAAGTCCAGCCACCTGGGATCTCCCTCATTGATCACGGGCCAAAAAGCAGGGATTAAATTTTTCCCAAGCTCAACAGAAACCGATTGAAGGTAATTATAAATATGCTGGGTCTGTAGATGGGTAGACAAACCCAATAAGCAGGCAAAGGCATTGCCCGCAGCATCAAAGATGCCTGAATACGGACCACCGGGATGAAAGCCAGCTAACCAGTACTTTTGATTTTGATCGAATTCGAGTTTGGGATGGTATAAACTAGATGCACCGGAAGAAGGCCAAAAATTACTCACGATGCTGTCCGTTACCCACTTACTTTTTTCAATCAGCTGTGGATTTTTTGTCAAAGAAGCCCATGCCCGCAGTGCCCATAATCGAAGGCAGTTGTCATAGAGCAGATAGCCATGCAAGGGATATTCGTCTGCCCAATTACCGCTGAGTGGGGTATAAATAAGATGTCTTTCATTGAACTCCCATGCCTCCAATACTTCAAATGCCTTGTTTATTTTGGGATGGATTTGCCGGTAAAATTCCTGGTCATTTGATTTTTGAAAACAGATGGCAGCAGCAATCAACCACCAGGTGGTAGCATCTACCCTGCCCGCCAGACTTCCATAACTGGTTTTTCCGCTTCCCGGTATTACATTGGATGGAATGGCTCCGGTCTTTGCCTGGTGATTGGCTAGGGTTATGATGCTATTTTGCAGGGCCTGGATAATTCGTACATCATCGTGAAGCAGGCCCGCGATGCCAGCAATTGAAGCATCCCTGGCCCATACCCGCTGATAATTTTCAGCGTCTTCTGCCAGTGCCAGAATGCCTTCGGGCCGTATGGCCTTGTGTATCACTTCTAAGGCCGGGTTGACCGGCAAACCTTTATTTAACATATAAGTAAATGAATGGTAATTACTCCCGTGATGCCCAATAAGGAAATGCATGTTTCCATCAATGTCCAGGACATCAGCGTTTCTTTGACACTAAGATTAAAAAATTCTTTGAACATCCAAAACCCTGCATCGTTGAGGTGGGAACAAAAAATACTGCCACTACCTATGGCCAATACCATCAACTCCGGCGCCACGGGGTATTGTGCCATTGCCGGAGCAATAAGACCCGCGGCTGTCAACGCAGCCACCGTTGCACTACCAATTGATACACGGATAATGGCAGCTAATAAGTAACCATATAACAGCGGGTGTACAGACCACCCGGATGCATATGCACTCAACGTGTCAGCTACTCCAATGCCTACCAGCACTTCCTTAAAAGCTCCGCCGGCTGAAATGATCAATAAAATCATAAATACACCTTCCATACCGACATACATCCATTTCATCAGGTCTTCCATAGGTTGTTTCTTATTCAAGCCCAAAACTATACCCGTAAACAATAGCGATGTTAGCAGGGCATTGGAAGGTGTGGCGCAAAAAAGTAAAACCTGTTTGATAGCCATCTGAGAGCTGTAAACATTCAAACTTCCTAAAGTCATGAGTACAATGGGAAGCAAGGCAGCAGTAAAAGCCAGGGTAGTATTGGGCAAAGCAATTGCTACCTGTTGGCTAGCTGGCAACGGCCTGGTGGTGCTGTTTTTAAAAAAGGCAGAAAGAACAGGCCCTCCCATAATAGCAGCAGGTAGGGCAATGACCAGGCCCCATAACAAGGTTTGGGTGGGATCGGCTGCCAGCAGGGCTGCCAGCGTAGTGGGGGCCGGGTGGGGTGGCAAGAGGGCATGGGTAATAGACAAGGCTGCCACCATGGGCAAGGCCAGGTACCTCACCGGATATCCGGTCTTATGCACCAGGCCAACTATCAATGGATACAGTAAGATAAAAGCAGCATTATAAAACAAGGGCAAGCCCACCAAAAAGGAGATGACCAGAATGGCCCATTGCACTCTATGGCTGCCAAAAAAATGGAGGGTTGATTGTGTTAATCTTTGAATGACGCCCGTTCGTTCCAGCAGGCTGCCGTAGGCACCCCCTAAGACAAGGGTGAGCAGGGTGCTGCCCAGGGTTTGCCCGATTCCCTTTTCCAGGGCTGCGGTCATCTGACCTATGTCCATGCCCCCAATAAGACCGGTTGACAGTGCAGCCAAAATCAAGGCTACAAAAGGATTTACCTTTTTTAGGGTAAGAAAAACGAGGAATAATATTCCAATCAAAAGGTAGATCAGCGGCATGAAAAACGATTTGTGTGGATAAATGTACTACAAATCGATTATTCCGCAACCATGAAAAGCAGGTGAACTATGACCTCGCGTGTGCCATGATTTTATCCAGACTTGATTGTTTTGGACTAAGGGTCACCATTTTATCCAAAATGTCAGAATAGAATTCCGAATAGTGGTGGTTGGCCTGGACATTGGTTTCCAGTTCGTTTTCTATTTCTAAGCGATCAAAAATATCGCATTCTCCGTAATAGAACCGGATAAAGCTTTCTTCTGTGTAAACTTGTTTCATGTAAAGATTTTAGTGCATACGTTTGCTTTGATACATCTCTAAAACTGAAATTGCCCAATATTATTGTGTGTGCTATAAATAAAAAAAGGGGACACTTGGGTCCCCTTTTCTGTTTTATGTTAAACGGCTTTATCTGGCGAATGCCGTAGCTCGTTTTTCCCTGATTACAGTAACCTTTACCTGACCCGGATATTGCATTTCGTTTTGGATTTTCTGAGAGATCATGAAAGCCAGTTCGTCTGCAAAATCATCGGAGACTTTATCAGATTCTACAATAACCCTCAATTCCCTTCCGGCCTGCATGGCAAAAGCTTTCTGCACCCCGTCGTAAGACATGGCCAATTCTTCCAGTTCGCCAATTCGTTTGAGGTAAGATTCCAGGATTTCCCTCCTGGCTCCCGGTCTGGCACCTGAAATGGCATCACAAGCCTGGACAATGGGAGAAATAATGTTGTTCATTTCCACCTCATCGTGGTGGGCTCCAACTGCGTTTTGAATGACAGCGTGTTCACCAAACTTCTCGCAGAGCTGCATACCCAACAAAGCGTGTGACAGTTCTGATTCTTCTTCTGTTACCTTTCCAATATCGTGGAGCAAACCTGCTCTTTTCGCCATTTTCACCTGCTTGCTGTTCAAGCCCAGCTCTGAGGCCATGGTGGCACACAAGTGTGCTGTTTCAATTGAGTGTTTGAGTAGATTTTGACCATAAGATGATCTAAACCTCATTCTACCCACCATTTTCACAAGGTATGGATTGAGGCCATGGATGTCGAGGTCAATGATGGTACGCTCTCCAATTTCTACGATCTGTTCGTCGAGTTGTTTTTTCACTTTTGCCACCACCTCTTCGATCTTCGCCGGGTGGATCCTGCCATCTGCAACAAGTCTTTTTAGAGCCAGTCGGCAAACCTCTCTTTTGATGGGGTCAAAGCTAGAGATGACAATGGATTCCGGAGTATCGTCTACCACAATTTCTGCGCCGGTAGCTGCTTCCAGGGCCCTGATGTTTCTTCCTTCCCTTCCGATGATCTGTCCTTTGATATCGTCAGAATCGATGTTAAAAACAGAAACCGTATTTTCAATGGTGTATTCTGCTGCCATTCGCTGAATGGTCTGAATCACAATTTTTTTGGCTTCCTTGCTGGCGTTGGCCCTTGCGTTAGCAACTGCGTCTCTTTCGATTGACATGGCCTCGGACTGAGCTTTTGATCTGATGGTTTCCAGCAACTGCTCTTTGGCTTCTGTCTGGCTCAATTTGGCAATGTTTTCAAGCTCTTTGATCTTGGTTTCGATCGATTGGTCGAGCTCGTCTTTTTTCTTAGCTACTACCTTCAACTGTACATCGAGGTTTTCTCTAATGGCTTTTACTTCAGACTCTCTCTGTTCCAACTGATCGGTTTTGGAAGCAATTTCATCCAATTTAATCTTGAGGTCTTTTTCAGCTGTAACCACTTGAATCTCGCGGTCTTTCATGGCCACTTTCTGCTCCGCCTTGTAAGACTCAAATTCTGCTTTGAACTGGTTGAATTTTTCCTTTGCCTCCTGGATTTTTTGCTGCTTGATATTCTCGTTGGTTTGCTGCGCCTTTGAGACGATTTTTTCTGCCTGAATTTCGGCTTCGTCTATTTTGCGTTTGGCGGTCAGTTCTGCTTCTTTGAGTGTGATGTCACTCTTTGAATTGGCTTCGCTGATTTGTTTTCTAAAAACGGCTCGCACCGAAGCATAGCCACCCAGTCCTCCGAGGACCAGACCGCCAAGCAGTGCTATGATGTTCTCCATACTACTTTTGTTTTAGGTTAAACCATACAGAACAAAAAAGGATGGGCCGGAAAGGGTAAAATCAAACAGCGGGTAACAATTGAGACCACTTGTGCAGGTACTCTTGGGTTTCATCATTTTCCTCCTTACATTTTTGGAGGCTAACTCCCTGGGTCATCATGGCCATGGCCATACAATCCTGAAGGGTCAATCCGGTATAAGCTTTCTGGAAATCAAGAATCGACTGTTGAATCTCTTTTTCCACTTTTCTGACAAGGGCTTCTTCTTCTGATTTGATGATCATTGGGTAAGATTTTCCCCCTATCGTTATGGTTATGTGCTTATCTGGGCTCATGCTGTATATCCCTTACCAATGTCAGACAATCTTCAATCATGACTAAGCATTGGTCAACTGTTTGTTTTGTGTCTTCAGTTTTTTTGTCATCCAATGGGACTGAAAACCGCTGTTGTTCCTTAACTTCTTCCAACTCTGCCGTTAGACGGTCAATTTCCTTTTTTAATTCTAAATTTTCGTTATTGATAAAATTATATTTCTCTACCAGCGTAATAATTTGATCATTGATTTTGTTCAAAAATTCCGACGGTATTTTCATCCTTCAAAAATAGAAAATTTTTACAAAACGGTGACAATTAATGAAATACTTATAAAAAATATATATAACCTACACTGTTTGAACCAAATGTAAATCCTCTTAAGATGATCTGATATTGGCTCCCAATTGTTTCTGGCAAAGTTCAATGATGCTCTTCATAGATGTATCTATATCGTTGTCAGTGAGCGTTTTATCCTTATTTTCAAAAACAAAACTCAAGGCATAAGATTTTTTATCCGCCCCAAGTACCTCCTCATTGGCATAAACATCAAACAAGTCCATTTCAACAAGATAATCGTGGCTTTTTGACCGTACAACGTCCTGAATTTTTTGATAATTAATGGATTTGTCGATGACAATGGCCAAATCTCTTTGTACCGAAGGAAACCTCGAAATCTCTGTTACAAAGTGTTTTTTGCCATTTTGGGCATTGACCAGGGCCATGACATCCAGGCTGGCACCATACACCGCCATTTTGATGCCCATTTTTTTGAGCACTTTTGGATGTATTTCTCCCATCTTGCCTATGACCTCTTTACCATTCATGATTTCAAGTCCGTAGACAAAAAGTCCATCACCCTCCAATTCCCGAAATTTCACGGTATTTAAACCTCTTTTGCGCAGTACATCGCCGACTGCCTGTTTCAATGCGTGATATCCGGCCATGGATGTCTGGGTTTGACTCCAGTGTCCTCCAGCCTGTTGGCCACAAATCATCAGGGCCAACTCTTCTTTTTCGGTAAAATCATCTCCTTTTTTCAGGTAAGATTTGCCCAGTTCAAAAAGCCTTAATCCGTCCGCCTGTCTGTTGAGGTTGTGTGCTACTGAGATGAGCCCACTGAGCAACAACGATGGTCGCATGGCATCCAGCCCGGCATTGGAGGTATTGTTGACCAGTACGAGGTCGTTTTCATCCAGACCAAGTGTTTCCAAACAGAGTTTTGAGTCTATCAATGATAAGCCCATCATTTCATTATAACCTCTACCTGCCAGAAAATCTGCCATTTGGTTGGTGATGGCAAATTTATTGGGCTGGGGTGCATAAGACAAGGTAGACTGAACCCGGGCAGGAATGTTGACCATGTTGAATCCGTAGATACGCAAAATTTCTTCTATCACATCTACTTCTCGCAATACATCGGCCTTGGAAGTGGGCACCAGCGCTTTGAAACCATGGTCGTCAACAGGAAGCACCTGCATGCCCATGCCTGAAAGTATGTTGTGGATGGTATCCTTTGGAATTTCAGTACCCAAAAGATCATACACGTTGCTATAACGCACGTGAATTTCTGCGGGTTTTATTTCTTTTGGATAGATATCCGTTATTTCTGAGCTTACATACCCACCGGTCAATTCTACAATCAGCGTTGCTGCCTTTTTAAGGGCAAATACCGTAAGGTTGGGATCGCTGCCTTTTTCAAAAATTTTAGCTGCATCCGTTCTGAGGTTGTGCCCCATGGAAGTCCGACGGATACTACCTGCTGCAAAGTGGGCAGATTCTAAAAAGATGGCTGTGGTTTGTTCACTTACACCCGATTCTTTGCCACCATAAACACCACCAATGCACATGCCATTGCCATTGCCGTCGCAGATCATAAGTTCTTCGCCCTTCAATTCTATTTCTTTGCCGTCCAGGGCTAAAAATTTACTGCCCTTAGGTAAAACATCTACTGCAATGGCATTTCCCCCGATCTTGGTTACATCAAAAGCATGTAAGGGCTGGCCCAGATCGTGTAAAATAAAGTTGGTGGCATCCACCACATTATTGATGGGCTTTACACCCAATACAGTGAGGTGGTTTTGCAACCAGGCCGGTGACGGACCAATGGTTATGCCCGAGATAGTAAGTCCACTGTACCTGGGACACAAATCCGGTCTTTTGACTTCTACCTTTATTTCGAGGGTGTGGTTTTCGACATTAAAATCTGAGGTACCCGGCTCATTGAAGGTGCGGGTATGGTCAACATTGGAGCGAATGTAGGCATAAAGATCCCTTGCTACCCCAAAATGACAGGTAGCGTCAGAGCGGTTAGGTGTAAGGCCTATTTCGTATAACGTATCTTTATGAATTTCATACAAGGTGGAAGCAGGCTGTCCCACAGGGGTTTCAGCAGGAAGTACCAAAATACCCGAATGGTCATTGCCCAGGCCCAGTTCATCGGCGGCACAAATCATGCCATTGGATTCAACCCCTCTGATTTTTGCTTTCTTGATGGTAAGGGCCTCACCACCTCCCGGATAAAGCACTGATCCGATGGTGGCCACCAAAACCTTTTGGCCGGCTGCTACATTCGGCGCTCCACACACTATTTGTTGAGGTGAGCCGGTTCCTATATCTACAGTAGTAACTGATAATTTATCAGCATCGGGATGTTTGCTGCAGGTCAGTACCTGACCGGTCACAACTCCTTTAAGCCCCCCTTTTATATTTTGTATGGTTTCTTGACCCTCTACTTCCAGGCCAATGGCTGTGAGCATTTGGGCAATCTGATCGGCATTTTCATTGAGTTCTATGTATCTCTTTAATCCATTTAAGCTGCACTTCATCTATCCTTCTTTTCTTGAGGTACAAAGATAAGGAAATTGCCCTGTTTTGGCTTGAAAAATCACTTTGGCACAGACCTTGTACAAGGAAAGCCGGACTTTGGCCTAAAAAAAGCATGCAAATGCCTAAAAAACCCAATTTAATTTTACAACCACGTATAAAACTTGCATGGAATTGTAAAATACTTTACTTTTGCACTATATTTTGTACCACTGATGAAGAGAAGCCCTGAGAATACCCTCAAATTGTTGTTGATTTTACTGATCATCACCATGTGTTTGTACAATGGGGTATTGAGTGCTCAGAACCATCAGCCCGGCAACTTCCCTCAGGTATGTTTTATTGGTGAACACCAGCAGGAGTACGACAAAATGATCAGTCGTTACAACGAGCCTTTGCTTAACGTATGTGAAAACAACATGGACAAGGCCTTTGATGAATGGACTTCGATCATGCATGATTTGGAAGCATTTGCCGATCACAAAAAATTCGATATGAAAGGGGTTAAAATCTGGGCCAACATTTTTTGGGGTCCCAACGGCAAAATCGAACATTTTGTCTTTTACCCTAAACCCAACTCCAAAAACATCGATTACGACAAAATGAAGGAAGTGGTTGCTGCCTTCATCAAAACCTATCCCACCTCACAACCTGCCTCTAAAAAGGCCTATTCTCATTACGGCACTGCCTCCTTCCCCGTTTATGCGAGGTTGGCAGATGTAAAATAGTTCTCTTTACTTTTTAGCGGAGCGCGGAGCGCGGGGCGTATAGCGCGGAGCGCGGGGCGTGTAGCGCATAGTGCG
>CALMSX010000048.1 GCA_937872515.1 uncultured Bacteroidota bacterium
ATTTCGCTCGATAGCTGTTGTTATGGCTTACACAAACCCAACATGAACATAGGCTCTAAGCAGGAAATATTATGTTGGGGTCACGTGGCCGCCCGCCAGCTTCAGAAAACCTTGTGTTTGTTTTGATTCCCCCTATTTGCTAAATGATCTCTTCAAATAAAAAACATCGCTGAAGGCGATGAACGTGTGTAACTCCCGGCAACGCCGGGGGTGGGTAAAGCAGTAGCAACTGTTTTGGCGACATTTTTGACAGATGTGCAACAGCTATCAAAATGGTGACAAAAAAACATCACTGAAAGCGGTGAACATGCGTAACCCCCCGACAACGCCGGGGTACCTTAACAAAACGACGCAAGGCATTGCGTCGCAACAGCTATCGAAAATAGTGACAAAAATACAGCGCTGAAAGCGGTGAATTTTGGTAACCCCCGGCACCTCTGGGATACCCTAACAAAACAACGCAAGGCATTGCGTCGCAACAGCTATCCAAAAAGGCAACAAAACCTCCACCTCACTCCACCACGATCAACTTATTCTTCAGCGCAAACATCACCAGCCCTACCCTGCTTTTGACATCGAGTTTTTCGAAGAGGGATTCGCGGTAGCCATCGATGGTTTTTGGACTCAGATTCATGATGGTGGCAATTTCTTTGTAGGTGAGCTCTGAGCAAGACAGGCGGATGAACTCAAGTTCTTTTTCTTTCAGTTGGTTTTTGATTTGTTCACTTCTGAGGTTTTTCATGAGGGCCTTCGATACTTTTTCGCTTTGGTAAAAACCAAAGGTGAGGGTATCGTCGAGGGCTTTTTTGAGGATTTCGGGTTTTACGTCTTTGAGCAGGTAGCCCTTGACTCCCTTGCGCAACATCTGGATGACGGTGAGGTCTTCATCTTCCATTGACAGGGCTATGACGGGGATGTCGGGGTGTTTTTGCATGAGCCAGTCCATGGTTTCAATGCCATCCATCACCGGCATTTTTACATCCAGCAGGATGATGTCGGGCATGGCAAAGGCGGGGTCTTGCAGTCGGTGGATCAATTCCCGACCATTGCGACCAATGTAGTCCACTTCGTAATTTTCAAAACGGTTGATCAAAACCTCCAATGCCTGACAGAAGAGGCTGTGGTCGTCTATGATAAATACTTTATACATCATTTATAATTGCATCGTTGTTGCGTAAGGGGCAGTCGATGATCACTTTTACTCCGTGAGGAAAGGCATTGTGGTAGGACACCTGGGCATTGAGCATTGTGGCCCTTGACAGAACGTTGTTCAAGCCAATGCCTTTTTCGTTTTGGACCAGTTCCATGCCCATGCCATTGTCTTCAATCTCAATGATCAAATTACAGGGCTCAAAGCGCAAGGTGATATTTAAGATGGTGGCTTTGGCGTGTTTAATTACATTGGACATCGATTCCTGGACCATTCGAAACAATAGGATTTCATTCTCTTGTTCCATGTGAATAACATCACCCTCAATTTGAAAGAAGGCTTGTAAAAATCGGAGTCGGTTCAAACGTTCTACTTCCATTTCAATGGATTTTACCAGTCCATTAAAGACGATGTATTCATGGTTGAGCGATCGGGAGAGCATCCGTATCTGAGCCAGCACATCGGAGATCATTTCCGTTGATTCTGCTAAGATCCTGGCATCCTCTTCCAACTCCGGCGGTTTGATCATGGTGAGCTGCAACTTGGCAACTGACAGCAATTGACCAATGTTGTCGTGCAATTCCCAGGAAATATTTTTAAGGTCCTGTTCCTGAATTTCAATCCTGGTTCTGGCAATTTCAGCCTCAAAGGCCAGCTGAGTTCTTTGCTTTTCCAGCAGGAAGCCAATCTTTTTTTGGTGGGCTTTGACCACAATGCCAAAGAGTAAGCCTACCAAAATTAAAAAAATGAGGGTAAAGCAGATGATGATGATGTTTATATCCGGTTGCCCCATCTAAGACCAATTATGAAAGAAGTATGTTGCAAAATCACCAACAAAAAAACAATGGCCCGGTAGATTTCAACTTGAATCAGGGAATATTTAACACCCATCATTACCGGTAGAAAGGGAATGTAAAAAACAAGGATGCCAATGCTGATCCAGAAATACCTTGATTTTTCAATTTTTACCACATCGGCTGAATTCATTGTAAACACAATATACTCATATACATTCACAAGCAAAATTAAGGTACCTGCCACATAGGTGTAAAAAAAATAAACCTGATTGAGCCCTTCTTCCATCCCTACTTCCAGCAACCAGATGCTCATTATGATCAAAGAAGTCAGAACAAACACCTTTATGTTTTGCTGTCGGAGCTTATAGAATAAGAAGTTTTGAGCTATAAAAATGATAGGCATGTACAAATTATAGATGAAAAAATTGGGTAGCAGCCATGAAGTCAACAACCAGCCCATTGTTTCAGTTACTATGGTAATGCTTAAATTAAAGAACAGCACCCTGTCCAATATTTTTGATACCCCGGGAGTGAATAAGGCCACTCCCAGGGTAATGCATGGGATTATAATATTTGCAGCACTATACAGATCCATTATTCAGGGTCACCAAATTTTAGTTTAGGAGGATAGCCCATATTTCCAAAGTTAAGCATATACTTGAAATTGGAGGGGTCAAAAGGAATATTTAAGTGCTTTATCTCATCACCCTTTCTCGATTCATAGGTGGGTGAAAAGAAGACGGTGACACCTTTGCCTGCCTTTTCGCCATACGAATCCTCTTTTGGATAAACGCCAAAATACACCCGCATGCCACTGGCTTCAAGGTTCAAGGAATCCCCCACATGTTCGGCAAACAGCAAGTATTGCCTTAATTCTTCTGTGGAGAACCACGCATACGTGCTCAAATTTTGATCCACACCCTGGTATTTATTGACAAATTCTGTGGATAATAATCGAGCCTGTTCGGTCGAAATTAACTTATTAGCAATGACAGCCCTGTTGGGCGTTTCGCATCCGGTGGCCGCGAAGAATAGAGGCAGGAGCAAAAATAGTACGAGAGCCCCTTCGTTTTTAAAATTGATTTTTCTCATTAGGTATTGATTGTTAGATAAAATAAAACCAAAAGTAAGCCTGGTTCTTCACACCTATCGGGTGCAATTTCCCCTTATCTAGGGGGAAATTTCCCCCTCAACGCAATCTGGTTATCAGGTCATTAGCTGGGGGCTCTCGCAAATGATAAAATGAATGGAACTATTTATGCCCTACAAGCCGGGGTGAAAAGGATAAAATTAACAGGATAAAATCTGGGTTGGGAATGGGGCTAAAGCCTGCTGTTTGACCTCTGTCTTTGCCATAATCTTGCATTGTAATTATTATTTAACCAATCAAACACATGTAAAATGGCAACCATTCAAAACGTTGTATTAAGTCTTAAAAGAGACAAAGACCGTAACCTTGTAAACGTAAAAGTAACAGGCAAAATTTCGTTTACCAAGCTGGAGCAGTGCATTATGAAAACCTGCAAAGATTCTCCCCTGTTCAAACTCAAGTGTAAACTTTTCGGCGATGATGCCTGGCTGACCGGTGCTGACGACGATCTTTACACCTTCCCCAATGTCAAGGTCTATTCGGATGGCTCACCTGCTCCGGTTGAAAATTTTGAATTTGAAACCGTGGTTGGAGAAAGCCTGCTTGACGAAGATTTTGGAAAAGACGAGATCTATGCCAAAGTAAAACTTTACAATTTGTTGGCAGGTACAGTGGCTACCAAAAATTCAAATGTGGTGACCGGCTGGTTCTAAAATGCAAAGAGGGTCTTAAATTAAGACCCTCTTTTTTTTTAACATTGGTTTGATAACATCAATGACTACAAAGTCCCTGGATGGTATGAAACACATCGTGGAGGGCGGTCAGTTGCTGATTCAGTTCCTTGTCTTTTTTGTTTTTCATCACGGCCTTGTTCAACTTCTCTGCCCCTGCTACCAGGTCTGACAAAGCTTTGTTGATTTCAGGGGTGTTAAAAGTGGTAGGAATCTTCCCTTTTTGGATGGCCATGGCTTTGAGTGCCATTTCTCCTGATCGTTGTCTGATGGGCTTGAAGTCTCCTTCTTCAGCCGGGTGGAAGGTAGCGGCCATCACTTTATGAAATTCCTTTAATTCTGTCCACGAATCTTTTTCGATCACAACCAAAAAATCATTGGCCAAAGCGTTGATGTAATTTTCATTGACCTGGTTCCAGTTGATAACATTCCAGATTGCGGACAGGTAGTCTGCTCGTTTGTTTTGGTATTTTAAGTAGTAGGCATGTTCCCAAACATCGATGCCCAAGATGGGAATGCCCCTAAAGGGAGATACATCCATGATGGGATTGTCTTGATTGGGTGAAGAACATACGGCCAGTTTTTTATCGGTAGTAAGGTACAGCCACGCCCAGCCGGAGCCAAAACGGGTAGCCGCTTCCTTGTTCAACATTTTTTGTAAGCTGTCGAGTCCACCGAGATCGTTGATCACAGCCATGCCCACCTTTGATTCGGGGTTGAAGGCTGCTCTCTTGCCCAGGATGCTCCAAAAAAGAGAGTGGTTGTAATGACCACCTGCATTGTTTCTGATGGCTCCACCAGCCTTTTCGGCTCGGAGCATGATGTCCATCAAAGGCAGGGTTTCATACTTGGTGCCCGCTAAGGCCTTATTGAGATTGGTAACATACGCCTGGTGGTGTTTACCGTGGTGGATTTCCATGGTTTGGGCGTCAATAAAGGGTTCCAGGGCATCTAATTGGTAAGGCAGAAGCGGTAAAATAAAGGGTCCCGCCGGTTGAGCCCATACCTGGATCGATAAGGCCACTAGAACTAGGGTGAAAAATGATCGCATAATTATATTTGTTTAATAATAGTAACAGTTATATCGAGGTAGATGGTTCAAAAACGAGGGTCACTTATCAGCTCATAATCGGTCAAAGTGGATAAAAAGGCAATCAAATCGGCTTTTTCGGAAACCGAAAGGGCAATTCCCGGCTTAGCACCCGACTGAAGCTGAGCTGCCAGGGTAGCTGAGTATTTAACGCCATTGTTGTAATGCTCCAAAACGGCGTTTAAGTCTTTGAATCTGCCATCGTGCATATAAGGCGCCGTGATGACCACATTTCGCAAAGAAGGAACCTTAAACTTGCCCAGATCCAGGGCCGATTCTGTAATTCTGGCCCTACCTTCGTCAGCAAACTGGGTATCCAGGCCATTGTTAAAGAATTGCTGATTGGTAAAAAGGGGCTCGGTGTGACAACTTGCACATTTTTGTTTATATATATCATATCCCCTGGCTTCAGTTGTGGTAAACTCACTTTTTCCTTGTCTTACCTTATCATATTTGCTGGCCTGTGAAACCAGCATCAATTGAAATTGGGCAAGGGCTTTCAAAAGCAGGGGTGAGGTAATGGTATCCATGGTTGGAAATACCTTTTTGAAGCGACCCGGATAAGAAGAATGGCGATTGAGTTTAGCCACTACATGGGCCATTTTTTCGTCCATTTCCAGCGGATTTTCAATGGCGTTGGGTGGTACAAAATCAAGGTGGACCACTCCCCCATCCCACATAAACTCCTTCATAAAGGCCATGTTGACAATGGGTGGTGCATTTCTGATGCCCGACCTTTCATCCACACCCAAACTCAGAGCGTGTTGTGGATCGGTAAAGGCCACAGCTTTTACGTGGCAATTGCTGCACGCTACCGAGTTGTCGCTCGACAATAAAGGATCATTAAAAAGGTCTTTGCCCAAAACAAATCCATCCTGGGAAATCGGATTTTCATTGAGCGGATAAACAGGCGAAGGAAAATAATCGGGTAGTTGGGGAAACAGGGAAGCTTCATCCTTATCGTCTTTTCTGCAAGAGGTAAATAGAAGCAGGCTTATGGCAAATAAGTATAATCTCATGGTATAAAATTTAACAAGCAGGCAGACTGTCCTGCCTGCTTGTCGATTTCCAATAAAAAACTATTACTGATGAATATGGTCAAAACTAAATGACTCTTCCATGTTGTGTGCGATGTCTACCCCATCAGATGGTTTGTGCACATTGTGGTTGCCTGTAAAATCTACTTTGTGGTGGCCGTTGAATAAGCCCAACACATCAAAAGTCATGTGTACATGAGGGCTGGATTTGGCATCAACGATGGCATCTGTATCAAAGTCAAAGCTGATTCTTTTGTTGTTGTACACAAAAGCGGTACCAGGGATGTTTTTCCAACCTCCAATGTGGTAAGCCATGCCCTTTGCATTGTCTGCCTTAATGGTTTCTGCACCGGAAACACCCCCATTGGAGGCATCAGACTGGCCTTCAAATTTTAAGGCAATGTAGCCTGAATTCCAATTCCAAAACATCTTGCTGGTAGCAGGATCCAGGGCACCACCGGTTGCACCATTCAATACACCTGTGCTATCTACTCCTACGGTAAAAGTAATTTTGTTGTATTTGCCGGAAGGAAGGTTCGCTAATTCAATTACCTGAGAAGCGGGCTTGCTTTCATCAATTAAATAGTATCCTTTGGTACCTGATGCTGTAGCTTCGAGCACATCTTTATATACGGTTCCGTCGGTGGCTTCCAATTCAATGGCAGAGATGTAGTATCTCAGCAAATTGATGTTAAATTTCTGACCCAAAGAATTAGTATAGCTGTAGGTTGTGCTGCCCGGAGTGGCCATTGTGAGTTGCTGCTGGATGCCATTCACAATGGCAATGTTGTCAAATTCCACTTCCATTGAACCCGTTGTTGCCGGTTCGTCTTTATCACAAGAAAAAAAGATAACGAGGGTCAAAAGGGTAAATAATTTTATAATTGATTTCATTGTTTTTTCTTTTATTAAATATTTTAGAATAAATAAGTTAGTTGGGCACTAAATCTGTGGCCTGCTGTTACCTCTTCATTGGCATATTGTGAATGAAAAGGTTGGGCAAGTGAAAGATCCGCCACATAGTTGTTAAATTTCACATTGAATCCGGTAAGCATGTAATTTCCGGTTGCCCCTGTACCATGTTCATATTTGCCTTCACTGTTGATATCTCTGGCAATGTTTTCATAGTGCCATCCTGCATAGGGTGTCACCGAAAACGATCCGGAGATTTTGAGCGAATAAAACAACATGGTCTGGACAGAAAGTTGGCGACCGAATTGGTAATGTTCTGCATTTTCGAAACTCCACTGGGCACTTGGGGATAATAAAATCCCTAACCCTTTGAAGGTAAGGAAGGCATTGATACGTGCCACAGGAGACCAGGCCTGATTTCCGGTATTAAAATTCACCGGCAGCTTGCCTTCTGCCAAATCCAGATTAAAATTACCCGTAGGTAGTTTTAAGCCTGCCCCTGCATCCATATAAAAGGAGGTGGAAGAAAACTTGGAATTGACCAATACCCTGTTGAGTGTAGCCTGCAAATCACCAATGCCATTGACATTGTAATTTCCATTTAAGCTGGTACGTGTATTCCATTTATAAGGTACAGAAGCAAGTACATACCAATTATTGGCAGGTGTGATCCTCAGTGACGCCGTTAAGCTATAATGTTTGTCATGCGTAGATAAGGTCTGTGAAAGAGCACCATCAAAGCCATAGCCAAAATAGCTTAAGCTGAGGTGATTTTTCTTAAACAAGGTAGTTAAACCACTTGAACCCGCTCCAACACTGCACCCACAAACATCACAGGCTTTTACATACGACAAACTGAAGATCATACCCACCAAAATCAAAGTGATTTTGTGAAACATGATTCAAAATTTGAAAGACTGTTAATTGGGGATCAGGTCAAGCCTGAAATAATAGAGGATCAGGCCGAGTGTTCTGGTGGCGGGGAAAATAACAGTAAAAAGGTGGTGGGCTGTTTTGAAACAGCATATTGAATTTCTTTCTTTGAAAACTCTTTTTTATCGATAAGCGGCAGTAAAACAAGCTCTACCATCGTGTAATACACTTGTTTTAATTCTTCCTTGGTAGGAGGATATTTAGAAGCATCCTGAGTTTGTTTGAGCTTCTTCATCAAAAAACACTTACCATTACATTTTAAGGCAGGATTGTTTCTGTTGACACACATATACCTGGCCACAAAACTGCGATTGGCTTTGAACTGCACAACGGTAACCCAGTCCTTTATACAGAGTACAGTGAGGAGGGCGATTAAAAACAGAGATATGTATTGTTTGAAATACATTGGCGGCAAAGTTAAGCAGCCTTAAGCTAATTATTTATGACATGGGTCAGAAAAAGTGATGACAAAAAAAAAGGGAGGCGCTGCCTCCCTTTTTAACTCTTGGTTTCTTGACTATTTATACAATTCAAATGTATAGTTTAGGATTTTCAGGATCTGAGAATTGGTCTTGGGATCCTTGTTTTTTAAGTAAATATCTACATCGACCATGGTTTCTGTGATTTCTTTTTCCTTGCTGTCAAAAATCACGTTGACCTTGCCTTTTTCTCCCGGTTTGATGGGCTTTCTGGTCCAATCGAGGGTGGTACAGTCACATCCGGATACGATTTCGATCTCTATCACTTCTGTACCTGTATTGGTAAAAACGTAGTCAAAGGTTTTTTTGTCTCCCTTTTTCATCCTACCCAGCTTGATGGATTCCTGATCAAAGGTCATGTGTACACCTTGCTTTTTGGGTTGAACTGCCGGCTTTTGAGCATGTAGCTGAATACCGGTGGTAAGAAAAAGAGCAAAGAATAAAAATATAAGTGATCGCATTTTTACTAAAGTTTGTTTTAACAAGACAAATTTCGTGCGAAAATGTTACAACAAGGGTCGAAATTAAGATTAAAGAAGTGTTAAAATTGTAATTAATTGTTTATCTTATATTTACACATTGTAATAATATCTATGTTACAACTTTAGGAGGTCAAAATCTTAGTTTGATCCGGTACAGTGATCCAATGGCAATATTTTATTAATTTCGCCCAGATTCGAGAGTGCTTGAAAATATTTTTTACAAATACAAATTATGAAAAGAATATTCCTGTTTCTGGCAGTACTCTGCAATTTAGCCGTTTATGGTCAAGCCAATGACGGTTCTTTGAAAAAGAAGCTCAGCTACTATTTACCCGATATTAGCTATAATGCCAAAATCACTTCACCCGAGGACTTTTTTGGACACCAGGTAGGAGAATGGCACATCAGCCACGATCGTTTGGTAGAATACATGAAATTGTTGGCAGACCAATCAGACCGGGTCGATTTTGTGGTATATGGCAGGACCCATGAAAACAGGCCCCTTGTCAACCTACACATCAGCAGTCCGCAAAACCTAAGCAAAAAAAATCTCATCCAACAACAAAGTGTGGAATTGACCCTGGCGGAGAAGGCCGGTCAGCTTGACATCTCAAAAATGCCCCTGATCTTGTACCAGGGTTACAGCATCCATGGCAATGAGCCCAGTGGGGTCAATGCCTCGGTTTTGGTAGCTTATTATCTGGCAGCCGGCGAAAGTGAAGAAGTAGCCTCCACGCTGCAAAATTGTTTTATCCTGATGGATCCCTGTTATAACCCGGATGGTGTCCAACGGTTTTCCACCTGGGCCAACAGCCACAAAGGAATGAATTTGATTACCGACCCCGCTACCAGGGAGTACAACGAAATGTGGCCCGGGGGCAGGACCAACCATTACTGGTTTGACCTCAATCGCGACTGGTTGTTGCTCATTCATCCGGAATCACAAGCCAGGGTTGCCAATTTCCACCAGTGGAAGCCCAATGTGCTTACCGATCACCACGAGATGGGTTCGCAGTCTACCTTCTTTTTCCAGCCCGGAGTACCTTCTCGTACCAATCCGCTTACACCCGCAGAAAACCAGGTGTTGACAGAAAAAATCGGCAATTTCCATGCCCATGCCTTAGACAGCATCGGTTCGCTTTATTACAGCAAAGAGAGTTTTGACGATTTTTACTACGGCAAGGGCTCCACCTATCCTGACATCCATGGTGCGGTGGGCATTTTGTTTGAGCAGGCTTCCTCAAGGGGGCACCTCCAGGAAAGTGTAAATGGCCTGCTGTCATTCCCCTTTACCATCAGAAACCAGGTGGTGACCTCCCTCTCCACCCATCGGGCCTGTGTTGCCTTAAAAAATGAACTACTGGCATTCAAACAAAAATTTTATGCCGAACGAATCAAGGAGATCAATAAGGAAGCTGTTCAGGGCTATGTATTTTTTGACAACGATCTGAGTAAATCCGCTGAGTTTATCAAAAATCTTACTGCCCATAAAATTGATGTTTATCAATTGCAGGCAGATTATAAACACAATTCTTTTGTGTACCCCGCCAAAAAAAGTTTTGTGGTTCCCTGCCAGCAAACCCAGGGCCGATTGGTAAAAACCATTTTTGAAAAGGTACGTAGCTTCAAAGACAGTATTTTTTATGATGTATCCACCTGGACCCTGCCCCTGGCCTTTGATCTGAAGTATGATGAAGTCAACAAAGACCAAAGTTCCGGCCTCATGGCATCAACCACCCAATGGTTGCCCGGAAACCTGGCAGCGGCCCCCTGTGATTGTCGAGCCGACTCTTATGCTTTGGGTGTAGAATGGCAACAAGCCCATGCTCCTGCCTTTTTATACGCCTTACTTGCAAAGGGAATCAAAGTGCGTACCAGCACCCAGGCCATTACCATCAATAGTGGGAGAGGTCCAAATAAATTAGGTGCGGGCTCATTGATCATTCCACTTAGTGGTCAGACCCTGTCGGCCAGGGAGGTCACCGATTTTGTACAATCGCAAAATAAAAAATGGAACGTGGCAGTAGAGAGCCTCATGGGTGGAGCTGCTGCCGATGGTTTATCAGCAGGGCATCCGGATTTAAACCCGGTGAATCTCCCCAAGGCCTTTACCCTTATTGGCCAGGGTGTATCCCCTTATGAGGCAGGAGAGTTGTGGCATTACATGGACCAGCGCCTTGGTCTGCCTCTAACCCTTTTGGATAAAAAGGACCTTGGTCGGGCCAATTTGGAAAGATACAATACCCTGATCTTGGTGGATGGCAGTTACAATGACGTGGGTGAAAATAATTTTAAAAAGATCGAGGAGTTTATCAAAAGAGGTGGCACCCTGATTTGTATGGGCAAGTCCCTTGAATTTGCCAAGTCGAGGTCATGGGTTAAGCTCAACCCCATTGAAGCCGAAAAGCCCAAAACAGATCCCCTGCCCTATGGCATGGCAGATGATTTATTGGGTTCACGGGTGGTAGGAGGAGCCATATTTGACACCAAGGCAGATCTTTCCCATCCCCTTTGTTTTGGCTTACCGGACGAGCGCCTGGCCTTGTTTAAACAAGGCACTGAAGTATATAAATTAGCAGAAAACGCCTTTGCCACCCCGCTGAGGTACACCAGCGATCATCCAGCCTTATCGGGATATACACCAAGGGGTTTTGAAGAAAAATTGAAGGGCAGTGCGGCTGCTTTGACCTATGGCCTGGGCAATGGCACCGTGTTGTGTTTTCCCGACAACCTGTTGTTTAGAGGATACTGGTGGGGAGGCTTCAGGGTCTTTGCCAACGCCTTGTTTTTTGGCCCCCTGATAGACCGATCAAGTCTGGACAAATAGTCCCGGCTCAATTGCATCCACTGCCTGAAACAAGCACAACGTCCGTAATGGGGATGATACCTGAAAAAGAGACGGAAGGGGCAAAGATGGCGGTACCCGGTAAAAACGGCTGATTGCCTGAAAATAAAAGTTGTGAGGAGGCCGTAAAGAGTCCGCCCCAAATATGGGAAGCGTCAATGGTTAAACTACCAGGGCAGCCCCCATTCTGATTTTCAAGGGCTCCTGCATCTACTTTACCGTTGACCAGCCTGTAAATCCCTAGTGCATCTAAAACCGAAGGAATGCCGTAGTTGATCTGCCCCATATTGATGGCCGGAGAGCCGGCATTGAGTGAAAAATTGCGCACCGGCGCAAACGGAGAAGCCAAAAGGGGGTTGGCCATAAGGGTATTGGTGGTCGTAAATTGAACCGGACTGCCGGTATAGATGAGTTCATTTTGATTGCCTGAATACCGATAAGCCAGGTTGTTGTCAAAGACCATATTGGTAGTGGTATATCCAAAAATAGATGCAGCATAGTGCAGGTCTGAGATGGGAATCAAAATATTTTGAAAGATTTGACAACTATCCGTTTTCTGAATGGAAATTTCACTGGTCCAGTTTTGGATGGTACCATTTTGAAAGAAGGTATTGTTTCTCAACAAACTTTTTTTCACAAGACCCGCATTGGCGCCAAAAACAATGCCATGGTTGTCATTATCAAAGACCACGTTGTTGTAGAAGCTGACATCAGCAGCCGTGGATGAGCCCCCATTTTCGCAGCCCAGACTGAGTCCGTTTCCATTTTGATAACTCCAATTATTAAACACCTGAATCTTGCTGCCTCCATCCACATAAATACCTGCCGGGGCATCCACATTGGAGAACCTGCGATTGTTAAAAACAAGGCAGTGACTGATGGTGCCATTTCGGCTTTGATTGAGGTTGGCAGGCACCCCCGGATCTACCGCCCAACTATAATGCCCTGCAGCTACGATGCCAATATTTTTGGTGTTGGTAATGGTATCCCTATCGATCAAAAATGAATCTACATTTCCCACCAGGGTAAGGGCTTCGCTGTTGCCGGTAATCAAATTACTAAGGTGACAATTGGTTATACTTATATTTCTGATGCCCTGCGCCGATCTGCCGTTGACGATGATGCCGTGTGATTGCCCACTGGGATTAACACTGTAGGGATCTGCGTTTGCATTGTTGGACCAACCTATATTTTTCACTTTGCATCGGTCAATGACTAGATGGCTGGCAGTACCCACAATGTGAATACCCTCTGCATCCTGGCCATAGTTTTGCTGAAAACAAAGCTTTTGAATTTTGATATAGGATTTAGAATTAATGTACAGCATGGCCAGCGCTGTCTGATTGGTTCCGTCTACTATTACCTGTTCATTTTGATAGGCCGACAATAAGGCCGTCTTCAGGGGGCTGCCTCCCGTTTTCCAAACCAGTTTTTCATTGTACAATCCTGATCTCACCCAAACCGTATCGCCTATGGCCATGATGTCGAGGGCGTATTGGATGGTGGCCAGGGGCTGAGTAAAACTACCGCTATTGGTATTGGATCCATTGGTGGCTACAAAAAGCTGAGCACCCTTTGTTTCCAGGCAAAGTAAAACCAATAAAGACCCAAAAAAATATTTACAAAAAGCGCCCTTCATTTACAATCAGCAGTTAAAACATACAACAGCAAAAACAATTCTTCCATTTCAATGCATAAAGATCGGCAAATAGCAGTTGACAAGGTAGATAAATACACAGAATCAACTGTTACAAATGAATATTGGTTTAGAACAAGACCAGAAAAGAAACGAAAAAAATGACTTGGGCCCTAAAGGAATATCACGATATTTTCAGGCTCTTGTACTGTTAAAAAACAAATCATTTTCTGATATTCTACTTTAAAGCCAAATGAGGAAACAAATAAACCGTTTCAGTTGATGAAGGGTACCAAATCACAAAAAAATGGCGTTGAATTTGTAATTTTAACCCTTTAAATTACCATATCATATGTTAAAAAATATTGTTGCCTTATTTTCAATAGGCTTATTGATTGTTTCTTGTGGAAAAGACACCAGCAGTTACACCGATAAAGTGGATTGTACGGGAATTGATGCAGATCAAAACACATACACCAAAAATATTAAAGCCATTGTCGATGGTTCATGTGCCTATTCAGGCTGCCATGACAGCAAGACAGCGGCCGAAGGAATCAACCTTAGCACCTACGCCAATACAAAGAGTGAATTTGTAAGTGGAGATGCCTTGTGCACCATTTACCACGACTGTACCCCCATGCCCCAGGGAACCGACCAATTGGACCAGGAGACCCTTGATCAGCTGACCTGCTGGGTAAAAAACGGAGCCCCTCAATAGGCTAAAAGCAAATAAAATTGGGAAAAAGCCCTTGTTTAGGATTTATTTAACAATAATATCCTGATTTTCAAGGCAACGTATTCAAAAATTTGGCGTTTTCGGGTATTATACTTACTTTTGCACACTTATTTTAACCATTATTACGTGAAATATCCGGGATTCAGCTTCATAGCCCTTTTGGTTTGGGTAATGTTTACCTTGTCTTCCTGCTCGACAGAATTTGAGCGGGTGAGGACAAGCAATGATCCCAAGTTGATCCTGAACAAGGCCAATGATTACTTTAAGGACGAAGATTGGGTATCAGCCCAAACCCTTTATGAGTTAGCGGTTCAGTTTTATCGCGGTAAGACCGAGGCAGAAGATATTTTCTTCAACATCGCTTACACCTACTACCACACGGGTGAGTACATCACAGCTTCTCATTATTTCAGCAACTTTGTTTCCACTTTTTATACCAGTAAAAAGAAAGAGGAAGCAGACTTTATGGCAGCTTATGCGCATTACAAGCTTTCACCCAATTTTAAACTTGACCAAAGTTACTCTCAGAAATCCATAGACGCGCTTCAGACGTTTGTCAACAAATATCCGGACAGTAAGCGGATATCGGAGTGCAATAAGTTGATGGATGAAATGCGTAAAAAGATGGAGAAAAAAGCCCATCAGCAAGGATTATTGTACTACAAGTTGGGCCAGTATCAATCGGCTGTAAAGTCATTTGAGATCCTGTTAAAAGATTACCCCGGTTCCGCATTTGAAAATGAGGCAAAGTATTTGCTGGTAAAGGCTAGCTACGAATTGGCAGCCAATAGTGTAGAAGAGAAAAAAGAAGAACGATTCAATGAAACCGTGGCTTATTGTAAAAAATACATGGACAAGTTTAAGGATCGAAAACTGAATAAAGAGATCAAAGAAATTTACGAAAAAAGTCTTCAGAATATTAAAAAAATCAAAGCATGACAGATATAAAAAACAAAGTGCAGAACCTTGATCCCAATGTAAAGGCCAGAAACATCAAAGAGATGGTGAGACCTACGGGCAATATGTTTGAAGCTTTGGTTGCCATTTCAAAAAGGGCCAATCAAATCAGCAACCAGTTGAAAAGAGAGTTGCACACCAAACTGGAAGAGTTTTCTGTCACTTCAGATACCATTGAAGAAATCCACGAAAACAAAGAGCAGATTGAGATTTCAAAATTTTATGAAAGACTGCCCAATCCAGCCATCATTGCTACCGAGGAATACCTTCACGGTGAATTGGCTATAAAATACAGGGACGAAGAAAAAGGATAGTCCTTCCATGGAAGCTCAGCATCCACCCCGGGTCCTTCTTGGCATTACAGGAAGCATAGCAGCCTACAAGTCAGCTGAACTGACGCGGTTGCTGGTAAAGTCGGGCTTTGAAGTAAAATGTTTGATGACCGATGCTGCTACTCAATTTATCAGCCCCTTAACGCTTAGCACACTTAGCAAAAATCCGGTTGTTCAGGGTCTTTCATCTGAAGGGGTTTGGAACAACCATGTGGAACTGGGGCTCTGGGCTGACGTGATGGTCATTGCCCCGCTCACCGCTAATACCTTGGGTAAGATGGTAAATGGCTTAGCCGACAATCTGTTAGTTGCTACCTATCTTTCCGCGAAATGCCCTGTTATGCTGGCACCCGCTATGGACCTCGACATGTGGCATCATTTTTCCACTCAGGATAATTTACAAAGAACCCTCAAAGCGGGCAACCACCTCATACCGGTAGGTCATGGTGAACTGGCCAGTGGCCTCATTGGAGAAGGCAGGATGGCCGAGCCCGAAGAGATATTTCAACACATTTCCCGCTTGTTGGCCTACCAATCGGACCTTGCCGGTAAAAAAGTATTGATTACTGCCGGCCCCACCTATGAACACATTGATCCGGTGAGGTTTATTGGCAACCACAGCAGTGGAAAGATGGGCATAGCCCTGGCCAATGAGGCCCTGGCTCGCGGAGCAGAGGTTACCCTGGTCTTGGGTCCGGTAAAAATAAGGGCAAAACAAGGCGTAAACACCATTTCCGTAACCACGGCCCAACAGATGTTTGATGCCTGCTCCGATCATTTTGATCAAAGCGACATTGTGATCTGGGCCGCCGCAGTAGCCGACTATGCACCCAAGACAGTGGCTACTCAAAAAATAAAAAAAGAAGGAGGAGAAATGCAGCTTGACCTCGTGAAAACGGTTGACATTGCCTCCCATTTCGGACAGAAAAAAAAGCCGAACCAGGTGTTGGTGGGCTTTGCGTTGGAGACCCAGGATGAAATAGAAAACGCGAGAAAAAAAGTGATTAAAAAAAACCTTGACTTTATCGTCCTGAATTCTTTGAATGAAGAAGGTGCGGGCTTTGGCCACGATACCAACAAGGTCAGCTTTTTATACCCTGATGGACAAAAAGCCATTCATTCCATAAAAACAAAAGATTTAGTGGCAAAAGATATTATTGATGCCATAAATACGTTATAACACCATGGTAAAATTTTTACAAACACTGGTAGTTGGTATTTTACTGACAAACACCCTCTCATCACAGGAATTGAAGTTTCAGGTAAAGGTGGTGTCTCCCATCAATATCAAAACAGATCCGGCCGTATATCGACAGCTGGAGAGTGACATCAAAGATTTTTTCAACAAGACAAAGTTTACAGAGCACGACTACCTCGAACTGGAAAAGATAGAAGGCAGTGTTCAGATCACCATCACAGAAGAATTGTCCAGTTCTGCTTTTTTGGCTGACATCAGTTTAAAAACAAGCAGGCCCGTTTACAATGCGGATTACAAGACACCCATGATCAACATTCAGGACAAAAGTGTCAATTTTACTTATTTACCGGGCCAGCCCATCCAAAGAAGCGATCGATCTTATTTTGATGTGCTGAGCAGTACCCTGAGTTTTTATGCCTTCATTACCCTGGGTTACGACTATGATAGTTTTTCTCTTTACGGCGGTGAAGATTATTTTCAGGCGGCATTTGAAGTTTTTCAAAATCTTCCCAACGGCAGTAAAAGAGACGATCCCAGCTGGTCTAATGTGGGTGTCAACGGCCGATCCAAATACTTTTTGATAGAAAATATACGCAGCCCCAGGCTGAGGCCTTTCAGACAGGTAATCTATGAGTACCACCGAATGGCCTTAGACAATATGTGGCAGGATCCTGAAAAAAGCAGGGCCGTTTTGTTGAGCAGTCTCGGTCTGATCGAAGACCTCAACCAGGCCTATCCATTTTCCTTTTTCCTTCAAACCTTTGGGGACGCCAAACACAATGAGTTGGTCGAAATATTTAAAGCCGGAGATCAGGGTCAAAAAGCAAAGCTGCGAAGTCTGATGGTATTGACTTCACCTTCTCTTGCATCCCGCTACGATGCTTTAAAATGAGGTTAAAACTTGCCATTTTTGCTTCAGGAGGCGGCTCTAATGCGCTCCAATTGATGCGCAAATTCAAAGACCACCCAACAATAGAAGTAAGTTGGCTTGTGTGCAATGTGCCTGGTGCCGGGGCTTTAAGCCATGCTGCTGAGTTTCAAATTCCCACCTATGTTTTGGGACAGGGAGAAGCCCGACAGGAAACTTTTATAAAACAATTGAAAGATCGGGGCATTGATGCCCTGATTTTAGCCGGCTATCTCTGGAAGATCCCTACTGCGCTGGTAGCTGCTTATCCCGATAAAATCATCAACATCCACCCTGCCCTGCTGCCTGCTTACGGAGGAAAAGGCATGTTTGGCATGGAAGTGCACAAAGCCGTCGTTGAAAATAAGGAAAAACAAACCGGACTAACCATTCACCTGGTCAATGAAAAATACGACGAGGGTCGCCCTCTTTTTCAGGCCATCTGCCCTGTTTACCCGGAAGATACGGCCGAAGCCGTGGCCTCCAGGGTTCTGGCCCTCGAACACCAATATTTTGGCCAAATCATTGAAGAATATCTTTTAACGTTGTTTCAACAGTCTTAGCCCAATAAAAAGTTGGGAATTGTTAAAACAATTGTGTGGGGGATTTATTATCATTGCATACCATACAACTATAATATGTCTGATACGAAGATGCGCCATCACCTGGCTATTTACCGCTTTTTTTTGTTTTTTATCCTATTTGGCACAGTCGGGCTATCAATTCAAGCCCAGCAGCCCGCCAAACCTACATCCGGAGAAATTTATAAGGCAATAGAAAGGCTGAATTTTTTGGGTAATGCACTCTACGTGGCAGCTCACCCTGATGATGAAAATACCCGCCTCATTTCGCATTTGGTAAACGGGGTCAATGCCCATACGACCTACCTCTCTTTGACCAGAGGAGATGGAGGCCAAAACCTGATCGGCCCCGAGATCGAAGAATTGTTGGGCGTGATCCGAACCCAGGAATTGCTGCAGGCCAGAAAAATTGACGGTGGCAACCAAATGTTTTCAAGGGCCAATGACTTTGGTTATTCCAAAAACGCGGAGGAGACCATTTCTATCTGGGACAATGAGCTGGTCAAACAAGATGTAGTGTGGGCCATCCGCAAAACAAGACCGGATGTGATCATCAATAGATTTGACCACAGAACCAGTGGTTCCACACACGGCCACCATACAGCTTCTGCCATGCTGGCCCATGAGCTCTTCGAAAAAGCAGCCGACCCTAATACCTATCCTGAACAACTGGGCAATGTATCACCCTGGAAAGCATCGCGATTGTTTTTTAATGTATCCTGGTTTTTCTTTGGCAGTCAGGAAGCCTTTCAGAAGGCCGATAAGAGTCATTTGATCAGTTTTGAGATTGGTGAATACTATCCTTTGTTGGGTAAGTCCAATACCGAAATTTCTGCACTTTCCAGGAGTAAGCACAAATGTCAGGGCTTTGGCAACACAGGTACGAGGGGCAATCAATCAGAATACCTGGAATTGTTGAAGGGTGATAAACCCGTAGATCGTGAAAATTTATTTGAGGGCATCAATACTACCTGGACCCGGGTAAAGGGTGGAGCCGCTATTCAAAAAATCATGGCAGAAGTACAGGCCCAATTTGACTTTCTTCATCCTGAAAAATCGGTGCCCGGCTTGCTCGAAGCCAAAAAATTAATTGAAAAACTGGAAGATGGTTTCTGGAAGGAGCGCAAATCCAGGGAAGTCAACGACATCATTGTTTCGTGTCTGGGTTTATACGCCGAAGGCATTGCTTCCTCGCACACCGCCGTTCAGGGTGAGGTGGTAAAAGTGGACATTGAGGTGGTCAAAAGATTGCCGGGCAATGTGAGCCTGAATGCCATTCGTTTGTTGCCTGCCGGTAAGGATACTTCAGTAATGAAGACCTTGAATGACAATGAAACGTATTTACAATCTTACGCTTTTACCGTGCCCACCAATGTTTGGCACACCAATGCCTACTGGTTGAACGAAAAAGGAAGTTTGGGCATGTACAAAGTAGACCAGGCCGAATGGATCGGGCTTCCTGAAACACCCCGGCAGATCAATGTTGAGTTTGACTTTACCATCGAGGGGCAGCCCTTGAGACTCAGCAGACAGGTTGCCTATAAATTCAACAGTCCTGAGGATGGGGAGGTTTATCGTCCTTTTGAGATAACCCCTGAAGTGGCGGTCAAGTTTGGAGAAAAAGTCATCGTATTTGGAGATGAGGTCCCCAAAAAAGTACGCGTAGATATCAAGGCGCTGGCCGCCAAACAAAAGGGAACAGTTCGATTGCCGGTTGATAAAGGCTGGACCGTTTCACCTGCCTTTCATAGCTTTGACATAGCAGAAAAGAATGCCGAACAAAGTTTTGATTTTGAGATCAGTGCTCCCAAAGGCAGTTCTGAGTGGGTATTGAATGCAGATGTAGAGAGCAATGGGAAAAAGTACAACAAACAGCTGATCACCATTGAATACGACCACATCCCAACCCAGCTGGTCTTTATGCCGGCTGAGGCCAAACTGGTCAAGGTTGACCTTAAAAAGGCGGGTAACAGACTGGCCTATATTCCGGGGGCGGGAGATGAGATTCCTCAGAGCCTGCGTCAAATTGGTTACCGGGTTGATGAAATCCAGGCCAAAGACATCAGACCTGAAGTATTGGCGGGCTATGATGCTGTAATCTTAGGTGTGAGGGCCTACAACACCAACGAAGATTTAAAATTCAAACAAAAAGATTTACTGGACTATGTTCAGAAAGGGGGCAATGTAGTGGTACAATACAATACCAACTCCCGATTGGTGGTGGGCAGCAATTTGGGCCCCTACCCTATTAAAATTGGAAGAGAAAGGGTAACGGTAGAAGGTGCACCTGTTAGGTTTTTACAAGCAGAGCATGAAGTATTAAATGCCCCCAATAAAATTACCTCTGCCGATTTTGACGGCTGGATTCAGGAGCGAGGTCTTTATTTTGCGAGTGAATGGGATCCTGCCTATCAAGCCATTCTATCGTGCAATGACCCCGGCGAAGACCCAAGAGACGGAGGCTTATTGATTGCTAAACACGGCGACGGTAATTTTATCTATACCGGATATAGCTGGTTTAGACAGCTCCCCGCGGGTGTACCCGGAGCCTACAGGATCTTTGCCAACCTTGTTTCACTAGGCAAAGAAAACAGACCATGAAAGCCAACAACTGGAAAGTGATTTACATTGCCCTGCTGGCGATGAACCTGCTTTACATTGCCATTTTTATCTGGATCATGAACTCCTTTTCCTAATGACCATCGCGTGGCAAGACTGGCTGGTACTTTCCGGCTCACTGGCATTCATCATCCTGTATGGCATTTACATATCAGGCAGAAATATCACCAGTGCAGAAGACTTTATCAAAAACAAGGGAGAGGTAAAATGGTGGACCATCGGCTTATCGGTAATGGCTACCCAGGCGAGTGCCATTACCTTTATGAGTACGCCTGGCCAGGCATTTCACGATGGCATGGGCTTTGTTCAATTTTATTTTGGACTCCCGATAGCCATGGTCATCATTTGCGCCACCTTTATTCCCATCTTTCACAATCAAAAGATTTTAACCGCCTATGAATACCTGGAAAACCGATTTGACAAAAACACCCGGGTATTCACCTCCTTACTCTTTCTTATTCAACGCGGCTTGGGTGCAGGCATTACCATTTATGCTCCGTCAATTATTTTGTCTACCATCCTGGGTTGGAACCTCACCGCATTAAATATCATTACCGGTAGTCTCGTAGTAGCGTATACGGTAAGTGGTGGCACCAAGGCTGTAGCGGTGACCCAGAAACAGCAAATGGCTGTGATCTTTGTAGGAATGGCAGCCGCCTTCATCGTTGCTCTCAATATGCTGCCCACCGGAGTGGGCTTCACAGACGCCTTGTCCATTGCAGGGATGGATGGCAAGATGAAATTGGTTGACTTTTCGCTGGATGTGGAGAGTAGATATACCTTTTGGTCTGGCATCACAGGGGGTATGTTTTTGGCCCTTGCCTACTTTGGCACCGATCAAAGCCAGGTGCAACGGTACATCTCCGGCAATAGCATCAAAGAGAGTAGATTGGGCCTCATTTTTAATGGTATTTTTAAGGTGCCCATGCAGTTTTTTATTTTGTTGTGTGGCATCATGGTGTACGTCTTTTTTCAGTTCCAGCAGGCACCCGTGTTTTTTAATCAACCTGCCCTTGAAAAAGCGAGATCCGGAAGTTACGGCACAGAAATCATCCAGATTGAAAATCAATACGACTCCTTATTCCGGATCAGGAAAGAACTGCTTGTAAATGAGCAAAAAAGAGATGTCAACAGAGCAGAGATTTTAAGCCTCAATCATCAGGAAAAAGAACTGCGTAATGAAGCTAAAAAGGTAATTAAAAAAAGTGATCCGGCGCAGGAGGAGAATGATAAAGACTACGTTTTTATTTACTTCATTTTGAAGTACCTGCCAAAGGGCTTGGTCGGCCTTCTTTTAGCGGTCATTTTCTGCGCTGCCATGTCTTCGAGTTCATCAGAATTAAGCGCGCTGGCTACCTGTACGACCATCGACATATATAAGCGCAATTACAATAAAGACGCTGAAGATACACACTACCTGAAATTCAGCAGATGGATGATCGTTTTGTGGGGGGCCATTGCCATTGGCTTTGCCAACATCAGCAGCTTGTTTGAGAATCTCATTCAATTTGTCAACATCGTAGGATCCTTGTTTTACGGCACCATCTTAGGCATCTTTCTGGCAGGATTTTATTGGTCTAAAATCAAGGCACGTCACATATTGCCGGCCGCCATTGTAACAGAAGCATTTGTAATATTTATCTACTTCCAGGATGCCGTTGGTTATTTGTGGCTCAATGCCATTGGCTGTGCCGGAGTGCTTGCTCTGGCGTGGTTGCTGACTTTACTTAGAAAAGCATAAAATTACCTCACAACCGTGATGTCACCGGTCTTTTGTTGATAGCCGTTGGCATCATTGTATTCGGCTATGTAGGTATAAACGCCCGGTACCAATCGGGTCGGTATCCAGCTTTGTTGGGGTTGTAGGGCATGAAACATCAAATTGCCCCATCGGTCATAAATGCGCAAATTAAATTGTTCTACCGGACAGTTGGATGTCCAGGTAAATCCTGCATTGACACCCTGGGTTGAGGCAGAAATGATGTTGGGCAAAATAGGGTCGCATTTGTATTTGAGTCTTGCCTCTAATGGATACCTGCAATTTTTATCATCCGTATAAATAGCCGCTAAAAGAGGGGCATAGTCAACCGGACTATAGATGGGGTCTTCACAATTGAGACAGCTCAAACCAGGATGATCTTCCCACAAGATAGCGCCATTCTGAGGAAAAGTATTATCAAACCGGTGGTTGGAATATTCATTGATGACCACCTCATTTTCAAAGGTGTAAAGTGGCGCTTCATGGCTTGTAAGTTCAAAAATCACAAACGAGTCACAGGGATTTTTTGACTTGTATTGGTAGACATAATCTTTATCGGGAAAAAGGTAATTACCCAGATACTCAAGAGAGTCGTGATAACATAGAGATTGCCGGATCAAAGTGGTATCCGGATGGATATAGTTGATGTCAACCGTTATGGTAGAATCACAGCCGTTGACATTGGTAATTTTGGTTATTCCGGATGGCTTTTGAACCGAATACACATCCGTACCGGCAAAATAGACAAAGCCCGATTGGGCACAAAAAGTATCCTTATAGGTAGATGCTGTGTGCGCATAGTATTTGAGATCTACAGACACGATGGAGTCGCACCCATGAGAATCTGTAAGCAGCGCCACACCCGAAGGGTTGCTTTCATCAAAGACATAATTGCCAACGACCAGCCTGCTGCTGTCACCCTGGCACTGTGATCGTTTGATGACTACATTGGGCTGTTCGTAGTCCAGTATTTTTGTGTAATGAAAAGAGTCGCAACCTTTGGATGTTAAAAAGGTATCTACAAAAATAGCTTCAACATCCACGATGGTGCCATCGGGCAGGGTAACCGATTCCTCTCTGCATTTGTAAATGGTTTCTTCGGTAAACTTTTTACCCAGACCAATCTGACATCCCAGCGCAAATAAATTGCCCGCCAAAACATCATTTTCGTTGTTGGTTCTGATTTGGCTTCCATTGGATAAAAATCCTGCCGGATTGCACAAAATGCCGATGTCGCCCAGGATCAAATCGCGGGTAGCAACATCAAATGCTACGGTTGGCCGGTCATAGGCGTCTTTGGCCAGGATTTCCACACCCGTTGAGGGTTGGTTGGTGATTACGCCCTGGTAAGATCCTCCTTGTTGAAACTCCGTAAGGCTGCCAAAAATGCCATTAAATATTGAAAACTTGGAGGGATCCGATATGGCCGTATTCGGATTTTCATTTTGGTTGCGAATGGTATATCCCCAGGGCTTGGATTCAGCTTGCGAAACGATGACCAAATTGCGGTCACATGCCATAGACCAAGACCTAATGGCGTTTAGTGTCGGGGTAGGAACCGAAGTTTTATCAGAATTGAGCCTGAAGCTGAGGGTATCTACCGCAAAACTACCGGTGAAAAAAATATCACAGCCTGCATCGGCAATTTGCTGAGCACTGGTAATCTTTGGCATCCTTTTCAGTTCCAGTGCGCATTCTGAAATGCCATCGGGTCCAAAATTTTGCAAATTCCGTAATTTAAGCGCCAATGAATTGCGCATGAAGTCGCCATCCAGAGAATGCTCACAGCCATCAATGTTCAGACAGTAGTCAGTCACAGAAAGATAACACACCGTGGTTACACTTTTTTGAATGCACCTACAGGTATCCTGCTGGCTCCAAAGGTTTGAAGACAACAACAAGAACGACACAACCAATAGCCGGATTTGAAAGGGCATAAACGGGGATTAACCACCAAATATATTAAATGAAAGCAATTAAGCGAAAAAATTAACTAAATCGTGTATAAAATGTGTCTATTGACTGATCATTCCCAAGACAAAATGACCTTGCCGGTAGATTGCCTGGATTCTACAAAAATATGGGCTTCTGCCAGCTGGCTGGCGGGAAATACCTTTGAAATCAATGGTTTAATTGTACCCTTTTCAGCCATTTCAGCTACCGATTTGAGATAGCTTTGGAACAATTGTGGTTTATTATCTGCCAAAACCAACATGTTGACCATTAAAATGGACTTTGACTGCATCAGCAGGGGGATGGGTGAAAAGAGACCAAATCCCAGGGCCAGGGGCAGCAGGTACAGCTTATTTTTGGAAGCCTTAATTTGTTCCGTGGCCCCATAACAAACCATCTTGCCACAGGGTCCGAGGGTAGCCATGCCTTGTTTAAAACCCTTTCCTCCCAGATTGTCAAAAACAACATCCACGTGTTTGTGGGGGCCCGATAAGATTACCTCTTTAAAATTCTCCCGGGTATAATCGATGGGGCGGTCTACACCCAGCTCGGTCAAAAAAGATTGTTTGGCCGTAGAGGCTGTGCCATATACAAAACAGCCCCTTTGTTTGGCCATTTGTACAATCATGCTGCCTACCCCACCCGCTGCTGCCTGGACCAGCACCACATCTCCGGCATGCAGTTGAACCAACTCTCTGCTGCAATGCCATGCGGTACACGCCTGGGTGGCCAAAGCAGGTGCGTGTTCCTGGGAAATATTGGCCGGTATGGCGGTAACCGAACTTCGAGGTACTACGACATGACTGGCATATCCCCCAAAACGGGTTAAGGCCAGCACCCTGGAGCCTACTACCAGGTCTGTTACCCCATCTCCCAAAGCTGCCACTTCACCGGAAACATCATAACCTATGACACATGGCGGTTGGGGAGCTTCGTCATACAGGCCGTTTCTGGCAACGATGTCTGCAAAATTGATACCTGAATGAGATACTTTGATCAATACCTCACCGGGTCCCGGGACAGGGTCATCGGAGTCTACCATTTTAAAACTATCTCTGGCAGAGCCAAACTTTGTCAAAACCCATTTTTTCATATTACTGATTTTACGCCTCTTCTAAACGCCGGGGCTTTTGTAAAGATAAGTAATAGGAAGAGACAATCAATGTTCTTCGAAACTTCCGTAGATACGGGATACAAACGGGCCGTTTAAAAATTCAGAAGTAGGAACGTCGCTTTGTTGCATCAGACCCTTCCATTTTTTGCTGAGCATCATATAGGCCATTTCGCACATCGGAGCCGCTGTAGTGGTCTGGATGGCCCTTAAAGGCCTTTTACCGACCAAAGTTGGTAAAATCTTGTAGGCTTTTTCTATTTTTCGCCTTCTTCCATGGTTGTCAAAACCCTCGACTGAAGCATAAATTACCACCATGTCATTTTCAACAGACGGTATGTTTTCCAACATCATTTTTTCAAGGGTAGAAATTTTATTCAAGCCCTCCGGAATGGTTTCCAACTGGCGTTTTACCCATTGGTAGTGACCTGGTTGACGGAGGGTTTTGTAGTGCAATTTTCTAATCTTTCCGGAAAAAGCTTCCGGCAGGTTGGCAGCACCTCCTGATGTATAGTTGTCTTCAAAACGATCCCCATTGATGATCAGTGATTCTGTATCACTCAGGGCAGCGACTTCTGTTTGTTTGTAATTATCTACGATTACCGCATTTTTAAGATATTCGGTGGCTACACCGATGGGACTCCAGGTAAAGGCATAAAAATGTGGGTGACAGGCATTTTGGGGTAAGGCACCCACCTTCATCGTCATTTCCTCCAACATGTCATTGCCATACTTCTCCTTAAATTGTTCGTAGAGCTTGCAGGCCAGGATATTGATAAAACCCGGTGCAAGTCCGGTTTGAAGCACAAATGAGGTTTCGGCACCCTCAGCAATGGCCTTGATCTGATTGGTTTCAGATACATATTCGGTTAGGTTGGCATAGTGACAGCCGCAAGTCCTTGCCATCTCCGCCATCTTTGGAGCCAGACTTCCAGGCAGGCAGTCAAGTAAAACGTCGCAGTCGTTTAAAACAGGAACTAGGTTTTCGTAATTTCCTCCCTTGTCCATTAAAATTCCTTCCAGTTTTACCTGGTGCGACGATCCTTCTTTGACAAAATAAAGGGCATCATCTAACGCTTGTTGCGACACATCACCAAAGGCAATGTCGGCTTGAAAAATGTTGAATTCAGAAATAATGAGGGCTACTGCCTGGCCAATTCCGCCAGCGCCTGCAATAAATAACTTTGCTTTCATTTGATGGTTTTCGATTAAGGTGTGCAAAAGTAATCAAATAGCCCCACTTTTTGGAACGTAGCTCCGTGATTATTAACAAAGTAGGGGCTGTTTTGCATCATTCGCGGGAAAAGAAACACAATATTGGATAATCCAACCAGAATGTGCCAAAGAAAGTACACTGTTTATTATCTTTCGGAAAAATTAACGGAGATGCGTTCTTACATCATATTATTTATTTATACAATATGTATAATATTAAATATCAACGGACAAGTCACGGATGCACCCAATAGATCGGAGGGCAAAGGGCCGTTTAAACGATTGATAATTAGGGGTGTAACCTTAATCAACAGCACCGGAGCCCCACCCTATGGTCCGGTGGATATTGTTGTGGAGGGCAATAAGATAGCAGAAA
The DNA here is from genome assembly GCA_937872515.1 of uncultured Bacteroidota bacterium. Classification (GTDB taxonomy): domain Bacteria; phylum Bacteroidota; class Bacteroidia; order Chitinophagales; family Saprospiraceae; genus JADKBO01. The sequence continues at coordinate 26,927 of CALMSX010000048.1, forward strand.
TTAAAAGTGTTGGTTATCCGGGTGTAGCCATTGCTGAAAAATCGCGTCCGGTGGTCAACCCGGGTGATGAAGTTCTGGAATGTGAGGGCATGTACGCCTTGCCGGGTTTTATTGACATGCACGGACACATAGGTGGCAAGTCGCAGGGTACTCCTTCTGAATACGTATTTAAACTGTGGCTGGGACATGGCATCACCACGGTAAGAGATCCGGGCAGCGGCAACGGTTTGGACTGGAACCTGGCCCACAAAACAAAGAGTGCAAAAAACGAAATTACAGCCCCCAGAATATTTTGTTACACCACCTTTGGCCAGGGTTGGGATAAGCCCATTTCAACAGCAGAAGAGGGCATAGCCTGGGTCAGGGAAAACGCAGCGAAGGGAGCAGATGGAATCAAATTTTTTGGAGCTCCTCCTACCATCTTTGCCCCTGCATTGGCAGAGAACAAAAAACTGGGACTCAGATCAGCCTGCCACCATGCCCAGCTCGAGGTGGCCCGCATGAACGTGGTTGCTTCTGCTAAAGCGGGACTCACAAGTATGGAGCACTGGTATGGCCTGCCCGAAGCATTGTTTGAAGACAAAACCATCCAGGACTATCCACCCGATTACAACTACAACAACGAACAGCACCGATTTGAAGAGGCAGGTAAGTTATGGAAACAGGCATGTCAGCCCGGCTCGGTTAAATGGAACCAGGTCATGGATCAGCTGTTGGCCCTTGACTTTACATTGGACCCAACCTTTAATATTTACGAAGCCAACAGGGATCTGATGAGGGCCCGAAATGCCGAATGGCACAAGGATTTCACCCTCCCGTCTCTTTGGAAGTTTTATGCGCCAAGCAGGGTCTCACACGGTTCCTATTGGTTTGAATGGGGCACCGAGCAGGAGGTAGCCTGGAGGCAAAACTACCAGCTATGGATGCGTTTTGTCAATGAATACAAAAATCGCGGTGGCAGGGTTACCGCCGGTTCAGATTCAGGCTTTATTTACCAACTTTATGGCTTCGGATATGTACGAGAATTGGAGTTGCTGAGAGAAGCCGGTTTTCATCCGCTCGAAGTGATCAGGGCGGCCACAATCAAAGGGGCAGAAGCCCTGGGAGCCGACAAAGAAATAGGCAGTTTAGAGGTAAATAAAAAAGCGGACATCATCATCATGAAAAAAAATCCGTTGTCCAATTTAAAATACCTCTATGGTACCGGCACCCTGGTGTTGAATGATAAAAATGAAGAAGAAATGGCCGGCGGGGTTGATTTTACCATCAAAGACGGCATCGTTTATGATGCTAAAAAATTGCTGGAGGATGTCAAAAACATCGTTAAAAAAGCTAGGGAAGAATAATAAATATTGGGAAGGCACAATGTCCTTCCCAATCTCTTTTATTATTATTTAAGCTGGGTAAACTGACAAATGAGTCCTCCCATAATCAAAAGGCTCACCGCCCAAAAGCCCCAATGGAGCATGATGTATTTCCAGCTTCTCCTTTCAAATAAGGCATTGATGGCAACAACAGGCAATACAAAAAATACAGAAGCAATAATGCCATGAATAGCACCGTGGCCGAAGGATCTGAAATTATTTCCATACTTATCCATAAAACTTTTTACGTCCATCATCACCTGTGAACTTGCATCACCAAAACCTGGTTCATTCATTACTATTGAATTGATGTGAAACTGATGAATGACCATAGACTGAAGAAAAAAACAAAGCATCAATGAGTAGAAATAAGTAAGACCAAAAATCATGGCCATGTTGCCTGATTTTAGTCGTTCCTCATCAACACCAGATTCTTTCATCCAAATATTGGCAAAAGTTTTAGGATTGTAATAAATCGAACCTACCAAAAGGGGAACCAAAGCTGTTAAAAAAACGAGAACAATTGAATTCATGTGTAAAAGGTTTTGATTGTTGAAAAATCAAATATAACAAATTATCACATGTATGCTAACCGGCGGCTAACTTCCCAACGGACTTTCTTACTTTCCGCGCCCCTGAATCAGGACCAAAACGGTATAAATCATGATTTTGAAATCGAGCGAAAGGCTCATATTTTCGATGTATAGGATGTCGAATTTAAGGCGCTGGATCATCTGGGGCAGGTTAGAGGCATAGCCATATTTAACCTGGCCCCAGGAGGTAATGCCGGGTCTCACCTTCAACAAATGTTTGTAGTGGGGCGCTTCTTGCATGATCAGATCAATGTAGTATTGCCTTTCGGGCCTTGGGCCTACCAGCGACATTTCGCCCCTAAGCACATTGATAAACTGGGGAATTTCATCCAACCTGTACTTACGCATAATTTTACCCCAGTGCGTAACTCGGTTGTCGTTTTCATGGGAGAGTTGGGGACCTGTCTTTTCAGCATCTACAAACATAGACCTAAACTTCAGTATGTTGAACTTTTTGCCCTGGAGGCCTACCCTTTCCTGGCGATAGAAGATGGGCCCGGGTGATGAAGCTTTTATTTTAAGGATGATATACAAAATAAAAGGCGACAAGATCAATAAAGCTATGCTGCTGATCACAATATCCATTGCCCTCTTGACTACCCTCTCCCACTGAGGCATCAGGTCCTGTTCGATTTCAATCAAAACGGCACCGTAAACATGGTTCATTTTAACCGATCCCAGCATGATGTCGTACATATCCGGAATCACTTTAATTAAAAGCCGGTCGCTATAGTCAAATAAGGTATCAAAAAGTTGTTTGATTTTGTTGTGCTCTGAAGTTTCAACCGCTACAATCACTTCTTCTACCCCTTCCTTTTCAATGACCTCTGAGAGATTGGCCATTTTTCCCTGTTTGGGCAAATATTTTTCCAGGTGGTTTTTTGAGTTGCCGTTAGAATCAATAAAACCTACAAAATTATGGCCGAGAGAATAGGGCTTGCTGGTAATTTCCTCATAAAGATCTACCGCATTTTTATCACCGCCAATGATCAGGGTATTGTAGCTCACCTTGCCCGATTTGAGTCGCTTGCTGGCCCAGGTAAGGATCAACATTCTGAAAACAGCGGTGAAAGAAAAGTGGATCACTACCAGTTTGATAAAGGAAGAAAAATAACCATTCTGTGAGGTAGTGATGTCATCTGACAGCACCGCAAAAAACAGGACCAAGGAGCCGATGACGGAGGTAACAAAGGTTCTTTTTAAAACATTGATACGGCTGTAGCGATAAATATCCCTGTACTTATCCATTAAGTTGTAAAGCAAAAACCAAAATCCGGGAATCAGCAATAAGCCCAAAATCAGCTTATCGTCGGAAAAAATTTTAGATAAGGTAATGCCTGGCCACTCGGCTTGTTTCCTTAGAATAAAAAAAAGGGCCCAAGCCAGCAGGGCTGACAGGATGTCGAAAAATTTGTAACTGATGAGTCCAGCAGCGGTGTTCTTTGCCATATCAGAAATGTACCATTTTTACATTATCAAGATATGCCCTTGCGGACTCTTTTTGTTTCTTTTCATACAGCACCCTAAACACAGGTCTGTAAGAAACCACACCCGGCCTCGAAATTTCATCCGTCAGGTTGATGTATGCCCTCTTCCAAACATCGGTTGGAGAGAGTACAACTTTGTACTGCAATATTTCTGCACCAAAAGTATTGGTCTGGGTACCAACATAGATGGCTTCCTCCGACTTATAGTCAAATTCGAGATACACGTTGCCGCCTTTGTTATTGCTATTGTTGAAATAACTTTCATTGGTAAATTCTACATCATCGTTTTCTTTATCGACAATCACTACCCCTGATTTATTGCCAAAAGAATGGTCATCACCGGTTATCGATAGTTTGGATTCTGTATTGCCGTCTAAATCAAAAGTGAGGAGGTGGAGTGAACTTTCAAAACCTTCTGTAAAATCAAAATAGGTTTCGTCTTTAAATTGATAATCGAGATCAATGGTATAATTTTTACCCTCTTCCAGGAATAATGTTGTTTTCAGAGGCAGATAAAAAGGATACTCCGCTGAAATGTTGCGATCCGCATTTTCTTTGATACCGGCATTTATTTGGATCGACATTTCCTTACCGGTCGGTATCACAGGAACCTTGGCAGGAAGCGGAAAAACACCCAATAATTGGCCATCCACAATGACCCAAGCGTCCTGGATGCTACTAACAGGAGCCCCTTCGTCAGGTCTTACTGTAATGGCAGGATCTGAAAGCAGGAGATAGGCCGGTGTGTAACTATCATTGTCCGAAAAAGTACAGGCGGAAAAAAATAAAATGAAAGCAACTCCGAACCTGAGGATTGGCATATTTGGTTTTGGTTTGTTTAAAATTGGAACGCAAAATACGCATACATAGTGTATGGAATATTTGAATTTTTTGTATTTATTATTTTAGAATATGTATCCAACCGACAGTTTTAATGCATTTTTCTGACTATCAAACAATTACAATACCGGCAAAAAGCTAATTTTTTGAAAACCTCCGAAACTTCTTACATTGTTGTCACAAATGTTGAGGAATGAGATATTTTAGTCTGATCGTACTTTTTAGTTGCGTACTCTCAAATACAGCAATTTCGCAGGAAAAAGGCAGCCAACCGGGCATCATCCCCTTGCCCCAGCAATTGCATTGGTTGGGTTATTCAATCCCTATGAAGGATATTGGCCTAGCTGATCAAACTGCCTGGCCTGAATTAAAAGAAATGGTAGCCAATTTATTACCTCTTGCTAAAAACCATTCCGTTAAAGCTAAATACACCCTGGAAATATCGGAAGATACTTCCCTTGGTGAGGAGGCATACAGCATAAACTTCATTAACCGGTCAATTTTGCTGAAGGCCGGAGATTACAATGGCGCTGTATATGGCATACAAACCCTGAATCAGATGTCGACCTCAGAGGCCAATGAAAGGGTGCTACATGCGGCTTCGGTTAGCGATGAGCCAAGATTCCCTTACAGAGGAATGCACCTGGATGTCAGCAGGCATTTTTTTTCGGTTCCGTTCATCAAAGAATACCTCCGCATGATGTCGAGGTACAAAATGAACACCTTTCATTGGCACCTGACCGATGACCAGGGTTGGAGAATAGAGATCAAAAAATATCCTAAACTACATGAGATCGCCGCTTGGAGAAACCAAACGCTGAAAGGCCATGCCGGACAAAGTAAGAAAGAATTTGACAATAAAAGATATGGAGGGTACTATACCCAGGAAGAAATAAAAGAAGTGGTTGCTTTTGCCGGAAAGCTGGGCATAGAGGTAGTGCCGGAAATAGAAATGCCCGGACATGCCAGTGCCGCTGTTGCCGCTTACCCTGAATTGGGTTGCACTGGTAAACAAATAGAAGTTGTAGGAGAATGGGGTGTTTTTGACGATGTCTTTTGTCCTTCTGAGACCACCTTTCGGTTCCTTCAGGACGTCATGGATGAGATCATTCCTTTGTTTCCATCTCTCTACATTCACATAGGCGGAGATGAGTGTCCCAAAACCCAGTGGAAAAACAACCAACTGTGTCAGGACCTTATAAATAAACACCATTTGGGCGATGAACACGGCCTGCAAAGTTATTTTATCAAACGAATTGAAATTTACCTCAACCAAAAAGGTAAAAAGATAATAGGTTGGGATGAAATACTGGAAGGAGGTCTGGCACCCAATGCTACAGTCATGTCGTGGAGGGGAATAGAAGGAGGTCTGGCTGCCGCCAAACAAGGGCATGATGTAATTATGACCCCAACAGATTTTTGTTACCTCGATTACTACCAATCCAGAAATCCCAAAGAGCCACTGTCTATTGGTGGCTACCTGCCATTGGAAAAAGTGTATGGTTACAATCCAGTGCCCACAGAATTAGAAGAGCGCTTGCATCACCACATCTTAGGCACCCAGGGAAATGTTTGGACCGAATACCTCAGCTCGCCCGAACGGGTATGGTATCAGGTACTGCCCAGGATGACGGCCTTGGCAGAAGTGGGATGGTCATCTGCAGATAAAAAAGACAAAGAAGAATATTTTCAACGCCTGCAATACCAATATGTTTTTTGGAAAGAAAAAGGAATCAATGCAGCGGATAAAAGGAAAGAACTTTCCTACCAAATAGCATCGGGTATGGGCGAAGGGATTACCTTAAAAATAATTCCGACCGGTGGCAGTCAGCCCATTTTAATATCGAGAAACGGAGGGAGGGCCGCCATTGAGAAGATGCCTATCACCATCGACAATAGTGTTGTATTGGATGCTTCCGTAGAGGGAGCAGAAGCAGCCGACCACAAAACATTTGAGTTTGAGTACCACAAAGCCGCCGGACAAAACATCACCTTAAAATTTCCGCCCAATGACAGGTACAAGGCATTTGGGCCAGGTACCCTGGTTGATGGACTCAGTGGCAATATCCAAAGTCACCATGAAGACTGGCTGGGTTTTGCGATAGGTGAAATTGAGATAGGACTTTCGCTCCAAAAAACCGAAACCGTAGACACTGTTGCCCTCTCTTTTTACCACAGTCCGGATCAATGGATCTACGCACCGGCTCCTGAAAAAATTGAATTTAGCAATGGCCTGGTTCGGATACATCCAACCTTGGTTGAACGGTTACAAAAAGGAAACCAACGCACCTATCTATACACCATTGATGCAAGGCAGATCAAACAAATGACCCTAACAATCGATAACAAAACAACCATCCCAAAAGGCCATGCTGGTGAGGGAAATCTACCCTGGGTTTTTATGGATGAAATTCGCCTGAGATAGCAAAAAAATAAAATATACCATTAAAACAGATCAAATAACTATTTTTACCCAAACATCAAAACCATGCACTTAACCAACAGCGACTGGCTCATCATTGTCCTATTTTTTATCATTACCCTGATCATTGGACTTTCGGTGGTAAAAAAATCGGGAGAGAACAGCGAAGAATTTTTTCTTTCCGGACGAAAAATGCCATGGTGGCTATTGGGTATTTCAATGGTGGCAACCACCTTTTCTGCCGATACACCTAACCTAGTCACCGACATCGTTCGTGTCAACGGGGTGGCGGGCAACTGGGCCTGGTGGGCTTTTTTATTGACGGGCATGCTCACCGTTTTTGTATATGCTCGCTTATGGCGACGGTCAGAAATCACCACCGACCTGGAGTTTTATGAAATGAGGTACAGTGGCTCTGAAGCCAGAATTTTGAGAGCTTTCAGGGCCTTTTACCTGGGTGTGGTATTTAATGTGCTCATCATGGGAACCGTAATGTTGGCAGGTATCAAAATAGCAGGCATCTTATTGGGCTTGGGTGCTGTAGAGACTGTTCTCATCGTGTCTGTCATCACAGTGATTTATTCGTCATTTGGTGGCTTGAGAGGGGTTCTTTACACCGATTTTTTTCAATTTATCATAGCCATGATCGGCATGGTGTGGGCCTGTATCTACATTGTCAACATGCCGGAGATCGGAGGATTGACCAAGCTGCTTTCGCATGAGGTAGTAAAAAGTAAAATGGACCTAATTCCCTCCTTCGACAACAAAGACATGTTGATAAGTTTGTTTATTATTCCCATTGCTGTGCAGTGGTGGAGCACCTGGTACCCCGGGGCAGAGCCAGGAGGTGGAGGTTATGTGGCCCAACGGATGCTGTCTGCCAAAGATGAGACCAATGCGGTGACTGCTACCCTGCTTTTTAACATAGCCCATTATGCACTAAGGCCGTGGCCATGGATTTTAATTGCATTGGCATCCTTAGTTGTATTTCCCAATGTAAGCGACATTGCAGCCAAATTCCCCGGCCTCAATCCACAATTTATAAAAGACGATCTGGCTTTTCCAGCTATGTTATCCTTTTTGCCATCAGGTCTTTTGGGCATGGTCATAGCTGCATTGATAGCAGCATTGATGAGTACCCTGAGTACCCACTTAAATTGGGGCAGCTCCTATATAGTGAACGATTTGTATCACCGGTTTTATAAGCCCAATGCGGAGCAGAAAACGCTGGTTAGAGTGGGTCAGGTTTCAACCGTTGTGCTGATGTTTTTAGGGGCGGGGGCCGCACTACTGATGGAAAATGCCAAACAAAGCTTTGACATCATCTTACAAATCGGAGCGGGAACCGGCTTGCTCTTTATCCTTAGATGGTTTTGGTGGAGGGTCAATGCCGTAAGTGAAATTACAGCTATGGTGGTTTCTTTTTTAGTAGCCCTGGTCTTACAACTGGACTTTGCCTCAGATCTGGTTTTTTATGAAAAACTATTGATCAGTGTGGTAGTAACCAACGTATGCTGGATGCTGGTTGCCTTGTATTCAAAACCAACCCAGGAATCGGTTCTGATCTCTTTTGTGGCTAAGATCAGGCCAATGGGTCAGGGCTGGGCACCCATCATAGAAAAAGCAATACAAACAGGGGCATTGACCAGCCAACAGATGGGAACCGGAAAACTGGCCCATCAAATATTGGCCATGATCGTAGGTTGTTTTATGATTTATGGACTGCTCTTTGGTCTTGGATATTTGTTGTACGGTCAGATGATGGCTGCACTGATCTGCCTTGGCGTATTTTTTATCTCCGCCTTTGTGATCTGGAAACTATGGAATACCATTAAAAACTAAAGCAGAACCAATAAAAAAGGGGAAGTTTTACTTCCCCTTTTTTATTTTAGTTTTTACCTTTTCTTACCGTGGTAGAACGCCCCTGCATTTTACCATTCTTTTTAACGGTGGTTGTTTTTCGGGTAGTGGTATTGCCTCTTGGCCCGGTGTGAGTGGTTTTGGTTCTGGTCACTCTATAGTTGCCAACCTTTGCAGAATGTCTGGTTTTAACCGTAACCGAAGTAGTGCGATGAGGTCTGTAGACCGCACGGGCATGGATGGTTCTGTGGGTGTGTACTACTGCATAATGCCTGTGAAAGCCAACATGGAAAGGATGAAATACCCTCCATCCAAGGGGTCTCCAAGGCCTCCAACCAGCGGGGTAAACCCTCCAGCGGAAGGGACTCACCCAAGGGCGATAAACCGGAGCATACACAAATCTGACAGATGGCCAGACCCAAACATTGACAAAGACTGCAAGGTGGTCATCTACCTCTACAGAGGGTCCGCGGCCACTTGTCTTCTCTTCAGGCTGTTCTGTGGGCTCAACAATGACCTCTTCACCATAAATATCTTCGTCGCCAATAATCTGAAGCATGGCTTCTTCTTTACCGGTCTTTTCAATTTCGATGGTTGCAATGTCCTGAACGTCTTTATCACCCAAGGTGGCCTGGAGGATAAAAACATGGACATCTCCTTCCATCTTATCTTCTACCCTGATGTAGTCAATGTCACCATCTTCGTTGAGATCGAGATTGTTGACATGGTTGTTTTCATTGTTGAGGGCTGTTTCAAATGCTTCGGGTGAAGCGGCTTCTTTAAAAAGCTGCAAAGCGCCCTGAAGGCTGAACTGATCGCCCGGCAAGCCGGTGGAATCGATGCCCGGGCTTCCTTGAGCCAGTAATCCCGTAGAAAGGAACGCCAGCGCTGTGAATGTTAAAATAGATGTCTTCATATTGCAAATTTGATTTTTAAAATAATGCTGGTTTGACCAGCACATGGAAAAATCGTTTAACGGTCAAAATTTAAAGAAAAGTTAAAACCGTTATTGGCCGTCGTCCAATGCCTCAATCACATCCAGGATATTGGCATAAACCGGATGGCAATCTTTTCTGAAAGTTTCAATGGTCAGCCAAACAGCCTGTTCAATGTCTTCAGAAGTTTGTGGGATGAGGTCTTGTTTTTTGGAGACCATCAAATACCAATGCGACTTTTTAATGATTCGTTTGCCCAACCTGTTGCGAAAAGTATGTTTTGTCACCGCCAGTTTTTCTACTATTTCTACCTCGGTCAATCCTGTTTCTTCAATGACTTCTCTGATAGCGGCTTCTTTTTTAGTTTCTCCTTCCTCGATCTTGCCCTTTGGCAGGTCCCAGAATCCTCTTCTGAAAATAAAAAGATATTCGCCCAGCTCGTTGCGTATCAAGCCACCACCTGCTTCATTGACTTCAAAAATCGACAAAAAGTCCTTTTTTAGTTCCCTGAAATTTTCATAGTGGATAATAAGAGTGGCGATTTTTTGCGATTTTTCACACAGATCAATGTAGTTAAAAAGGTGTTTCACCTTGCCCAGATATAAGGCCACCATGGTATCATCGTGGGCCGGATAGTGATGAAGATCGGCACTGTCTATGAGCAATACTTTGACCTCATTGATGTAAATTTTGTAACTTTGTAGATGACTCATTGAAACTAAAACTATGGATACTAGTCAATTATTATGTGAAAAATTATTACAAATTAACGCAATTAAACTCAGCCCCCAAAGTCCGTTTACCTGGGCCAGTGGTATCAAGTCTCCCATTTATTGTGACAACAGGATAAGTCTATCCTATCCTGAGGTGCGCAATCTCGTTAAAAAGGGCCTGGCAGAGTTGAGTGAGAAATTCACTGCTTTTGATGCCATAGCAGGAGTTGCCACTGCCGGAATTGCCCATGGAGCGCTTTTGGCAGACGTGTTGGGTCTGCCCTTTGCCTATGTAAGGGCAGAGGCTAAATCTCACGGCAGGAAAAATAAAATTGAAGGCGATCTCAGTGGATTTAACAACATCCTGGTTGTTGAAGACCTGATCTCTACCGGCGGCAGTTCCATTCAGGTAGTTGATGTTCTCAAAGAAGAAGGCAAAAATGTTGTAGGTGTCTTGGCCATTTTTGACTATGGCTTTGATCTGGCCCGCCAAAATTTTGCCAACCATGGCATCGATTATAAGACCATCACCAGCTATGATGCCTTAATCCAGGTGGCGAAAGACAAAAAGTACATTCAGGAAGCGGATGTGAGAATGCTCATTGAATGGCGGGTAGATCCACAGAACTGGGGCTAAGGTAGGCAACTTTTATCCCAATAAAAAAATTAAAAATCGATATTTTCCAAATTAAATTTGGCATAATAAACCGCTGATTTTGTTCATATTGCAAAATATTATTGGTCAAACGACCAAAAAAACCGATATTTGCGCAAATTTTCCAAAAGCATGACTTTTTTCAACAAAAAATCTGAAACCTTTCTATACGAGTATCTCAACAATACTTCTCCAACCGGCTTTGAATGGGAGGGACAAAAAATATGGCTGCGCTACCTAAAACCCTATATCGATGAGTGGCATTTGGACAACTACGGTACCGCTTATGCAGTGATCAATCCCGGCAAAAAATACAAAGTGGTGATCGAAGGTCATGCCGATGAAATTTCATGGTTTGTCAATTACGTTTCAGACAAAGGGTTTATCTCGGTTATCAGAAATGGCGGTAGTGATCATTTGATTGCTCCATCCATGAGGGTTACCATTCACACCGACAAGGGTCCGGTAAAAGGAGTTTTTGGATGGCCCGCCATTCATACCAGAAATGGAAAAGAGGCAGATATTACCCCCAACATGGACAACATCTTTATCGATGTCGGTGCTGCAGATAAAAAAGAAGTGGAAGCCATGGGCATCCATCCAGGCTGTGTCATCACCTTTGACGACGGGCTTACCATGATCAACAATACCTATTATACCGGTAGGGCACTTGACAACAGGATGGGAGGTTTTTGTATTGCAGAGGTTGCCAGATTGTTGAAAGAAAACAAGAAAAAACTGCCTTACACCCTATACATAGTCAATTCGGTACAGGAAGAAATTGGTCTTAGAGGGGCTGAAATGATAGCCAATACCATCCAGCCGGATGTTGCCATTGTCACCGATGTTTGTCACGACACCAACACCCCACTAGTTACCACCCGCAAAGAAGGTGATCTGGCTTGTGGCAAGGGTCCGGTTTTGACCTTTGCTCCCGCGGTTCACAATAAGCTGTTGCGTCAGGTAAGAGAGGTAGCCGATGCTAAAAAGATTCCGGTTCAATTATCGGCATCCAGCAGGAGTACAGGTACCGATACCGATGCCTTTGCCTACACAGGCGGTGGAATACCCTCCGTTTTGATCTCACTGCCATTGCGGTACATGCACACCACGGTAGAAATGGCGCACAAAGAAGACATTACCAACGTCATCAAGTTGATTTATGAATCTTTGCTCAGCATCAAAGCAGGACAAAGTTTTAAATACTTCGACAAGATATAAAGATCAAGAGCTTATTGAGTTGAGCTTCATGTATTATAGATCGACTCAAGCATACAAAACCAAAGATAAATGACAGAAATATCAGCCAGGTACAGTCCATCAGAGATAGAAGCCAAATGGTATCAACACTGGATGGACCAAAAATATTTTGCCAGCAAACCCGATCACAGGGAAGCTTTTAGCATTGTGATTCCACCACCCAATGTCACCGGTGTTTTGCACATGGGGCACATGCTCAACAACACCATCCAGGATGTATTGATCAGAAAGGCAAGGATGCAGGGAAAAAATGCCTGTTGGGTACCGGGTACTGACCATGCCTCCATCGCCACAGAAGCCAAGGTGGTAAAAATGTTGAGAGAAAGAGGAATTAAAAAATCTGATCTCACCCGCGATGAATTTCTAGCTTATGCCTGGGAATGGAAAGAGGAGTATGGAGGTATCATCCTTCAGCAACTGCAAAAATTGGGAGCATCCTGCGACTGGGACCGAACCGCCTTCACCATGGATGAGGTAAGGTCTGATGCGGTGTATAAAATATTTGTTGACCTGTATCAAAAGGGCAAACTGTACCGCAGGAAACGAATGGTGAATTGGGATCCGGAAGCCAAAACCGTGCTCTCCAATGAGGAAGTAATCTATGGCGTGGAAAACTCCCGCTTGTTTCATGTCAAATACCAAATAGAGGGCAGTAATGACTACCTTGTAATTGCCACTACCAGGCCCGAGACCATACCCGGAGACACCGGAGTAGCGGTTCACCCCGAAGACGAGCGTTACCAACATTTAAAAGGTAAAAATGTTATTGTTCCCCTGATCGGTCGGGTAGTACCTGTTATTTTTGATGATTATGTGGCCATGGACTTTGGTACCGGAGCACTAAAGGTAACACCTGCGCACGATGTCAATGACTTTGATCTGGGAGCCAAACATGGACTGGAGACCGTGGACGTGTTTAATGATGATGGTACCATGAGCACTGAGGCCGGCGTTTATATGGGCGTAGACAGATTTGTGGTGCGCAAAAAATTTGCTGCTGATTTGGAGGCGGCCGGCTTTATAGATAAAATTGAAGACTACAAAAATAATGTAGGTAGATCAGAGCGTACCAATGCTGTTGTAGAACCGCGATTGTCATTGCAGTGGTATGTTGATATGAAAGCATTGGCGGGTCCGGCTTTGCAGGCAGTGGAAAGCGATGAAATTGAGTTTTTCCCCAAAAATCAAAAAAACCTTTACCGACACTGGATGGAAAACATCCGTGACTGGTGTATTTCAAGGCAGCTATGGTGGGGACACAGAGTGCCTGCCTGGTATTACAATGATGAAACCTTTGTGGCAGAAACAGAGGCCGAAGCGCTGGAACAGGCAAGAGTTAAGACCGGCAATGCAGCCTTACAGGCAGCTGACTTAAGGCAAGATGAAGATGTGCTGGACACATGGTTTTCGAGTTGGCTATGGCCCATTTCTGTTTTTAATGGCTTTCATGACAAAGATGAGCTCAACTACTACTACCCTACCAATGTGTTGGTTACAGGTTGGGACATCATCTTTTTGTGGGTTGCCCGTATGGCAATGGCCGGCTATGAGTGGACCGGCAAAAAACCATTTGACCATGTTTACTTTACTGGAATGGTAAGGGATAAACAGAGGCGCAAGATGAGCAAACAATTGGGTAACTCTCCTGATGCCCTGAAGTTGATTGAAGACTTTGGTGCGGATGGCGTCAGATTTGGCATGTTGAGTTGCTCACCAGCCGGTGGAGACTTGTTGTTTGATGAAAAATTGGTAGAACAAGGCAGAAACTTTTGCAACAAGCTGTGGAACGCCATGCGACTTATCAAAGGCTGGGAGGCTGATGAAGACCTGGCCATGAGTGATATGGAAACCTTGGCCACCTTATGGTTGGAAGCCAAGTTCAACAGTGTGGTAATAGAAGTGGAAGAAAACTTTACTGCTTACCGCCTATCTGAAGCCCTGATGACCATCTATTCGTTTATCTGGGACGACTTCTGTTCGTGGTATCTTGAAATGATCAAACCGGCACAGGACGAAAAAATAGCAGCCGGCACCCTTTCCAAAACCGTAGAGTTGTTTTCTTCTATCTGTAGTTTGCTCCATCCTTACATGCCTTTTATTACGGAAGAAATCTGGCATCAACTGAATGATGGTCAAAAAGGAGATTGTATACTTAGTGATTTTCCTGCCAAAAATGACATCAATACAGAAGTATTGGAAGCTGTTGAACATGGTAAAAAATTAATAACCCAGGTTAGAGAACTGAGGAGCAAAAATGGAATAAAATCCAAAGACAGCTTACCGCTTACGGGTAAAAAAACAGCAAAAACCACCACCTATTTCGCACAAGCAGGCTATGTGGCTATTTGTAGCAAGATGGCTAATTTGTCTGCTTTTGAATTATCTGAAGATGAAAATATTTCAGGTATCAGCTTTATCACAGATGCAGAAAATTATACTGCGGGTGTCGATATAGCCATCGATGTGGACAAAGAAATTGATGAAAAACAAAAAGAGCTTAAACATCAACAAGGTTTTGTTATATCTATCGAAAAAAAGCTGGAAAACAAAAAATTTGTGAGTGGCGCTCCTGCGGAAGTTATCGACAGAGAAAGGAAAAAACTGAATGACGGCAAAGACAGGATCCAGCTATTGATCAATGAAATAGCCAAGTTGGAAGCAATGAAATAGATGTTCCTAAACAAATAAAAAAGCCCCAATTTTATATTGCGGGGCTTTTTTTTGCCTATGATTGACCTCTGACCAATTCATGACAGATATCACCCTATTTTACTATTTGTATTTGGTCTAATTAATAGTAAATTAGCATTTCAATCAATTTACCTCATATTCAATCAGGATGGGTCAAAAAGGATTATCGTCTGAAATTTTGCAAGACTATGGTGCACAAATCAAATTTTATTCGAAGGGGGATATTGTTTTCAAAGAAGACACCATTCCGAGATATTTTCATCAAATAGATACTGGATGCGTAAAAATGATTAGTCATGGCGAGGATGGCAGAACATTTACCCAGGGGATATTTACAGATGGTCAATGTTTTGGAGAACCTCCGCTTGTGATCAATGCGCTCTACCCTGCTACTGCACAAGTCATAACAGATAGTCAAATCATTAGGTTGACGAAAGATTCATTTGAAAAAATGCTGCTTGAAAATAGCTCTATGTGTCATCAGTTGAATTTACTCCTTGCAACCCGAGCTTATGAGAAAACCAAAACAAACATGATGCTCACTGGCCAGGCACCTGAAATTAGAATAGGATTTATTCTAGATAAATTCAAAACCAATATGGAATGTTTAGACAATCAAAAAAACCAAATATGCCTGACCCGTCAAGAAATAGCAGATTTTACAGGTCTAAGAGTCGAAACTGTCATTAGGACTCTTAAGAGGATGGAAACAGAGAATAAAATTGAAATTCGGAACCGCAAACTTTATTACTAAATTCATGAAACCTGAAATTATATCAACCTTTTACCAAAAATATAGCAAGATAGCATTGATCAATCTAACCCTTGTGGCCTTAATTGGAGTGATCATGCGTTACAAAATTGGGTTTGATTTTCCCTTTTTTGACCAAAAGCACCTACAACACGCACATTCTCATTTTGCCTTTGGCGGATGGGTAACTTTAGGGCTCTATCTTTTCATCAGTCATTATTTAGAAGAGAGTGGCATCCATTCAAAAGCTTTAAAAAAATTGATTCACATCCAGCTTTTGCTTAGCTGTGGTATGCTGATTTCTTTCGCAACCGGTGGATATTCCTTGCTTTCTATTGTACTCTCTACAGCTAGTGTCCTTGTTTCTTATGCTTATTTGTATTTATTTACAGGATACCGAAAAATAATACACCCAGAGGTACCAGGTTATAAGTGGTATCTCATGGCACTAATATTTCAGGCGATCTCGTCCGTTGGTACTTTTGTGTTGGCATATATGATGGCTACTCATTCTTTCCATCAACACACCTATCTGGCCTCGGTTTACTTTTTTTTACACTTTCAATACAATGGCTGGTTCCTGTTTGGTATTATAGGATCAACTCTCTATTTCTTTTACTCACAATTTAAGGTAACGGTCTCTGACAATCTTGCATATATACTCCTGAGTATTAGTGTGTTTCCAGCATTTGGTTTATCCATTTTGTGGATGGATTTACCAGCCTACTTATATCTCATTGTAATTGCATTTGTTATTTTGCAAAGCATTGGAATTATTCTATTACTACTTTCATTCTGGAATCTAAAGCCTATCATTTTACCAAAGTTACCACCTATCGTAAAATGGGGAAGTATTTTTGGTGGTAGCGCTTATGGTATCAAATTCGCTATGCAATTGGCTTCTGTTATACCAGCTCTGAGTCACTTGGCATTTGGATTCAGGCCAGTAGTTATAGCCTACCTCCACCTTGTCTTATTGGCTGCCACATCAGTTATACTTCTTACCCTGCTTTTAGGACAAAATTGGTTAAAAAACAATCAATGGACAATCAGCGGATTTGCCGTTTTACTCCTGGGCATCTTTCTAAACGAGGCAGGCTTAGGTGCTCAGGGCATAGCATCATTTGATTACATCGTTATTCCAGGCATTAATCTTTATCTATTTGCTGTTTCTTGCCTCATATTGCTATCATTGATTATCATTAATCTGGCCCAGTATATCAAAACACAATCTAAATCATAGCTAATATTGACCCTACTCATTTTATGACTCTACGCATATTTCAGGTTTTTAACATTGTGTTAATTTGAATTGAAAATAGCAGCAGAATGCTGTTACCATTTTTCCAATTTAAAACCTACTACAATGAAGTATTTCTTTTTTTCTTTTGTGTTACTATTTTTCATTTCCTGTGGAAATAACAATGCTAGTGCCCCCGCAGAACCGAGTGCAGAAGCTCAACCTATGACTGGACAATCTGGGGTAAAAGATGAAGTTTCAAATCCCAACATTGTACAAGTTGCTGTTAAAAGCAAAGATCACAGTACCTTGGTTACTGCAGTCCAAGCAGCTGGCTTGGTAGATGCATTGAGTAATGCAGGTCCCTTTACCGTATTTGCACCAACAAATGCTGCTTTTGAAAAATTGCCAGCAGGAACAGTTGAAGGTTTATTAAAACCAGATAAAAAAGATGCATTGACAGATATTTTGGGCTATCATACCTATGTGGGTGTACTCAAAGCCGAATACCTCAGCGATGGTCAAAAATTTGAACAAGTTGCAGGTGGTCATGTAACCATTGGTAAAAAGGATGGAAAAATAACTGTAAATGGTTCAGAAATTGTGGCATCAATTCCTACATCAAATGGGATAATTCACGTCATAAATGATGTGCTTTTGCCTCCTTCTAAATAATATGTGTATTAAAAGCCCCGTTCACTCAAATGGGGCTTTTTTATTATAAATCTTTTTTCCTGAACCGGAGACCGGAAATCAAGAGTGGAGTAGCAGCCCATAAAACCAAGAGGGCCATCGAGATCATTTCTCCGCTTCTAGACCCAAAAAAATCCCTAAATAATGCACCAGTAAAACCCATTAATGCGGAAACATCCAATCTCAAGAGAATCATAATTCGAGCCAAATCAATAGGACTGAGAGAAGTAAGGCCAATCATCGTCTTCTCAATCGGATAGTCCGAAAACTGAAACATTAAAAGCAACATTAATCCATCAAATAAGACTGCAAAAAACAACCATACCAAAATGGCCAATCCAATACCTCTGGCCTTATCTCGAGTCATTACAGTCACCAACATAGCCAGCGAAACAAAAACAAAAGTTATAAGTAATCCAGTTGTTATCAGGATCAAACTCATTCCTAAATCAGCGAAAAAAAGCAAAGGCAGACCAGCTCCAATCATAAAAGCAGCAGCAAGAGCCAGTGACAAACCTGTATAAAACCCCAGCCATATGTCTCTTCGTTTGAGTGGTTGGCTCACCAAAAGCTCAATAAATTCAGCAGAATTATATAAATAGATAGTTGAAAAAATTACAGAAAAGAGTGGAACCAATAATAAAACTACATTGGTAAGGGATAAAACACCCTTTGCACTGTTATCTTCAAGACTAAACAGACTCCATGACAAAACAGCCAATATTATCGCGTAAGCCAATACCAATCTGTTTTTAATAATATCTAAGATTACATATTTTAATATTCTAATCATGAGTTCACGGTTTTAGCCAATAAGGTAACAATCGCCTTTGAAATCTTTGACTCCTTGGTTTCCTCTAACAAGGCTTCTACCGACTTGTGAAACAAAATTCTGCCCTCCTGCATAAAAATAATTTGAGAAACAAGATCATCTAACTCACTTAAGATATGACTGGTAATTAAAACCAATTTGCCATTAATTACTTCCTGTGATATTTTTAGCTTCAAAGTTTCTGAAGACAATGGGTCTAGGCCGGCGGTTGGTTCATCCAGTACTAAAACAGGTGGGTTAAAAAGAAAGGCTAAAGCTGCACTCACTTTTTGAATCGTGCCTCCTGACAAAGTAGCCATTTTTTTGGATTGCAGTGTTCTTAATCCAAAACTATCTATCAAGTATTCATCATAAATAGGTTGATCAGGTCTAAGGTGTCTTACCATGTCGATGAGTTGACCTATAGTAAGATTGCCCGGATATTTACCTATTTGAGGCATATAGCCTAATCCAGCGCGGTGTAGGTGTTGATGGATGATTTCAGCCCCATTGACGTGAATACTTCCCTCATCAGGAATGACCATGCCCAACAGGCTTTTTATCAAGGTCGTTTTGCCGCATCCATTGGGGCCGATTAGTGCTATACAATGGCCAGAAGCCATGTCAAGATTGACATTTTTTAAGACCTCCAGGCTTCCAAATCGTTTAGAAACATTCTCAAATTGAATCATAAATAAACTGGTTTCATCCTGGGTTTTTCATCAATAAAATTATCAGGTGTGATGCTGGGCATGACTTTTTCTGTTCTATCCATAAGCATTACAATAAAACTCCTGTACAACATCATAGCAGATGGATTGTTTTCTGCTATTTTAGAATACAAACTTAAAGGATGGAAGGGTATATCTCCAAAACCGTCTTTATTTAAATCATATCCTTCATATTTTTGCCAATAATTATTTTCAAATGTGTTGAGTACTAAATCTCCATTGGTGCTAACATCAAAGGTATTACCTTTAAAGTCATTCTGTAAAATCCTATTATCCATACAACTCGCCTGGATTTTCATGCCCCATCCATTGTCATCAAAAGTATTTTCAACAATATCTGCCCTGCTAACTCCTTCCAGGTAAATACCCGCAGTATTTTTGTTGAAATAGTTGTTAAGAATATTACAATCTGAAATCTCTTTTAATAGCAAGCCATAAGAAGCATCACCCCAATTTTCAACAAAATGATTATTGATCATTAATACCCTTTTAGTAAACATAACCGCAACGCCTGATCCGTTTTCCCTGAACACATTTGAAATGTAGGCATCGTCATTCGAAAACATGAAGTGAAGCCCATATCTTATGTTGTTGTGTGACCTATTTCGCCAGATAACAGAATGAGTTACAAACTCAAAGTAGATACCATCTCTGTGTCCACATATTTCATTTCCAATAATTTGCAAACTATCGCTCTTCCAGCAATGAATACCATTGCCAATCATCTGTTCATCTTTGCCGTACGCTCTTATCTTGTTGCCTCTTATTACACATTTTTTACTGTATTGGAGGTAGATGCCGAAAAAATTATCCTCTAACTTATTTCCAATTATATTCACATGAGAAGCGTCATATACTTTAATAGCAGCTGGATCTTCGAGGGATGCATAATTAGAACCTTTTACGACCAGTCCGCTGATCAAAACATTACTTGCCTTAACAGATAAAATCTCAACTTTTTTTTCGCCATCCAGTACAGGCCACCCAATACCAATTAGAGATATCGGCTTATCGATGATTAAATTCCCTTCACTGTATTGGCCAGAATGAATCAAAATTGTGTCTCCTGCACTTGCAGCTTTAAAGGCAAGCGATAATTTTTGAAAGGTAAAATTTTTACCAACATTTAAAGTCCTGGCACTAAGAAAATATGAGAAACTTATGCAAAAAATTATTGAATATAACCGCATACTATTGAGCAAAAATAATACCCCTGTCAATTTGTATGCCCTTCCATACTTCATTGTATTCTTGTAGTTGTTTTTCATCTCTGAATGCTGCAATATTTCCACGCATTGGGCTTTGTATGGCGTCTCCTTGCACGAAAACCAATGAATCCAGAGGAGTCAGGTGCCCAGGATCCGCATAATCACAAATATATACTTCTGCTTTTGGATCTGCAACTAAATCTGACACATAGGCTTGGAGACACAAAACATCATCAAATTTGTATACCCTACCTTTGCCCGTAATCAATTCTGCCGCAAAACGAGTATCAGCAATGTTCATTTTACAATGGTGACAAAGATCCTTATGAACTTCGATGGGTTCAGGCCCAGATGGACCGCAAGCGCCCAATAAAAGAGAAATCACCATAAAAAATGTTACTTTAGCCACTGTACCAGAAGGAAATTTATTTTTCTTAAATTCTAGGTAAGAAGCAACCACCATTAACAAGCCCGCCAAAATAAACAACCAGCCACCAATATCGGGAATCGAATATGCACCAAAATTCAATAACTGTTTAAATCCGATAAGCGGAGGCTGATAAGCCATTCCAGGTACAACAATGGCTGCATTGGGATCTAAGTTATGCCCATATTCATACTCCCATCTCCAGAAATCGTACATCGCCAACATACCAAAAGAAACAAACAGAGCGAGGACAATGTATATCCATTTTTTATTGCCAAAAAAGGCAGACAGGATGGCAATCAAAGCAAAAAAACCGATAATGTAGGGCAATACAGTGAACTCAACAAATTCTTCGGCATGCAAAGTTTTCATTCCAATGTAGTGATTTAGTCCGTTGACAATTTCAACATCGCCCCCCAATTTATTGGCATAGATGAGCAACCTCAATCCTTCAGGATATTGAGGAGCATCAAGATCTATTCTCCAGATGGGAACAAAAATGGATATTGCCAATGACAATCCTGCCAAAATCATGGCAATAAAAGCAAAAGCTGATAATCGTGCATTCATGATCAAAAATTTAGAAAAAAGGGGAAGCTAACGCTTTCCCCTCTGTAATATTAAATATAGGCTACCAGTTCGCAATTGAATCTAAACTCTATATTAATTGACATTCTCTATGGATTGATTGTATGTAAACTTAAATTTACTTTTATTCTGAATTACTTAGCTGGCTGTGTACTATTGCCACCCAGGGTAAAGCTGAGGGGCACCTTACTGGTTGCCGGGGACACCCTAACATAACCTTGCATTTCCTGGTGTAAGGCGCTACAAAAGTCAGTACAGTACATTGGAAAAATACCCACTCTGTCGGGCTGCCATTTGAGGGTGGTTGTTTCACCTGGCATGATTAGCAATTCTGCATTATTGGCTCCCTTAATGCCAAACCCATGAGGAACATCCCAATCCTGTTCAAGGTTTGTAACGTGAAAATAAACTTCATCCCCCATTCGAACACCTTCAATATTATCTGGAGAAAAGTGAGATCTGATGGCAGTCATATATACATGAACTTTATTGCCTTCCCTTACGACCTTACTTTCGCCTTCTCCCTTAGCGGCTCTTGGATGCTTATTCTCATCGATTTTAAATAATTTAACCTGACCGTTGTTCCTGATCAGATCAGCCGGTGCAGCCTGCGCGTAATGGGGTTCACCAATGGTTGGAAAATCAAGGATGAGTTGCATCTTATCACCGCTGATATCGTACAGCTGAGCACTTTGTGACAATTCCGGCCCCGTTGGAAGATATCTGTCTTTGGTGATCTTATTATACGCAATCAAATACTTTCCAAATGGTTTTTTGGAATCACCTCCGGGAACACACAGGTGGCCTACTGAATAATAAGTTGGCACCCTGTCCAAAACTTTTAGGTCCTTGATGTTCCACTTTACCACTTCAGAAGAAACAAAGAAGGAGGTATAGGCATTGCCTTTGCCATCAAATTCGGTGTGCAAAGGTCCTAAGCCTGGCTTTTTAACCTCTCCATAAAGGGCAGCTTCATACTTTATTACATTTATGCCATCATATTCTCCTTCAAAACTTTTGTCAGCAATGGCTTTCTGCAATTTATCAAATGAAAAAACTGGAATAAGGGCAGCTAACTTACCACTGCCTACGATGTACTCGCCACTTGGATCTACATCACAACCGTGGGGGGACTTAGGGCAAGGGATCATGTAACACAAATCCTTTAGTTCTTTGGCATTCAATACGGTCACCTCATTTTTAATGGTGTGAGTAGCTGAATGGGTTTCATCGCTGTAAACATTGTGTGCATATCTAACAGGCACTTTTTTGCCCTTTCCTGCTTTCAGATATTCTTCTGCCTTCTTCCAGTTAACCGCCATGATAAAGTCTTTGTCTTTTTGAGATGCATTGACCTCCAGCAAGGTGTTTGCCTGTTCTGTGTTGTAACAAGAGAAAAAGAACCAACCGTGCGATTTCCCTTTGCCGGCATGGCTGAGGTCAAAATTAACTCCGGGACATTGAATCTGGAAAGCAAGGTCCATGGAGCCTGAAGTTTTGTCAACAGAGATAAAGCTTAAATGACCTTTAAAATTTTCTTTATAAGTAGAAATGGCAACATCTCCATTAACGTTGTCAGCAGGCACAGAAAATCGCGTTCCGGCTACTACGTATTCTGTATTTTCTGTAATAAATGGGGATGAGTGGTTACCCCCGCTATTGGGCAATTCAATGATTTCAGCAGTTCTAAAAGTTTTTAAGTCGATCCTTGCCACCCTCGGTGTGTTATTGGCATTGCCAAACACCCATCTGCCATCCACTTCACCATTCGTTTGTGACAACTCGGGGTGGTGGAGATCATCCCATGGAACAAAGCCGTGTGAGGTCATCAGCATTGGCTTGGTTTCTTCACTATACCCCCATCCCTTTTCAGGATCAACAGAAAAAACTGGAATGACACGCAATAATCTGCCACTTGGTAGTCCGTAAGCGCTCATTTGACCGCTAAATCCGCCGCTTACAAAATTGTAAAACTCATCGTATTTTCCCGGTGGTACATAGGCTTTCGCCGCGGCATCCCCACTTACTGCAGTACTAGCATTTTTTGGTTTGCACGAATAAATACTTAGGATAAGGGCAAAGCAAGCCCCTCCAATCCATAGATTGAATTTCATGATTGTAGTTTTTATTGGAAATTAAAAAAGTATACTGGTATTACTTTGCCCCGTCATTTTGGCGCATAAACTCAAGTACCTGGCGCGCTTCATCATCGGTTAGATTTTGATTGGGCATTCTCACCAAACAAATTTCCAACTGTGCCTGTACTTCAGGATCCTTGTCAATCATTGGGTCTGGATTGGTTATGAAATTCATGATCCATTCGGCTTTTCTTCTTTCTGTTACGCCTTTCCACCCTGGTCCAACCAATTTTTCATTGGTCAGTTTGTGACAAGAAGCACATTTAACGGATTGAATTTTTTGACCTCCTCCGGCCATGGTTACATCAATGGTTTCACCCATTTTCAACATTTCAGCAGTCCACTTACCCTCTCCCCTTGCAGGATCATACGAAGCGGCATCTTTTACCATACTTTGTGCTTCAGCAGGAGCTGCAGTTGTTGTATCTGTACCAGATTTACTGCCACATGACGCCAAGACAGCACCTGCCAGTAATAAAACGATAGATTTAAACTTGTACATACGTATTAAATTTTAATATTACTGTACAAATATCGTCTTTAGGCTTCTTCTTTAAATATGACCGCAATCATAAAGAGCTTGAAAATGACCAAGGTCAGGTATTAGAATGATGGCGATTAGTAATGCCTTAAAAAATCAAAATCCCGACAAAATAATGGATTTTGCCGGGACCAACTTATTAGCCCATAAACACCTTAGGTCTATGTCTCAAGGGCTCTCTCACTTTTAATGAACTTAGAGTATAGGTAAACTTTTGTTTCCAAAACATCCAGGTACTTGTAAATATGCGGACGAACATCTTCCCAGTCCAATCCACCAACACCCGTTGCTACACGGGGCAGTGCAAGGGAGCTAATGTTTTCACTTTCAAGTTTGGATGCCAATTGTTTCAAACATTTATCGAGGTTATGCAGGTTAGCTTTACCCGGTAATCCATGTGAATGAGTAGAAGGCGCTGCTTCCTGCACCAATAAGCTGAAAATTTTAAAACCATCACTTCTTGTCCATTCATAAATATCCCCTGACTTCATGCGGCGAACATGACCTTCATGACGAAAGTCTTTGACCATTTCCGGATATTTTTCACGCAGTCCGAGAGCCAAACCGGATTCAAAATGATCCAGTGGAGCTACGCTGTGTGCTATTGATTTTGCTTTTGTAAGGAGGATGTCCCCTGATACTTCTATTATCATGAAATATTTTTACATAAAAATACTTCAACATTAATGTAAATGTATTAATTATTATCAGTTACTACAATGAGAACAGATTTTTTATTATCTGTAGCTACCTTTAATGAAAATGTAGAAAAAATGAATGCCCCCTCCCCCGCTTGTTAAGCCTTAATCATCTGCCAAAAGTTGTGCAATGTCAAATTTTGTCATGTTCATAAACCTTTTCATCGTTTGGGGAGCTGTTTCCGGATTGGCCATCAATGAAGCCAGGATGGAAGGAACTACCTGCCAGGAAACGCCAAACTTATCTTTGAGCCAGCCGCATTGGCTGGTGGCACCCCCTGATGACAATTTGTGCCAGTAATAGTCAATTTCTCCCTGGTCATCGCATTCAATCACAAAGGAAACCGCTTCGTTAAAAGCAAACATAGGGCCACCATTAAGGCCCATAAATCTCTGGCCTTTCAACTCAAAACGAACCACCAATTCGGTTGTTTCTAACATCCTACTTTCTTGGAAAATATGACAATAGTATTCTGCCGCTTCCTTGGCATTTCCATTAAACCAAAGACAGGGATAAATTGATTTTACCATCGACTTACTGCTTTTTTTCATCACAATTAAACATCCATTGAATGCCATACCTGTCTATGCATGAGCCGTAATAAACACCCCAGAACATGTCCTGTAGTTCCTGTTGAACCACACCCCCATCTGAAAGTGCTTTGAATAAGCGCTGGGTCTCAACCCTGGTATCCGGCTGAAGATTGAGGAAAACATTGTTGCCCGTAACCAAATGAAAGCCCATTTCTTCGGGTGCATCGGTGCCCATCAATTTGTGCCCTGCGGTAATTGGCAAACATACGTGCATTACCTGATCAAGGATATTTTCCGGAATGGGCGGCATATCAGGAGAGGGAGGGATATCCCGAAATCTGGATACTGGTCCTTCATATTCACCACCAAAAACACTTTTATAGAATTCAAAAGCTTCTTCGGTCTTACCAGGAAAATTTAAATAGGTACTTACTGATGCCATTTTTTTTGATTGTTTTAAGGTTAGGTAACATTTCTTCTAAGGTCAATTAAATACAGATATCTCTCAACACCTCTAACGCTTTTGGCCATGTAGATTCAAAGTAACCTTTAAATTCTTCATTCGTATCCATTTGTACTCTCAGCAAGGTGGATCCTCCTTTGTCGATAAAATAATAATTTTCCAAGGCCCCTGCCCAGCTTTCTACCATTGGACCTTCAGTTATTATTTCTTCCCCCTGTATCAGCCCAAGGTGCTCAATGCTAATGAATTGATTCATCATGTTTTCTTTGATCCTTGACACCATTCCCCCTGCATTTCCTTCGGCATCCTGGCCTATAAAATGAATGTCGCTTCCTTTATCCCATGAACCTTTGTAATTGGAAGTTTCATTAAAAACGGTTGTCCAGGTTTTGTAATGATTGGGATCTATCATGGTTGAATAAACTTTTGCTACAGGGGCCGGTATTTCAATTTCAAAGCTCATAGGCGAGTCAGGGTTCTTTTCAGCATACGCCTTAAAATTATTTAAGATCGCCGTCCAGCCCATCTCCTGAAGTTCCAAAGAGTTTTGATTTTCAGCATCAAAACTTTCAGTAACCCAGGTACCACCGGCTGCCTCTTCAAATGAAACAGCTACTACCCTGCCGTCGCCCAATACATACCTGAGTTTTTTCATGGGTATTACTTCTTCATAAATGCCTTCAAAATCAAAGCCAAAGGAACCATCCTTGGCCTCCATCCTGGATTTGATTTTTCCGCCTGCTCTTAAGTCATTTTCGGCATAAGTAGTATGCCAATCCGCGTTTGCAGCATTCCATTTAATAATGTGATGAGGAGTATTCCAACACTCCCACACTTTTTCCAGAGGAGAATGTACAATCGCATTGATGGTAATGGTGTTTTTTTTGGTTGAATTCTGCATAATCTGTGGTTTTAATAAGGCAAAGTTAATACAAGGTCCTTTCACAAATGAAGTGTAATTCTGCATATTTAAGGGGGCGAAAACGACAATTTTTATATTTTTGAACTTTTAAATGATCTTGGATGAAAAACATAGCTATTTATGTGCCTGTGAATGGAGTTATTGAGGCCATAACCCCAGCCTATCGCTTATTCAAAACAGCCAATGATTTTCTTGCCATGCAGGGGCAGCCACCGGCATTCCAGGTTTTTTATGTGGGACTCCATACTCAAGTGGCGGCCAACGATGGAGAATACCAAATCAACATCCATTATACCCTGCAGCAGGCACCAAAGATTGATTTACTCATCCTTCCTGCTATTTACGGCGATATAGATATCGCTTTGCAAAACAATCAAAAGGCATACCCATGGATCAACGATTTATTTCGCGGGGGGACAGAAATTGCCAGCCTTTGTATTGGAGCCTTCATCTTGGGTGAAAGTGGACTTGCCAATGGAAGGGCTTGTTCAACGCATTGGGCCTTTTACGATACCTTCAGAGAACGGTATCCTGAAAGCGAAGTGGTAGAAGGTGATATAATTACTGAAAATGGGCGGATTTATTCCAGCGGTGGGGCCAACTCATTGTGGAATTTATTGCTTTATCTATTGGAAAAATATGAAGGAAGGGATTTGGCAATCCAGGCAGCTAAGTTTTTTGCTATCGATCTGGATCGCAAGAGTCAAAGCCCATTTACCATCTTCACCGGCCAGAAAAGACACAACGATGAAGACATCCTGATGATTCAACAATACATTGAAAACAATTATGCTTTAAAAACAACCATAGATGAGCTGGCAGGTATGACCAGCACCAGTCGCAGAAGCCTTGAGCGCAGATTCAAAAATGCCACCAACAATACCGTTGTCGCTTATTTGCAAAGGGTTCGGATTGAAGCGGCCAAACGTAGTTTAGAACTCAGCAGAAAAAATGTGAACGAGGTGATGTACGAAGTGGGATACAGTGATGTAAAAGCCTTTAGGGATGTATTCAAAAAAGTAACAGGCCTCACCCCCATTGAGTACCGCAGTAAATATGCGAGTCGCAATTAGATTTCTCCCTGCTTTATTCCATCTCACAAATAAAAATGCCTTAGGGTGAGAGTTGGAAATATGCTGAATCAAAACATAGCCATCACTTCTTTTCGAAATTTCTGACAAATAGGCTTTCATAAGGGCCACCTTACCTAAACCCACCATCCTTCAATGATAAGTATTGGATGCAATGTACTTGGTCATTGTATTTTGTAACCTAGGTTACACAATAGACAGCCCTATATCACAAATATCCATGATGCCCATCGTTTGAATTCCTGCTGCTTAGCCCCAACTTTGGTACAAATATCATTAAGGATGAAAAAAGTATTAATATTAGGAGCAGGTACCGCCGGCACCATGATGGCCAATCACCTGCATCACGAGTTGGATAAAAAGGAATGGCAAATTGACATCATAGATGAAAGGGAAGAACACCATTACCAGCCAGGCTACCTTTTCCTTCCCTTTGACATTTATACACCCGAAGATATAATTAAAAAAATTGAAGATTTTATCCCCAAAGGAATAACGTTACATAAAGGAAAAATAGACATCCTTCTGCCAAAAGAAAATGCTGTAAGAATGGCGGATGGCCGTGTTTACAATTACGACATTCTGATCATAGCGACCGGGGCTAAAATAGCGCCTGAAGAAATTGATGGTATGCAAGGTGAAGAATGGCAAAAGAGTGTTTTTGATTTTTACACTTTTGAAGGAGCCCTTGCTTTGCGCAACAAATTACGAGAATGGGAAGGAGGCAAATTGTTGGTGCACATCACTGAAATGCCGATCAAATGTCCTGTAGCCCCGCTTGAATTTGCCTTTCTGGCAGATTCTTTTTTTAAACATAAAAAAATGCGGGATAAGGTGGAAATCAGTTTTGTTACCCCATTGAGTGGTGCCTTTACCAAACCCAAAGCAACGGCAGCTCTTGACCACCTTTTGGATGAAAAAAATATTAAAATCGAAGCCGACTTTGCCATTGAGTCTGTAGACAATGAGAGAAAAGTGATCATAGACTACGGTGGAAGGGAAATTCCGTTTGATCTGCTGGTTACTGTGCCCACCAATAAAGGGGATGAAGTAATAGCCAGATCCGGTATGGGTGATGACCTCAATTTTATACCCACCAACAAAGCCACTTTACAATCGCTGGCCTTTGAAAACATCTTTGTGCTGGGAGACGCATCCAATATTCCCGCATCCAAAGCAGGATCTGTGGCCCACTTTGAAGCAGAAATACTAACCGAAAATATCAAACACTACATCAATGGAGAACCCCTATCTGAAGAGTTTGATGGTCATGCCAATTGTTTTATTGAAACAGGTGGCGGCAAAGCACTATTAATCGACTTTAACTATACCCACGAACCGGTTGAAGGTACGTTTCCATTCCCCGGGGTTGGACCATTGCGCCTTATGAAAGAAAGCAGGATGAACCACATGGGGAAACTTGCCTTTAGATGGATCTATTGGAACATGCTGCTGAAGGGAACCCACATCCCATTTGTATCCAGTCATATGGAAGAAGCAGGTAAAAACTTTAATTAAATCACCTTTTAACAAATAATAAAATGGAAAAAGAAATAGCAGGCAAAATGATCAAGGTAAATGACGAAGGCTACCTTACCGACTTTAGCCAATGGACCCGTGAAGTAGGAGAAGCCATTGCAGCAGAAAACAACATCACCATGACACCAAGGCATTGGGAAGTGATAGCTTATCTGCAAAATGAACATAAAAACAATGTGGCTCTCAGCATTCGAAAAATAGGTAAAAGTGATGTATTGGACATCAAAGAATTTTACCAACTTTTCCCTCAAGGGCCATTAAAAACATCTACCAAGATAGCTGGCATACCAAAGCCTGCCAGTTGTATCTAATCAATTATCCTCATTTCAATAAGAATAAAAAAAAATACCATGAGTGAATATAACGGTGAAATCAGAAAGATGATGATCATCCTTTCTAAAGCCACATTAGAGAATGTATATGCAGCATTTGTGCTGGCCAATGGAGCAAGAATGGAAGGCATTGAAGCAGAAATCTTTTTTACCTTCTTTGGTCTGGAGGCCATTCATAAGAAAAAACTGGAACACCTTCACATTGCTACAGTGGGCAATCCAGCCATGCACATGCCAACCATGTTGGGTGGCTTACCAGGCATGGAGAGTCTGGCCACAATGATGATGAAAAAAGAAATGGAAAAAATAGACATGCCTGATGTTCATGAATTTTTAGACATCATGGTAGCCTCCGGAGTAAAACTTTGGGCTTGCAAACTGGCCATGGATATGTTCCATTATGAGAAAGAAGATATGTATGACGACATTGGAGGCATCATCACCGTAGGTGACTTTTATAAACAGGGATCCGGAATAGGTACCCATATGTTGTTTATCTAGAAGTAGAATAATCTCACTATAAAGCGGGTTGTATTTTCACAATGCAGCCCGCTTTGTATTGTAAACATTTTGAAACAACCCACTTTATGCTCTTCCTACAAAGACCTTTATTTAATTGTGGACCTATTTTTCCTTTGGTATAAAATAAGGCATATTCCCTTGTCTTCGAGGGTATGTATGGGTTTATAGTCCCGTTCTATTAAAAGGAAATCTTCTGAACTGACATCATTGTAAAGATTGGAAAACAGAAAATAGGAATTATGGTGTAAATCCTTGTTGGTATGCCTGAGAGAAGACGGTGATAAATCAAGGTATTTTCTTTCTGCAAGATTCGGAAAGGAACAGCCCACCTCATGAATGCTGATTTGACTTTGGTCCAGATATCGATTCATTTGTGACCTCAATTCAAAATACGGCCAATGTGCCAGGCTGGCATCCCAACCTTGGGCGACGCCCTTGGGATAAATCCAAAAATTACCGGTAAGCAGTGATAATCCAAGCAGAATCAAGGCCACATTTTGAAATCTCACTATTGGCAACCGATACAACATTCTCACAGTGATCAACAGAAGCCCCATTATGATGGGCAACAAATAACGGTGACCAGATAAACCGGTATGTAAAACCATGGATGGCAACAAAAAGAGGGATAAAAACACAACCAGGTAAAAAAGTCTTTTAAGGGTTCCATCTTTTTTAATGTCAGGCCACCATTTTAGCAGACCAATTAACAATATCAATCCCATCATCCACCTCCCAAAATCGGCCAACCTCCAAACGATTATGGCCCCGTTTTTTAAAAACTGCCATCCTGTAACAGAAGTGAAACTAGCTGCCCACGGAGAATGATCATGGTATCCTATCCAACCTTTAGCCCAAAAATGATAAAACTGAAAAGCGACAAAGAGCAGGCTGGCAGGTATAAAAGGAAAAAGATCCGTCAAAACCGTGCGAAGGTCCTTTTTGCCATCCATCCAATTCAAATAGATTTGCCAAACAAACAGGGCTGCAACAACCATTGCCCCCCTGTTAGAAGCCAATACACACAACAGAGCTCCGCTAAAAACAGATGACTTTTGTTTGGCCCAAATACCATTTAGTGTCAGGAAAAAGCCCCCCATTAAAATAATATCAGGAGAGATCAATGAGCCCTGGGCCATCAGGGTTGGGTCTAGTAAAATCAGACCCACTATTACGGGAATCCAGGTCTTACCTACGATTTTATCTGCAAACAAATGAACCTGATAGATCAATAACACCAACCATGGTATCATAGCCAGGTGAGAAATCAACAGTGTCTTGCCAAATATTTTCCATACCCATGC
The DNA here is from genome assembly GCA_937872515.1 of uncultured Bacteroidota bacterium. Lineage (GTDB taxonomy): Bacteria > Bacteroidota > Bacteroidia > Chitinophagales > Saprospiraceae > JADKBO01. The sequence goes on from CALMSX010000048.1 coordinate 58,280, forward strand.
CATCATCCAGCCCATAAAGGGGAGATGACCACTGTCTATGTCGTCAGGAAGTAAAAAATGAAACATGCTGCCCTCATAAAAATGATGGGCTTGTTTGGAGGCCAGCTGAACTGTATCCCAGAAAAATATATGATCCAGTGAACAACAGACCAAAGTTATATACACTATAATCCAAAAAAACAGAGATGCTTTTCTCCAAAAAGTTCCCAAATCGAGCTTATTATTATGCACAAAACAAAGATACTGAATCCTCTACTGGATAATTTGAACCAAGTAGCCAATTTTTATGTTTAGTTCATTTGTTTCAACAAATATTAAGCATGAAAATTTTTGCCTTTGCCGCAAGTAATAGTCGTAAATCGATCAACAAACAGCTGGTTACCTACACATTAACTTATTTTGATGGCTATGAAAAAAACCTGATCGACCTCAATGATTATGAAATGCCCATTTACGGCATTGACACAGAAAATGAAGATGGAATCCCGCTACCGGCATACAAGCTGGCTTCTCTCATAGATGAGTCAGATTTGATCATTTGTTCATTTGCTGAGCACAACGGCGCTTATACGGCTGCCTTTAAAAACATCCTCGACTGGGTTTCACGCATCAAAGGCAGGAAAGTGTGGAATGACAAGCCGATTTTCGCCATGGCTACATCTACAGGTGCCAGGGGTGGTTCATCTGTTCTTGACATTGCCTCTAAAAGAATACCCTTTAATGGAGGCAAAGTGATTGATACCTTCTCTCTCCCATCCTTTGGTGAAAATTTTGACCCGGAAAATGGTATAACCAATGAAAATTTGAAAACTGAACTGGAAGAAAAAATCAATAGGTTAAAGTCAACCCTCGTATTTACGGTTTAAGTCCGTTTTGTTCCATGTACTGCTGCAATTGGGTCCTTACTTTTTGATGTACCTTATTTTTCAAAAAAGATGTCCATCCAAACAACTTCCCCATGGGACCCAAGGCCTGACGTGCCCAATCCGCAAATGAAAAGGCATCCCGGTGCTGTACTATTTTGCCATTTTCAACAACAAAACTAGCTCTGATTACATTTACAACCTGCCTTTTTGAAGGTCCAAATGTATATCGGGCTGTCCATTGGGTAGACACCACTGTTCCCAATAATTCAGGGGGCGACCAACTGATACTGATGTCCTTACTTCTTTTCAAAAGCATGGTCCACATTGCCCGGGCTTCGTTGGCGGTAAGTTGACCAAAAACGTCGTCTTCAAACACAGCTTCATCACTATACAATTCAGACATCATGCTGGTATCTTTTTGTGAAAATGCCGTGTAAAAACGATTGACTACTTCCCTGGGTGTCATATATCTTTTGAATTGAATAGTTATAACTACCGCAAGATACCCATTATATTTGTAGTAGTGAAAACACAAAAATACGACATCAGTGGATTAATCTGTCTTTGGGCCCTTGCCGAAAGCGGAATCGGAGGGGTTCTGCATGCTCTCAGACTCCCATTTACCGGCATTTTTGTGGGTGGATTTGCGGTGATCAGTATTGCCTTGATCGCCTGGTACTCAAGTGATAAAAATGAAATATTAAAAGCCCTTTCTATCGTTTTAGCGGTTAAACTCCTTGCGAGTCCCCATTCTCCTTGGCAGGCTTATGTGGCTGTAGCATTTCAAGGCTTGTTGAGCTATTTCCTGTTCAACCATCGGCAACAGTATGCCTTGCGTACCATCGCTTTCACTACTATTTGTTTGTTGGAATCCGCCCTTCAAAAAATATTACTTGCTATCTTAATTTTTGGAACAGAATTTTTATCAGCTGTTGATAAAAGTGCCATAAATGTTGCTCAAAGTGTGGGAATAGAGCTTGATTCTTCTGTTGTGACCTGGTTGTTTGTGGTATACACTCTATTGCACCTGCTAACAGGCATCTTTTTAGGTTTGTGGATTCCTTCACTTCCGCAAGCCATTGCCAGAGCAGAAGATATTGCCAACAATGACATCGAACAACACAAGCCAGTGGAAACCCAAAATGCCTCATCATGGAAAGGCCTGCTTTTTGTTTTAACTGGTATTGCCCTATTGCTTTATTTCTATTTACCCGATAACGCTGCTTTCAATTTAGTCTCTTTATTGCTTCGGGTTATCTTATTAACCCTGACATTGACCTTCGCCATAGGCCCCTTGATAAAAATGTTGATCCTGAAATATTTGGCAAAAAACAAGCAAAACAAGGCAGCTATCAACCAGGTTTTAATACGTCTCCCCCACTTCAGGAACAAGTTGATCCAACATTATTATTTTGCCAGAAATAACTTCCGCGGCATTAAGGCCATTAAATTTTTTATTCTGGGCATGCTGGTTTTCTCTTTAAAGGGTGAAGATGCGGCAACTCCATAACACCCTTGTACTGACAGGAGATACCAGGACTGGCAAATCAACGGCCATCCGGCAATTTTTATCTTCAAAAAATGATACCGGGGGCTTTCTAACCCTGGATGTTGACGACAAAAGAATGTTGTATTTCCCAAACAGCTCCACCTTCACAGCTTTTGAGACCAATGAAGACGGGGAAGCCGAAACCATTGGTATAGGCAGGTTTCACTTTTTAAAATCGGCGTTCGATAAGGCAAAACAACATTTCAGCATTGCTCTGAAACAAATTCCTCATTGGTGGGTGGTGGATGAAATTGGTCCCCTGGAATTGAAAGGCTCAGGATTCGAGCCCGAATTTAGTCAGGCCCTTACAAAAATGGAAAAACAAAGTCAAGCCTGTTTTCTTGTAGTGGTCAGAGAAAAATTGATAGATGAATTCAAACAACAATATGGTATACCCTCTTGTGTTTTGACAACAGCTACCTTACGAACAATGGATGAAACCGTAGGTGTGGTTTTGTGCGGGGGAAATAGCGTCAGGATGGGTACGCCAAAAGCCTTGTTGTGTTATCACAATGAAGAAACCCAATACAAATGGTTGGCAAGCCTCCTTCAAAAAATTGCCAGTAAAATAGTGATCGCCAAAGGAAACTTGGATCTTCCCACCAGCAGTGAATGGACCTATGTCTCAGACCTGGCCGAAGATCAGGGTCCTGCAGCAGGCGTTCTCGCTGCTTTCAGAGAAAATCCCAATCATCATATTTTGGTTTGCGGCTGTGATTATCCTTTGATCCGAATGGCTGACTTGGTGAGATTGGTAGCGGAGTGTGATCAGGAAATGGCAGTGTGTTATTCTGATAAAAGCAGCGCCAGTATTGACCCTTTGGTCTGTTTCTACCACCGCTCTTGCCTGCCTTTGATGGAGGAATGGTATCAAAAAGGAAATCGTTCTTTGCGCCATTTTTTACAAACCATACCCCATAAAGTATTGATGCCCCTTGATGTGCAACGCATGACAAGTGTTGACGACACCACCACATTTCACCAAACAAAGAGTCGATTGCATGGAGACCATTAAAAGAATCAAAATCATTAAAGTAGCTGAAACGGAAAACAGACACATCGAAGACTGGGTGGCCGTAGAAGAACCTCTTGAAATCAGGCTTCAATATGGCCCTTTGGATAATAGAATAAAAAAGTCAATTTCCATAACCATGAGAACCCCCGGTGATGATGTCCATCTGGCCCTTGGCTTTTTACTCAATGAAGGCATTGTCCGACACAGCAATGAAGTCTTAAAATGCAGCCTTCAAACCTTTCATAAGGGAGAACTGAACCCCAACATCATCACTGCATCATTGCACCCGGAAGTTTCACTCCATTCCTTCAATTTGGAAAGACATTTTTACACCAGCTCAAGCTGCGGCTTGTGTGGCAAGGCAAGCATTGAGGCAGTACAAAGTCTGGGACTGCCCCAGCTCCCCAAACCAACACCTATGGTTTCAATTAAAACCATTTGCTCCCTTCCCGCCTTGTTAAGACAGCACCAGCAAGCATTTGATGCCACCGGGGGCATCCACGCCACTGCTTTGTTTGATTACAATGGACACCTCATTCATACTGCTGAAGACGTGGGTCGCCACAATGCGATGGACAAGTTAAGTGGCTGGTGTATGATGCATGAACACGATCTTACAAACAAAATTTTGCTGTTGAGCGGAAGAGCCAGCTTTGAATTGATCCAAAAGGCTGCTGTTACCGGTATACCTATGGTTGCGGCTGTGGGTGCACCAAGTAGTTTAGCTGTACAAACTGCCAGTGCCTGTAATATCACACTATTGGGGTTCACCAAAGCATCGAGTGCCAATATTTATTCCCATCCCGAACGGGTGACCGGTTTATAAATCCATCTGACTTTTAGGCCGGTCCGGATTTACTCCATTTTCAATTATATTTGCAACATTATCCAAAACCTAATTCATGAAACTACGGATCAAAGGAAATTCCATAAGATTAAGATTGACAAAAAGCGAAGTGCATCAATTTTCCGAAACCGGTGTTTTTGAAGAAAAAACCAGCTTTGGGAATACAGCATTGGTTTACCGATTGCAGAGCGCAGAAGGGCCAGATAAATTGTCAGCTTCTTTTGAAAACAATGTTGTTACCGTTTTTATGGATAAACAATTGGCCTCGGCCTGGTTTGCGAGCGAGGATATAGGTTATAAACACATTTTCAAAACATCAGACGACAACGAAATCTTTCTGTTGGTTGAAAAAGATTTTGTATGCCTCGATGAAACTTTTGAGGATCAGAGTGACAACTACGCCAACCCCAATGCCAGCTGCTAAATACCTGCTCTACCAGAAATTTATTGCTTGATCAAAGAAATGGCAGTTCCCCCACCTTCTGCCAGATTGACCGTTAATACATCGCCCTTTTTAATCTTTCGTTTAGAGATTTTAACGGGATACGGATTGTTTTGCCAATGCGCGATTTCACCATCTTCATAAAGGGAAGCTTCATAAACGGCCCCTTCATCCAGAAAATCGAGCTTAAACTCAAACTTTCTTGCTTTTTCATCGGTAATTGAGCCGATAAACCAGTTTTGCGAAAATTTATCTTTCCTGGCTATGCTGACATAGTCACCCACCTCGGCGTTAAGCACCCGGGTGTCCTGCCAATCAACTGGCACATCTTTGATAAATTGAAAAACATCCATTCTTTTTTCGTAAATCTCTGGCAAGTCAGCGGCCATTTGCAATGGACTGTAGAGGGTTACATACAAGGCAAGTTGTTTAGCCACAGTGGTGTGCACTATTTCTTTTTTGTTTTTGTCATGCACGTTCATTCTGGTCTCAAAAATGCCCGGTGTATAGTCAAAACCACCACCCATAATCCTGGTGAATGGCAAAATAGTTTCGTGTTCAGGAGGATTGCCAGCACTCCAGGCATTAAACTCCATGCCCCTTGAGGCTTCGCAGGAAAGCCAGTTGGGATAGGTGCGGTTCATACCGGCAGGTCGATGGGACTCGTGCATATTTACCATGATTTTATGGTCTGCTGTAGCTTTTGCTACCCTCAGGTAATGGTTTACCATCCACTGACCGTCATGCCACTCTCCTTTTGGAATAATCTTTCCAACGTAGCCGGTTTTTACGGTATTAATTCCGTACTTATTCATGAACTGATAAGCTGATTCCATTTGTTTCTCATAGTTGGTCACAGCAGAGGAGGTTTCGTGGTGCATAATAATTTTTACACCTTTGTCAGCCGCATACTTGCTCAACTCATTCATATCATAGTCAGGATAAGGTTGTGAAAAATTAAAAACTGAATCCTGCCATTTTCCAAACCAATCTTCCCAACCTACATTCCAGCCTTCAACCAAGACACCGTCAAAGCCATGTTGAGCCGCAAAATCTATGTATTTTTTAGTATTTTCTGTAGTAGCACCATGCCTGCCATGCGGTTTGCCATCTTTGGATCCCCCTGCATAATCCCAGCTGGCCTTGCCAATGTGCATAAGCCACCAGATTCCAACGTATTTCTGTGCTTTGATCCAAGATGTTTCAGCGAGGGCACAAGGATCATTGAGATTTAAAATCAACTTTGAATTTAATAGTCCGGCAGCATTGTCCGAAATATTTATACTCCTCCAGGGACTGGTAAAAGGCAGCAAATTCACAGATTTAATGGTAGAATCTGCCGAGGGGATGAGTTGAGCCTTCATCACATTATTACCTGTATAATTGAGGTGGAGTACCGGAAAATCTTTTAAAGCTGCTTCATGAATACAAAGATGCACACCATCCTCAGCTTTCATGGTAAAGGGTGTTTGAACCGCTTTTGGCAATACTATGTGTTGGGTATAGATCTTTTTTTCATAGCTGGGGGCATTATAAGCAAAAGCATCTATCTCACTTAAATTAGAAGTTGAATAGACATGCTCATTGCTGTCATAATCTCCCGGTATCCACCATGCCTGGTGATCGCCTGTCAATGAAAATTCAGATATTTCATCTAGTACTGTCAAGGTATCAGAGCTGCCTTGCTTAGGAATGTGGTACCTAAAACCAAGTCCATCATCAAATACCCTAAAAATAACATCCAGTTTTTGACCAGCCTCACCCTTAAGGCTCAACTTCATTTCGTTGTAGTGTTCTGCAATTTCAGCTACTTCACCCAAAACAGGCTTCCAGCTTCCATTGTGCGAACTATAGACTACATCGTTCACTTCAAACCCTTTGGTTAAGTTTAGGTTCTTTCCCAAAATGCCAAGCCATGAAGTATCTATAACGGTTTTTCCTTTATAAGCAACTGTATAGAACGGCACCCCACCTTTTTGGCTGCCTGCCTTTACTACAATGTTGCCATCAGGCGAGGTAACCTTGATTTCTTTAGGAACAGAATGGCATGACATCATGCCCATTACAACTATTAAAAACAACATCCACTTATTCATTACTATCAATTGTATTTTCCGAAAATCATATTGGCAAGCAAAATAAAAAAGATCAACACCCAGGCACCTGCCCCAATCCAAAGTGCCATTTTTGCATTTGATTTAGCTACCATTAAATATACCGATGCACCTGCCATAGCAAGGAGTAAGACCGCATACAACCTGGTAGCGCCCACACTATATTTACTATCCTGCAAAATGCCAATGGCATTGAGGAAAAAATTTCCACCCATGTAAATATTAAAAAAGATGAAAATCCATGCTAAAATTTTTACCATGCTTTTTGTTTTTATTGGCCCAGATAGGGATCATTGATGGTTTTGTATTCAAAGTAAATATCTTCAAATGTAGCGGTACAACTTTCACCTGTTGGCGACTGGGCTAAAAAACCAAACTTTAGTTCTTTGTTCCAAGCTAGTTGTACATGCCTGACAAGGGTCCAGTTCATTTTATCCTCAGAAAAGTACAAAGTTACGACCTTGCCCTTTCTTGCCATTTTTAAATAAACCCTGGATCCCTCTACAAAAGCAGAATTGCAATCATCTGACACATCGCGGGTAACCACACTTACAATTCTGTGTTTACCCAAATAATCCTTTTCAAAACAGAATTTCACCCAATTGAAACTATCCTGTAGCAGGACCATAGCACCCCCGTCCCATTTATTCAAAAACCCATGTGAAACGGCAGCAGATGCCACAAAATCTCCGGTCACACTGGTTAAAATTTTAGGTGCATTATCTGTATTATAAGTAACCCCCGGATCCCTGAACATATCCGTTCCTTTTCCGGCGGTAATAATCATTTTGTTGTCTAAAATCTCAAATCTTTTGGCCTGGTTGTACCATTCAAATCTCTGTGACAATCCCGGCAAAATCACTCCAATCTGAGCAGTAACTATGTGAGAAATTGCTACTAAAACAATGGTCATCCCTTTTCTAAATATCATCTTCCAGAATTTACTTTCAAACCTAAGTTTAAATAAAGATACATCAAATTTAAATATATTGATCTCGCTCATACTTAAGCTGCACCAGTCCTTTTGGGAAGGGCTGAACGGAAATCAGTTTATAGTTTAATCTGGGCGTGCCTGGCTTAAAAAGAGGCGTACCCCCACCCAAAAGCACAGGAATATAAGAAATGATCATTTCGTCTACCATATCCTTCACCAGCAACTGATGCAGGATTTCTGCCCCGCCTTCGCAGTAGATACGATGTCCATCTTCTTTTAATTGGGAAACAAGTTGTGCAACATCTCCATTATAAAATTGCAGGTTTTCTTTTGCCTCACCTGGTCTTGAACTGATCACATAACTCTTCTTATTGGTATGAGGATAAGATGCGTGCTTTTCAACCCAATCATAGGTTTTACGCCCAACAATGACGGTGTCAACCCGACTTATAAAATCATGGTAGCCGTAGTCTTCATCGCCATCTTCTACGATTGACAAAAAATCCAGATTGTTGTCATGGGCAGCAATGTAGCCATCAAGGCTACAGGCAATAAATAAAAATAATTTACCTTTCGGATCCATCCTTTTTTCTATTATTTTGGGCTAGATTAAACTGTATCATTTCCCGTATGAGGTCTTCCGGAATTGGCTGTGAATGTAAAATTTGCATAGAACCTTTCCCTGTCTTATATCCTCGCAATTTATCCACAAATTCAGGCAGTTGATTGGGAATTGCATATAAGCCAATGTGATGTTGGAAGGCACAAAAATGAATGAGGTATCCATTCCATTCAAAGCCTGGCATTTGGTATTTAAAGGTGGGTTTTGCTTCAGGAGCTTCATCCATCACTATCTTTGAGATATTTTCCATTCTTTCTCTCACCTCCAAAGCCAGGGTCGCAAAATAATCTTTAAAAAGTTCCATAGTTAAACGATTTTAAACATATTGAAGAGGGTCCCTGAGATCCAGAAAATAACATTGATAAGGATCTTTTACGTCCTCCAGCCGCCTGCCCTGTTTGAAACCCAGTTTAAGAGCCAGTTGCAAAGAAGCTTTGTTTTGAGGGTTAATGATTGCCTGCAGGGTTTGCAAGGTTTTTGATTCTGCCAGTGTTTTAAGCAATGTTTCCAAGGCCTCAAGCATAAGCCCTCTTCCCTGATAAGAGGGATGAAGCTCATAACCCAGTTCGCAGCTTGACCTGTCATCTGAAAAAGAAAATAGACAAATACTACCCACCAAAACAGATGGGTGCTTCAACTCCATACCTAAAATCACCCATTCTCCTGTTTCTGTCTTTTCTTTTTGGGTCACAATATAGTTTTCCGACTCACTCATGTCCTGATAGGGAGCTCTTTCAATATACCGGTTTACCTCTTCACTGCTCCGAATGGCAAATAAATCAGCCGCATCGGTTTCCATAAGCTTCCTAAGGATGAGTCTTTCGGTATAAAGGGTTTCCAACATGGTTCCAAAAATAGTGTTTATTTTTAATTCCTGACCGGTCCATCCAACGGACTTTAGGCCTTACTCAATGCTCTTCTTTCAGAAATTCCCCTTAATTTCGCAGCAAATCCAAATCAATGTCAGATTTTCCATCCCATTTGCTGCATTATATTGATGGAACGCTGGTGCCGTCTGCATCAGGAGAATGGCTTGATGTATTCAATCCTGCCATTGGCAAAACTTATTGCCAGCTTGCTTCAGGAAAAAAGAATGAGGTAGACATGGCCGTGGCAGCAGCTCAAAAGGCACAGAAAAGTTGGGGATCCACTTCACAGGATGAAAGGTGCAAACTGCTCAACGCACTTGCCGACGGCATTGAAAAAAGATTTGATGAATTTGCCCTTGCAGAAAGCATTGACAACGGCAAACCCCTCTGGCTGACCAAGGCAATGGACATTCCCAGAGCGATATCCAATTTGCGTTTTTTTGGAAATGCCATCACCCAGTTTTCTTCAGAAGCCCACGAAACGGTAGGCGCTAATGCCATCAATTACACCCTGCGTCAGCCCATCGGAGTGGTAGCTTGTATTTCACCCTGGAACCTACCTCTGTATTTATTTACCTGGAAAATTGCACCCGCGTTGGCAGCTGGTAATGCGGTCATTGCCAAACCCTCTGAAGTTACACCCTTGACTGCCTTTTTGTTGTCACAGGTCTGCATTGAAGCCGGCCTCCCACCGGGTGTACTCAACATCATCCATGGACTTGGCCCCGACGTAGGTGACGCTATCAGCAGGCACCCTGGCATCAAAGCGATATCCTTTACAGGAAGTACCCGGGTAGGCAAAGAAATTGCCAGCATTGCTGCTCCTATGTTTAAAAAACTCTCCCTCGAGATGGGTGGAAAAAACCCCATCCTCATTTTTGATGACTGCCACTATGATAAAATGTTGCAAACCGTGGTTCGTTCCTCTTTTGTCAATCAGGGGCAGATTTGTTTGTGTGGTTCTCGCATCTATGTGCAAAAGGGAATTTATGAACGATTTAAATCGGATTTCATCCAGTTGGCCAGCCAGATGGAAATCGGCGATCCACTGCAAGAAACCAGTCGAATTGGGGCCATTGTTTCAAAACCCCATTATGAAAAAATATTAAACCACATCGAAATCGCTAAAAAAGAAGGAGGGCAAATCTTGTGTGGTGGTCATGCCGTCTTTCCCAAGGGTTTTGAAGAAGGCTGGTTCATTGCTCCAACAATCATTGAAGGACTTTCCAATCAATGTGTTACCAACCAGGAAGAGATTTTTGGCCCTGTGGTTACCCTTGCCTCCTTCGAAACAGAAGAGGAGGTTCTGAAATGGGCCAATGACAGCCAATATGGTCTCGCCTGCAGTATATGGACAGAAAACAACAGCAGGGTGCACAGGATGGCCCAGGAAATCGAATCCGGTATTGTTTGGGTCAATACCTGGCTGCTGCGCGACTTGCGAACCCCGTTTGGTGGTATGAAAAACAGTGGTGTGGGCAGAGAAGGAGGACTTGAAGCCCTGCGCTTTTTTACGGAAGCCAAAAATGTTTGTATTCAATATTGAGATAAATGACTCTTTCTGCATCTAGTTGAAGCGCTTTTTGACAGATCGCAGTACATTTCTTACTTTTATGACAAAATCTAACCAATGTCCAGATTATTACCCAAATTCAATCTAAAAGCCTGGATTGATGAAAACAGACATTTACTCAAGCCTCCGGTAGGCAATAAATGTGTATGGCAGAATGGCGAATACATTGTAATGGTAGTTGGGGGCCCCAATGCCAGAAAGGATTTTCACCTCAACGGAACACCGGAATTTTTTTACCAGGTTGAAGGAGACATCCATCTCAAAGTGGTGGATGAAGGTGTGATCAAAAGAGTGGACATCAAAGAAGGTGAAATTTATTTATTGCCATCCAATATTCCACACTCGCCTCAGAGAGGTGCCAACACAGTAGGACTTGTCATCGAACAAATCAGACCGGGGCACATGGAAGACGGCCTTGCCTGGTATTGCGAAGAATGCAGCCACGAGCTCTACAATGAAAAATTTATGCTCGACAATATTGAAAGAGATCTACCTGTCATTTTCAAAAAATTCTATGCCGACCTGGATCTCCGCACCTGCAAAAATTGCGGTCATGTAATGGAACCCCCTGTGATGCCGGCCGACCATGACCAATAGCCAAAACCAGCTTTATGCACATTAACGCCCATTCTCATCTACTTCCTGAACCGGGACAAATACCCCGATTTATGGTTGAACAACAGATCTTTTCTGTGGATGAAGACCGTAGGTTTATGCGGCAGGGCAATTGGTCCCGACCCGTAACCGACCCGAGCTTTTTCCTTTCAGAAAAATTGGTCTGGATGGAGCAAAACCACATAGATCATTGCGTTGTCCTCAACTTATCACAGCTCTACTGCAATGGCATGGAACAAGGCACTACCAGAGATGTGCTCCGGTTTCAAAACGATTTTAACGCCTCTTTGCAACATGACTACCCTACTAAATTTACGGGAGGGTTTGTAATTCAACCCAGATACGTTGACGATGCGCTGATAGAAATAGAGCGGTGTGTTACTACACTCAACATGCAGGTACTCTGCCTTCCTACTCATTTTTTGAACCATCAGAATGTGTGGACCTCCGTTGCAGACCCTTCGTGCTATCCTATCTTTGAACTGGCCAATCGACATCATCTGGCCATAGAAATCCACCCTTACGATGGACCGGAAATTGTGGCCTTACAAGATCAGTTTTGGAGGTTCCACCTCGTATGGATGTGCGCTCTTACGGCGGATACTTTTCATTTTTTCACCCTTTATGATTTTCCATCCAGATTTCCTGACACCAGAACCTGTTTTGCCCATGGCAATCAATTCGGACAGGTCAACATGGGGAGAAGGATTCAGGGTTTTGAGGGTAGACCTGATCTTTTTCCGGGTGCAGTAAGCCCCAGAAAACACATTTCAGACACCAATGTATTTTACGACACCCTTGTGCACGATGTACTCAGTTTTGAGCTCTTGATCAAAAGACAGGGAGTTGAACAAGTCATAGCAGGTATTGATGACCCCTATCCACTGGGAGAAATGGATACCGTTGCTGGCTGTTATCCTGGAAAAATCCTGGATCAGGCCTTATCACAAAACATTATTACACGGACAGATCACAACGCCATTTGGTACGACAATGTAATCAACTGGCTGGGAAAAAGCATTCCTACATCATGACCCAATATTCCAACGATAGAAACTACGCAATAAGCCAGGATGAGAATGATGACCTGAAAAAATTTCGGCATCAATTTCACTTTCCGAAACAACAAAATGGACATCCCTATCTGTATTTTTGTGGCAACTCACTGGGTCTGCAACCCACAAGCACGAAGGATTCCATAATGCAGGAATTAAATGACTGGGGTCAATATGGTGTGGAAGGACACTTTCATGCCAAAAACCCCTGGATGCCCTATCACGAACAACTTACATCATCGATGGCAAAAGTGGTTGGGGCCAAAGATTCTGAGGTGGTGGTAATGAATACTTTGACCGTCAACCTTCATCTCATGATGGTTTCTTTTTATCAGCCTACTTCAACACGAAATAAAATTCTAATCGAGCACGATGCCTTCCCGTCTGACAGGTATGCTGTTGGTTCTCAAATCAGATACCACGGTTATCCCGTTGAAGAAAGCCTCATTGCTTTAAAAGCCAGACCGGGTGAATACTGTCTGCGCATGGAGGACATCGAAGAGGTGATTCAGGAACAGGGAGAGTCCATTGCACTGGTTATGTTGGGCAACACCAATTATTACACCGGACAGTATTTTGACATGGCTTACATCACCCAACTTGCGCATTCAAAAGGATGTAAGGTAGGATTTGATTGTGCACACGGCGCAGGCAACATCCCTTTAAACCTTCATGAAGCTGGTCCCGACTTTGCGGTGTGGTGTACCTATAAATACCTTAATTCCGGACCCGGCAGCGTGGGCGCTGCGTTTGTGCACGAAAGACACGCAGACAACCCTACATTGCCCAGATTTGAAGGTTGGTGGGGACACAATAAACAAACAAGGTTTATCATGAGGGATGACTTTGAGCCCATCTATGGTGTAGAAGCCTGGCAACTCAGCAATCCACCCATCCTCTCGTTAGCAGCAATAAAAGCCAGCCTAGAGTTATTTGAAGAAGCCGGTATTGAAAATTTACGAAACAAATCAATAAAACTGACCGCTTATTTTGAAGCGCTCTTAAAAGAAATACCAGGTGATGACATTTCTATCATCACGCCTTCTGACCCAGAGCAAAGAGGTGCACAGCTGAGCATTCGGGTAAAAAATGCAAACAAAAGTCTGTATCATGACCTCAGCGAAAGCGGTGTAATTGCCGATTGGAGAGAACCCGATGTAATAAGGGTGGCGCCAGTACCTTTATACAACAGTTTTACCGATGTCTATGACTTTGTTCAAATTCTTAAAAACGTATTGCACAAATGAAAAAAGATAAAATAGTAATAATTGGCGCCGGATTAAGTGGTACCCTGCTAGCCATTACGATGGCCCAAAGAGGCTATCAGGTGGCACTTTATGAAAAAAGAGATGACATGCGTAAAGTGACGATGAGTGCCGGCAGGTCTATCAACCTGGCCCTCTCACCACGTGGCATGTTGGGTCTCGATCTTGCCGGTATCAGGCCTGAAATCCTGGAACAATGCATACCCATGAGAGGCCGAATGATCCATCCCCACGGAGGAAGCTCTTTTTTTCAAAGTTACAGTGGACGTGAGGGAGAAGCTATTAATTCGGTATCCAGAGGTGGACTCAATATTGCCCTGCTCAATAAAGCTGAGAGTTTTCCCAATATCGAAATGTACTTCAACCACACCTGCACTCATGCAGTCTTAGAGAAAGGCATTGCCCATTTTAAACACGAAAAAACAGGGTTTACGGTGGAGGTGAAAGGTGACATTCTGATTGGCACCGATGGTTCCGGCTCAGCCTTGCGCAAAAGCATGATGGACAAAACGGCTGATTTATTATTCAATTATTCCCAAAACTTTTTAAGTCATGGGTACAAAGAACTCAGCATCCAACCTACGGCAGAAGGTGGATTTAAATTGGATAAAAATGCCCTCCACATCTGGCCAAGAGGCAGTTTTATGATCATTGCCCTGCCCAACATGGATGGCAGTTTTACCGTCACAATGTTTCACCCATACGAGGGTCCTTACGGATTTAATCATATGAATTCGCGTGAAGAAGTGGCTGCATTTTTTCAAAATTTTTATCCTGAACTCATTCCTTATATGCCAGACTATGTAGATGAATATTTCAACAACCCAACAGGCAATTTAGGTACCGTCAAATGTTATCCATGGCAGACGTATGGCAAAACCCTTTTGATGGGTGATGCTGCCCATGCCATTGTACCATTTTACGGCCAGGGCATGAATGCCTCTTTTGAAGATGTAAGAGTCTTCAATGAACTGATTGACACCATAGGAGATGGTGACTGGGCAGGACTCTTCAACGAATTTCAAAAACAAAGGGCTGTCAATACCAATGCCATCGCTGACCTTGCCATCGATAACTTTTATGAGATGAGAGACAGGGTTGACGATGCTGACTTCATGTTAAAACGAAAAATTGAGACGGATCTGGAATTTACCTATCCCGATTATTACTCAAAATATTCATTGGTTACTTTCAGACCCGATATTCCTTATTCCCGGGCGATGCACCAGGGGCGGGCACAAGACGAACTCTTATTAAACTGGTGTAAGGGAGGACAACCCGAATTGACCAAATCGGAAATGCATGCCCAATTGATGGACCTATCCAAAAAATTTGAAAATGGCAATTGAGAGTACCACCTTAGATGACAGGGCCAGGCCGCTTGGCAACTACCCACATGTTAAAAGGGTGGGTGATTTTATCTATGTATCTGGAACCAGTAGCAGACGGCCCGACAACACCCATGAAGGTGCAGAATTGGGTACTGACGGCCAATGGGTGCTGGATATAGAAAAACAAACCAAGGCAGTGATAGAAAATATTGCTACCCTTTTGGAAGCAGTAGGCGCAAGTCTGAGGGATGTGGTTGACATCACCACCTACCTTGTGGACATGAAAGACTTTAAAGGGTACAACCAGGTGTACGGCACTTACTTTGACCACACAGGCCCTACCAGAACAACCGTTGCGGTGCACCAACTGCCCCACCCCAATTTGTTGATTGAAATCAAGGTAATTGCTTATCTGCCGCTGTAGCGGTCTTAATTGCTTTTTCTATTGGTAATTTCGTCGCGCAATTTGGCGGCGGTTTCATAGTCTTCCATTTCTATGGCCTTCTCCAACTGGCTTTCTAACTCATCTATTGAAAGGGAGGTAATTCCCGGCTTTTGCATGCTGCGGGTGGGAGTAAGAGGCTCGTTTTTGTCGCTATCCATTTCTACACCTGCCTGATCTAAAATAAAATCATAGGTATAAATAGGACAATTGAATCTCACTGCCATGGCGATGGCATCAGAAGTTCGGGAATCAATAACAGAGATATCTCCATTCTGATCACATATGAGCTGGGCGTAAAAGATGCCATCCAACAGATCATTGATGACTACTTCCCGTATGATAATTCCGAAATTGTCAAGGGTTGCCTTAAATAAGTCGTGGGTAAGCGGACGGTTGGGAGTCATTTTTTCAACTGCAATGGCTATTCCCTGGGCTTCAAATCCTCCAATTACAATGGGGAGTCGCCTGCTGCCTTCCACTTCGCCTAAAATAACAGCGTAGTTATGAGACTGAGACACAGAATGACTGATGGCTACTATTTCCAGACTGACCTTGTTCATATTATAAAATTAATGCAAATATAGGCTTAAAAGTTTACTAAAAAAAAGAGGATTTGTCAATTGAAAATGCAAATCATTGTTTTAGACACAATTAAGCCCATTTTTTCAAAAAGAAAGGCCAACAGTTGGTACTGCCGGCCTTTCTCCCATTATCTGTACCCTATTTATTTTAAAGTAAACTTACCTTTGCCAACCATGTAGCCATTGTTGTACAACTCGCAGTCATAAACACCTTTTGACAGTTTATCGCCAAGGGTCCAGTCAATACACCCATTGGTGTCTTTGTTGTCATATTGAATGTCGCCTGAGGTGGTATAACGAATTTGGGTGTTATTTAGCTTATTGGTCAAAACGCCTGAACCGCGATCCTCCTGAGCCACCGTTTCTCCCTGTGGATTGATGATCCTGACAAAGAATTTTTTAGAACCCGAAGGAGTCACTAAATTGGTTTCAGTCGTAAAACAAATTCTTAACATCTCTATGTCTTTTGCTTTACTCTTGTCTTTCAACTTTCCATTGTCTTTGACCTCAAATCCTTTTACTTCCATAAAATTAATTTTAATGGCATTGGCCATATCCACTTTGGAAGAAAGGGCCTCATTGGATTTTGACAATTTTTCCTTGTCTGAAGCCAAGACAGCACGTGCTTGGGCAATTTCTTCTTTCTCTTTTTTGGTCATTTCAAGATTGGCCGATAACTCCTGATTGGAGCTTGCCAATTGGTTGTTGGCCGTTGAAAGTTCAGCATTCTCATTCTTTAGAGAAGTAATCTGTGCAACGTACTCTGTTACCTGAGCATTTAATTTCGCAATTTCATCTTTTGCCTTGCCCAATTCTCTTTTGGTCCAGATCATTTCAGAAATCTTGCCTTTTTGAATCTCCAACTCTTTCTTTTGCGCATCAATGAGGTCATTGGCTTCTTTGTTTTCACCCCTCAACTCTTCCAAACGCTCAAGTGCATCCTGGTAGTCCTGGTCTAACTCAGCCTGCGCTTTTTCCAATTCAAGTAAATTAGATTGTTGGCTGGTATTTTGAGTTTTAAGCTGGCTATTCATAAACCACTGGTAGGCATTCAAACCCAATAATCCAATTATGGCCACAATTGCCCAGGCTGTAAAATTCTGTCTTGTTTTGCTATTCATGTTCATTTCCATCTTTTATCTTTTCTCCAAATAACGGGACAAAGATCAATTTTTATTATGCAAACATCAAATAATTGCACAAAATTCAATGAATACTATTAATTTGCACTCAGTGTAAACCCCTATAGCATGAACCTGAATCTTCAAACCATTACCCGAATTTTATTCCTCGATATTGAAACTGTATCTGAAAAATCAGATTTCAACCAAATCAGTGAAAATTTTCAAAAATTATGGGCTAAAAAGGCAATCTCAATCCAAAAAAGCCTTGAAATTTCCAATATAGAAGGAATTGCAGCCCTTTACAAAGAAAAAGCAGGCATTTTTGCCGAATTTTCGAAAATCATTTGCATTTCTGTAGGATACCTCAATGCTGAGTCAAAACTGAGGATAAAAAGTTTTAGCGGCCACGATGAAAAAGAAATCCTTAGCTCTTTCTCAAAGTTGCTTGAAGAACACTACCCCGATCCCAACAATTGCTTTTTGTGTGGGCACAATGTCAGAGAATTTGATATTCCTTTTATCTGCCGGAGAATGGTGAAACATCAAATCAGCCTGCCTCCACTGCTTAACATCTCCGGGAAAAAACCGTGGCAAACCGAATTTATTATTGACACAATGGAACTTTGGCGATTCGGAGATATCAAAAATTATACATCACTAGAACTTATCGCAACCACACTGGGCATTCCAACTCCTAAGGACGACATTGATGGCAGCCAGGTAGGCAGGGTGTATTGGGAAGACAGAGATTTGAACAGGATTGTTCAGTATTGTCAAAAAGATGTGGTGACTGTTGTAAGACTGATCCAGCATTTATCCCTCATGCAATGGACAGCCGATGACCAAATAGAATTTGCCTGACCCGCTTTTGGTGTGTTTTATTTACTCTTTTTAAGTAAATACTCTATTTTGTAGGCACCTACATGGATCTCACTTTTTTTAATCAGTCGCAATTGAAACCAATAATTGTAAGTACCCAGGATAAAGAGTAAGGCTGCAAAACTGTACAAAAACAATTCAATGACCAGTCCGCTACCAACGGTATAAAAATTGTGGATGCTCAGCCCGGCAATTAAAAAATACATGGCAGAGCGCAAGAAGGATAAAAACGTTGATTGATTGGCCAACCTCGTTCTTTGTATGGCCAGCTGTTCTCTCAAAATCAGATCCTTGTTCAATTCGGTATCGCCCATATTTTTGATTTTAATGACAAAGTTATGGTTAATTAGCCGGCTTAAATTCTGAAATCGCCTATGTAACATATTTTACCCTTTTGTCGTTATGCCACAATAAGCCAATTTTTATTAAATTTATCTTGCAAAACACATCCATTTCCATTATTTATATGGGTTTTTAATGGATTTGCGTTTACAAATCACTGTAAGAAACTACTCATCTTCACCTTGTGAAATTAATACATCATGCCGTTTAATTGTGCACCGTCAGACCTTTCACCTTACCAGCCATCTCCAAGTCAGCCTTGGGATAGGAGGAGGGCCATCCACCTCTATAGACGAATGGCCTTTGGAGCTTCCAAAACAGTTATCGACCAGGCCATCTTACAACATCCGGTAAGCCTGGCAAAATCTATTGTTGCGAAGGCAAAAAACCTTGCTCCAGCTCCTGCCCCTCCCTGGGCCAACTGGACCATAGCCAACTACAGCGCCATTGAGGAAGAGAGAAATGCGCAGATAGTACAACAAATAATATCCTGGGTTAACAACTGGGTCACTGATATGCGCACCAATGACCTTCGTGAAAGGATGTCGTTGTTTTGGCACAACCACTTTGTCACAAGGTTAGACAAATACGTTTGCCCATCCTGGATGTACGAATACCATCATTTGCTTCAGAAACATTCGCTTGGCAATTTCAAAACCTTTGTCAAAGAAATGGGTACTACCCCTGCCATGCTTGTATTTTTAGATGGAGTGCAAAACACCCGATTTCAACCCAATGAAAACTTCGCCCGCGAGTTGTTTGAACTCTTTACCCTCGGTGTAGACAATGGCTATACCCAATCAGATATTGTCAATGCAGCAAAAGCACTTTCGGGTTGGAATGGCATAGAATTGGCCAATCTTTGCGGAGATATCACCTTTGTTCCTGCTTTTTGGGACAATGGCCCAAAAACCATCTTTGGTAAGACCGGCAATTTTGGGTACAATGAAGTAATTGACCTCATTTTTAACGAACGACCAGTACAAGTTAGCCAATACATTTGCAAAAAGATATACGCCCATTTTGTAAATCCGGATATCGATGAAGATGTGGTCAATCAATTGGCGCTCATCTTCCGACAAAACAATTTCGAACTGGCACCGGTTATGGAAACACTCTTTACATCGGTTCACTTTTTTGATGATGCTACTGTTGGTACAGTGATCCCCGGCCATATCGAGTATTTTCTGACCTATCTCAATGAATTGAATTTTCCCAACAATGAGATCCTGAATCAATACATAGTTTATGGATCAGATGAATATGATCAACGTTTGTTAAATCCTACAGACGTTTCCGGATGGAAAGGAAACAGAGCCTGGATTACCTCGTCTACCCTTCCATTCAGATTTGAGGGCATCTTTAACATCATGCTTTATTATTACCAGCAGCAAAACAACCAGATCGAACAAGTAAGAGACCTGGCCCTGTCTCTGGTCAGCAATGTGGAATCGAATCCCGCAGTTGTAGTTCAGGCAGTTTGTGATTACATCCTACCCAATGGCTTTCAAACACAAAGAGAATACGACGAAGCGGTAAAAGTATTTAAGGCCGAGGTTCCTGAAAATTATTTTGCCAGCGGTCAATGGAACCTCCATTGGGAATACGCCCCCCTTCAACTGATCTTATTGTTTCAATACCTGGCTGCTCAGCCTGAATACCAACTAAAATAAAAGACCATGGACAACAAAAGCAAACACTCAACGATGTGCAATCAAGCAGATCACAAGATGTGGAGTCGTCGCGATTTTCTGCAAACGCTGGGTATAACCGGTGGTGTTGGATTGGCAATGGGAGGTTTTTCTGTCAATGCGCTGGCAGCCCCATTATTAAATCCACCCGATGGCAATGAAAGAATCCTCGTTTTGATCAGACTCAAGGGAGGTAATGATGGATTAAATACCATCATTCCAGTCTATGACTTTGGCACCTATAAAAGTAAGAGACCATCCATCTACATACCACTGACTGATACATGGACCCTAACCCCTGAGTTGGCCATGCCCAAAACAACTGCCCCTCTCACCAAACTGTGGAACAAGGGAGCCATGAAAGTCATCAGCGGAGTGGGTTATCAAAACCATAACCTTTCGCATTTTACATCGTCAGACATTTGGAATGCCGCCAACCCAGAAATTGAAACGGATGCCAACAAATCGGGATGGTTGGGCCGGTATTTGATCAATAACCAACCCGATTATTTAGAAAACCTGCCCGAAATACCCGGGGCCATCAAAGTCAACAGTGGCAGCAACATTGCCTTCAACAATCCTGAACGAATAGATCTCGCTGTCAATTTTAATACCCCCGACAAACTCATTGAAATTGCCGAACGGGGTTTTTACTACGATGCCCAAAACCTGCCGGATGACTGCTATTACGGCGACCAGGTGGGCTTCCTTCGATCTGTTTTAAATGTCACTTATAAATATGCACCCGTTATCAGTAATGCCTTTAAAGCAGGCAGCAATGATGTGGTGTACTCCAACAATCCATTGAGCCAACAACTTGCCATTGTTGCAAAACTGATCAAAGGAAATCTTGGAACCAGATTGTACATGGTCACCCTGGATGGCTTTGATACGCATGAAAATCAAAATGCTGACCATCCCAGGCTGATGTCACAGCTTTCGGCGGCGGTCACCGAATTTTATGATGACCTTGGCTCCGTACTATCCAACAATGTACTCTCGGCAACATTTAGTGAATTTGGAAGACGTGTGGCTGAAAACGCAGGTGGCACCGACCACGGCACCGCAGCTCCTGTGCTCTTATTCGGCTCGGCCCTGCAGGGCAATGGAGCTTTGGGACAGCTACCCAGCCTCACCCAACTGGACGGAAATGGTAATCTTAAACACAGCACTGACTTCCGGTCTATCTATGCTACTTTACTCGAATCCTGGCTCTGTGTGCCCGCCACAGCTGTAGATACGATTCTGGGACAGGAATTTGACCGGGTAGACAATTTGGGCATCGAATGTCTTGCTTCTTCGGTAGCTGATGTACCATTAAAGCAGGGAATATCACACTTTGGTCTTGTGGAACAGGATGGCTCTATTCACATTCAATACGAATTGGCCAGACCAGGATCCATTATGGTCGAACTTATAGCTATGACCGGCCAGCGGATTGCCTTGCCCGTCAATGAATACCAAGCTGGTGGAAAACAAGAGACCATACTCAGTGGCCAGCGCTTAGGACTGGGCAATGGTTTGTATATCTATCGGATCACTGCTGGAGGAAAATCCTATTCAGGAAAACTGGTGTATGTTCAATAAAAAAAACCATACATCGGCTCAAGATAAGTTCACTTTGGGAATGAACGTGAAGGCAATCGGTTTTTTGGAATGGCCTCTCTTCCTGAGTTTTTAAGACGTATGGTTTTAAAGGATCTCAAAAACGAAAAACGTAATACTTGATTACACGACAAAGATAGGAGAATACATATTACTAAAAAATTTAATATGATGTTTTTTCATATTTTTATTTTTCAATATATAAGTTCTGTAATAGCATTGACTAAGGGTTATAGGTCAATTTAATGGTAGAAATGATTTAAGCCAAAGAGAATAATTTTTTCAAATTAACGGGCCCTCAAGTGAATAAATTGGCATACGCGAAGTCACCAATCAATCCAAAATGGTGAATTTTTTACCCGGGTAAATCTTAAGTTTGGCACCATTCGACAAATTTAAAGGTTGATCCAGGATGCATTCTCCGTTGGGGCCTGGATTGATGATAACAATCTTATTTCCTCCCACATTTAATCCGGGCTTGTTGGCATTGGCCCAATTATTTGGGTCTGACCAGGCGCCATTACCGGTAAATTGATAAACAGATGACTTTGGCGGATTGACTTCAGCCACACTTCTGAATAAGCCGGCGTTGTGGCCATTACTTGCACTCACCACCGAATACAAAAATCCAGAAGTGTCAAATCCCATTTCCAAAAGATTGGAGGTAGGAGAAGGCAGGCCTGTATTACAAGGCAGCCAATTGGTTTCCGGGTTCCATGCAGAATGATAGGCCATTCGGCATCCATTGTGTTCACAGGCCAGGTAAACATTGTTGTGATAATCCAGTACCAGGTCTTGCACACCTTTTACAATCAGATCCGGATCATTGAACTTGGTCCACAAATTGCCATTGTCTTCAGGTGTTGAATACCACAAAATATTGGTCCACCAGTCACCACCGGCAAAGATAACTCCGCTCTCATCCCTTTCAATTTCTAGCAGATTGCCATACCAGGCAATGGTATTGCCTACGCCCAAAACAAAGTTTTGTCCCCCGTTATCGGACCTGGAAACCCCTTCGCTCTCGCTTCCTAAAAAGATAGTATTGTCTTTGCTGACATCTATATCCCAAATGGCCGAAATCATCAAAGGATTATTTTGCCATGTAGCACCATTGTTGACCGAAAACGACAAAGAGGTCGCACCGGAAAACCTGGAGGAAGCCCAAATGGTATCCGCCTTGTGTTGTTTGATCTTGGTATAAAAATCACAGCCGTTGGCCGCCACTTGGGTCCATGAATCTCCCTGGTTGACGGACCTGTAAATGGCTCCTTTGGGTACATTGTTGTAGGCATGCATAAGTAAGTCGCCTGTCGACGTTTCCATGATTTGCAAAACATTCAAATGGTTGATGCCTGTATTTTTTAACTGCCAGGTCTGACCACTGTTGTTGGACCTCCAAACACCCAATTTGTTGCCGATGTAAAAGGTACCATTGTTGGTGCACTTAAAACACAGCATAATTCTGGCCGCATCCATTCCTGAATTTTTATCGATCCAGTTGTCACCCCCATCGTCGGATCGAAAAACACCGGATGCACCCGCATAAACTTTAGTAGTACTCACCGATAATGCATTGTATCTAGTGGTTTTTACATTACCTGCGATCTGCGACCATGTGCCTCCATTGTTGACAGATCTGTACAAAGTACCGGGAGAAGAGCTGGTGCCCAAAAACCACCTGTTTTGGTAATCAATGCTGATGCCCGTCATATTGACTGCCGGCAGTCCCGAGTTAACAGACTGCCAGGCACCACCGCTGGTATGACATCGAAATAGGTTGTTGCTGTTACATACGGCAACAATGGTATCCTCCTGGCTAATGGCCATCTTAATTACAAAATTATTGGGCATCGGATCGCCAACCAAAGTCCAGCTGTTCACCCCATTAAAATGGTAAACACCACTGTTAAAAACCCCTGCATAGAGTTGGCCTGATGGGCTAATGGCCAGACATTTACCAAAGGCAGGCATGTTATAAGTGACATCACTCCAAATAGAACCCTCCCATTTGTAGACTGCACCGTTGGTATTCATCATGTACATTACTCCATTCAAAGCCCTTACTATATCAACCGCATAAAAGGTGCCTGGAGGCAAGCCAATATTGACATCTGACCATGATCCTCCAGTATATCGATACACACCATGATTTCCGGTTGCACAAAAAACCGATAGGTCGGTAGAAACTTCCATCTCTCTGATGATGGAATCAGGTAACCCCAAGCTAATGTTGTTCCAATGCTCACCTTCATCTGTTGACTTAAAAACACCATAAGTCGGAGTTCCTGCATACAGTATGTTGTCACTCCCTATTGCCAAACAACTGATGTCCTCATTGGGGCTGCTCATTTTTTGCCAATTCACCTGGGAGATCAAACCAGTGTAAAGACAAGACATCAATAAAAGAAAAGATATGGCTTTTGGCATCTTGTTGAGTTAAATGGCTTTCTATACAGAATACCCAATATGACAATCCGCTGCCACCTAAGCCCTCGATTAAACAAACAATAGAATCAAAAGGGGCGGTATTCTTTTTCAAAACAATATTTCAAAAGCACGTTTAGTACGTTATTTAATTTTAATTTTCAAACAAATGTCGTATTTAACTCAGAAACATTACGTTTAAATTTAATATATATATAATTGTTTATTAACACTTTATACTTAAGAGAATGCTCAATACCAATGTGTTTTGGTTTCAGAAATCGGCCATATTAAAATGAACCGGTAATTTCTTTCGCTGGTCTCAACAAGAGTGATTCAATAAGCTTAACTTTGCGTTAAATTTAAGCCAAAGTCTTATGAAAGACATTGCCGATCTACTGGGCAGAATTTGTATAGCTATGATTTTTGTGTATGAAGCACTGGATACCTTGCTGTTTTTTGAAAACACCAAAAGGACCATGGCAGACTATGGATTAACATGGCGACCCGATTTGGTACTTACGGTGTTGGTTAGTTTCCTAATCATTGGTGCCATTATGGTATTGATTGGATATTATGCCAATGTGGGTGCCATTTTACTCCTGGCATACTGGCTGCCTTTTACCCTAATTGTGTATTCATTCTGGAATGATCCGCAGCCGGTTCAAAGGCTAAATGCACTTTATTTTATGCGCAACCTGGCGGTATGTGGCGGTCTGCTCTTACTTATATCCAATGGTGCGGGCAAGTACAGCGTCAAACGACTCATTCACGTTATGCGTTTGCCCAAATAATGTCCGGCTTCCGTTATCTGCTTTTCGACCTCGACGAAACCCTTCTCAATTTTAGTGAGGCAGCTCACAGTGCTTTTGAACTGTTTTTTGAAAAATACCTGACCAGTCATGGCATAGACAAAAAAACTCTTTACGGACATTACCATGACGCCAACATGATGGTTTGGGAAATGTTTGAACAGGGTCAAATGAGCATCGATGAATTAAAGACAAAAAGATTTGAATGGATGTATCTGCATGCAGACCTGACCATCCCTTACGACCTGCTTCATGAACAATCCCACTTTTATCTTGATGGCTTGATCCAATCCTCAGAACTGATTGCAGGCGCCAAACAACTGCTCCAGAGCCTCAGCCCTTTATACCACCTCAACATTATCACCAATGGCATTCAATATGTGCAACATGCCAGACTGGATCGACTGGAATTAAAACCTTACTTTCAAAATATTTTTATTTCAGAAACGATAGGTCACTCCAAACCTTCTCCTCTCTTTTTTGACCACGTGCTCAAGACCCTGGAGGGTGCTCAGACAGGCGAAATCCTGGTCATTGGCGATAGCCTTAAGGCTGACATCAAAGGAGCCCTGCAATCAGGCTTAAAAGCCTGCTGGTTCAACCCGGGATGTATGACCAATAACACAGACATCGTTCCGCATTTTGAGATTAAATCCTGGGAGGAATTTCACAAAATACTTCAATAATCTTTTAGATTACCATTCATCGAGAAAGGCAAAAACAATCCCACAAAGGGTAGCTTGACAAAATCCATACAGCAGCCAGGTAGACACCATGATAAAGTCAACATCAATAGCGCTGTAAGTAATCCACATTACCGGAATCAAAGCCACAAGCGAATACACCATTCCAAATTCGATTCCTTTTATGATTAAGCCACCCGGTAAAAATCTACGAAATCTGTTCCACAGTATGGCGAGGGCAAAACTCAGTACAAAGGGATGGAGATAAAAATACAAATCCCGGCTGCCATCAGAATTAAATATGGGATTGATATAATTGACAAACAAGTCTGGTTTCAGATGGATTGCGGCATACAAACTTCCAAAACTAGTCAGGAACAAAGCAGCTCCTGCAATCAACCCATTCTTAAAAATTCCGGTAAACGGTGAAGGCGTAGGTGTTGGATGATTTTCCATTGTTGTCAATTTTAAAGTGAATAAAAATTATCTAGCCTGAAAGTACAATCTGAACTCAACAAGCAATTCGTTTTTGACCTTAATTGCCCCTCCCAACTTACTGGGTGGTTTTAGATTAAAATCACTAAATAGTATTTGTTTGACCCCGATCAGTTGAACCTGGCCTGCAGCCCCGGGAATTACAGATAGGGCAATGTTCATATGCCTCGTAATGCCAGCCAGCTCAATATCGGCTTCAGCTTCAATGCGGCCGGCCTTTACATAATCATCAAGGTCTTTGCTAAATTCCGTAAACCTGATCTTCATCAAAGGATATTCACTCACTTTCAGGGTTTTCTGCAGGTCTTTGGTCATCATCTTGTGATGACAATCAAATTTGGCTACCTGAATGGCAAGCTCACCTCCAGCCTTAGCCTTACCCTCTTTGTTTGTTTGGGTGGTCCAGATGGTATCTGTCCTCCCATAAGTTGGGATGTCGCAGGCAAAACTATTGATGTTGGTTTTCCCGTCTACCTTTAAAGTACTATGGCTTGCCAAAATCCATTGCTTTTGTGAGGCTAAGGGTGTACAAACCGTCATTAGTAAGCAGCTTAAGCAAAAACCAATGATCATCCTTTTTGATTGTGAAGTTAAAAAAAAGGAGTTGAATGTGTTCACCCAACTCCTTAAAAAGATTATCAATGAAAACCTCTTAGATAATTGTATCAAATTAGAAGCCTACAACTGCCTCAACAACGATGCCGTTGAATTTGGCTCCACTTCTGATATCAGTTCCTTTGAAACCGTCGTATTTCTGATTTACATATTCGCCTTTCAGTAACAAGTTTTTAGTTGGGAACCATCCTGCAGCGATAGCTGTTCTGGTAACATTTACGTCATCAGTATAACCATTCAATCTGCTGGTAACTTTGTTGTATTTGGCACCGATAAACAATTGCTCGTTTGCAAGGAATCTGTAAACCAATTCACCTGCCATTTGAGTTGTTTTTCTGTTTGCTCCATCATATGCATCTGGTTTTTCGTTAACGGTTTTACCAGTAGCTTGTTCATAAGTACCGAAGAATTCCAAACCTTTGAATTTTACAAATGGGTTGATGATCCAAGTGCTCAATGTGTTGCCCATACCTGGGTTGAACCTGCCGCTGAAAGCTTCTGCTGTACCGTTGGTAGAAGCAGCTGTTTCAATCACTCCGAAGTAAGCAGAACCAGTTCTGTCACCACCAAATAAGGTCAAACTTGGAGAAGATGCGTTGTTGTACATAGAAGCACTCAATCTGAATCTCAAGTCATCATTAAATTTTTTGTCGTAAGCCAACTTGAAGTAAATAGATGGGTTTTTAGATGTGATTGAGTCCGCTTTTGCTGTACCAATTACAGGAAGTTTTTCGTAATCTCTGATGTTATTTCTGATCAAACCATTGGTCATACCCAACATGGCCATGAAACCATCAACTGGATAGATATATACTTCACCACCAATTTCTGTTGCAAATTCATCCATGATGTTGTTATCAGCGAATGGATTAAAGATGGCATTACCATTGTCAGATCTTCTGAAGTGAGTGTCACCATAGTTAACTTCCATGTGACCAATTTTTACTCTTACATACTTCTCAAACCAAGATGGGTTGCCAAACATTGACAATTTGTCGATTTGGATGTATCCACCTTTTACCCAAAATTCATTGTGGTGTCTTGAAGCCATGTAGTTTTCAAGGAAAATTCTGATACCATCACCCAATTGTACATCAAAGTTAAGGTTAGCAGCTGCCAGGTTAAATCCATTTCCAAGTGGATACAAAGCCAATTTTTTTGCGGCAGAAGTATCTACGTTTTCATGTTTCAACATCTGGTATCCCTGACGGAAACTACCACCAATGTGTAATTTAAATCCTTCATAGGCTGTTGTTTCGGTTTTTGAAGGCTCGAATACATTGATACCTGTCTGGTCATATGACCTTGTGTACTGTATCTGAGCGGAAGCTTTGGTTACCATTACTACCACCAAAACCAGGGCGAAAAATTTAACTAACGATTTCATAAAGAATTGTTTTAAGGTTTACAAATGTGATTTGTTGTCTTTTAATTTAAGGTTTATTTATTGTAGTGTCTTATTAGTTGACTTCATTTATTTTATTGGCATTGAAGTTGAATTTGATGGTCACTTCATTACCTGTTTTTACTGCACCCAACATAAAAGAAGGAGGATCCATACCAAAATCTTTCATACCCAGTTTTTTCTCAGTGGTGACATTGATGCTACCTGCTTTATTGGGCTTCAAATAAGCAATCATTGGTACTTCAAGTGTTTTACCAGCTATGGTTAAATTGACTTTGGCATTAACCGTATAAGTAATATTGTCTTTGGTACTTACAGTGGCACTTTTTAATGTAGCTGAAATATTAGCGTTTTTATCAGCTTTTAAGGCTTTGTAAGCATTTTTGTCCATGCCGTCTTTGCCACTTTTTAGTGATTTAGCAGCTATGCTAAAATTCATTGAAACGACATCGGTTATCACTCCGGCATCATTTGTGGTAACACCTATGGTGCATTCTCCATTAGCAGCCTTCATTTCCCAATCGTGCATTGTAGAAGTTCCTGCAACAGTAACCCCTGCAGCCTTTGTAGAAAATTTGTCTTGGGAATTCACCATAAAAGGTAAAATAATCATCAGCAAAAGCGTTCCTACCTTTAACATCATTGTTTTCATTGTATTTCTTTTTTATTGTTTATAAATACAGTACAAGATTACGGCAGTCAAAAAAGCCCTCAGATGACGACGGTTAGTTTTTGTAATGATCTGATGTAATTTTCACAACGCTATTGATTAAATGGGTCGCATAATGGCCATATTTAATCCATAAATTACTGATATTCTTGTACTTAAAAGCTATTTTCAACATAACATCAGACAAGAAAGTATTTGCTACCCTCCTTCACTTTTTAATAATATGAATCTGATTATGATGTGGTAATGGGGATAAATTGGATACATTTAACTTCAAATGTGACCACATTCTTCACCTTATGCCTTAGATATTATGTAAGAGATATCACAATTTAAGAAAGATAAGCGGAATATTTTTTTTTAATCGCCCAACAATACCTGCATATATAATATACGCTTTAATAAAAAAGAATAAATACCACCACTAGGATGATCTTCAGAAAGGAGTCAATGTATTCTGGTACCGTCTGCAGTTAGTTCTTGCATTACCCCGGCTTCGAATGCCAGGTATTCCTGCCAGCGCTTTCGCACCATAACTTCACCACCGTAATGAATGGCTAATTCCAGAAACATCTTATAATGCCCCGCCTCTGAAACCATTAGATCATAATAAAACTGTTTGAGGCTTTCATCTGAGATGTGGAGTGATAATAGCCTGAATCGTTCACAGCTGCGGGCTTCTATCAAGGCACAGATTAAAAGGCTCTCTATCAGGTTTACATCTCTGTTGCCATGCTTTCTGAATTTATGAAGCGCATTAACATATTCATCCTTGCGCTGGAAGCCAAGCGACATATCCCGCTTTTCCATTTCCCGCAACACCATTCTGAAATGTCCCCATTCTTCTGTAACCACTGGCATCAGGGCTTTGACCAGTTCTTTTTTATCCGGATATTGTTGAATCAGGGAAATGCAGGCGGTTGCAGCCTTTTGCTCACAGAAGGCATGGTCGGTTAGAATATATTCGAGCGACATTTCTGCCAGATTGACCCACCTGGGATCGGTGGGCAGGTGAAGGCCCAACTTGGTCTTATCTATCATTTCTGAGGCATTTGAGCTGCCTGAGTATAAAATCTACATCATAAACCATGTAATCTTCAAAACCGGTTGACCACATGATGCCAAAACTATCGAGGTATTGCGTTTCTAATACTGAAATGTCCTGCTCATTGTTGAGCGTACATTTAACCTTGTAGATGGTTTCGCCTCCCTGCCTGTCGAGATAGGGCTCTGTTACATCCAGTACTTTCAGAAATACACGCTTTCCATTGACAAACTGCATCCTGAGGAAATCAGTCTTTAATATTACCCCATAGCTGCGCATCACATCTTTGGAAGCAAATCTGGCTTCAATGTCAAAGTTGTACTTTCCATTGTGCTTTTCAGGCGCCACACTAATGGTCATAAAGTCTTTCAGCTTAAAATAGTTTTTCATTTTTTCAGGGGTATAGGTCAAGAGCCTTTGCGGCGCCAGCGTAATTCTTTTTTTTCTACTGGTTTCATCTTTTCCCTTAAAAACAACCTCACAATTGTTTTCTTTAATTTTAACAGCGTGCTCATCAATCTTATTGATGACAATCTTTTCAGATTTCACTTCTTCCGCTTTCGGAGGCTCCTCATTGAGAGGTTGATTGGTAACTATGTTCTCTGCGCCTACTTCAGCAACTGTCTGCTCAACCGGTCTTTCTGCTACCTTGGGCTCTTTAGCAGCCTTTTCCTGCCTTTTTTCCAACTTTTGGATGAGTCCTGTAAGCTGTTCATATTCTTTTTCACACCTAGAAATGTCTTTTTTGGCAGTCTGTTGTTTGGCTTTAAAGTTGTTTTTTTCCTCTTTGTCAGCCCTTTGAAGATCGTAGTCTAAAATAGCCATCAACCTTTCCAGCTTTGCCAGCTCGAGTCGGTTGCGCTGCTCTTTTTCCAGTAACGACTGGTACAGGGCTAAAGAATCAGGTGCCCAGGCTGAATGCTCGTCCAACAATTCCTGGATGTTGGAGGATAAAAAATTGCTTGCCCCGTCGACCACTACATTCTGCCCACTTTTGCAGGAATATTGTTTTTGAGCAGAGATGCTCACCACTGAAAAGGAAACAAAAGCCAATACCAGAAAAAAATACTTCATTTGCCTGTTTGTAAGGCGCAAAACTACGAAAATTTGCCCTAATTGATCACCTTATCGGCACAAGAACTGCTGGCAAAGGCGTCGGGCTTGGCCTTAAAGGTATAGCCCATGCCCATAATGTAACCCATTGCCTCCCTCAGCGCCACATTCGACTTAAAAGTGGGATCGGTATTGATATCAGAATGAACCTCCAATTCTACCCCATACTTGTCCAGGATATTGCAAAGGGCATAGGCTGTGGTGACAGATTTAGAAACTTCAGTGATCATTCTTTCCTTAATCCCCATGTGGCCTTGAAACTGCTCGTTTTGGATAAACATAAAGCCTCCCTTTCCTTCCCGTAAAAATACAATGACTGTCGCAAATTCGATGTGCCCTCCCCTGACCTGTGAATCTGAGCCAATACAAACCTTTAACCGGTTGCCCATATCTCTCTCCCGGAGGATCACGGCCTCTGTCTCCTCTTCAATTGTCAATTTTAAGGAATCACCATTCAATTTTCTCCACATAGCAGCAATATTTAATTATTCTTTCGGCCTATGGGAAATAAACGATATCAAATATAGGTCAAATAAAACAATTCAATATTA
Source organism: uncultured Bacteroidota bacterium (assembly GCA_937872515.1). Taxonomy (GTDB): domain Bacteria; phylum Bacteroidota; class Bacteroidia; order Chitinophagales; family Saprospiraceae; genus JADKBO01. Next base: position 89,860 of record CALMSX010000048.1, read on the forward strand.
TGATAAGGTTAACTTATTGAGATGGGGGGATCAATTTCGAATTGAGAATTACGGGTTTCAATTTCGAATGTCAAATGACGAATTACGGGTTTCAATTTCGAATGTCAAATGACGAATTACGGGTTTCAATGTCGAATGTCAAATGACGAATTACGGGTTTCAATGTCGAATGTCAAATGACGAATTACGGGTTTCAATTTCGAATGTCAAATGACGAATTACGGGTTTCAATGTCGAATGTCAAATGACGAATT
>CALMSX010000049.1 GCA_937872515.1 uncultured Bacteroidota bacterium
CTATAGAATGTGGCAAAGAGCAGGATTGGCAGAATAAACTTTTTCATGGGTGGAATTTTCCCAAAATTAACCAAAGTGGTCCTAAAATAAAAAGATACTGTCAAAAATGTCGGCTACACTATTTTATAAACGATTTGGTCTTTCCTGCCTGCTTATACAAGGGTATGGTTGAAAGTGTTTATTTTTGCCCAAAACAAGCCTTATGACAAACACAGGATGGAATCGCGAAGAATTTGTCTGTTTTCTGCTCATCTATACTTCTCATGTCGACATGGAATTTAGCGATGAGGAGAAAGAGAGTCTGAAAAATCAATTTTCAGCAGAAATTTTTGAAAAACAATTTGCTCTTTTCAGCGACATGAATGATTATCAGGCCCTGGATGCCATATTGAAATACAAAGAACAATACTTTTCTACACCAGAGTTGAAGCAACAATTGTTGGATTCTATTCGTTCCCAGTTTTTCACCGATGGAGAATTTTCAGATTTCGAAAAAGAGATTTACCACTTTTTAGAAAGAATGTTATAGCCCTTTGCCCATGGATTTTCAAGTAAGTAACAGGTTGTTTGTTGTAACCGGAGCCACCAGTGGCTTTGGGGCCGCCATTGCTACCACCTTACTTGATGAAGGAGCCTCCGTCATTATCAATGCCCGCAAGCCGGAAGGACTGGATGACATGCAAAAAAAATATGGCAACAGGGTAGAGGTCCTGCAAGGGGATATTACCACAGATGCAGTGATTGCTGATCTTTTTCGGTTGATAGGGAGTCGACTCTTGGATGGCATGGTAGTGAATGCCGGTGGTCCGCCAGCCAAATCATTTGCTGAAACCCAAATGGCCGACTGGGATGCAGCCTACGCCTCTATCTTGAGGTGGAAGGTAAAAATCACCCACGAACTCCTGGACAAGATGATACCCCAGGGTTATGGTCGCATTATCTACATCGAGAGTGCTGCTGTAAAACAGCCCATTGAAAACCTGGTCTTGAGCAATGCCATTCGTTTGGCAGTAGTGGGCTTTGTCAAAACCCTGAGTCAGGAAATTGCCCAACATGGCATTACTGCCAATGTTTTGGCTCCCGGCTACCACGCCACTCCTGCCATGGAACGCCTGGTTACCAACAAATCGATGTTGCTGGGCATTTCACCCGAAGAGGCTCGCGTGCTTTTTGAAAAAGAAAATCTTACCGGCAAGCTAGGCAACCCCGCCGATTTGGCTTCCCTGGCTTTGTGGCTGTTGTCGCCACATGCCGCTTTTATTACAGGGCAAACCATCTCTGTGGATGGTGGGCTCATCAAAGGAACCATGGGATAATATGCGTATATATTTTATAGGATTCCTGCTGCTTGTCCCTTTTCTGCTGATCGCTCAATACCCGCCTGCCGGAGGGGATACCAGCCTGGTAACGGCAGATTCTATCCAGTTGCCTCCTTTTCAATACCGGTATTTTCACCCTGGTAATCCCGGCCAGGTTTATGTGAACACAGATACCACCCTTGGCAACTTTTTTCAGGATGCCGACCCGGCACGCAGAAAAAAATTCAACGATCTCAATACCGGCAATGTAGGCTCTATGGGCATTTCTCCCTTGTTTGAATTCAAGCCACTCTATGGTTTTAACTCAGGCTACCGCGCTTACGATGCTTTTAATTATACGGCAGATTCCCTCCGGTTTTACGATTCTGAGCGACCCATGGCTGACCTCTATTTTTCTCCCATTTTTGGATCACAGCAAAACTTTGTGGTGGGTGCAGAGTACGGTCAAAAATTCAGCGACGGCCTGGCCATTTCTTTGAATTACAAAAGACTTTCGCAGTCCGGCTTTTATCAAAATCAGGGCACTCGTACCACCAACCTTGCCACCGCAGTCAGGTGGACAACAATGGCGGAAAAACTCGATTTTGTAGCGGGCTTTATTTCCAATACCAATAATGAGCAGCACAACGGAGGGGTGGACACCGCCGTGGTGGTGAGGGCTTCAGGTCAGTTCCGGATCAACGTACCGGTCAACCTGAGTGAAACAAAAACCAGGTACGATCAACAGGTATATTTTCTCTATTCCACCCTCAGCCTTGATGGCAAGCCGGCCGCAGAGTCGAGATTTGCCATTGGTCACAAGCTGGATGTCAAAACAGGCTATTCTAACTACTATGATGTAGATCTGAGCACCAAAAGTGATACCCTTTTTTACAATGACTACCTCATAGATACACGGGGCATCCGCAACAGGGTTAGCCTCACACAGTGGTCCAACAGTTTTTTACTTCGGTCCCAATGGAAGAAGGCAGACGGAACCCTGGCCCTGGTTTACGACAATTTTAGCCTGAACGATGGCGTCAATCAAAAAAGCATCAATGACCTCACCCTGCGCTTTGATGGTAAGATTGCAGCCGGAAAGACGCTTGACATTTTTACCCGGGCTCGTTTGGGGCTTGGAGCCAACGCAGGCAGTTTTTTAGCAGAGGGCAATACCACCATTACCCTGGGCAAGCTGGCAACATTAGACGGATCGGTTTCTTTTTTCAATTCCCAGGCTACCTGGAATCAGGAGTTTCTGGCCCTCAACATGCGAGCAGTGTACAATGATCCGCTCAACAATGTTTTGGGAACCCGATTTAGTGCGGGGATTTCTCTACCCTGGTTGGGCCTCCACGCCGGCCTGAGCCAACAAATCATCGACAACTATGTGTATAGAAATGAAGTTGCCCTTCCGGTGCAGCACGATGGCAATGTGCAGATTACCTCAGCAACCATCAGCCAGCATTGGAAGTGGAAAAGCATCCACCTGGAAAGTCACGCTTTCTGGCAGCGCTTTAATGTAGATTTTATAGCCCTGCCTGAATTGTATGTAAAATCCAACCTCTATCTGGAGCGTTTCTTTTTTAGAAGAAACCTGTTGCTCCGCACCGGACTGGAAGTAAAATACATTCCCGATTTTGTAGTGCCTGAATTTGATGTGGTCACCGGTACTTATTACAAAGGCGATCAGTCGTACCAGGATCAATACTATAGCGCTGATTTTTACATATTGGGCAAGGTGTCGAAGTTCCGCATCTTTTTTAAATTTGAAAACATACAAGAATACCTCAACAACAGGCTCAATTACCTGGCCGTCTTTCATCCCCAGTTTGACAACCGGATGAGGTTGGGTTTCAGGTGGCTGTTGTTGGACTAATCAGATCAAAACATGGAAAACACCGCACAACTCACAGAAGCATGGAAAGAGGCCCTCGTCGGAAAAACCATTGACGATGTCTCCTTACATATGTTGGCAGAACACTACATTGAATACGAAGAAGGCAGGATATGGATCAGCGATGGCGGATTTGAAATAAGGAGTGGAGAAAGCCATTTTTCCTTTTGTTTCCACGACGAATCCGGCAATTTTGCCTTTCATGCCCAACCGCTGACCGATTTTATGGAAGGCTTTGATCACTATGAAGTTGACCTTTCGGAGAGTGTGCCCTACCTCAAAATCAAGGGTACAACCATCATCGATTTAAATGTAAGATGGTCGGGTTATGAGGTCCACGATTACGATGGCAGTGTGCAGGAAAAAATTGATATACCCGTAGAGTTTTTGATTTCATTGGACGATGGTCAGTGCATTCAACTCGCTACGGTAGAATTTACCCTGAGTCCCGAAACTGCTTTTTTTACGAAGCTGGATTACAATATTGAAGGAAATATGCTTGTTTGTTTGGGAGAGAAGTTGGAGATGATGGAGTGATGGGTGGGTTGAATAATGAATTACGAATGACGAATTACGAATCTCGAATGTCGAATTACGAATGTCGGATTACGAATGTCGAAATACGAATGTCGAATTACGAATGTCGAATGTCAGATTACGAATTACAAATTACGGCAATTTCGAATTAGATTTTAAATAGCTACTCTCGGAGCTCGTGATTCCTTCACTTTTGATTGCACAGCTACTGCGTAGCAACCGTTCAGTCATGAATGTCGAATTGCAAAGTTTGGGAAGGAGGAAGGCCGCGGACTACAGAGGTATACTTTTAAGGAGGATTATAGTCTTTCTTTTATGGTTAATTGAATTTTACCTAATATTTTACACAATTCTTCTGATCCACTGAGTAACTGATCGGCTTCGGAGGGGGCAATAAAATTAGCATGTTTAATTAGTCTGATCCATAGTTTAGTTTCACGCGCTTCTTTGTATGCAATTGAAATTTTGTGTAGGAAGTCACGTTTTGATTGAGCTCCAATAGCCTCTTCTACATTGGCAGCAACAGATGTGGAAGATCGAAGAAATTGTGTCGACAGGACAAATTCTTTTTGCTTAAATCTTAAAACCTTATATAAGTCAACTGCTTTTACAGCGAAGTCAAAGGATTTTTCTGCGATTAGGTTATTGTCTTTCATGTGCGGGATTTTTGTAAACTTATTGAGTTCTTTTATATGAGTCAAGTTTGTTTTTCCCATTTAGTATTTATTTAACATTTAGTAACGGGGAGGGGGGGAGAATTACGAATGGCGGATTACGAATTACGAATGTCGAATTAGGAATTACGATTGTCGGATTACGAATGTCGAATGTTGGATTACGAATGTCGTAATTTGTAATTTTCAATTCGAAATTGAATGCCGTAATGCGTAATTCTCAATTCGAAATTAAATGCCGTAATTCGTAATTCTCAATTCGAAATT
>CALMSX010000050.1 GCA_937872515.1 uncultured Bacteroidota bacterium
TCTTATGTATATTTAACCGTCCATAAAAAAGTCCGATTAATAGGGGTCCAAACCATAGATCCTTAATAAGTACCTATATTGATTATTACTAATGATATAAGTTAATATTAGTGTTTGTCAGATTGCATGCTTTTTGACATATTCGTTAAAAAGCTTGCACCATGACAGGAAAAACAGACAAAAACCCGCAATTGAAGGTATTTCGTCCTCCTCTAGTGAATGTGATAAATATGAAGCATGAGTTAGTGAAGCTTGCTCAGCGAATCAATTGGATATTAATCGAGCAGGATTTAGCTCCTTATTATTCTGATATGGAACGCCCGGCAGTACCTGTGCGGAAGATGATCGGCTGCATGCTTTTAAAGCAGATGTATGGTCAATCTGATGAATCATTTATTGACCGGTGGATCGAAAATCCGTACTGACAGTACTTTCATGGCGAGACCTATTTTCAATATGATGAGAAAATTAAGGCAGATCCGGAATCCCATGTATTTTGTCCTGGTTTTATTGACCGGCAGTTGGTCAGTAAAATATACTACTGTACAAAATTATTGAAATACAAAACTTGTTAAGGTCAACTATTTTATGTTTTTAAGTATTGATCCATTGATTATTAGCATTATTTTTATTATATTTAAGGCGTCTAATTATAATTGATTCTGCATGAAAATGATATTGAGAATCTGTTTGTCGTTACTGTTTATTATGACGGCATTCTCATGTAATCGTACATCGAAACAATCTGATATGAAAGTAATCTTCCTTCATCATAGTGTTGGAGAGACATTATGGAATGGCAGGCCGCCATCCCTGCTTACCAGGGCGGCAAAAAAAATAAACATCAAGTTAGCCAAGATGGTAAGTCCAAAACCACAAATGCAGTTATTGTTTAAAGACTATTGTAACGTGAGCATGAAGAATTATCTTATAGAAGAAAAGGTTTTTCCTCAAGTTAAACCATATGGAGGGGGTAATAATCCTTTTGACTACTACAATATATGGGTCTATAATTCAGGCGAAAAACCATTCAAGGGAGAACCAACCCTTGAAATACTAACGAAAGAATATCAGGTCATTATCTTTAAACATTGCTATCCTGTAAGTAATATTCAGCCTGAACGAGACACAGCCGATATAAATTCCCCATACCCATCGCTTACTAACTATAAGCTTCAATACTTAGCATTAAGAGATAAATTACATGCTTTTCCTGAGACAAAATTCATTTTGTTTACGGGCGCTGCACAAGTGAAAGGAAACATTTCGGAAGAAGAAGCTTTAAGGTCAAAAGCTTTTTTTAGTTGGGTTACAGAGGAATGGGATATACCAAATGACAATATATTCTTGTGGGATTTATATAGCCTTCAAACTGAAGGAGATATTTATTTAAAAGATGAGTATGCAATGTCTTCATTAGATTCACATCCAAATAGGACTTTCGCATCTAAAGCAGTTCAGTTGCTATTTAATAGAATTATAGATGTAATTGAAAATGACGGGGAAAAATCGACGCTTACAGGCACAAAAATCATCCCCAATAGTGACACAACGAGATAATTATTGAGATTCAGTTCATTATCAGTTCTTGTTCTTTTAGTGAAACAAGATGAAAAATTTCATAATGTGTTCCTATTTGTAATGTCTTTAGACTGAATAATAATATGTCTCTCAACTGATGATATTTTGCCTTCCTTAGAAGGTGCACCCCTCCAGGGGGCAAAGGATATTTTAACCAATAGTTTTATCTTGTATAAACGATGTACTATAAAAAATCTCTTTGTCACAATTAATAATTAGATTAAGAGTTGAATTATTAATATATTAATATTATTAATAATTGCACAGGTGGATATAGCTTCTCTGAAATATGTTGCATTACTCGTCATTTCGGTTGTCATTCATTATAAACTTCCCTCAAGATTCAGAATTTTATATTTAGTCATTCTCAGTTGCGGATTCATTGCCAATTTGAATATCTATTTGCCACTTTATCTTATCTTGTATGTATGCATTAACTTCTATTTAGGTCTCAAAATTTCTATATCAAAATGGGGAAGACTTTTTTATTATATTGGCATCATTGTTAACCTCTTCCAACTGCTGATAATTCGTTATGCTTCATTTGCGATAGATCCTTTCCTTATTTTTTTTGGCTCTGGTTTTAAACTCTCTCACATATCAGAAATCATACTCCCCATAGGTATTTCATATTACACCCTACAAGGAATTGGTTACTTAATAAATGTAAAAATGGGATGGGAAAAGGCTGAAGTGAATTTTCTTCATTTTTTCCTATACATTATTTTCTTTCCAAAATTTCTTTCAGGTCCTATTGAAAGATCAAATCATTTCTTAACACAGATTAAGGATCTGAAGGAATTCAATGAAAAGAATATTACTGTTGGCTTTAGAATTATTTTAATAGGGTTATTCAAAAAAATAGTAATAGCAAATCAGCTATCTCCGTATGTTGTTAATACATTCAATCACATTAATACAGTCCCTGATGATACACTCTGGTTGATAATGATGATACAACCACTTTATCTTTATTTTGACTTTTCAGGGTACACTGATATAGCAATAGGCTCTGCAAAGCTTTTTGGAATAAACCTACTCCCAAATTTTAACCGGCCTTTTTTTTCAAAGAATATGACAATTTTTTGGAAAAGATTTCACATCTCCCTGTCATCTTGGTTTAACGACTATGTTTTTCGACAGCTAAGCTTCAAATTAAGAAGGTGGGGTGTTCTTGCCACATTAACGGGATTGCTTATTACATGGATACTTTTCGGTATTTGGCACGGAGCAGGGTGGACATTCATGCTTTTAGGGTTCCTTCAAGCCCTCGTGATTGCATATGAATTCTTTACTAAGAAATGGAGAACTTATATATTCTCGAAAATACCTGATAAACTTGGACTTTGGATTGGGCGGATATCAACATATCTCTTCTTTGCTACTGCTCTCACTTTCTTTTTCGCTCCTGATATGGCATCAGCTTCAGCCTTTTTTAAAAAGTTGATGAATCTTAATTTCAATATTCCTTTGGATGGGATTAGTACAAGCCCTTTTATGCTTATAATCTATATACCCCTTTTCTGGATCATTGAACTATTGCAGGAAGACTATGGTCCTTTGTATTTGAAATTTGCAGAAAAAATGCGAGGAAATAAAAAAGGAAGGTTTTTTAGATGGTCACTATACTCAATAATTTTAACAGCTCTTATTATTGAAGGCTTTAGGAATCAGCAATTTATTTATGCAAATTTTTGATCATGAAGAAAATCACAATTACCTTTCTACAATTCCTTTTATTTTTTGCAGTCTTCTCTGTGCTTGTAAATGCCATATATCTTCTGGTTATTATAAAAACTGACTGGGATTTTAGGAAGAGAATTGAATCATTAAGTTTCAGTAGTCCGGACTATGATGTCTTAATACTAGGATCCAGTTTGGCACAATATGGTATTGATTGTGAGTTAATGACAAAACATGGGTTAAAATCATATAACATGGCCCTTGTAGGGAGTACTGTAAAAACCTGTTATATTCAATTGAAGGAATACCTTGAGAAATATTCTCAAAAACCTGAGTATGTATTATTAGTGGCTAATTCATATCTGGAGTCATTTGATCAGGAAGGGATACAACCTGTTGTGGAGTTTACAATGAAGAAGCAAAAGATGGATTTAACTGATGTTCCAGTATCGAAATTCAGATGGCAGGGAACTGAATTGTTCAAAAAGGCTCTATCAAAAGAGTATAGAAGCGGATATCTTTCATTTGGTCAGCTTAGAAGAAGCAAAATAGTAGCGGATTATTCAGAACATGATTATCTACATATGGATTATGATAAATATGAAAAGGCAATCTGGATAGAAAAGATCGCCGAATCATGTGCCGTAGAGCAAATAAAACTTGCCCTGATAGAGATCCCAGGCGTAAATGAAACGCAAAACTCAGATTCCATTGGCCCTTACATAGTATCTTTCAAGAATAAAAATGATGCTATTCTTTACAATTTCAACTCGATCGAATTCTGTAGATTCATTGAACCAACAGTAGATTGGGTTGGATTATCGCACTTCAATGAGAAAGGAGCAGCAAAGTTTACTGTAGAAATGCTGGAGTTCATAAACTTTGAATTGAATTAATTAAGACTTAATCTGATAGTTATGAACCTGCAATAAAAAACCGGACAATTTATCAGAAGAGATGGACTATACCAATCCGCAACTGTGGCTCGGTTATAAATCAATCCGGCCATTCTGGCCAATAGCCACCAAAGTGCTTTTGCAATTCTTGCTGCACCAACCCCTCCAATGTGATCTTCCATCCTAGGATCATTATTTAAGCTTAGTATATTAACCTGATTCTCAGGATGTATTTGAGAATAATGCCGATTAGTACCAGACTTTAGCGCTTGGCATGAGCTATAGCTTTAGGGTAAGAGTCCCTAAAGCATCCTAACAGAGTGAACCGTTAGCTGACGGCAGGGGGGCCATCGTGAGGTGGGATCTAAAGGAAAACGGAGACAAAATCCCGGTTTAACAAATGGAACTTCATAAAAGACTGGGATTACAAAAAATGTTCGGATTTGGTGACAAAATTGTGATATTTTGGTATTGGATTAGCAATCAACATAATGATTTATAACTATAACTCCAAAAATTAGCTAAAATGCAAGCAGAAGCATAGATTGCCTTCATAAAACTAACATTATGTTCAGGTATAAGTCGACAAGACGAATGCAAAGTTCCTAATAGAATTGAATAAGATTTTAAAATCAATTTATATGCTTAATTTTGAGTTTATGTATAATACTCCCCTGAATTAAGACCACTGGTTAAGGTTATATTTGACAACATAAA
>CALMSX010000051.1 GCA_937872515.1 uncultured Bacteroidota bacterium
GGTCTATGTTCCCATTGGGAGTTACCACCAATACCTTTGTAGTCACCGACGGATCGGGCAACACCGCGCAGTGCAGTTTTACCGTGACCGTGACCGATAATGAAAATCCACAGATCACTTGTCCAGCCAATAGTTCTGTTGACACCGATGTCAATATGTGCAGTGCTGTAGTGAATTATACATCGCCTGTTGGCACCGACAATTGCAGCGGGGCAATGACGACTCAAACGGTTGGATTATCAGGTGGGTCTATGTTTCCATTGGGAGTTACCACCAATACCTTTGTAGTCACCGATGGATCGGGCAACACCGCGCAGTGCAGTTTTACCGTGACCGTGACCGATAATGAAGATCCAATGATCACATGTCCGGCAAATGTAACTGTGAATACTGATTCCGGTTTATGCACGGCAAGCAACGTAGTCATTGGCAGTGCTTCGGCTTCAGACAATTGCAGCTTAGCCATTTTGCCTTCAAATATTGCCGTAGAACCGTATCAACGAGGTATCAATAACATTACCTGGACCGCAGATGATGGCAACGGAAATACATCTGTTTGTATACAAACGGTAACTGTGTTATATCCCGAAATAAAGCTGACAGGCAATGGACAAACCATTGAAAATGGTGACAACATGACCAGTAGTCTTGACTTTACCGATTTTGGTCCCCAGAGTCCCGGAAGTCAAACGGATAAGACCTTTGGGATTGAGAATATAGGTAGTCAAACCTTACAACTAACAGGCATGCCAATGGTAGTTGTTACTGGTGATGCTGAATTTTCTGTAGTCACACAACCCAGCTCAACAAGCATAACTTCAGGCGGTCCTGCCCTGAGTTTTCAAATCAGGTATGCCCCGGTGGCAGCGGGAAATCATACAGCTTTGATAAGTGTTCTAAATAATGATTGCGATGAATCAAATTACACCTTTACCGTTAGCAGTTGTGCCACCTCAGTTTATTACAAAGATCAGGATGGTGATGGTTATGGCAATGCAGATTCTGTGAAAACGGAATGCAGTCAACCTACGGGCTACGTTACCAACAATAATGATTGCAATGACAATTCATCTGCCTTAAATATTCAACCGGTGGTGTACAGTCACGATGGTGTATGTTATGCCACCCTGGAAGATGCCTTAGATATGGCAGGCAGCACTGCCATGCAAGAAGTGCTCATCCACGCTGATGCCTCACCCAATGAAATCAATATCATTCCAGCAGGTGTCACCGTAAGGGTGCTTTCCGGCACATGGTCCAATCATATGATGTTAAAAAACAATGGCACTATCATTTTAGAAAATGGATCTGCGTTTAAAAATGTCATTGGTGGTTTGTACAAAGGCAAAGGCAATTTTAATGGTAATTTCCAGAACATGGGAGGAGTGATGAGTCCGGGGGAGTAGAAGGAAGACATTAAATAGTTCTTTTTGTTTTAATTAATATTAAAATTATACCATTGGTTATTTGCCAGTGGCTAATCTACTTTTAAGTTGGAGTTGTGGGCTTTAGTCATCAAAAATTAAATATTTTACTATTGACAGTCTAAAGTAAAAATCTAATATATTATAATTTATAAAATACAGATAATTAATGGCTTAACGGTTTTTTAATTTCCTAAATGAGCGTGATCTCTGTAGTTCTAAGGCTCTTTTGTCTGATTTTGATCTTAAAATTAAATGAATAGTCAACCAATACTTGTCAAAGCAAAACCAAATACACCTTCCAATTAACCCGATCATCAATGGGTGATAGCACTATTAAATGAGTAGGAGGACACAATTTGTTGGCAGGGAATCAATGACCTTATCAGCCAGCATAGATAGCAGCCAGTTGATTTGGATTGGCTCGGCGTGAAGCAGGAAAAGGGTAGGCAGCTTGGGATAAGTGAGGGGTACTGGATGCTTTTGATGAAACATTTAATTTCTATTTCATAGTGGGCTGGAATTATCAGCTCTATTAAATAGCATTTTTAATTCTATATAACATATGGCCTGATCTGTTTTGGTATTCTCGGGCAGGATCTCAAATTATTGTCAACATGTTGTCTGTTCCGTCACAGCAGAGGATGATGTTTTTACTCATGCCATATTCACTATTTTTACACCGCTATTATAACAAAAATATTTGATTTAATCATTTGTCATCCTTTCATAATTTGATCAATTTTTAGTTTTATTCTCTCGGCAATTATTTTATATATCGGACTCTTTAAATGCAACTCATCTTCCCAATCATTTTCTCCGGCGAGTCCGAGGCAATCGATGTAGTGAAAATGATCTTCTCTTGTTTCAAAATATTTCAGGATTTCATTGAAATGAAAAAGCATGGCCCATACAATACACTTTTTTAACTGCTTATCGGTAATTCCAGCCATATCAAGTGGGTTGTAAAGCCACACCCCATTGTCAAACATTTTCCTCAATAAGCTGCCTTTGTCATTTGAAGGTATAGCCAAATCATAGCCGTGGGTAATGATATGAATGTCTTTAATGCTCGGCTCCAATTTAATACTCTGAAGGATAAAGGCATATTCAAAGGCCAATACATTCATCAGGATGTAAAATTTGTCATTGAGGTATTGGTGGCCGGTTATGATCTGTTTTTTCACCTCGGTTGATAATGATGTTCTCTGATCCAGAGCAGCTTCAAGGCTTTGTTTGAACGCGGGTGACAAATCAACAGGTTTTTTATGCACTAATTCTTTTATCCGGGATTCTCCTACCAAATCATTGCCGCCGCCACTGAGCAGAAATACATCCGGTTTTTCTTTCAGCAGTTTTTTAAGATATTTCCCCTCTTTGATGTAATTGGCCAGCCAGTCGCCCCCATAGGCAAGTGTATAGATCCTGAACTTTGACAAGTGAATAAGCCAGTCTACAATATCCCGGATCAAAATGTGCTCATACCAGGAATCTCCCTCTATGACTATCTTGGGTGTTTGTTTATTAAAAAATCTTCCAAGAAAAATAGAAGTTGTCATTTTCATGGTTCTGGCCACCCAATTTCCGACTCCCATTACTTTTTTATCTGCATTACTGTCATTGAGCTCAAAGTCATGGATTTTGGCTTCCTCCCATATTCCTTTCGCCAGTTCTGTATATTTTTCTGGGGTTAACTCAAAAATAAGCCCAATGATCTCATTTCTTTCTTCTAATGAAAGGGGAACGGTAAATATTTTTGCTAATGTTTTGGATATGCCGTCATCCAGGTGTGTTTCATCCACAAATGCCTTCAGCGTCTTGGAGGTAATGCTCATTTTTTTTCTGCAAAGCTGCTCATTTAGGCGTAATATGCCAATATAACTTTTGTTATAGAGGGTCGGATATGAAAGAAGGTATGAGGGTAATTTGACATTTTACCTACTTCAAAGCAGCGCGATTAATAACGCTGCATTGAGGTAGGTATTATCTGTCTTTAGTTACTGTCTCTAATTTAAACACCCATTTTAGTCATGCAGATTTACTTCACCTGCACTAACAAAGTTTATTAACAAAAATCGCCCAAAACGCGTAAGTGCGAATTGGCCATGGTGCCCGAAAAGGTTTAGTCGATGCCACGCGGTTAGCGCGTGGTTCCTTCACATAAATTGATCTGCCGATCAATTTTTTTGGCAAAGCCAAAACCGTTCAGTCATCCTAAGCGCGCAGCGCGAATTGCTCAATAAACCCACCTCACTCCATCTGCGACGCCAATCTCTCAGTCACCATGTCCATTATCCGCTGCCTGCATTCTTTTTCATGGTCAAAGAAAAATCTGAGTTCCTCTTGGGTCATCATGCCCAGCACAATACCTAAAATGACATTTCGGGCGATGGCATCTTTGCTCAATACGTTTCGGATCCAAGCCCTTTTTTGGATATCAGCCATTCGGGAATAAGTTGCTGCTTTTTGTCGTTTTAGCCCTTTAAAAGCCTCAATTAAAACTTGATTTTGTAATTTTAAAATGGGCCTAATCGTCTTGTTTTGGAAAAACTCCAGAACAGAACTTTCAGCTGATTCTGCAATGGTTTCGATATTCGGCCTAAGTTGGATGATGGTGGGTTCTCTTTCCATATTGTTTTAACAGATATCTGGCGGGATGGTTTATTTTATAGGCGGGTGAATAAAAAACGTAGCCACAATAACTTTGGCTAAATCGAACCCAGTTCAGTAATTTGTTTAATTTATTAATGCCTTTTCATCTTCCTGCTCATTTACTTTAAAGGCACCCTTTGGAAGGAGGGTACCTGCTTTCCTACTATTTGAGTTAAAATTGCCATGATTTGATCTACATATTGAAAATCCTGCATTTAAGTGAATCGCCAGTGATCCATCAATGTTTTTTAGAGCTGTTTTTTCATAGAATTATGTTATAAAAATGGAATGCCATGAGGGGTATTAAATAGGCAAAATCAGCATGCACCCTTGAATCGAATGCAATGCAAGAGTGATGTTACATCGTAATTTTGAAATTGATGAAAAATGAAGATTGTTTAGACTTACGGATTATTATTTGGTCATTCATATAAGTTATGTTAAGGATTACATTAGTAATTGGCAAGTAAGTCAATAACATATTTTTATTCTGATTTTGAAAAGTGTATTTGCATGGCGAGCAAAATACCGGGGCAATTATAGTGGATTAATCATCAGAAAAAATTGAAATTTGATGAGGTTTGATAGGCGGTTAGATACATGCAAATAGAAAAGGGGTCAACCAATTTTGGATTGACCCCTTCCTGTATTTTGACCTTAAAATTTTTTAAAATCTATTCTGCCAATTAATTGCCTGATATTTTATTTATGTATCTGCCATAGCTATTATAGATACAACATTTTAAAGTATTTCAGTCGTACTAGGGGAAGATACAGTTTCCCAAATGGAAGAACTACCCCTTTTTCTCTGAGTCGTTGATAATCTATCAATGGCCTGTAAATGAAGCTATATAGAAGTATTAAAATGGAACCCAGAATCGTGTATTCTTCTAAGAAGATAAATATAATTATGCATAAAGGAAGAAATGCTTTGAGATAAAAGAAAAGTCTGTTCATTAATTATAACATTTAACAATCACAGAATAAAGATGAGAGTCCGCACCCTGCTGCTACAGCACCTCCAATGCCTGGATCTAAGAGCGTACCAACAAACAATGCAACAGATAACCAACCTTTTTTAGTATAGTATTTATCTATACAGTCAGCTATGTATTGGCCTTTTCCTCCTTTGGCATAGACAGTTGTGGTTGAGGTAATAGGATCTTCGCTAAATATTGTTGTCATAATTAGCTCTTTTTTCAAGTTATACCAGTTTATTTTGCCAAGAGAGGGTATTTTTTCCAATAAAATGACGCCTGTTATAGAATCATTTTCTAACAACAGGACAATTTGGTTTTCAAAATCCTTTTGATCTTCAAATACAATTTGAATGGACTTGATGTTTGTTGAAAGTTTGTTAGTAACAATGGATTTATTCAAATCAAGCACCCTCGGATTCCCTTTTTGTAGGAGCCAAGATTGGACGAGATCAGCATGATTACTATCGGCCAAAGTCGTTTGATAAAATCCGGAATCCTGCGTACGGAGTTCAGCCGATGGCAAAGGTTGTACGGATGAAATCAACTCGTCCTCTGAATTGCAAGAGGTGAGATTTAACAGAGTGAATGAGATAAAAAAAATAGAAAACAAAATGACTTGCTTTTTCATAGTAATAATATTTAAAAGTTCGGAAAAAAAATTATTGACCAAAAGTAATGGATGATATTAAAGTTGTCAATACCTAAATGTACATTAATAAAAATTTAACATTAACAATCTCCATGATTTTAATTTTACCTTTTATTTAAGATAAAGGAAGATCAGTAGCAAATACACCAAATTTGGGGGCAGCAGTAAAATAGATTTTAGAGGTATGCCTCATTATAGTCAGTCTGGTATACTAGACATAATATTTAACTGTTGTAAGTTCTAGTTCAATTTCTTCATTCCCGTATCAAGCTTAGTTTTTATTTCATTTTCCGGAATGTAAATTTTATAATGGCCTCTCTTCAATTACCCTTTGATCCGGATATTTAAATATCCTTTGTATGGTTACTATTTGCCCTTTCCGGTAGTAACTATTACCAGCTTTTGTGACAACTGTTATTTCCCCTGGCTCAAACCGCTGCATTACCGGCCAAATGTTTTCTATTTTGGTAAAATTTTCTGTTCTAAAATGAAGGTGGGCTAAACTGATTATTTGATAATGTTTTTCATTAAATTCTTTGTGTCTGTCCTAAAAACGATTTATTACCTTAGCTAAGCTTGCCTCAACCCAATTACCATATTTTGTATTTATCCAAGAGCCTGAAGTTTGCAGAGTTTATGTAAATAGCACATATTCAATATTATATATAAAATATTTTCCATTAAAAACTTGATTCTTATCTCTTCACTGCTTTCTTTCATTTTCATTGTGCCATTCCCTCTCTCCCCCTACCTTTACCCCCCTTAGCTATCTATTCACCATGCAAAATCTGAAAGGGGAATCCAGGCCCAGCGAAAAGTTTGTCTATCCTCAATCGAATGAAGACTTTAAACTTCTGTACAAGAAATTGAAGGCGTATGCCAGACAGAAACTGTTTCACAAGTATCCTGTGCTGGAGGCTGAAAATGAAGATTTGTTTCAGGAAGCGGCGCTGGCTTTGTTTATAGAGTTGAGCCAAAGGAGGTACCAGGGGACTGCATCAATTGAATCTTATTTTGGGAGCATTTTTTTGAAAATGTGCAATCGGGCATATCAAAAATTGAAACCGGAATTAACTTTTGATGAGGTAGTTCATTCTGAGCTTTTTGGAGCAGATAAGCTGCAGGAGGATAAAAGGCAAGCCTTACTGGAGGCTATTGAAGAATTGACCGATGGCGAGAAGTTGGTGATTACGGCGCATTATTTTTATGGATTTGATTACGAGATCCTCGCCCTTAGGACCGGACTCACCGAGCAAGCTATCAAAAACAGGGCTTACAAAGCCAGGAAAAAATTATTAACTTTGCTTACCAACCACCCAGCCTTTAAAAATTAATACCATGCCAAAGACACCAAAAAATAAAGCGAAGATCAACATCCAGCAACCCATGATGGATGAAGTAAGTCCTTTACTATCCTTTGATCAGAGCCCATCTCTTGACACTCTTGAACAAATTGCCACGGAAGAAATGGTAAAACAACACTGGCTTCGCCAATTCAAAATTTGGGACAGCGAAGAACAATCCCCTGGTTTTTTTGATGAGGTGGAACCGTGAGGCCGGCTTACCGCGAACGGCTCACCGCTTACCGCGAACGGCTCACCGACACCTGTCCCTATGCAGGCAAAGCCGGCGTAGGGAATGGCTTACCGTGAACGGCTTACTGCTAACGGCTCACCGAAAACTGCGAGCGGCTCACTGACGACTGTGAACGGCCCACAGACAACCGATAAAGGCTCACAGACATCCGCTAACAGCCAACAGTATGCAGTGACCCGTCAGCGGTCATCGGACAGCGGTCATCGGACAGCGGTTAGCAGACAGCGGTGAGCGGAAAACGGTGAGCGGACAGCGGTTACTTCAGTTTTATCTTCCACTTTTCATATGACTCTCTGCCTACTACCAGGTTGAGGTTTTCATCGCTGTAGACATTGTTGAGCAGGTCATTGATTTCCCGGATGCGGTGATTGCAATTGGGGTGAGAAGTGTACACCGTATTGAGAAAGTTGGTGGTTATTTTTTGGGAAACCTCACTGGTCATGTCTGAGAGTCTGGAGCCGTCTACCTCCAGGTTGACATTGAGTAGCATTTTTTTAAAGTCGTTTTTGATGGCCTCGGTAAATCCGGAGTTGGAGGTAGTGGCCTTCATCAATCTCCAAAAGTTGGCAGATTCTCTGATGTCGTAGCCGGCGGCGAAGGCATAGTACAAGCCAACCCTGTCGGCCTGGGCTTCGAACTTGGGATTGAAGAGGTTGGATAAATCGCTGGGCTTGGTGGCAATTACTGCTTCTCCGATGCCTTTGACGACGCTGCTGTTGCCGGTGCTTTTTTCGTCGGGGAAGAGGTTTTTCAGGAACATCCTGCTGGCACTTTTTACGAGCTCGCTGTCCATGTACTCGTTGTTCTTTAACCTTTCTACCCCGTGTTCATGGGTGATGTGGGCTACTTCATGACCGAGCACCACTGCCAGCTGGGCCTCGTTTTCGATCAGGCGTAAGAGGCCGCTATTCACAAAGACCATGCCGTTGGGAAAGGCAAAGGCATTGGGTATGTTGTTGTCAATGACATAAAACCTAAATTCTATCTTGTGTTTTTCCTGGTATTCGGGGGTTTTCACATAGGCTGGTAAAACCTTTCTGCCAATGAGGTTTACATAGCCTTGCAGTTGGATGTCGTTGTATAGCTTGTACTTAAAGGCGCCTATCGATATGTCTCCCTGCGAAAGTGAATTGGGTGGCAGGGTCAGGCCCGGTGGGTTGGTTACACTCAGCATGCCCTTGGCGTCGTAACTATTGGCTACTATGTTTCGCAACTCTTCATCTCTTTTGGTAAAAAGGTTTTGACACACTTCGATGTTGTTGGCCAGGATGTCGCCATTGCCATCGGCCTCACCTTTTACACTCAAAAAATCGCCGGGCTCCAACTCGCTAAAGGCAAGGTACAACATGCCCTTGGTGCAGCCGCAATCGGTTTTACCGGCACATTCCATCTTGGTGCTGGCATCGATGGTAACTTTTCTGCCATCTATGTAGGCCACATCTCCCTCATAACTTTCCAGCACCCCTTTGAGGGTTTCTTTGCCGGGTGTATATTCCGACAGCAGTTCTATTTTTTTGGCCAGCCTCTCTCTGCCTTCAATCTTAAAATCCAGGTCTACAAAATTGCCCTTCTTAAAATTTCTCTTGGGCATGTCGCTGGTTTTTTTACCGGTGAGTTTGGTGGTTTCGGTTAGTTTGTAGTCTACGTTTTTATTGTCAACCGAAACGGTCATTACCTGGTAGGGCTCGTCAAAGGCAATGATCTCGATGTTTTCTATTTTTTGGGCATAGGCACTATACAGGCCGACAAATACCAAAATGAAGGTGAATAGTTTTTTCATCATTGTGATTATTAAAGTTTTAATGTGGTCTCTATTTCTTCCAGATATATGAGCATCAAAGAAATGGGCGGGGTAGCATCAACATCCCAGCGATCTGGATTTTTTTCTATTATCCGTCTGCATTCTTCTGCCAGTGCCATTATTTCTTTCATGGCATTTTGACAACTGGTTTTTTTCCGATTGTCTGTTTTGATCCATTCAGGCGGTGCATTGTAAGTATTCTGAATATGGCCTACAAATAAGCTAAAGTCGTTGGCCAGACTGCGCCCCGAGCCGTTTTGTATGGATTTAAAATGATTGTTGATAAACTTAATATCACTCTTGAGCTGGTCCAGATAGTAAGATTTTTCCTGGTTTAATGAAAGACTGTCTACCGGACCCTTCACCTTTTTTTCGACAAAAAACTCATCTACAATGGCCATGATATTGTCGGCTTGTAGCACCAGCCCTATGCCTTCATCAACTTCCATCAGCATGCCCAGATAGGTGCGGGCTCCTCCATATTGGGCAAAGACGGAACTGCCACTCATGCCCTTTAAAATGGCTGCATCTCCTTTTAATCTGATTTGCAGCGTCATGTCGTCGGTACCCACTATCTCTGCCGGTTTCTTGTCAATGCTGCCGGATACATTGATCACTTCGAGGTAACAAGAAGTAATTTGTTCGATGGCCAGGTGGTATTCGGGGTGGAGGCTCCACTGGGTACAATACTGTTCTTCTCCCCCTGTGATGCGAAGTACGGCCAGGTCGTTGGGAAAACTTTGTACAAAGGTGGCGGATGACAAACGCGCCTTTTCTCCATAGATCCTGAAGGTGCCGGATGGATCTTCACCCACTACGTGATTGGGTAGGATGATAAAACAGGCACCCGACCTGGTCTTCAGAATGCCGCGACCAAATTCGTTTTCGTATTCTGTGCCTACAAAGACTACGGTTTGGGCAGACAATGCACAACTCAACAACATCCCACAAATCCAAAAGCCCAGTCTATTCATTCTTTTTTGTTTTGATTGCTCTTTTGTTCTTCTTTTTTGGCAATGCTGTACATTCCAAAATCCAGGAAAAAAGTAGCGATGTTAATCAAGGTTACAATGGCAGCCAACACCATGGCAAATCCCTGAAGGGCACGGTCCATCGTTATCTGGCTGATCATGGAGACTGAAAAATCGTAACTGGAATTTTCTTGCTTGGGACCGGTTTTATAAACCCGGGTTCTGTTGGCGTTGATTCTGTAATTGAGGGTAATACCAGGATTTTCATCTATGATGGCAAGTCCAAATCCTTTGTTGCTGATGGAATCTTTCAGGGTTTTATGGTTGTGGCAAAAGGTTACCAAATCTCCCGGGTAGAGTTGCTGCCTACCCCCTTCATATGAGGTCCTGCTAATTAAGGATCTGCCAATAACAGATACGGTTCCATTCCTTAAGATGGCAGGTATTTCATCAATGTTGGGCCGATTTATGTTTTTGCCCACTTTCAAAAAGCCATCGAGGTTGAAGAGCAGGTTGTGTCCCTTATCTGTCAGGCTGTCTTTAAAGGAGGTGTAAATGATGTCGAGATAATCGCCTAATTGGAGGTCTGTGCGATTGCCTTCCGGATCGTACAAAGTACCAACTTTTGAACCTTGGTTGGTAAGATTGAGGGTTGGGTTGGCGGTGCCACTTCTTTCTATGATGACGGTAGTGCCTGGCATTAACTCCAAAGTTCCTTTGAATTGGGTAACCAGTTCATCATCATATCCATATAGATTGGCATGATACAGCAAGATTCGGGCATTGTTGTTGTCTACTACTTTGAGTTCAAGTGTTTCGGTAGTGGCATCCAGGCTAAAGGTTGATTCGTAAGGTTTGATGAATGAAGATTGGATCACAGCACCAATGATGACCACTATGACTGAGGAAATCAGGATAAAGACAATGCGGGCTGTTATCGCTAATAATTTCTTTTTGTTGAGGTACTCAAGCAAAAAGTAATGTTGAGAAAACGGACTAGTAGGAAACCGGAAACGCATATTCATTCATCGTGAAGGTGTTCAATTTTTTTACCTTTTGCTGGATGTAAATCTTGCTTTCAGCGGTGATGGCAGAAAGCGGCACCTTACAGCGATAGTTAAATGTTACATTTTGGTTGCCTTGGATGGCATCGCATTCAAAAATTTGTTTTGTTTTACCTGCAATGGAAACCCTGGGTTTTTTGTCGGAGTTGACAATGAAGTTTAATTCCTGGCTGTGATTGACGGTCCAGTCAACGACCACAAAATTTTCAATGGCTTTGTCGCACCGACTGGAAATGCCTGCGAGAATAGCAAACTCACTTCTGTGGTATTTTTTTAATTTTTCAGAATAGATAGATTCCCATTTAAATTCCACTGTCTTGCCCTCATGTGATGCCTTTAAAGTATGGCTCAACTCTCCCTTGTAGAGTCCATCGTTGGAACTGATGATGGTGCAAAGTTTTTTCCCATCCAACTTTTCTTTGGGCAGCCTGGCATAAAATGTATTGGAGTTCACAATCTGATCAGCATTTAGAAACATCAAACCCACCTTGATCTCACCACTGACCGGCGTTTTTTCATAGAGCACCTCCTTCCTGCTTCCAGCGTCAAAATCGACAGCTTGAGAAAAGCCTGGGACAAAGGAGCAAACAAGTGTAATGACTACCCAAAAGGTTCGGGGTAATAGCCCTAGTCCTGAATTACGAAGTTGAAGGTAGTATTTATATTGATGGCGGAATATCATTGATCTGTGGTTGGTTGTGTGCGGTTGCTAAAATAATGGCCGGCATTTGTGACAACGAATTTTCAATTGATCGTTTTCCATTGTTCTCGCAGGGAAAACTTTAAATTAAAACACACATTATCAGGTATATATGATAAATATTATCCATTAAACTCCTTTGTCTTTGGTGGGTATAATAAATAATTAAAAAAAATTGTCTTTGAGTGGAGTACTTTTTCAAAAATCCGGACACTAACTATATGTAAGCTCAAAAGAACTTATCAGACCCAATTTCAAAATTTAGATACAAAGGTCGGTTAGCAGCGACCCCATGATAAACCTGTCCTAAGGCCACGGGCAGGCAGGACCATTTTTTTATTTTTTTAAAACTTACAAGCATGAGGAAGATTTTCTCTTTTTTCGTGGTGGCATCTCTATGCACCTTTATTAGCTGTACATCAGACAGCGCCTTGATCTCCATCGATTCTCCAACCCTGGAGTTGAGAACCGAAGACAGCAGTCTGAGCATCACCGCATTGACCACCAACAACCAAACGGTCAACTTCACAGCAACTCAGTTTAACTTATCTTACACCAATGCTACCACCCTTCAACTGGTGGTCAATCCTGGAACAGACGGTCAGCAAACTGTCAATGTAAGCACTGTTACCATCACCGGCAACAACGCAGTTATGGCACTAAGTTGTCGTCAGGGTCAAAACCAAACCTTGTTCGAAGAGGTTGAGCACATGACCGCACAGCCTGGCTCCGGCCTGATCCAACTCAACCTGGACTATGGCAGCATCATCACTACAGCCACAGAGGTAGTGGGAGATGAGATGGAGGGTGTCTGAGGGTGAACACAGACTCGATATAGCTATAACCACGCGATTAATCGCGTGGTTATAGCTCCATGGGTAGGTCAGCAGTGAGCTGCTTTGGGTGGCTATAGTCCAAACGTGAGTTTTAGTCACTGTCATCCTTTCCATTTTTTGGGATTATCGTTGATATATTTTGTTATTCTGTGATATGCCGAATGATTTTTAATGATTCGCTCATAAAATAGAGGTTGCCATCCATTTTCTAAACCCTTTCTATTGGCGTGTTTTGTGACGGCTGATTTATACGATCCAATGATGGATGACACCGTGTTTTTACCAATATTTTGAAATCTATTTTTACCAATGGATTCACCAATTGTGAATTGATTTCGTTGATGATGAAAATGCAGGT
>CALMSX010000052.1 GCA_937872515.1 uncultured Bacteroidota bacterium
CGATCCGAAATAAGTGCGCCAGCTGTCACCGTGGTCCGGACGATGATATGCACCGTTCACTAAAAGAAGAATGTAGTAAATGCCACGGCACCAACCAATGGCTTCCTGCTACCTTTGACCACGCTGCCTACTTTGTGCTTGACCGTGACCACAACAGTCGGTGCAGCACCTGCAATGTGGACAATAACTACCGCCAATACACCTGTTATGGATGCCATGAGCACACCGTTTCAAATATCAGTGAAGAGCACCGGGAAGAAGGAATAAGAAATTTTACCAACTGTGTTTCCTGCCATAAGAGTGGGGAGGAAGGAGAGGGTGAGGATGATTAGGGGGGGAAAGAAAGTTCGACCCCAGATTTGCTTATGTACATTTAGTGACGTAGATATTATGGATGAATGATAAATTATTTTTTGAAGTGGCAAAGTAAACCATTGAGTCGCTACAACTAATTATCATTTTAATCGGTATCCAACCAGCAGAAAGGGGTGCAGGATGTAAAACTGATACCTTCATCCCATTCAAAAAAAATGGGGCTTATGGCCGTTAAGCTGGAATTGATGGTAGATCTTGAAAAATCAATGTATAGATATTGTTTTATACCGATGCCCTGGGCAAATTGCTGTAGATTGTCATAGAACGCCTGATCAGTTTTGAAAATATTATTTATAACCTCACCGGAAGTGATGGTTTGATCGTTTGCCGAATAAACAAAATCATCTCGTTGTGATTCCAGCGTACATTTTTCCCGATGGGTGTCAATGAAATGGAGAAGTAGGTCTTGAGAGCCTTCTTCAAAGGTCAATATATTGTAGAGTAAGCGGATGTAGACCACCGATTGTTGGTTCAAAACATTTTGAGCCATTTCATTTTCCATGGGCAGGTAAAACATTTCAACCTCGTTTTGCTCCTCATCTACCCGGATAGGGGTCACGCCCAGCACCTTGTTTTTGATTGTATGACCAGTAGCATCCACGTACCACTGCTGGTGTAATTTGAGGTATTTAATTTCATCCGGCTCATACGATGCAATCCAATCACCCGTGCAGGCATGAATACTCTTTCTCCAATAGGCCAGATCGATCAGTTCTTCAGGGGTAAGTTCAGGTCCATTCAAGGAGACCCAAGCCCTTTGTTTTCTATCCTGGATTCTCTGGTATAAAAAGGCTATGATGGGGTTGTAGCCTGTCATTTTCAATTGATGGGGGTCCCATTTCACCTGGCAGGAATAGCCATTACCAGGTACGCCTTTGAATTTGGTGTCAACCCAGGATTGCCACACGTTATTTTCCCATGTGAGTTCGTATTTAAAATGGGTGTAAAAAATAGTTTGCCCCAATAAGTGACTGGCAAATTGAAGGAAGAGAAAGGATAGGCCTAAAATTTTGCGCATATTAATCAATGATAAGTAAAACAATTAGAAAAGTAGCAGAGCACTACCTGGGTTTTAGTCAAACGATGTAATTGAGAATTCATTGTAAACGCTTACTGTTATGCCCAATTTTGGTAATACATTCCCCATGCGGAGCATCAACCTCAAGGTTGATGGATTAATTCTGCTTCGTAGTTTAATTATATTACTATCGCCAAGCACAAAATTTTAGTTGGTGAAAGCATCATTAAACGGCATGTATCCAAATATTATTTTGCGGGGTGAAATTTAAGAAAAATGGATAAGAGAATGTTTTTAAAATGAATTTTATTGATTATATTTACAGTGATTATAAGTACTTAGCGTGAAAAAAACACCCAAACATACCGGAAGGCAGTGATGATACCTTTGATTAGCCCATTGATTTTTGATTCCTATCTTGGATTTAGGCGTGTATTAAGCGTTTGTAAACGATTAAAGACGGAAGTGGACAAGAGTGTATTAAACGGGTATAAACGTTTAGTTAAGGATAGCAATATTGACAATCAGGGATTTATGGAATTTGGTACAGTTGCGCCTATGGGGGAGTTGCGGGAATAAACAAGTTCTATATCATTAATAATTAAAAAGTAATAAAAATGAAAAGAAAAGTAATTAAA
>CALMSX010000053.1 GCA_937872515.1 uncultured Bacteroidota bacterium
AAATATGGTTTATAATTTTAACTAGCAAGTTGTCTTAAAAATGGGGGGAACTATAAACAAAGATAAAAAATGTTAGGTTATATAACTTATAGCAAATTATAAACACCAATAGATATAATTATTATATCCGCATACCCTTTTATCTGTTTGTATCACTAAAAAGAAAATTCAAAAATTAGCTGGGTAGCTTAAGAAAGGTAAAATACATTGCTTGATGTCATTTCTGGCAACCATTGATTGATTTTATTATGTTGTATCAATCTGGCAAATTCCTCCTGAATTTCAAGAGTCATTTTGAAATCATATCCATAGATTGAAATTGGGGTAAAATAAACCCCAAAACCTTTATCATTGCCGTGATAGCTATAATGATATCTTCTTTCCTTTGTTATGAAATCTATTCCTAAACCATGGAAATAATATTGCACATTTTGTCCTTCAAATTCAAATTCACCTTTTCTTGGGATTGTCTTACAATTATAATATTCTTCAAAAATATTTCCTGTATTTTTTGTATTACAACTTGAGTACAAACTGTATTCAAGCTTTTTAACTGTCATTACAAAATCTACGATGTCATTATACAAACTATTACTCATTAGGATCAAAAGACTCTTTTATTAATTGTTGAATATTTTTAAAACGATTTCCAGTTAACTCACTAATTTTTGCAGGATCAATATCCATATGAGTGAGCTCAATGTCCAAACCTTCTGCCTTTAAATTCTTTGCAGCTTTCAATCTATGATGCCCATCAATAATATAAGTTTTTCCTTGAAAGGTTGTAGTTATAATATGTTGTTCATCTCCGAATTCTGTTACTCCATTTCTCATTTTTTGCATTAGTTGTTGAACTTTATTATCATCTAATGCCCATTCTGGCTCTGCTTTTCTCCATTTTGAATATTTTGTAAATAACGACTTTAACAAATCACACAATCCCGTATTATGCACCACCACCCCCTCATCCCCCACCAGGAAGTTGTGCAAATCCATTACCTCCAGGTTATACACTGGCTCACTGCCGGCCCTCTTCTCTGTACTGCTTACGGTAGCTTCACCCTGGTAGGTGAGTATGTGCTCTCCTACTTCCAGCTCTCCTGCCAGTCGCCAATCGTGGTAGGTGGTGGAGTAGATGGGGTGGGTGGCGGTGACACCGAGGGAGGGGTGGTTGGTGAATCCAATGGTGTACACATCATCACTTTGGTGTGTAAAAAGGCCGGTTACTGATCTATATTCATATTCATCATCCGGGTCTTCATCCACGGGTATCTTTTGGGGTTGAATGTGCCGGATTGAAGTGATTTTGAATGGGCCTGATATCCCCTGCTCAGGCAGATTCATATTTACAATACCATCAACCATATAATCATGGCTCTTTATCCAATCTTGGTGCAATGCCAACTTACATGAAGATAAGCCATTTACTTCTTTAAAACTTACTTCATGCCAATCGGTGTCATTGATCTCATATTGATCTCGAACCCTTTGTTCATCACTGGTATATGGGTCTTTGCCTATCACATAGGTTTCACTTGCATTTGCAGTAAGTCCATAAGATGAGTTGACAGTTTTATGCGCTACAGCATAATCTAAAAGCTGGACTTCCTGAATGGGAACCGGACTAATCAACGGCAGAGCAGCCATGGCATAGGCGGGGACGCTGTGGCGCAAAGAAAATTGATTAGCGGTTCCAGCCATTAGGATGGGGGTGCTCTTACGTCTCTTTTTTGTAGTCCATACCAACACTATAGCACTCAAAATTTGAGTTACTACATTTTGCCATTGTATGATTTTTTTATGCACTACCTTTTTTGATTACGGCATAAAATTAATTGACTTTTTCTTTCAATAAATGTATTTTCAATTGAAAAAAATCACAAATAAGTAAGTACCCTAGATTTCTGGTTTGACATTTCTTTTAAATAAATGAAATCTAGAGGATCTATCGACCAAATAGCGGCTACATCATGAGCTGAAGTGGGATGATGTACTTTTATTTCTTTTGGGACTTTTCCTTTTGTAAATTCTTCGGTTTCACTTTTCCAATACCCAAAAACCAATTTTCCATTATTCGCTTTAAAATAACCTGTAATATTAGATTTACCATCATGTTCAAAATATTGAACCTCGATGAACTTCTTGCTTAATTTTTGAAGATATTTACTAAGATTTGTCAAATCTTCTTTTGATGAGCTTACATTCTTATTAAGAAAAATATTAGGCAGGTTATCTCCTATAATAAAAGTCCAACCTGAAACTGCAGGTGTAATTAAAAGTTCATTACCAATTATTCTATGCTTTAAATTCACCTCTTTTGATTCTTCTAGCTTTAGAGCTTTCAATATAGCCATTCGATCTACTTCTCTAAATGCCATCCACCTGATATAATCTAAGCCATGATTCTCAAAATACTTTTTACCTCTTTCGATTTCTATTTTAGAAATTGGTAAGTGTTTGCTGTGGTCAAATTTTTCATTTTTGGATATAAATAAATCTGCTCCTAAATCATTTCCTATACTTAATAATGCTTTATATACTTTTGATAAATACTTCTTTTCAACATCAACATCACAAAATTTGGTCTCCTCATTCCACAATATCCTACCATACGGTATTTTATCAATTTGCAATACTGCAGAATCATAAACTTCAGTATCACTTTTATAGTAGATATGCAAAGGAATTAGATATTCATTTGATTTAACAATTTGAATCCACTTCTCTTTTTCTATCTGACCTAATCTTGAAATAATTCTCATTATAATTCAGTAATTGTAATAATCAAATTATTCTGGTCATTTGCTGGCAACTTTGATTTAATTGCAGTTATCCATTCAGCTTTGTCAATATCTGATAACTTTTCTACAACAATGTGTAATTCTGCCTCATTTATATTCTCAATAATATTTGAAGGATTAATACAGTTAGGACCTGGTTTGCAGTTAGGAAACTTTTTTAGTTTTAATTGTTGGTTTAAATCTCTAATATGGTCTACATTGCTCGTTGCCCAATCTGAACCATTTTTAACAGTAGTAGACTTTAAGCTTACAACTCGATTACCTTTGAAAAAATCTACTAGCCAGAAATTATCCTTTCCTAGTCCACCATCTCCAACTCCTGTATATTTCCACCCTTGACTACTGCTGTATTTGCTTTTTCTCATTATTTTTTCAATAATACCTCCTC
This sequence comes from uncultured Bacteroidota bacterium, assembly GCA_937872515.1. Taxonomy (GTDB): domain Bacteria; phylum Bacteroidota; class Bacteroidia; order Chitinophagales; family Saprospiraceae; genus JADKBO01. Next base: position 3,190 of record CALMSX010000053.1, read on the forward strand.
TCTTAAATATGTCAGGAAAAGTTCTCATAGCCCATATGTCTGCCTTGGGAATTGTCCCATTAGCAACTTTTGCGGCTTCATCCCAACAACTATTATGCACAACAACCCCAAAATCCCCAACCAAAAAGTTATGCAAATCCTTAACCTCAAGATTGTATACATGCTCATTTCCGGGCTTACGCTGATTGCTGAGCACGGTAGCTTCACCATAATAGGTCAGTACCTTTTCACCGGCTTCCAGTTCACCGGCAAGTCGCCAGTCCTGGTAGGTAGTAGAAAAGATCGGATGGGCAGCGGTGACACCAAGCGTCTCTAATTGTGTACCATCTGCACTTGCAAAAGCTAGGGTGTGGACCTGGTCACTCCGGTGCGTGATTAAGCCGGTTACCGGTTTATACTCCCATTCGTCATCAGGATCTTCATCTACCGGCTTCTTCTGGGGTAGGATGTGTTTGATGGCTGTGATCTTAAATGGCCCTGATATTCCCTGCTCAGGCAGATTCATATTTACAATACCATCAACCATATAAGCATGGCTCTCTATCCAATCCTGGTGTAATGCCAACTTACATGAGGATAAGCCATTTACTTCTTTAAAACTTACTTCATGCCAATCGGTGTCATTGATCTCATATTGATCTCGAACCCTCTGTTCATCGCTGGTATATGGGTCTTTGCCCATCACATAGGTATCACTTGCATTTGCGGTAAGCCCATAAGATGAGTTGATGGATTTGATTGCTAGAGTATAACTCAATAGTGGAATATCATTTATTGGCACCTTCGCAAAAGGTATCATAGCACCAAAAGTAGATATTATACCAACTTTCCCTATTGTATTGCTTGCCATTAAAACCAGGATAAATAATAATAAATGATTATTGAAATATAACTCACCATTCGTCTTTGCTTTCTTGAATGAGTTTTATGTACTCATAACTAAGTTCTTTTAATTTTAAATATTCATCTTTTTTAAGAAAATTCCATCCTTGTATATTACTTGTGTCATAATTATTAATCAGTTCCATCATATGGTTTTCGATCTTTGTTAAAATTTCTAATTCTCTTTTGGTGAAAACCTTAGTCGGTAATATTTCTTCCATAATATGTTTTGACCATTGATAACCATAATTATATAAGAAAATATTAAAAGACTCATAAGGCCCCTCATTTACAAATAGATTTCTATCTAATTCTAATAGATAATTAAAGATGAAATCTTTTGTTTTTTCTGCTGACTCTCTCTCGTTCATTCTAATCAACATCTAATTTTTCTAAAATAAAATGCGTTTTTTCATAATGATTTGGATCTGATATCGGTATATAGTTTCCATAAATATCAGCATATTTTTGATTTCCAGAATCATCAACTCCATCCAATTGATATCTTGCATAAGGCTTATTATAATTATGAGGCTTATGGGATAAATCACCTTTGTCATGAATTCTAATTTGGATTTTATTATTTGTAGGATGAGAATATCTTGAACCAACTACTTTTCCATCTCTCAGAACATCATTTCTTACCCAATTGTGGGGAATCTCTAGCTGCCCATTAATTTTCTTTATTCTAATTGCAGAATCCTTAATTAAATCTCTTATTAGTTGTAAAGGGCAGGTATTATGCACCACCACCCCCTCATCCCCCACCAGGAAGTTGTGCAAATCCTTTACCTCCAGGTTATACACTGTCTCAATGCCAGCCCTCTTCTCAGTACTGCTGACGGTAGCCTCACCTTTGAAGGTAAGTACGCGTTCTCCTACCTCCAGCTCTCCTGCCAGTCGCCAATCGTGGTAGGTGGTGGAGTAGATGAGGTGGGTTGCGGTGATTGCGAGGGAGGGGGCGTTGGTGAAATGGCCACTGCCTCTGATAGAGAAAAAGGATAACAGAAATAGTACAGAGAAAAACAGATTCAACATTCTGTTTTCCCTGCCAGGATTTTCAAAACCTCTTAATATTTTAGTGACGAGGTGCATGATACAAATATAAAAAAATTCAGATCCAACCATCAGAAACGTTGGATCTTTTTTGGAACAGCCGCAGAGACGCATAATCATGCGTCTCCGCCCAATTTTTTAAATAAAATTTTCCATTGGAACTTGATGCCTGACCATTGTGCCAAATGAATGATTTTTGATAAATATTGATATGAATGAATTGGGATTATTCACAATTGAAAATAGCCTAAATATGATATCTCATTAAATATAGTATCCTCCCCGCGGTTGAGACTGCTGGCACTTTAGTTTTCATTGCCACCCACATAATATTGGATGTTGTTAATGTTAACTTCTCTTTTTTTATACTGTTATTGCCAAATTTTCATTCGATATTGAATAAACGAATTCCAATCTTTTGGTAGTGGGCCATTCTATCTTGGATGGTGAAATTGAAGGTGAGATTTAGATTTTGTGGTATGTATTTCTGATATAGAACTGGCTTCAACTCAAAACGAGGAAATGCAAGCCCTACAGACTTGGATTTTTTCTTTCTTTCACCGCACTACGTGCGGTTATACACGTGGAAGCCATTTAGGCTTCCTTCTTATTCGCGTGGAAGTTAAATGTTGCGTCACGACGCAAAATATTTCGTCGCTACGGGGTGTTTCAAAATTGAGGGGCACCTCTTTCATTTCCTCATTCAAACCATCAGAAAATAAATTATAAAACCACTTAACAAAAAATAGTGCAACTTAAATAATTACAATTATATTCTTCGGCCCTATCTCAATCACAAAATTGTATGTAAGATAATCCAAAATTAATTCCATGTTTTTAGAAAAAATTGCTAAGATTTCATCAGTTGAGGCATTTCCCACTTTTAGGAAAATTAATTTGTAGGGTTCTGCCTTTTGTAAAAATGAATTGTAGAAATCTGAGTCCTTTGTAATTACTATTCTGGACTCACGAATAGAAATTTCAATAAGTTCTTTATCGGTTGTAAAATTTCCCTTTTCTAATTCAGACGTGTGTATTGAATCAAATCCACAACTTATTAGTAAAAGACTTAAACGTTTTGGTAATTGTGCATCAATTATAAATTTCATGCAACCAATGAGCTAATACTTTTCACATCTGCAATTCTCGAAGCAAATAACAAACAAGCCCTGATGTCTTCATCCTCCAAATCAGTAAAATCAGCAATTATTTCCTGGTGGGTCATACCCGATGCCAACAATTCCAGAACACTTTGTACCGTGTACCTCATACCCCTTATCACTGGCTTACCATGACAAATAGAAGGATCTATCACAATTCTACTCAATAGCTCCTGATTATCCATTTTTTTTGATTTGTTATAGCACAAATATAACAAGAAAACGCAGCATTGTCAATAAGGGAACCAATTAGC
>CALMSX010000054.1 GCA_937872515.1 uncultured Bacteroidota bacterium
TGGAAGAAAACCCATGGGATACTTTTGAAAATGTATTCCCTGTAGGTTCTTACCACCAGGCTACGGTTATCAAAAAAGATGACAGAGGCGCAGTGATTCAGTTGCCTTACGGTTTGGAAGCTTACGCTCCTGCCAAACACCTGAAAAAAGAAGACGGTTCTAATGTAACATTGGAAGAAACCCTTACTTTTAAAGTGATTGAATTCAACAGAGACGATAAAAAGATCATTGTATCTCATACCCGTTATGTTGATGACATTCGCAAAGAAGCCGAAGAGACTGTAAAATCTGAGGAAGAAAAGGCAAAGGACGAAACACGTAAGACCATCCAGAAGACCAATGAAAAGGTTGAAAGGGCAACCTTGGGTGACCTTGTTGATTTCTCTTCATTGGTTCAGACACAGGAAAGCGCACCAGCACCTGCAGCACCGGCTCCGGCACCTGCAGCTGAAGCGCCAGCAGCAGAAGAAGCACCAGCACCTAAGGCCGAAACCAAAGGCGACGATCTTAAAATCGTTGAAGGTATCGGACCCAAAATTGCTGAAATTCTGAATGGCCATGGCGTTCACACCTTTGCAGATCTTGCTTCTACTGAGGCAGATCAGATCAAAGCATGGATGGACGAGGCCGGCTCAAGGTATAAAATGCACGATCCAACAACCTGGCCAGATCAGGCAGCCATGGCACGCGATGGCAAGTGGGACGAGCTGAAAGCTTGGCAAGACACGCACAAAGCAGGCAAAGAATAATTGATTTTTTGTTGATGAATAAAAAGGCCTCTCGTCTGCAGATGGGAGGCCTTTTCTTTTATTGTTAACCAGGCTAGCTTTGGCCTCCGTGTATTACCTTTGTGATGTGACCCAATTAAAAAAGATATCTGTTGTGATTGTGGCCCGCGATGCAGGTGAAACCTTGCACCGATGCCTTTCTTCTCTTTCCTCTTTTTCTGAGGTGGTGGTTTTAATTGATGAGGCTACCTCTGATTCAACCTTGGAGATATGCCAACAATTCAGTCAGGTGAAAACCCATTTTACGTTGTTTGAAGGATTTGGAAAAATCAAACAAAAAGTTGTGGCCCTGGCCTCTAACTCCTGGGTATTGTCGATCGATGCCGATGAGGTGGTATCAACTGCCATGGAGGATGAAATCAAAAACCTGAACCTCGATGAGGAAACGGTGTATGCTATTCACCGGCACAATCATTATCAACAACGACACATCGATGCCTGTGGTTGGAACAATGACTATCCCATCCGACTGTTTAATAAAAACAAAACCAACTTTGATGATGCTGCCATTCATGAAGCAGTAGTATCCACAGGCAGGAAGGTCCAAAAATTAAAAGGTCCCATTTTACACTATCCTTATAAGGATGAAGCCGGACTCAGGAAGAAAGCAGTGAGGTATGCCGAATTGTATGCGCGGCAAAACCATAGAAAAAAATCCGCTTCGCCGTGGAAGGCCTGGTGGAAATCTGCCTTCACTTTTTTTAAAGATTTTATCCTACGCAAGGGATGGCTGTATGGCAGAGATGGATTTACCATTGCCAAATACAATGCCCTAGGCAGTAGACTCAAGTACCAATACTTGGGTGAACTCAATCAGCAGATGGGAATCACACTTATCATATCTACTTATAACAGACCCGATGCACTGGCCCGTGTATTGGAGAGTGTGGTCAATCAAAGTTATCCACCCGCCCAGGTTATTATAGCAGATGATGGCAGCACGGAGGAAACTGCTCGTGTAGTAGAACACTACAAAACCAGGCTAGCCCAGCTGATTCATGTATGGCACGAAGACACCGGCTTCAGGCTGGCAGCCATCAGGAACAAGGCACTGCAGGAAGTGAGCCAGGCCTTTGTGTCTATGGTAGATGGCGACATGGTGCTGCACAAAGATTTTTTATTTTCTTTTTTTCTACACGCCAAAAAAGGATGGTATTACCAGGGCAAAAGGGTGTTGCTGGATGAAAAGAACACCGAAAAAATATTGCAGGATGCCTCATATCAACTTGGCTTTTTCAGTCCCGGCATTACCAATAGATTCAACACCCTGTCCATTCCTTTCCTTTCCAAGCTCATCAGTCGGCAAGAAAAGACCATCAGAGGGGTAAAGGGTTGCAGCATGCATTTTTGGCTGGAAGATGCGGTTAAAGTCAATGGATTTAATGAGTCATTTATTGGCTGGGGTCGCGAAGACAGTGAGTTTGTATGTAGATTGCTCAACGCCGGTATCCAACGTAAAAATATAGCCCTGGCCGCCGTTGCCTGGCACCTTTACCACCCGGAAGCGAGCAGAAAAATGTTGCCGGAAAACGATGCCATTCTAGAAAAATGTATCAAAGAAGGGCATCGTTATACCGCAACAGGAATGAAGCCGGGTATTTATTGAATCCTTCCTTTTTTGGTCCATTCATTGATCTTTTCCATATCCGGGTTTTTCTTTTTTAATTCTTCACCTATGAGGATGTTGTAGGCCTCAATCATTTTACTTTTCACGATCATGACACTTTCTTTGCCCGTTTCAGAATCGTAGGTGATTATGGTGTCGGTGAGTTCAATGGCATTGGGAAACCTTTTCAGCATATCTGCTTCTGAGGTGTTATTGGACTTTGCTGTTTTGTTTTCCCTGGTCTTTTGCGGCTTTTGTGGAGTAGTGGTATCGGTACTTTTGGCTTTGGAGAGCTCCAGCTTGGGCAGGGTATCTCTGCTTTCTTTGCTGAGTATAGGTGCCTTTGATTCATAACGGGTATCAAAAGACATAAGGGCAAAAATGCCGAACACCAGTACCATGGCAATGCCATATCGGGAATTGGAAGAGGGAGCTTGAGTCATCATGTGGATGCGTTTTTTTATAAATGAAGAAAATGAGTTACAAAGATTGGGCTTGGCCTCGGTGTCTGTGTGGGTTTCAAGAACCTGGAGGTAGTTGTGGAGGCCGTGTTGTTTCAGTACGATTTCATCACAAGCATATTCGTGAACTTCTTTAAAATAGCTGGACAATTTGTAGGCAAAGGGGTGGAACCACATCACGGCTTTGAAGATCGTAGCGGCTAAGAGATCCAGGGTATGGTATTGTTGGATGTGGATTTTTTCATGTTGTTCGATGAGCGGGTGAAGGGGAGTGCGGTCTTTGACAAAGAGAAAATGAAAAAAAGTGGCTGGCGACTCTACTTCAGGACTGATGATAAATCGGACCCCGTCTGTGGTGTATTTTTCTGGCGACCGCTGTACCATGCCCAGGATGTTGTTGACCTGTAGGATCAATCTGAACAAGTGGAAACCAAGGCCCAGTAAATAGATAGACAAAAAGAAGGTGGCAAGGCGGTTCACACCCTGTGTATTTTCCAAAAAGGCAGAGACAGTATCAGCATTGGCGCTCGCAATCGGAGGGAGCGGTTCTACCCACAGGGTAATACTAATAAAGGGGAAAAGTACAGTGGCCAACATGAGTATCCAGAGACTCCAGCGATTGGCCAGGTGATTTTTGTGATGCCTCAGCATGTAGTGATAAAACAAACACAACACAGTGAAGATCAGGGTTGCTTCCAACAGAAGATTATAAAATTCAGTCATGGTTTTTATCTTTCATTGACTTAAGTAATTTTTTGATGTCATCGGTATCCATCTCTTCTTCTTCCATGAAGTAAGAGAGCAGTTCTGCCTTATCGCCATTAAGGTACTTGTGGTACAATTTTTTAAAAAACGATCGGGAATATTCTCCTTTTTTGACCAAAGGGTAGTACTGGTGCGACTTGCCAAACCGACGAAAGGCAAGGTAGCCCTCTTTTTCCAGTTTGCGAATGGTAGACAAAACGGTATTATAGGGGGGTATCGGCTCTTTGAGGTAGGCAATGATTTCTTTGGGAAAGGCTTTCTCCAACTCCCAGAAAAGTTGCATGATTTCTTCTTCCAAAGGATTTAGATGATTCATTAATTCGTTTTATGAATGCAAATATAGTTTTAACAACGAAAAATTCGTTATAATATGGTAAAAATTATTCACTCTTTACTAATTCCGGGTAAAAGAGGGCAAAATATTCTATTTTTACCCTATTCAAACCAGCCTTATGTCTGACAAAAAATTATTCCTGCTTGATGGTCATGCCCTTGTTTACAGGGCCCACTTTGCGTTTATTTCACGTCCTCTTATCAATTCAAAGGGAGTTAACACTTCTGCTGTAGCGGGCTTTATGCGCACGCTGTGGGACCTCATGCAAAACCAAAAGCCCAGTCATATTGCGGTGGCCTTTGATCCCAAGTCTACCTTCAGGCACGATTATTTTCCGGAATACAAGGCCAACAGAGATGCCCAGCCGGAAGACATCTCCATAGCCATGCCCTACATCAAAGAGATCCTGGCCGCCATGAAGATACCCATCTTGTTTTTGGACAACTATGAAGCCGATGACCTCATAGGTACCATTGCCAAACAGGCAGAAAAAGAAGGATATGATGTATACATGGTAACGCCCGACAAAGACTATGGTCAGCTGGTTTCAGATCATATCTTTATGTACAAACCTTCAAGGCAGGGCAACGGTGTGGAAATCCTGGGCAGAAAAGAAATTCTGGAGCAATGGGAAATTGAGCGGGTCGAACAAGTGATCGATTCACTTGGGCTGATTGGCGATAGTGTAGACAATATACCCGGCGTTCCCGGTATTGGGCCCAAAACGGCGGTGAACCTGTTGAAAGAATACGGTACCGTTGAAAACGTGATTGCCAACGCCCACAACATCAAAGGAAAAAACGGAGAACGCATCAAAGAATTTGCTGAACAGGCCTTGCTCTCCAAAAGATTGGCCACCATCGAGATTGAGTCGCCCGTAACATTTAACGAAGTAGATTTTCAGATCGACCCAATGGACAAAGAGGCCCTGGCCGAAATTTTTAAGGACCTCGAATTCCGCTCTCTTGCGGTGCAGATTCTGGGAGAGCCGTCCGGTGTGCAATCCTCCTTGTTCGATACCGGGGAAGCCAAAAAAAGTGATGCAGCAACCGCCTCAGATGAACCCAAATATGCTGTGGCTAAACGCAGCATTGAAAATGTGGATCACTTCTACCACATTATTGACACCGCTGAAAAAAGAGCATCGCTGATTGCCAAGCTCAATGACGAGTCGGTGATTAGTTTTGATACAGAAACCACCGGCATAGATGCCCATGTAGCAGAGGCAGTTGGCCTGGTATTTTCGGTCAAGGCCCATGAAGCCTTTTACGTGCCCGTGCCCGAAAAACAAGATGAGGCCAAGGCATTGATCCATGAATTTAAGGCCTTGCTGGAAGCAGACAACAAGCTGTGGATCGGGCAAAATGCCAAATACGACTCCACCCTGATGAAGTGGTATGGGGTAGACATCAAAGGTCCTTATTTTGATACCATGATAGCCCACTACCTTTGTGAGCCGGATCAGAGACACAAGTTGGACTACCTGACCGAAGCCTACCTTGACTACAAGATGGTAGCCATTGAAGAACTCATTGGCAAAGGCAAGACCCAGCTGAGCATGCGCAATGTGAAGTTGGAAAAAGTAGCGGAATATGCAGGGGAAGACGCCGATTTTACCTTGCAGCTCAAGCCCATCCTTGAAAAAAAGCTGGAAGAGATGGAAATGACCGACCTGTATCAATCCATAGAAGTGCCTCTGATCAATGTATTGAGAGACATGGAATTTGAAGGGGTGCGCATCAATCCCGACTTCCTGGCCGATTATTCCAAAGAATTGGAAAAAGAAATACTGAGGGTAGAGCAGGAAGTATACCGCGAAGCCGGTGGTCCGTTCAATATAGCCTCACCCAAACAAGTAGGAGAGGTACTTTTTGAACGTATGAAACTGCCTTACAAAGGAAAAAAAAGCAGTACCGGTCAATATGTGACAGACGTAGACAAGCTTACTGAGATGGCCGAAGAGCACGCCATTATCGCCAAGATTCTGGAGTACAGAAAATTTTCGAAACTCAAGTCTACCTATGTGGATGCCCTGCCCACCATGATCAACCCCAAGACAGGAAGAGTGCATTCCAACTTCAACCAGGCGAGGGCTGCTACGGGTAGGTTGGCTTCAGACAATCCCAATTTGCAAAACATTCCGATCAGGGATGAGGCCGGCAGAGAAATCAGAAAAGCCTTTGAACCCAGATCAGAAGACCACATCTTATTATCTGCCGATTATTCTCAAATAGAATTGCGTTTGATTGCCGAGATCAGTGGCGACGAGGCCATGTTAGAGGCCTTCCTTTCCGGAAACGACTTTCACAAGGCCACGGCCGCGAAGGTGTATAATGTGCCTATTGAAGAAGTGACCGCAGATCAGAGGCGCAATGCCAAGACGGTTAATTTTTCTATCACCTACGGGGCAGGAGCCACCAATCTTAGCCGACAATTGGGTATTTCGCGCAAAGACGCCAAAGACCTGATTGACCAATATTTTGTACAGTTTGCCGGCCTAAAAAGGTATATGGATGAAACCGTGGCCTTTGCAAGATCGCACGGCTATGTCAAAACCATGTTGGGAAGAAGGAGGGAGTTGAGAGACATCAATTCACGAAATGCTTTGGCGAGCAGCAACGCTGAGAGGGTGGCCATCAATACGCCAATTCAGGGAACCGCAGCAGATATGATCAAGGTAGCCATGATCCATATTCACCAGGCCATCAAAGAGCAAAACCTCCAGTCCAGGATGATTTTGCAGGTACATGATGAATTGGTTTTTGATGTTTACAAACCAGAGTTGGAAGTCATCAAGGCCATTGTTCAGGATAAGATGCCCAATGCCATTCCCAATTTAAAGGTACCCATTGAAGTGGGTATTGGAGTTGGCAATAATTGGTTGGAAGCCCACTAAAAGCGGAAGCCCAAAGATGCCTGAAACGTAAGTTGGATGTCTTTGTCGTCTCGTTTGCTTACCGAAAAATCGTCGTTGTATTTTTCCAGGGTAAAATCCATCTGGTTGTTGGTGACGTCGAACAGGCCATATTCCACACGGCCTCCGATGTAGAAACCTCGGTTGAGGAAGTAATTGACCCCAGCTACCGTTGAGAGATTCAGCCAGTTGAGTCGGTTGGCTGATTTGACATCATTTTGATAGTAAGCACCAACCGCCTTGGGCAGGTTGACCACCTCACCTTCCACAATAATTTTGACATAACCAGTATTGGTAGTGGAAGCACCCAGCGCCTCGTCTTTGAAATAGCTGTAATCCAGGGTTTGTTTCATGATGATGTCATTGGGGTGTTCAGAAGAATAAAAACGAACGGTTCCCCTGCCCGATGGATTGATTAAGAAGTTGGGAGAAAGACCACCATACACTTCCCATTTTTTACCCAATTGAAATACTGCGGTAATGGGAAGACTGATGTAAGAAGTGGTTATTTCCAGGTCAAGCAGCCTCCTGCCTTTTTCATACACCGTTTTTTCAGGGGTGTAAATGAGGTAATAGCTGGGGCCGTCAAATTTTTGTTTGGTTCCTGTTTGGTTGTACAAAAGCTCTGCACGCACCATAAAGGTACTGGAAAGCTTATAGCCATAGTTGATACCAAAATGGATTCCGTTGGTATAGGCATAAGATTCATTGGCTTCGAGGGGTCCGGAAAAAGTATTAAAATTCCATCCGGCTCTTACACCAATCGACTGGGTGGATGCCAGGTGGGCAACCAGCAGGAAAAGGGCAACTATTCTGTATTTCAAGGCATCAACTCTTTTAAGTGTGTGCAAAAATAACATTCTGTACTGAAATGAAACGAAAGCAGGCCGCTAAATGCAGCCTGCCCTACTCTTAATTTGCTGTTAACTTCCTTTTTTTAGTCAGAAGTCCTGATTTTCGTGTTTTCCTTGATCCAACAGCTTACATAAAAACTTTGGCCCACGCTTAAATTCCTGAAAAAGATATCTTCTTTGTTGGGCATGTATTGTTTGTATCTGGCAATTAGGCTATTGGCTTCTTTGGCAGAGGCTGGATCAATGCTTTTGGCATATTCCCACTTGTCGATGGCTGGCCAGGTAACAATCTGACTGTCCCAACCCCTTCCAGGGCCACAAAGAGGCCCACTGGAGGCATACAGCTTGCCAATCAATAGGTAGGGCTCTCCCCACCCTGGTTTCATTTTAGCGGCATCCAGGGCATATTGACGGGATTTTGGAAAGTTTTTCACATCTGCATAATAGATAGAAGAGATCACCATCAGGTATTTGGCTTTTTTCTCCTTATCAGGTGCTTCTTCATTGATGTATTTTTCAAACAAACGAATGGCGGTCTGGTAATTGCCCTTTCCATACTCATCATAAGCCATGGAAATGGTGCCGGTGGCAACAGGGGCCTCATAACATTTGCTTTTCTTCACCTTTTCTATTTCAGCCAGGCGGGCATCGGTTAGGGCACATTTGCCCCTGAGCATCCTGCGGTAAGCCAGGTTGACCACATCGCAGGAGTCGGGACTGGCTTTAAACAAGGCATAGTACTTACCCGCATAGTATTCACAATCGTAAAAACCATCCACCCCTTCAAGGGCTTCTAGCAGGTCCGGGGCGTATTCATTGATGATTTTCCAGGTTTCACATTGGGCACCCGTGCAGGTGGCCAATCCATCTTTAATGGCCTTATCTACCATTAAGGCATATTTGCTGCCCTCCTCTTTGCTCACCTCTTCAGCGAGGACGCGATCGTGGAGGATTTTGGTAAATGGGTTTATGATAAAATATTCCATCTTGCCATTGCCCAAATCTATTGATTTTTTGAAGGTCTCATAGATTTCAGCTTCAGTTACCAGCCCAGACAGGTTGTAATAGTAATCAAAAGCTTTCTGCCCGATGTAATAGGCATCTGCCCCAAAACATTCTTCTCTTTTTGCCTGGATCATACGAATGGTATCTACCAGGAGTTTCTTTTTACTGCTGTCTGCTGTTTCTTCAATTAACTTGCTGTACAGTAAAACGCCGTCGTCAAAATGACTTTTTACCCGGCCATTGGATCCCGGAGCCAGGTGATAGGCCTGACGCCAAATGGGAAAAGCTGCTTTGTAGTTGTTGAGTTTCAATTGATCTTTGTACAAAACAAAGGCAGATTCAGCCGTTTCTCTGTCTACACCCGGAAGATCATCGAAGGTGCGACAAGGATTGGAGGTTGCCGGCGGTGTAGTCACCTCGGTTTTGGGATCTGGTGTGGTAACCACGGGGGCGGTAGCCTTGGGTGAACAACCGGAAAAGGCGAAGCCAAGGATGAGAGCCAAAAAGGCTGTGAATATATTTTTCATCGATAGTGTTTATAGTTAAGATGATGAAATGAGGAGAATGGCAGGTATTAAATAAGAACTGCCATCTGTCAACTTCGTTATAATGATAAAAATAGTCATTTTTTCTTAAACGATTGAATAACAGATGGCAGTATGTATCAAAAGCAAGGCCTGATCAGTTAATAATCAAGCCGGGTCTGCTTAAAAATCAAATTTGATGCCCTGGGCAAGGGGTAGTTTTGTGCTGTAATTGATGGTATTTGTCTGCCTTCTCATGTATGCTTTCCATGAATCAGATCCAGACTCTCTTCCTCCACCAGTTTCTTTTTCACCTCCAAAGGCACCCCCAATTTCTGCTCCCGAAGTACCGATGTTGACGTTGGCAATACCACAATCACTGCCGGATGCAGCCAGGAACAACTCGGCTTCTCTGAGGTTGCTGGTCATGATGGCAGACGAAAGTCCCTGAGGTACGTCGTTTTGGATGGCAATGGCATCGGTTACTTCTCCCTCATATTTGATGAGGTATAAGATGGGTGCAAAAGTTTCTGTTTGTACGATGCTCATGTCGTTTCTGGCTTCCACAATGGCAGGTTGCACGTAGTGGCCGTTTGCACAACCCCTTACTTTTACTTCGCCACCTTTGACCAGTAGTTTTCCGCCTTCTTTTTTTGCTTTTTCGAGGGCAGCCAGATAATTTTCTACTGCCTGTGCATCGATGAGCGGGCCTACGTGGTTGCGGGCATCGAGCGGATTGCCTATGCTGATTTGTTTATAGGCTTTTACAAGCTGGGCCTTTACCTTATCATAAATATCTGCATGAACGATCAACCTCCTGGTAGTAGTACATCGCTGACCTGCAGTACCCACTGCTCCAAAAACGGTAGCTGGCAACACCAATGATAAGTCGGCAGATGGGGTTACGATCACCGCGTTGTTACCTCCCAGTTCCAGCAAACTTTTGCCGAGTCGAGCCGCTACTGACGAGGCAACAGCCTTGCCCATCCTGGTACTTCCTGTAGCAGAAATCAGTGGAATTCTATGGTCGTTAGACATTTTTTGTCCGAGGGTATAATCGCCTGTAACGATACAACTTACACCTTCCGGTACATCATTGGCTTTTAAAACTTTTGCGAGCAAAGACTGGCATGCAACAGCACAAAGCGGTGTTTTTTCGCTGCCCTTCCATACCACTACATCGCCACAAACCATGGCGATCATGGCATTCCATGACCAAACGGCCACCGGAAAGTTGAATGCTGAAATGACACCCACAACACCAAGGGGATGCCATTGCTCATACATGCGGTGTGAGGGACGCTCAGAGTGCATTGACAAGCCGTACAACTGTCTGGAAAGCCCTACTGCAAAATCGCAGATGTCTATCATTTCCTGCACCTCGCCCAGACCTTCCTGGAGCGATTTGCCCATTTCATAAGAAACCAGTCTTCCGAGGTCATCTTTGTGGGCCCTCAGCACATCACCATATTGGCGAACGATTTCGCCTCTTCGTGGAGCCGGCCATGTTTTCCATTCATCAAAAGCAGTGGTAGCTGCCTTCATTATTTTTTCATAATCTCCTTCTCCGGTAACACTGACCTTACCGATTTCTTTACCGTCGACCGGTGAATAAGAAACGATCACTCTTTTGCTGGAAAATGACTTTTGTCCTGACCATGTTCCCGGATTGGTCGCTCCCAAGCCGAGTCTCTTTAAAAAACTTGTATTCATGAATTAAATAGATTGTGGTTGTATGAATGAAAAATGCTCCCATCAGATAGCCTATGCTAAAGGCAGTGGAAAAACATAATTCTTTACTTAAAAGGCTGCAAATGTACACTTTGTTCATCAGATAAAGGTGATTTTAGTAACATTAGCGGACATACAAATGGAAAATATAATATTGAATTCTTGTCAATTCTTATCAAAATATTATTTTTAGGGACTAATCTGGTTTTAATTATGAAATTCTATTCAGTTATCCTTGTTTTTGCCATATTTTATTTGGTTGACCCAATCGTAGCTCAAGTGAAGCCCACTATGGTTACCACAGAGCAAGCGGCTATTTTTGGTGTGCCTGCAAAAAATAGTCACCCCTGGAAGTCAAGGGTATTGAATTACACTTCTTCAGAGCACGCTTATTCCGTACCTACAGAAGAAATATTGGAGGCCAAAAAGAAGATATGGGATCAAAAGCGGCCCGGTCAGCATATACCGTCAGCAGATCGATCTACAGAGAAACCCATAATTGGGATCAACTTCAGTGGCAACATCCAGGGCAGCAATGTGCCACCGGATAACTCCATGGCGATTTCAACCAATGGATTTATTGTTTCTGCCATCAACTCAAACATCATTTTTGCCAACAGTGCCGGAAAGGTTACATTCACTCAGACACTGGCAGATTTTTATACCTTGTTGACCATTGGTTCGGGTGTTTATGACCCGAGGATCATCTATGATGCACAATACAATCGTTTCATTGCATTGGCATTGCATGGCAATACGCCCCAAACCACCAAGATTGTAATCGCATTTTCTAAAAGCGAAGATCCTGCTGCCGGATGGTATTACTACAATGTAGATGGCAACCCACTGGGCGACAATCACTGGTATGATTATCCCAATGTAGGTTTAACCCAACAGGATCTGTTTTTTTCAGGACTGATGCGAGACAATGCGGGTGACTGGCAGTATTCTATTTTGTTTCAAATAGACAAGGCTTCCTGCTTTTCAGGGTCTCCGATGGTCTACGGTTATTACACCGACTTAAACAATGCAGATGGCCAGCTTGCCTTCAACCTGGTACCGGCTCACAATGCCTGGAATGTATATCCGGATTCTGTCATGCACCTGGTCAGTAATGTAGCCCAGGGAGGCAATCAATACCACCTGCACAAGGTTTCTGGAGCCATCTCTAAAGGCAATGCCGAAATTACTGCCCTCCAGGTAACCGGACCTGCTACCCAGCTGGCTCCGGATGGGGTTCAACCCAATACCACCAATGTAATGAACACCTTTGACAGTCGCATTTGGAATGCGATGGAGCTCAATGGCATTGTGCATTTTGGAGCCCATGTCAACTCACCCAACAACACCTCAGCCTTGTTTTATGGAAGGTTTGACCTGTCTACCCTAAGTGTAACCGGTAGCTTATATCATCAGGGAGATTATGATTATGGTTTTCCCTCCATTGCCGCCTTTGGTGAAGAAGCGGGTGATAGCCGGGTACTCATTAATTTTTTAAAAACGGGACCCAATTTGTATCCGTCGCAGGGTGCAGTAATCTGTGATGGCCGCAACGATGTTTTTGACTGGGGCGAAGAAGTATTGGTCAAGCTGGGTACTACCTTTGTCAACGTGCTGGATGGCAACAGAGAGCGGTGGGGTGATTACACTACTGTTAGCCGCAGGTTTTTCAATCCCTACAGCAAAACAGCGGAGGTATGGACAACGGGTTGTTTTGGCAGGGGTAGCTATGGTACCTGGATCACCCAATACCTGCAGGATTCAACCGCCTTTTTTGAAGATTTTGTGGCCGATAAAACGACCCTGGCATCCAATGAAAGCACCCAGTTTTCTTTGGTAAATGATCAGGTAGTCAAGGTGCTATCCTGGAATTTTGAGGGAGGCAGTCCTGCCAGTTCTACCCAGACATTGCCAAGCGTTAAGTATAATCAGGTGGGTAGTTATGATGTGGAATTGACCATCCTCAACGAAAGATCCAATGATACCCTTACCTATTTGAAAAGAGATTACATCACCGTGATGGAGCCGATCCTGCCTCCAGTTGCTAATTTTTCAGTAAACAGGGATACTATTTACCAGGGTGAGAGCGTACAGTTTATTGACTTGTCTACCAATGAGCCTGTCGACTATTCCTGGACCTTTTCCAATGGCATTCCATCGCTGTCTAAAGACAAAGAACCCGTTGTCAGGTATGAAAAAAAAGGATCTCACTACGTGAATTTATCGGTGCGCAATATTGCCGGCAACGACAATGAAATCAAGCAGAAATTTATTACCGTTTTGGAGGCTAAATCACCTTTGGCTGCCTTTGTATCTGACAAACAAGTGGCTGCTACCAACGAGGCAATTCAATTCACCGATCTGTCACAAAATGTACCTACATCGTGGAAGTGGTATTTTCCGGGCGCCAGCACTGAGGTGTCTACCGAAGCCCATCCGGTGGTACAATACAGCGCTGCGGGTAGTTATGATGTAAGCCTGGTGGTTCAAAATTTTGCCGGAAAAGACTCCATAGTCAAACAAAACTATATCCAGATCGGAGGGGTAGGTACCCAAGAAACGGCGTCCTTTGTTCAGCAACACAAGCTGTATCCCAACCCGGTAGGTGGGGGAGAACTGACGGTGGAATTTACCCTTGATAAAAAGAGAGACATGGTCATTGAGGTAATTGATAGCAAGGGCAGTTTTGCATCTACCATCCTGCACCAAAGAATTAAGGCGGGCAGGAATGCCTTATTTTTCTCTACGGAGACACTGGTGGATGGCAGCTATATCTTACTACTACGATCCACTGAAGACCGTCTGGTAAAGGCGATCCCTTTTGTGGTGAGTCGCAGATAAAATATTAATGTTGCACTACAAAGCTGGCAGAGGACGTTACGCCATGTTCATTTTCTAAGACGGCTTGATACAGTCCGGAGGGCCAATTATCAAGGGATAGTTGAAACCAGGCCCTACCTGACTCTTTCCAAATCTGAACACCTGCGGCATTAAAGATGCTGAGCTTTGCGGTACTTAGGTTATCTTGCTCTAAGCCGATGATCACATAATCTGAAGCAGGGTTGGGTATGATTTTGAGAGGAGTAGCCAACTTGTCTACCTCATTCACTTTGGTTTGTGTTTTTAAGGCGAGTTCAATGGCTTTAATGGCATTAATTCTACCGTAACCATAAACGGCATTGGGGTGGAGCTGACCGGAAACACCCCCACAGTCCTGGTCTGAAAACTTAGGATCTGCGGTTTGCCTGATAATTTCTTCTATGGTTGTCACTTCTCCTTCCAAATCGGGGTTAGCAGAGATGATCAGGGCTACCAACCCTGCCACATGGGGTCCAGCCATGCTGGTACCGTTAAATGCGGCAAAACCGCCTCCCCTTACTACCGATCTTACTCCCCTACCGGGAGCTACCACATCGGGTTTTACCCTGTAACTGGAGTCAATGGATACGGGTCCCCGGCTGGAAAAATTGGCAATGGTATCATTGATCATACTTGCACCTACAGAAAATGAAGGTTCAAAATGCGCGGGAGGGGCATTGATAGTTTCACAACCGGGGCCACTGTTGCCAGCAGAAACAACTACTACAACGCCTGCTGCTTTCAGGTTTTTGACAGCTATTTGAAGGGCATCCCAGTTTCCGGGATTACAGCCTTCTTCGGGTGAACAGTACCATGAATTGTTGATGACATGGGGTGCCTTGGTGGGATCCGGATTGTTGCCATCGATGTCGGTGGGGGCCAAAAACCACTCAAAACATTCGAGATAGGTGGAGAGCTGGCCATTGCCGCGTTCCATGTTTCTACAGGCTATCCACTGAGCACCGGGGGCCACCCCTATGAGGTTGCTGGTATCGCTTCCGACCATGGTACCCATGGTGTGGGTGCCGTGATTGTTGTCGTCGCAGGGTTCTTTTAGGTTATAGCCACAGGGGTTGAGGCTATCGGCTGCCAGTGGACTTTTTTGGTGGATGGCATCGTGCCAGGTATAGCTGTGATTGGCAACGGTGTCATTGATAAATCCTTTGTACTTACTTTTTAAGGGTGAAACAGACCAGTCGTAGCCGGTATCCTGGCCACCTACCACAACCCCTTTGCCATCGAAACCCATTCTCCATACACTGTCGGCCCCTATTTTGAGCAGGCCCCATTCTGGTACCAGGTCGCGACTGCCGACTATGGGTTCGGCTTCAATTCTGTCAAGTTTGATTGAAAAATTAGGAAGAATCTTCTGAACCTCATTGCGATCTGCCAGGGTCAATAGGGTGGCATAATCACTTCTCACGTGAATAGCGTTGACCACAAAAAAAGAAGTGTATTCAATATGGCGGTGACGTAGCCAGTTGACCAGGGCCAGCTGGGCATCATCGCTGTTTTTTTTGAGGAGGCTGTAGGCCATACTGCCTTTGCGGTTTTTTCCTTTTACCCCGGATACCGCGCTAAGATCAGCTTGTGAGCTGAGAAAAACGATGTAATCGAGTTGATTTTGGTTATGGGTATTTCCCAAAAGAGAAGGATCAATCTTAGGCGACTGTGCGACAACCGAGAGGCTGATAAACAGGGATAACAAAGTGAGGGCAAAAAGACGCATGAAAATAATTTAATAACAGTACGAAGATAGGTCATAAACCCATAAAAAGAAAAAGGGTTTATGGCCGGAGCCATAAACCCTTAATTCTTGACTTCTAAATGACAATTACTTAGTAACGATTACTTTTCTTGAAGCAGTACCTTCATCGGTAGTGATTTTTGCAAAATAAACACCTGTATTCAATGTGTTGGTATTTACTTTCAAAGACTCAGTTCTGATGTTGTTAAAGCTTTGAGAAGACATTTTCTTTCCTGTAAGATCATACATTTCAACCAATACTTGTTTAGAAGCGTTGGTAAGGTTCATGTCGATATAAAGATCACCTGAAGTTGGGTTAGGATGTACACTAACAGCCACTTCATCCAACTCATCTGTGGTGTTGGTTGCAGGAGCAATAGCTACTTCAGAATACATTCTTTTGAAGAATCTGGTAGCAAGGCTTCTTTCGTCAACCACATCATCTTCGGTAGCACCACGGCTAACCAGGGTACCAAAGTGTCTGTGAACACCTACCTGTGCATTGGCGAAGTTGGTAGCTTCGGTGTATGACCAACGAAGAGTTGTATTGCTTGAGTTAGGGTTGAAGCTCAGGAATGGAAAGTAAGCAGTACCGCTGAATGCTCTTACGTTAACCATAAACACATATTCAGTGTTGTCTTCAAGGGTCAATTCACCACCATCAAGGTTGGTAAGTAAGAACTTGCTTCTTCTTCTTCCTTCTGTAGTATTGTCGATGAACAATTCTTCAGCACCATCCTGGTCAATACCACGACCTACTAACACTCTTTCATCACCGGTTAATGTGCCTGATTCATCATCATCAGGAGTATCAGGATTGTCGTCATTGTTTATAATTTTATAAACACTACAAGTAAGAGATGCGCTGTAGTTTCCGTTGGAAGCCAAAGTATCTACTCCGAAACGGAATTCAGAAGCTTTGAAGCCTGTTCCGTTTTCAACATAATAGCTGGTACCCAATGACCAGAAATTGATGTTAGCACCAATAAAAGCAGCATTAACACCACTGATGAATCTACCCAGGTAGGCCCTTCCGAATTCTGGTTCTGTCAATCCATTTGAAAATACATTTTCAGTCATCAAAAATCTGGATGAACGAGTATCGTTGGATGCAAATTTGTTATTGTCTGAATCGATTACATAGTCTAATTGGTAAACACCCACTTCTGTAGGCTCCTGGTATTGATTGGCAAAGTTGATGTTTTCAACCTGCTCACATGCATCTAAGGTACCATAGTCATTGGTTTGTGTGTAGATTTCTGTCAATCCACCTGCACCCACTCTTGAAACCCTTGCTGTAAGAACGGTATTTGGAGAAGGCACTGCACCATTGTTTCTCACATCTGAAAGAAGTGGGAAAGAAGTAGCTTGTGAAACTGGAGTTTTCAATGAAGGAGCAACAGTCCAGAAATTGTTATTCGTTTGTGGATCAGCGTATGCTTCGTTTACGAGGAATACATCATCAATTCCCCAGAAGTAGTAGTTGGCGTTGATCAGGAACTGGATTCTGATTTGAGTAATGTCTGTAGGAACACCACAAAGACCAACCCTTACCACCTGGTTGTATACAAATGCATCATTAGAGAATACATCGTTGTTGATGGCAAAAGTGTCCGCCCAGGTTAGACCATTATCATAACTGGTGATCACAAAATACTCAGATGCAAAGTCTCTGATTGCCTGGTTGAACTGTAATGAAAGTGCAGAAATAGTTACACTAGAAAGATCGATGTTAGGAGAAATGATGGAGGTTGGACAAACTGCCTGACAATCGCCACTCACATCTAATGCATTACTGTTAACAGAAACAGCACCATTACAGATAGTAGGTGTATTCATGTTACATGGGTTTGGTGAGAATGATGCTATACAGTCACCATCTGCAGACCAAATCCATCCTTTTCCTTCTTCGGTTGTGATGGTCCAGCCATTCAATCCTTCGTTGAAGTCACCTTCACCTGAAACGGTACCCCAAATTGCATTAGACGGTGGTACCGGCTCACACTGCCTTACAACAATGTTACCATTTACAGCACCTGCACCAAGAGCAACTTTGATTTTGTCGCAATCAGGTTTTTCCATCAAAAATGATTTGATGGTAATGTCTCCCGGATCATCTCCACCCGGATTAAGTACATCTCCGTCGTTATTACAAATAATAACGGCAACAGCGCCCGCACTTTGCGCATTTTTTACTTTTTCAACAAAGGTGCAAGAACCTCTGTCTAAAAAAGTAATTGAGTTGGTCTGGTCGTTGGCCAGCGCAGTACAAGCCGAGAGAGGATCTGCAACTTTGATTGCTTTGTCCAGAATTTCATCGCCATCCTGTGGGCCGAATGCTGACCTGTACAAAGTATAGGTGCCCGCTGCTCCAGCAGGAGAAGCGATTTTAAAAACCATCACATCCTGCGCATTCAGGGACAAGCCCAGAATCGCCAAGGTGAATGTGAAGGCAAGCTTGTTAAAAAATGTAAAGCTTTTCATCATAATAGAAGTTTTAAAATTGATGTAAAATATCGTTTAAGAATGCCAAAAATACTGCTTTTATATAAAACGGATATGTCTTTTTAAACACTAAAGCGTCTTTTTTCAAATAAAAAAACCAGAAAAAACAGTTCAGAAATATTTTCTTTTCTTTTTTTGCTTTTCACAGTATAATATGCCTGTAAAGCCTTAATTTTACACGCTTTCAGCAAATAATATTTTATGGAAGCCAGGATTCAAAATGCACTCATCTCTGTTTTTGACAAAACAGGTTTGGAAGCCATTATCCACCAACTCAGTAAGCTGGGGGTAAAAATCTATTCAACCGGCGGCACAGCCGATTTCATTCAAAGCATTGGAGCCGAAGTCCATCAGGTAGAGGCACTTACGGGATATCCATCCATCCTTGATGGTAGGGTAAAAACCCTCCATCCCAAGGTATTTGGTGGTATTTTAGCCCGAAGAGAGGAAGGCCACCTCGCCCAATTGGCCAATTATGACATACCCACCCTCGATTTGGTCATTGTCGATCTGTATCCCTTTGAAAAAACCGTGGCCTCAACCTCAGAAGAAGCAACCATCATCGAAAAAATTGATATCGGTGGTATTTCTTTGATTCGAGCAGCTGCTAAAAATTACCAGGATGTGACCATTGTTCCCTCTCAGTCTCAATATGCTTATTTATTGCAACTGTTGGAGGTACAGGCAGGCACAACCACCATGGACCAGCGCAGAACCCTTGCTGCTGCTGCATTTGAGGTTACCTCTCACTACGACTCAGCCATCTACAATTATTTTGCAGGAATGAGTGGAGAAGCAACAGCATTAAAAGTGAGTCAATCGCCAAGGCAGGTGTTGCGATATGGAGAAAACCCCCACCAGTCTGCTGAATTTTATGGCAACCTGGACGAGATCTTCGACTTTTTGGGAGGCAAGGAACTTTCGTACAACAACCTGGTGGATGTGGATGCAGCTGTAGCCCTCATGGCTGAATTTCAAGGCGAAAAGCCCAGCTTTGCCATCATCAAACACACCAATGCCTGTGGTGTTGCTACCCGAGACACCAATCTGGAGGCATGGAACGCTGCCCTGGCCGCTGACCCTGTTTCTGCCTTTGGGGGCATCTTTATCACCAATACAGAAGTGGATGAGAAGACCGCAGCAGAGGTAGATAAATTATTTTATGAAATCCTCATTGCACCCTCCTACACCCAGGGAGCGCTGGACCTGCTGATGGAAAAGAAAAAAAGAATCTTATTAAAATTGAAACAATATCCTGTTGCCAAACACAGCATCAAGACCCTGCTCAATGGTGTCATTCGCCAGGAACAAGATCAATACAGGCACAAGGCACAGGATTGGAAAACCGTAACCAAAAAAGCGGCTGATGCTGCTACCCTGGCAGATCTGCACTTTGCCAATAAATGTGTCAAACACCTCAAGTCCAATACCATCGTATTAATTAAAAATGGTCAGATGATAGGCATGGGCTGCGGTCAGACATCGAGGGTAGATGCCTGCCACCAGGCCATCGACAAAGCAAGGCGATTTGGTTTTGACGTGTCGGGCAGTGTGATGGCATCGGATGCATTTTTCCCCTTCCCTGATTGCGTAGAAATTGCCCACAATGCCGGCATCAATGCCGTTGTTCAGCCCGGAGGGTCGATCAAAGACCAACTGAGTATCGACTATTGTGATGCAAACGACATGGTAATGATGGTGACCGGGGTCAGACATTTCAGGCATTAACACACGTGCAACTGTGCATTGACATTGGCAATACCCGGGTAAAAACGGCGGTTTTTGAAAACAGCGAAATGTTGTTTTCAGAAAGGAAGGAGGTATTTGAACTGGCTTTTCACCAAAAACTACTCGAAGAATTTGCCATAGAACGCATTATCATTTCCTCTACCAGGGCAGAAAACCCGGAACTTCAGGCGTTATTAAGAAAAAAGCCGGGCAGCATCCTTTTGGACCATGATACACCCTTACCCATCACCTTACAATACAAAACACCGCATGCCTTAGGCAAAGACCGATTGGCAGCCGCGGTGGCATGTTTTGCCCTGTTTCCGGGAGAAGACGTTGTTTTTATTGATGCCGGGACCTGCATCACCACCAATGTTATCAACAGCCAGGGTGTTTTTTTGGGAGGCAATATATCGCCCGGTGTTCAAATGAGGCTGAAGGCTATGCATATGTTAACGGGTAAGTTGCCGCTGGCAGAAATTCAATACCATGATGAGGTTTTAGGACAAGACACCCAAATGGCTTTGCAAAATGGAGGGGTCAGGGGTGCGATTTACGAAGTTTCAGCGTTTTTGAATAAATGTGGGGAAATGTTTCCCTCGGCCCGGATAGTTTTAACCGGTGGTGACGCAATTTTGTTTGCTAAACACCTAAAAATTAAGATATTTGCAAACCCAAATTTGGTATTATTGGGTTTAAATGAAATTTTAAGGTTTAATGCCGGGCCAAAGCATTAATCTTTAGTAAATAACAGATGAAGAAAACTTTCATATTACTTTGCTTGCTGCCTTACGTATTATTTTCCCAGAAGGTAGAAAACGATCCTTATTCAAGATATGGACTGGGAGAACTGTCAGATCAGGAAATTTCCGGCTATCGAAGCATGGGGCACATGAGCATTGCCAATGTGGATCGATTTCACATCAACCTCAACAATCCGGCATCGGTTGCCTTGCTGGGAACAGCCGCGTATGAGGTAAGTGCTAATGCCAAAAACGCTACCTATAAGGAGGGTAGCAAGAGTGCCAAAAACTGGGGAGGTAGTTTTGATTACATTGCCCTGGGTTTTCCACTTAAAAATCCCATCAATGAAGCCTACACCACCGAAAGGAGTAAGTACAGACTGGGCATGGCCCTTGGCTTAAATCGGTACAGCAGGACCGCCTATAACATTTCCTCCCTTGACAGTATTGAGGGAATAGGCAATTTTGAAAGGTCGTATTCCGGCAATGGAGGTACTTATAAGTTTCACTGGAGCAATGGCATTTCCTATAAAAACCTGGCAGTGGGCATTGATCTATCGTATCTCTTTGGCAACATCACTTCTTCCAAAGACATTATCTTTAAAGATCTTGAAAACGCTTTCAACAATTTCTACAATAAGTATTATCACATGAATGCCTTCGGACTCAATTTGGGGGCTATCTACCATCTTCAACTCAATGCCAAACAAGCCAAAGACAACCCATCTATACCGTTGAGGTCACTTAGGTTTGGACTTACCTTGTCACCCGGCTTTGGCTTTTCTTCACAAAAAGACGAGCTCATCATTACCCGTCAGCTGATAGGCACCACTACCATCCTGGCAGACACCATAACAGACGTTTACGACCAGGCTGGAAAAGGCAAGTTGCCATTGGAAATAGGAGGTGGCGTAATGTACCAGGCGGGTGAAAAAAGTTGTGTAGGAATAGAATTTAAGTACGGAGGTTGGTCAAAGTATTACAATGAAGCCACCGGCGAAAAAGCAGGTAGCCTGAACAACAGCTTTCAAATTGCGATGGGAGGGTATGTAAGGCCCAGTTACAAAAGTTATACCTCGTTCTGGAAGAGGGCATTTTACAAGTACGGCGCTTATTACAGACAAGACCCCAGGGTAGTGGCCGACAAGCAGGTAGATCAATATGGTGTAACTTTTGGAACCGGACTTCCGTTTGTATTTCAAAGAAAGGTTGCACACGCGGATATTGGAGTTGACATAGGAAAAAAAGGAAGTGGAACCATAATTGAAGAAAACTACATTAAGATTAACTTTGGATTTACTTTTAATGATGACGAGTGGTTCATCAAGAGAAAATACAATTAACAATTAAAAAACTTTAGTAGAAATGTATCGCTTAAAAAGCTCTTTGTTTTTGTTTGGGGCCATGTTGTGCGTTGTGAAAATCAATGCTCAATGCGAGTCATGGACCAACTCTCCCATGGCAGATGAATTGGAAAATTACCACGTAATCTACAAGCAGGCTCTTAAAGTAGAGGATTGGGCAACTGCTTATGAAAACTGGGAAAAAGTATTTGCCAAAGCTCCTTTGGGTGATGGTAAACGCGAATCTCAATTTTGGGATGGGGCTGAAATCCTTAAGAAAAAATTTGAACAAGCAACAGATGAAGCCGGCAAAAAAATGTACAATGACAGATTGATTGCCTTGTTCAATCAATACATCTCTTGTGCACAATCCGGAGGTGTCATTACGGCCAGTGAGCAAGAAAAAAACAACAAAATTGCATACGCTTATGGCAGGATGGCCTATGAAATGTATTACACCCTAAATTCGCCATATTCACAAAATCTTGAAGCCATCAAAAATGCTGTAAAATTTGGTGGGGTAAACAACGAGTACATCATTTTTGACCCTGCAGCCAGCATAGCTGTTTTCCAGTATAAAAACAATGGCATGCCCAAAAATGATGTGATTGAATTGTACAATCAGCTCAATGAGATTGCCGACTACAATATAAACAACAATGCATCTTTGAGTGATTATTATTCACAGGCCAAAGAAAACATGAACGGCACCTTTGCCAAAATTGAAGATGAAATCTTTGATTACACCTTCTTCAAAGAAAAGTTCCAGCCGGAATATGAGAGTGATTCTGACAATCCTGATGTGTTGAAAAAAATCATCAGAAAATTAAAGGAAAAAAATTGTCCGGCTGATGATCCTTTTTTGGTACAGGTAGAAACAGCCTGGTCAAAATACGCCACAGAAAAAAATGCAGAAATCCATGCCGAGCATGCTGCCAACAACCCTGCTTACGCAGCCAAACACCTGTTTGATGAAGGTAAATTTGGAGAAGCCATTGCCAAATATGATGAAGCCATAGCGGAAGAAAAAGATCCCAGTGCAAAGGCACAGTTTTACTTTGCCAAAGCCTCTATCCAATTTCGTAAACTGAGCCAATACAGTTCAGCCAGGTCTAGTGCTTATGAAGCGGCCAAGTTAAAACCAGGATGGGGAAGACCTTATATGTTGATTGGTGATATGTATGGAAAATCAGCCAGACAATGTGGTGATGCATGGAATCAGCGTTTGGTGATTCTGGCAGCTATGGAAAAATACGCCTATGCCAAATCTATTGACGCGAACGTGGCAGAAGAAGCTACTTCCAGGATCAACAGCTACTATGGTTCCATTCCTGATCAGGAGACCGGATTTATGCGAGGTGTAAAAGAAGGCAGCTCTGTCAATACAGGGTGTTGGGTTTCTGAAAATGTAAGGGTCAAGTACAAACAATAATAAATTAAAAAATCAATATTAGGGGGCCCCGGCCCCCTTTTTTATGCATGTTGAGATGGAATTAAACCACAAGGTTTTGGGTGAAGGATTTCCGGTAATCATCTTACACGGCCTTTTTGGCATGCTCGACAATTGGCAGAGCGTGGCCAAAAAGATTGCCGCAGAAGGCTTTATGGTCTATTTGATTGACCAGCGAGACCACGGTAAATCGCCTTTTACGGATCGCTTTGACTACCCTACCCTGGCCCAGGATCTGGCTACCTTTATGGAACAAAACTGGATCTACAAAGCCCACCTGATAGGTCACTCAATGGGGGGAAAGACGGTGATGCAGTTTGCTTTTGACCATGGCGATATGGTTGAAAAGATGGTGGTGGTAGATATTTGTAATAAAACCTATGCAGGGGGTCATGAAGAAATCCTGGAAGCCATTAGAAAGGTGGATGCCGCTCACAGGCAGGACCGGCAGGAAATTTATGATTTTTTAAAGGATCGATTAAAAAATGAGGGGGTAGTCCAGTTTTTGCTTAAAAACCTGCAGCGGAAAAAAGAAGGCGGTTATGAATGGAAGATGAATTTTGCGCTTTTAGAACAATCTTACCAGCACATCTTGGATAAGGTAAGCTCTGCACATCCCTTATTTGAAGGTCCCGGCCTTTTTATCAAAGGAGAACGCTCATGGTATATCCAGGATGGCGATCTTGCCCAAATAAAAGCAGAATTTCCACATTCAGCCGTAGAAGTGATCGAAGGGGCCGGCCATTGGGTACATGCCGATCAGCCTGAGCAGCTTACCCAAAAAGTCATTCAATTTTTAAATAAATAACAAAGCCCTTTTGAAGGGGTATGTAGATAAAGAGTTGGTGGTGTTTTGAACCATTTGGGCTGTCAAAGCCTTTAAACGAATAGAAATAATGAATATGAAGTTATTTAATAAGCCTGCAAAGCTGATTCTTTTGGTCGTTAGTCTGGTGGTTGGCGTTTCTGCCGTAACCTGGAAAGATGGCGACCGGATGTTTGAAATTTCAAAAAACATCGAAATTTTTGTCAATGTTTTTAAAGAATTGAACAAAAACTATGTAGATGAGATTGACCCGGCTGAACTGATGCGTATCGGAATCGATGCCATGGTATCATCACTGGATCCTTTTACCAATTACATTTCAGAGTCGCAGGTAGAGAGGTACCGCATTTCAGATGACGAGCGTTTTCAGGGCATTGGCGCCAGTGTAGTGGTATTGGATGAAAAGGCCATGGTTACCGATCTGATGGAAGGGGGAGCTGCGGTTGCTGCCGGACTCAATGCGGGTGACGAGATGCTGAGCATCAATGGAGAGTCATTAAAAGGCAAGCCCGCTGAAGAGATCCAGGTGATGCTACGAGGTACAGCTGGATCGGTAGTCAAGCTGGAGGTAAAAAGAAACGGAAGTGGAAAAACAGAAATTTTGTCGGTAGAAAGGGGTGAGATCAATATACCCAATGTGCCTTATGCAGGCATGGTAGCCGATGGCATAGCCTACATCCACCTGACCGTATTTACAGATAATGCCGGGGCCAATATCCAAAAAGAATTAAAGCGACTCAAAAGAGAAGCATCAGACAGTACTGCCATCAAGGGTCTGGTTTTGGACCTTAGGTACAATGGCGGGGGGTTGTTGCGCGAGGCTGTCAATATCTGCAATTTGTTTATACCAAAAGGCGCGGAAGTTGTGTTTACCCGGGGCAAATCAAAGGCACAGGAACAAAGTTTTAAGACCCTGGCCATTCCCTATGATCTCGACATCCCCATCACCGTGCTGATCAATAAAAAATCTGCCTCGGCCAGTGAAATTGTATCTGGTGTCATTCAGGATAAGGACAGAGGGGTGATCATTGGCCAGCGCTCATATGGCAAGGGCCTGGTGCAAAACACCTTTGAATTGGGCTACAACAACAGGGTTAAGGTAACCACCTCTAAATACTATATTCCTTCCGGCAGGTGTATCCAGGGCGTAGAATATAAAAATGGCGAGCCGGTTGATATAGCCGACAACAAAAGATCCAAATTTAAGACCAGCAACGGACGTACCGTTTTGGATGGAGGAGGTATTACTCCGGATGTAAAACTGCCTGCCCACGAACCGGCTTCGGTAACCCAGGCTTTATTGGATCAGCACCTTATTTTTGCCTATGCCAATGATTATGTTTTAAAGCACGACTCCATTAAAAGCATAGACAATTATACCTTTACTGCCTTTGATGAATTTTTGGCTTTTATCCGTAAAAAGAATTTTAGCTACGAAACAGACGCAGAAAAAGAAGTAAAAGTACTGGCCAAAAAATGTGGTGACAATGCAGCACTGCAAAGCATCATAGGATCAGAAGTAAAAATGATGAAGGATAAGCTGGAAGCTGAAAAATCAAAAGATCTTGCCAAACACAAGGATGAAATCATCATTGAAATTGAGAAAGAAATTATTTCCAGGTATTTTTATCAAAAAGGTCGTACCAAGATCGGGCTCAAAAGAGACAAGGAGGTGGATGAAGCCGTAGCGCTGCTCAATGATAAACCTCGTTACAATAACCTACTGGGTAAAAAATAATGCGCACCCGCCTGCTGGCCATTTTGCTGTCGCCCCTAAGCCTGTTGTATGGCATTGGTGTTTCTTTGAGGAATATGCTCTACGATGCAGAGGTGATCAAGGCCTCCAAATTCAGCCTTCCCCTCATCGGAGTGGGCAACCTGTCGATTGGGGGTGCGGGAAAGACACCCCACATCGAGTACCTCATCCGATTGTTGAGTCCCTATATTGAGGTAGCAACGCTGAGTCGGGGATACAACCGTTCCACCACGGGATTCCGATTTGTTACCCCGGGCGACTCTGCACTGGTTTCGGGCGATGAACCTCTGATGTACGCCAGAAAGTTTCAAGGCCTTACCGTGGCAGTCTGTGAAAACAGGGCCCTTGCCATTCCCCAAATGGTACAGAGATATCCCGGCATCCAAACCATTCTTTTGGATGATGCATTTCAACACCGATCTGTGCAGCCTTACATTCAAATTTTACTGAGTCCATATGACCGGCCGTTTACCCGCGATTATTTGCTACCCGGCGGAAGGTTGAGGGAGTGGCGTTCGGCCTATAAGAGGGCCGATGTGATCATTGTATCCAAGTGTCCGGCCAATATAACCGAGGCAGAAAAACAAGCTATGATCAAAGAGTTGGATCCAAAGGCCCATCAGCGGGTATTTTTTACCCAATACCGGTATGGCAGGATCTACCAGTTTTACGATGCAAGGTATGCGATGGAAATCAGCAAAGACCACGATATTTTGCTCATCTCAGCCATTGCCAATACGGCTTATCTGAATGACTATCTTAACAAGACCGCAAAAAGTCATGACAGCATTGAATTTGAAGATCACCACTATTTTACCGAACGCGATGTCAATGAAATCATAGCTGCCTTTTTTAAAAGAAACAGTACTCAGCGGTATGTATTGACCACAGAAAAAGATGCCGTGAGATTGCTTCCTTTCCGACAAAAATTATTTGATGCCAAGGTGCCGGTTTTTGTCTTGCCGGTAGAAGTTGAATTTTTGTTTGGTGAGGGTCCGATTTATGATGACTACATCAAAAACAAATTATTGGATTTTAAATCCTGATGCAAGTTCGACGAGCCACAGACTCTACTAGTCGAAATAAAAAAGGGGTAAGTCAGGATATCGAATTAAGAATGCTATTTTTGTTTTTCAAACAAAGCGATGTCAAAACCAAGTCATTTCTATCGGGTAGTTTTTATTTTGTTTGGTCTGCTCTTGATCCTACAATCCTGTTCAGATAGTGCATCTTCGTTTAAGCCAACATTGGAAAGTCGAAACCAGGATGAAAAGATTACCAACATAGGCAGGTCTTCCTGGCAGAAGCCCAGTCTGGTGATTGAAAAACTGGGAGATATCAGCAACAAGACCATTGCAGACATTGGCGCTGGTACCGGTTATTTTACCTTCCGCATGGCGTTTAAGGCAAAAAAAATAATAGCCACCGACATCGATACCAACATGGTAGCCATCATCAATGAATTTGCCGTCAACCTACCTCTTGAAATACAAAGCAAGATTGAAACCCGATTGGTGAAGCCCAACGACCCCATGATTAAGCCGGGAGAGTGTGATGCCATCGTCATCATTAATACCATAGCCTATATCAGAGATGAAAAAAAATATCTAAAGAAGTTGCACCGGGTGATGAAGCCGGGCGATACCCTGATGATAGTAGATTTCAAATCCACCAGCATTACCGGCATTGTGAGTCATACCCAAACCATTGATTACAACCAGGTAATGAAAGACCTCAAGGAGGCCGGTTTTTCTACTTCCACAGTAGATTTAAAAACGCTTGAATATCAATATATTATATTAGCCACTGCCTAACAAGGTAACCCAGGTTACGTACAATTACGCAAATTATCATCATATTTGCAAAAATCGAGGTATGAACATTGTTTCCAGCATCTTTCAGTATAAGTGTCCCCGTTGCAGAGAGGGAAAGCTGTATAAAGAGCCCTTTCAGTTTTCCAAGCCGCTGGATATGGTAGACCGCTGTGAAGTGTGTGGACAGAAGACCGAACCCGAACCGGGTTTTTATTACGGAGCTATGTTCCTTTCCTATATTGCCACCGGATTTTTATATCTTTTTATCATTGGTTTTTGTTTGATTGTACTAAAATGGACCGTCAACCAATCGTTTTTATTGCTTTTGGCTTTTGTAGCCCTCACCTATTTTAAGACCGCAAGACTTTCGCGTTCAGTATGGATTCATTTGGTGGTAAAATTTGAGAAGGACGCCAAAAATCATCCTTTACACAAGTAGTCTTTTTTTCCATTCAGCAGGAATTATTTCACACAAGGCTTGATGCTGCGGCCATTGGTGTCGGATCCGCGCTATGCCATCGTAAATCCAATCAAAAGGACCGGAGGGTAGGTGTTGGAATACCGCCAGTAGGGAGAAGGGAAAAATGAGCCTGGAAGCCAGCATAAAGACGGCCCTACTTTTGGTAAAGACCTTGCCGTGGTGAAGGTAGATGATAGAATCCGGCAAGGGGTCAGGCAGCTGATCGTTTAACAAATCCCTGAAAGACGGCGATTGAAGTTCAGCAAAAAAGAGGGGTGTTTGGGATTGGGCTTCTTTTTTTTCCCATCTCAACACAAATTTTACGGCACCCTGGCACAAGCCACAGGGACCATCGTAAAAGAGGATGTTTTGATCATTTTCCACAAAAATCTAAACACTCACTTTTGGATTTAGATGCATCAGACAGGGAAAACCTGCCAAAAATGGAGAATTTACTGCCATGTGACTCATTATTAGCGGTTGATAATCAATTGATTTATATAAAACCCTGACAATTCCAAGCGCTTACACATTATTAAAAAATAAATTTACAAAAGTCGGTCGTTGTTAAGATTTAGTCTAAACAAATAGGCGTAAGTAGCGTTATATTTGCAGAAAAATTCCCTTAATGGAAACCAAAAGGCTGATATATTTGGACAACAATGCTACTACCCCTGTAGATCCGAGGGTTGTAGACACCATGTTGCCCTACTTTTACGATAAACCCGGAAATGCTGCGAGCAGGAGCCATCCCTTTGGATGGATTGCCGAAGAGGCAGTAGATTATGCCAGAGAGCAAGTGGCCAATCTGATTAGTGCAGACCCTAAAGAAATTATTTTTACATCGGGTGCTACAGAGTCAGACAATCTGGGTTTAAAAGGAGTATTTGAGATGTATGCTTCAAAAGGCAACCACATCATTACCACCAGGACCGAGCACAAAGCGGTATTGGATACCTGTCAGAAACTGGAAAAATCAGGCGGCCAGGTTACCTACTTAGAAGTGGGTCCAGACGGCTTGATCAGTCTTGAAGACCTCAAAGCTGCGATCACCGATAAAACCATTTTGGTGTGCATCATGTGGGCCAATAATGAGACTGGCGTGATACAACCCATGAAAGAAATTGGAGATATCTGTGCTGCCAAAGGTGTATTGTTTATGAGTGATGCCACCCAGGCGGTTGGCAAGATTCCGGTCAATCCAAGAGAGACCGGGGTACACATCATGGCCTTTACCTCCCACAAAATGTATGGCCCTAAAGGAGTTGGGGCCTTGTATGTAAGCAGGAAAAATCCAAGGGTAAAAGTTACGGCTCAGATGGATGGCGGTGGTCACGAAAGGGGCATGAGATCCGGCACCTTAAATGTACCGGGTATTGTAGGTTTTGGCAAGGCGGCAGAAATAGCCAAGGCAGAAATGGCAGCAGATGCAGCCAGACTTTCCAAACTGAGAGATAAACTTGAAGCAGGTCTTTGCCAGCTGGAAGAGACCTATGTCAACGGCAACAAGGACCACAGAATGCCCCATGTGACCAATATTTCGTTTAAACACGTTGAAGGTGAGGGGCTGATGATGACCTTCAACAAAAACATCGCTGTTTCTTCGGGATCCGCTTGTACTTCGGCATCCCTTGAACCATCTTACGTTTTGGTATCGATGGGTCTGGGCGACGATTTGGCGCACTCATCCATACGATTTTCACTGGGCAGGTTTACTACCGAAGAAGATGTAGATTTTGCCGTGGAAGCGGTATCAAAGGGAGTGAATCACATGCGTGACCTCAGTCCAATTTGGGAGATGTACAAAGAGGGAATAGATTTGAATTCAGTAGTGTGGTCAGCTCACTAACAGAACAATAATAATTGAACACAGTTAACCAATCATAAAACAGGAAAAATGGCATATTCAGAGAAAGTTTTGGACCATTTTCAGAATCCCAAAAATGTGGGAACGCTGGACAAGAGCAAAAAAAATGTTGGCACCGGTCTCGTAGGAGCACCTGAGTGTGGCGACGTAATGAGGTTGCAAATCGAGGTTGATGAAGCTTCCGGTATTATTACCGATGCCAAGTTTAAGACCTTTGGTTGTGGTTCTGCCATTGCATCTTCTTCATTGGCCACTGAGTGGTTGAAAGGAAAATCAATTGACGAGGCCCTGACCATAGACAACATGGACATAGTGGAAGAGCTGGCTTTGCCGCCGGTAAAAATACACTGTTCCGTATTGGCAGAAGATGCCATTAAATCAGCCATTTTAGACTATCGTAAAAAGAATGGTATTGAGGCTGAGGCAGAAACAGTAAATAATCACGCATAACAAATCACCATGTTGTTTGTAGCCGATAGTGCCAAAGAAAAAATAACCGAACTGGTCCAAAATGGTGGATTGGATAAGGATTACTTTGTGCGCGTTTCTGTGACCAGTGGAGGCTGCAGCGGTCTCACGTACAACCTTGATTTTGACAACGAGTCAAAACCCAACGACCAGATCTTCGAAGACAATGGAGTGAAGGTAGTAACGGATTTGAGGAGCTTCCTTTATCTGTGCAATACTACCCTCGAGTTTTCAGGAGGCCTCAACGGCAAAGGATTTTACTTCAACAACCCCAATGCCAGCAGGACCTGTGGTTGTGGAGAGAGTTTTGCCGTTTAAAACATTTGGATAATACATATCATTTTAGAAATTTTGACAAAAGGAAAAGGCCTGGTTTTACCGGGCCTTTTCTCATTATAAACAGTTGGGCTCATTTGGGCCGCAAAAGTTATTATTTCTTCAATTTATCGACCAACGGAATAAAATAAACGTCAAGGCTAAGATTGTGAGGAAACTATTTTGCTATGAAGAATGGTTTTATCTAAAAAACTAAACATGAAAAACCTCTTAACACTGTTTTTATTCGCGTCGCTTGTAGCATGTAGTGGATCCATCCAAAAGCAGGCATTCATCTTCGAATATACCGACTTCATTGAAGAGGTAAGCAAGGACGGGGTCAACTACGATGAAAAAAAATGGAATGAAACGGAGCAGAAATTCAACAACTTCAAGGATGTCGAATACCCCAAGTATAAAGATAAAATGACAGCCGAAGAAACCCAGAAATACAACGAGCTTACGGGCAGGTACTATGGAGCAGTAGCCCGCCACCAGGCATCAAAACTCAAAAAAGAATTTCAGGGGCTGTTGGATCAGACCCAGGGTGTATTGGATGAATTGAAGAAATAAGGCTTAGCAGTAAGTATCCAGGGCGTCGATCAGGTTGTCGGCTACCAACTGGGCTGAATTGCTTTCGATGTGTCTTCTCTCAATCATGTGCACCAGCTTGCCATCTTTAAAAAGGGCAATGCAGGGTGAAGAAGGGGGGTAAGGCAGCAGGTATTCTCTTGCTTTTGCCACTGCTTCGGTATCCACGCCAGCAAAAACGGTGACCATTTTATTGGGTTTTTTGCCGTGGGTAACCGCAAATTTGGCAGCCGGGCGGGCATTTCCTGCAGCACAACCGCATACTGAGTTGACCACCATAAGTACTGTGCCTTCGGTATTGTCTAACACAGCTGAAACATCAGAAGGAGTGGTAAGTCCTTCAAAGCCGAAGTCGGTAAGGTCTTTTGCAATGGGGGTAGTCAGTTCTACTGGATACATTTTACTTTTGATTTAGTGATTAACACAGCAATTATAAACATCTTTACACCCTAAAAAGATTTCCATAAGATCGATTTTTTTTCAATTAAATGTGAAAAGATGTATGTAGCGCCGCTCAACCAGCAAACCGATCATCAAGCTATTAAAAATTATGTGGATGACCATGGCTTTGCCACCCTGGTCAGCAGTTGCAACGATGAAATAGCTACCACCCATACACCCCTGGTTTTTACCCATAGAGATGGGCTGCCTTTGATCCATGGTCATATTGCCAGGGCCAATGGCCAGACAGCCCACATTCAAAAGGGATGTCGGGCAACAGCCATTTTTATGGATGCCCATGCCTACATATCCTCGTCGTGGTACGATCACGTAAATGTACCTACATGGAACTACCTGGCAGTACACATGCAGGGCAGGCTGCGAGCCCTTGACGAGGATGCAACCCTGGCCTCACTGCACGAGCTGGTAGGACAATATGAAGCAAGTGATGGAAGCGGTTTTCATATTTCACAAATGACAGACAGCGACCTGAGGGCCCACCTCCGGGGCTTACAGGGCTTTGTGATGGAAGTAGACCACATAGAAGCATCGTGGAAGCTGAGTCAAAACAGAGATGACCACAACCACGCTACCATTGTTGCCAAATTGAGAGAGAGGGGTGATGAATTGTCCCTGGCCATTGCCCGTGAAATGGAAAAGTGGAGGCAGGATCATCAAAAATAATGGCGATAAACTACGCCAAAAGGGCTAAAAAATACGTTGTTGTCAAAAGCAAACCACAAAGGCCCTACTTTTGCTTAAAATAGCCAAAGAACGGCGCAGTTTTTGCAATATCTAACAAAAGCATTTATGAGTCTCACCGTATACAAACCTTCAAGGGCCCAGGAAAGTAGGGCTGCCATCCAAAGGCTTTACATTTCCATGCGCCATTTATTCATCAGAGGCAGCTATAAACCCCTTGGTGTGTCGGGAGAGGCCATGATCCAGGCCATGCTTACCCTTAAGCCCGAGATTTACGGATCTATTGCCGATTCAGAAAAAGTGGAGCTGGATGGGCTGCTGTATATTTTTGAACGATTGCCCAAAGGAATAGAGACCTCCCGGTACATTCGGCTGATTTCGAGAGAAGGATTTGAAGATTCTAAATTTGATGCCATTGTACCCCCCAAAAGGCGTAGAAACTGCTATCAGATTGATGAAGAGCAGATGTACATTGAGATGACCCGGGGAGCCAGCGATATCTATGATATTCTTACCCACATTACCTTTTTATACATCGAAGCAGAAAAGATCAGGAGAAACAGTCTGGATGCGCGCAATCGAAAAAAGAGGGCGTGGCACATGCTGGAAGAGTATGTAAAACAGATAGACAATGGAGAGGAGATCAATTCAGAAGTGGGTTTTACCTACCTCAGTTCCATCCTTGGGCGTACCTATAGCGAGACCGTTGAGGCCAGTGAAAAATTTGCTTCTTCCAAACACGTGAGCAGTCTGTTTGAAATCGTATACTGGTTGGGTAGAAGAAGTATGGAAGAAGCCCTTGAGCAAAACGACAGAGAGATCAGTTTTTCATCAACGCTGCGCGAAGTGCTGGGTCACCACATATTTGGAGAAAAATGGGCTACTAACATCAAACAGGTTTTGGTTGACCACAAATGGTTGAAGCGACCCATCCACATCATCAGCGCCAACCTGCACAGCGTGATGAATTGTCTGTATGCATCCCAAGTGATTTCCAAAAAATTAAAAACCCAAAAACTGATGTCGCTGGCGGAGGCCATCAGTCAGGATAGGAAGGGGGAATACAAAAAATTGATTGAGGACTATGCCCTCAAAAATGGAATGATCGCTTTGGACGATACGAGTGGCACCAACATTGGTGTTCAGATCTTTGACCTCGAAAAAATAGATCTTGAGCAGCTGCCTGCAGAAATAAGGCCTGACAAGGCCCATAAAACTGCTCCTATACTGATTGTAATGGATTACGCCTTTGGAGAGCAGGCGTATGAAACGCTGGATGAATTGTTGAAACCTGTAGAAATCGACGGACAAAAAAACAGGCTCAACATCCAATCGGTCAACATCATGGGCAAGGCCGGCATTCTGGAAGGGCAGAAGGGCGACATCATGATCCCCACCTCACACATTCTCGAAGGGTTTGCAGACAACTATCCGTTTGACAACGAACTCAAGGCTGAACACTTTGAAGACAGTGGATTGGGTGTATACACCGGCCCTATGGTAACAGTTTTGGGAACTTCACTACAGAATAAAGATATACTCACTTACTTTCTCAAATCTTCGTGGGGCGTAGTAGGGCTGGAAATGGAAGGAGCCCACTACCAGAAAGCCATACAGGCCCATGGTAAGATCAGAAACAACATCCATAAGAGTGTTAAACTCAGGTACGCCTACTATGCTTCAGACAATCCATTGGAGACCGGCAGCACCCTGGCAAGCGGCAGTCTGGGTATTGAAGGCGTTAAGCCGACGTATCTCATCACCATTCAAATTTTAAAAGGCATACTGGCTTGAAAAAAATAATTTTTGGTTTTTGTTTTTGGGCAATGGTTTTAGGCGCCCAGGCCCAGGTCTACCTGAGAACGGGTGACCTTGATAAAAAGACCCAGGCGGAATACCAGGATGCCCAGAAATTGGTGCGCCAGGGAAGGTACAAGGATGCTGAAAAAAAACTGGACAACATCCTCAAAAAACACCCTGGCTTTTATGAAGCAGCGCTGAGAAAGGCAGTGATGTTTTTTGATCAGGGCCAATTTGCCCTGGCGGATCCCATCTTTGATGAAGTGGCCCGGCTGGCTCCCGACTACGATGCTGAAATGTACTATGCCGCAGCCATCAATGCCCTTTCGCTCAAGAATGATGAAAAAGCGATCGATCATTACCATCAATATTTGCAAAAAGGGCAGCCGGATGAAAAGAGGAGGATAAAGGTAGAGAAGGAACTGACCACCCTTACCTTCAGGGTCAATGCCAAAAAAAATCCGGTGCCTATCCAGCCCCGACCCTTGGAAGGACTGATCAATACAGAAGACTCAGAGTACCTGCCATCCCCTTCTCTCGATGGAAAATCAATGGTGTTTACCCGCAGATTGACAGGCCAGGAAGACCTTTACATCTCCTATCAAAACGACAGTGGACAATGGTCGGTAGCCGTGGCGCTGGAAACCATCAATACGCCCGACAACGAAGCTGCGCACAGCACCAGTGAAGACGGTAAAACAATCGTGTTTACTATGTGCAACAACAAGACGACAGGATTTGGCAGTTGCGACCTCTATTATACCCAATGGGAAGATGGCCAATTTACAAGCCCGGTTAACATGGGTCCCCGCATCAATACCCCGGCCTGGGAATCACAGCCCTGCCTGATTGCCAATGGTAGGATGATGTTGTTTGCTTCAAACAGAAAAGGGAGTTATGGTGGCAATGATTTGTGGATGGTAAAAAAAACCAGAGAAGGGAAGTGGGGTGCAGTCATCAATCTGGGACCCAACATCAATACCGACAAACACGAAGAATCTCCCTTTTTGCACAGCGATGGCAAGACCTTGTATTTCAGGTCTAACGGTCACACCGGCATGGGCGGCTTTGACTTGTTTATGTCGAAGTGGGACGATCAGAAAAAGGAATGGTCGGTGCCTGTCAATCTGGGCTATCCCATCAACAGTGAGGGAGACGAAGGCAGTTTGGCCGTAGACAGAACGGGCAAGATGGCTTATTATGCTACGGATGCCCATGCTACAACCTCTTCGAATCGACATTTAGACCTGTATCAGTTTGAGATGCCCGAGGCACTGAGGCCAGAGCCTGTATCTTACCTTGATTTATCGATTACAGATGAGGCCGATGGCAGGTCACTGGCAGCCCAGGTATTGATGGTAGACGTTGACAATGGAGATACCTTATTGTTGACACAGGCAGAAATGGGAAAAGTAATAACCGCGCTTCCGGCTAATCGCAGATTGATGATGCATGTATCTGAAGCCGGCTATTTGTTGCACAGCGAACATTTTGATACAGGTGAAAATTTTGACATGCAAAGAGCCCAGGTAAAAACGGTAAAGATGAGAAAGCCTGTGGTAACAGACAGCAGGCCGGTGATCTTAAAAAACATCTTTTTTGCTTCCGGCTCAGCAATACTGGAACCAGCCTCGATGCCAGAGCTAATAGCCCTTGCAGAAATGTTGAGGTCCAATGCCGGTGTCAGTATTCGCATCCTCGGACATACAGATGATGTGGGTGATGCTGCCACCAACCAATTATTGAGCCTCAACAGGGCCAAGGCAGTTTACTTACAAATCATCGACCTGGGCATTGATGCACAGCGACTTTCATTCGAAGGAAGGGGTGAAAGCGAGCCCATCTCAACCAATGATACGGAGGAGGGAAGGGCCAATAACCGAAGGACAGAATTTATCATCGTACAGGGAACCCAACAAAAATAAAAGGCTCATGCAAGAATATGTAAACGTAATTACCAACGACGCACTTACTACCATAGAATTTTTCCATCCCGCTCAAAATTCCATGCCCGGCGAGCAGCTGGCGCGATTGCGACAAGCGGTATTAGCAGCGGGACAAGATGAAAAAACCAGTGTGATAGTATTAAAAAGTGGTGGGGATCGCAGTTTTTGTGCCGGTGCCAGTTTTACAGAATTGGCTTCTATTCGCGACCTGGAGAGCAGCAGGAATTTTTTTATGGGCTTTGCCGGTGTCATCAATGCCATGCGCACGTGCGGCAAGTTGGTGATAGGCAGGATCCATGGCAAGGCAGTAGGCGGGGGTGTTGGTCTGGCGGCTGCCTGTGATTACACCTTTGCTACCCAACACGCCTCTGTGCGTCTGAGCGAGCTGGCTGTGGGTATCGGCCCCTTCGTTATTGGTCCGGCGGTAGAACGAAAGGTGGGAAATGCTGCTTTTGCCCAAATGGCCATCACACCAGAAGTGTGGCAAAGCGCACAATGGGCACAGCAGAAGGGACTGTTTCAGGAAGTGTTTGAAAACACAGAAAGTATGGACGATGCTATTGCAGGCCTGGTCCACAAATTGCTGAGCTACCATCCGGCAGCACTCCACGATTTAAAAACCATATTCTGGCAAGGTACCCAAAACTGGGATCAATTGCTCGAGGAGCGCGCTGCCATCAGCGGTAGATTGTTGTTGTCTGATTTTTCCAGAAAGGCCATAGATGGTTTTCTGACGAAATCGTAACTGCGATTATTAAAATCAATTAAATGCCGTCGCCATCCAGCAGGTTGCCCAGGCCACCCAGGATGCTGCCCTCGTCTTTTCTGCCATAAGAACCCGAAGCAGAAATGATTCTGTCTGCCAGTCGGGAAATAGGCAGTGACTGGATCCATACCTTACCGGGGCCCATGAGGCTAGCAAAAAACAGACCTTCACCTCCGAACAGGGTATTTTTGACTCCCCCTACAAAAACGATGTCGTAATCAACATCTTTGGTAAAGCCAACGAGGCAGCCGGTGTCTACTCTCAGGTGTTCGCCGGGGCCGAGGGTCCGCTCGGTGATGTGGCCACCCGCGTGCATAAAGGCCATGCCATCGCCTTCCAGTTTTTGCATGATAAAACCTTCACCGCCAAAAAAGCCGCGACCCATTCTTTTACTGAATTCTATGCCCACGCTCACACCTTTGGCTGCGCACAGGAAGGCGTCTTTTTGGCAAATGACTTTACCTCCCAGCTGTTCGAGATCGAGGGGTATGATTTTGCCGGGGTAAGGGCTGGCAAAGGAGACCCTTGACTTAAAGCTACCAATGTTGGTAAAGGCGGTCATAAATAGTTTTTCACCGGTGAGTAGTCGCTTTCCTGCTCCCATGAGTTTTCCGAGGAGGCCCCCTTCTTGTTGGGATCCATCCCCAAAGATGGTTTGCATGTTGATTTCTTCGTCCATCATCATCATTCCACCCGGCTCGGCCATAACGGTTTCATTGGGATCGAGTTCTATTTCCACATATTGCATTTCTTCGCCGTGGATCCAGTAGTCTATTTCGTGTGCTCTCATTTTTCGTTTTTTTTATTTCCCAAATATCGGGTTAATTTGAGAAGGTTTGGTGAATTTTTTCGATCATTGCAGGGTAAAAACAGACAAATAACAGATAATGAAAAAAATATTCACTTTTGCAGCTCTTGTGGTAGCTACCGGCGTTAATGCTCAAATTACAGATCCTGTAGCCACGGAGGTTTGGCATCCTGTACCCAGGATGGTAACATTTCAAGGTACTTCTCCGGTGCCGAGTGATGCCGTTGTACTTTTTGGTGGCAACAACCTGGAACAATGGATAAGCGACAAGGATGGCGGCAAGGCTATGTGGGAGGTAAAGGATGGCATTTTTACGGTCAAAGCGGGTACCGGTGATATCAAGACCAAACAAAAATTTGGATCGTGTCAGCTTCACCTTGAATTCCGTACGCCTGCTGTGGTAGAAGGCACGGGCCAGGGCAGGGGCAATAGTGGGGTTTTCTTTCAGGAAAAATACGAGGTTCAAATCCTGGACAATTACAACAATGTTACTTATTCCAATGGGCAGTGTGCTTCTGTTTACAAACAACACATTCCTCTGGTCAATGCCTGCAAGGGTCCCGGTGAGTGGCAGAGCTATGACATCATTTTTAATGCACCTGTTTTTAACAAGGATGGGGTGAAGGTGGCTTCGGGCTATTTTACGGTGATCCAAAATGGGGTTTTGGTTCAAAACCATGTTGAGATCAAGGGTACTACGGAGTACATTGGTCTGCCGAAAAATGATGCGCACGGCATGGGATCTATCAAGCTGCAGGATCATGGTAACCCAATGAGTTTTAGGAATATTTGGGTTAGGGAGTTGTAGGTAGGAGATAGGTGATAGGGGTTAGGGGCTAGGTGATAGATTTTTGGAAACATTTAGGGAATGGAGAGAATTAAGGCAAATCGCCGAGGATAAAAATTTTGTGGCGGGGCGTTGGATAATCCATTAATTTTGGAAACAAACTTCGACGTTATGAATAAAAAGTATGTGACGGGTGTCTCGTATGACATCGTTGGTTGTGCCATCAAGGTACACAAATCATTGGGAGTGGGCCTACTGGAAAGTGTATACCAGGAATGCCTTCGATATGAACTCATCCAGAAGGGTTATTCTGTAAGACGACAACAAAAGGTACCATTGATCTATGACGGCAAAGACCTGGAAATTGATTTAAGGTTTGATTTGCTGGTCAATGAATGTGTGGTGGTTGAAATTAAGGCTATTGAGAATCTGCTGCCGGTGCATGAGGCGCAAGTGTACACTTACATGAAACTATTAGAAGTGCCACAGGGATTACTAATCAATTTTTTCAGTAAAAATATTTCGAACACTACGAGGCCATTGGTGAATGAATATTTTAAGGCATTACCTGATGAGTGATTCTTAATCTATTTGAAACATTAAGGGAATGAAGAGAATTAAGGTGGGTGTCTTATATTAAATCTTAATTCCCTTAATTTTCTTAATGCCTGTGCCTATAAAACGCAGTTTTGTAGTGTGATGAAAAAAAATTCACCTATCTCTTCCTCATAACAAAAGTCTATTTGTGGAGTTCTTTCTTAGTATCTAAAGAAGAGATTTTACCACA
>CALMSX010000055.1 GCA_937872515.1 uncultured Bacteroidota bacterium
GTACCGGAAGGATTTACCCTCGATCAGTTTGCTTTCAACGGAGAAGTAGAAAGCATTGACGCTACCCACTTTGTGTACACCCCTGAAGAATATTTTATTGGTCAGGATAGTTTCACCTTTGTTCATGCCAATGGCACCGTGCTGGATTACCATGCACGAGTGATTGATGCAGAAAGAGATCCGGGCTTTGTGCGCAATGATGTGGTATATACCCCAAAAAACACCCCCATCACCTTTGATGTCTTTGCCAATGATTTGGTGAAGTCGTTCCCTATCGTTGAGTTTTCTCCCCAGCTGGTGCACGATACCCTGGGTGTATTTACCTATACCCCGGCTACCAACTTCAGCGGCACCAAAAGTTTTACCTACAAGGTAGATTCAGGTGTTAGTGTTGAAACCGGCAAGATCACCCTCGTAGTGGGCAACCACAACCCTCAGGCCGACATCATCTATCAATACGAAATACCAGGCAACAAAACCTTTGTCATAGAGTACGATGTCCCCATCGATGGTTATTCGTTTACCATCGACCCCAATAAAGGACCAACACAAGGTGTGGCTTATGCCTTCCAGGATTCTACTT
The DNA here is from genome assembly GCA_937872515.1 of uncultured Bacteroidota bacterium. GTDB lineage: Bacteria > Bacteroidota > Bacteroidia > Chitinophagales > Saprospiraceae > JADKBO01. The sequence goes on from CALMSX010000055.1 coordinate 584, forward strand.
CGGGTTTGAGTTGCGGCACTGCTTATGGCAAGGCGCTGATCGCCTATACACCAGACCCCAACTTTGTCGGTGGAGACACCATGGAAATAAAATACTGCGTGGCCAACAATCCGGTTTGTGTTACCTATAAGTTGTACTTTAACGTAATTGCCCCAACCAACGCCACCTGCCCTTGTATCGATGACTGTGTATGGAGCGGCGACCTCAATGGCGACGGCAGGGTTTCTGCCCACGACCTGCTTACACTGGGCCGATTCCTTGGCTATGAGGGTCCCGCCAGAGATACCAGCAATACCTATACCTGGGGCGCCAATGAAGCGGCCGACTGGGGCGTAAAACTGCCCAACGGCAAAGACCTCAAACACGCCGATGCCAATGGCGACGGTCGACTCACTGCAGACGACATGCAGGGCATCCTCGACAACTTCAACAAGATAAGCAGCCTGGTACCCAATGAAAACCTGGGCTACAAGGACTTTCCTTTTACCCTGTCTTCCAACTACAGCGAAGTGGAACCGGGCGATACCCTGGTTATTAACTTCCACCTGGGCAGCGCTACCCTGCCAGCCAATGACATCCACGGCATTTCCTTTGCCTTAAATATCGATGGCGACACTGTAGACAGCTCCAGCCTCAGGGTTAAGTTTTTTGACAACACCTGGATGGCAGACCACTCACCCACCCTGCAAATGCACAAGCAGGTTTCTGACGGCAATGTACGCCTGGCCTTTACCCGCTCCAGCGGACAAGGTGCCAGCGGCAATGGCATCATTGGTCAGGCAACATGGATTGTGGGGGAAGAGGATGCTGATGGCTTTAAAAGTGAAAAGAACTATTTTTTAAGGAAAATAAGTGTTGAACATATTTTAATTGAATCAATCTCAGGTGCAAAGTTTTTGCTTAAGGAAAATAGTCTTTCAATTAAGCAATTAAATTCAAAAAACAACAGCTCTCCTGTTGATAAAGGTGAATCTATCTTGCCAAATCCTGTTTTGGGTTTGTTGACACTAAATTCAAATAAGGAGTATTCAAAATATTCTTTATTTTCAATTGAAGGAAGACTTATTTTACAGGGTCCATTCTCTCTTAACACTGGTAATCAAATTGATGTTTCAACACTTCCGTGTGGTATGTATTTTATCAAATTTGATGGAGATAGTAGTACCAGTACCTTTTCATTTTTTAAGCAATAATTAAGCTTTCAATTTTTTCTACTAACCAATTCTTTATAACCACCGCTTCAGAGTTTTCAACTTCTTGTTTCAACTTTAAAAGTTTTGGTTTTTCTTTTTTATTGATTTTTAAGAGCGTTTTAGTGTGTTTAATTAAATTATAATATTGCAACTTTCTTTGTTTTGTGTAAGTTTTCTCTCTGTCTAGATATAATTTAAAACTTAATAAAAGAGATTCTAGACTATCTCTCTCGTTCAGTTCAAAATAAGATGCAAGCAATAACGTTCTTGACAAAAGTGCTTGAAAAACTTCTTTGTATTCAGTCGTTGATAGCAATTGAATTACTTTTTTAAAATTCTTCTTGTTCATTTCTACTCTTGCCAAACTAAAATTCACATTACTTTCTCTTACGGTTGGATCTAAAAATTGTGCATAATCTAAAATATATGTTTCTGCCCAATCATATTCTCCTTGTCTTATTGCGTAAAATGCAATATTCCTAAATGTTGTAGGAGAAATGTGTTCATCCCGAATAATGATGTCGTTTTTCAATCCTAGTTTATACCACTCAAAAGCCTCTCTTTCAAACTCCGGCATTCCTTTGTTGCCCAACGTAACACAATATCCTATAACTAAATCCAGCAAATCCTTAGACTCCTTTTTATCAAAGTGGTGGAGGTTGGCAATGAGCAGGTCTTTGAGTTTATAATAATCCTCGGTATTGCCCTCGTGGCTTTTGATCACTGAGATGAGGTAGTAAATGGCAATGGGTGGGTAGTCTTTAAAAAACGGTGATTGCGCCAGCTTAAGAATGACGTCGATGCCAATGATTTTTTTATTGAGTTTAAAGGTTTGATTCCACGACAAGAGGGTGCAGTAAGAGCGCAGCTTTTCGGCAATAAAAAATACGTCGAGGTTATATGACATTTCCTCTACGTTGAGCACCTTGTCCATCTCTACCTTCCGGCCAATGGTGTTGTCGTGAAAGTTGATGTCCATGATGGCCCGCTCAATGTTGTACATATTGAGGTAGTGCTCGGCGTTTTTGTTTTGGTGCAGCTTTTTGTTGTACTCGATGTGGTGGATCAGCGAGCCAAAAAGATCGGATAGGTTTCGGTTGGTATAGGCCTTCATCAGCAGTCTCAGCTTTTCAGAGCCATCGTTGTCCAATTCTTTTTGGGTGATAAACTCTTCAAAAAGGGCAAAGAGGTCGGATGATAGTTTTCGGAATTTAACATCGTTGTAGGGACTTTCTGCTCCGTAAATCCTGGCCCAAACATCCCTGCTCTCAATTTGGCCGGGGTCCTTGCCCGTTCTTTTGGCCTCATTGAGCATATCAAAAAAGATAACAAAGGCCTCGTTTTGGTTAAAATAGGGAGAAAGCAAAAACTTGCGGAAGCTGTTGAGCTCGTAAACCGTGAGCTTTTCTAAGGCCTTGGTGATTTTGCGATCTTTCATGCCATGAAATTACAAAAAAACCGGAAAGAAGGTATTTACTCCTTCTTTCCGGCACACAGAATTCCACAAAAATCATTCTTCAATGACCCGTACGGCCGCAGCGTTAAAACCGATGTTTCCCGGATTGAGGGTAACGTTGAATCCGGATGAAGCATCCTGGGCAGATAGCGCCGTTTTGCCGGTGTACACTACCTGGTTGGCACCCGGGTTTTTGATCACCTTCATATTGGATCCGCTGATTTCTATTTCTGTTACCGCCGTCAGGGTTTGTTCTCCGAGGGTTTCAGGATCAAGAATGACCCTTACTCCTTCAGCGTCTTCTTCTCCTACAATTTCTCCGGCTGTGTAGGTTGCCGTACTTCTATTGGCAAAGGTTACTTGCAGGGCGAGGGCATCGGTACGAATTTCGCTATCCGGGTTGTTTAATCCCGAAGAAAATCCTGCATTATCGGGTGAGCAGCTGGTAAAGAGACCGGCCATCAGCAAAACAAATAAAAACAAAACATTTTTCATGTCAGTATTTTTTAATGGTGAATAAAAATCAGATCTGATCAAATCTTATATGATAAATCAACGCTATAAAGGACAGACAACACTCCCCGATGCCTGTAAATTCAGGGTTTTTCACCTGCAATTCCCGGTTTTCCCTGGTTTTAGGCTGACCTTAACCCCTGGACTTTGTAATGGTATTTACTAGTTTCTATCGTTTATTTACCCCCGGCACTTCATGCCGGAAAAATTGTTTTTTTACTATCTTGCATTAAAAACCAATGGAAGATTTCGCAAAAATGCAAAACACCTTGTCTGAGATGGCGACTACCCGCCTCTTGTCTGCCGCACGCTGGGCCCGCATCTATGGCTTGATCATGTGTGTGTTTTCGGGCTTTGGCCTGGTGATGATGTTGGTCTCTCTTACTGCCTTAACTTCTTTTTCTTCTCTGATGGGCAAAGGGGAAATGGGCCTGGTTTATGGTATGTTTTTTATTTACCTGGTGGTTCTGGTATTTATGCTTTACCTCAACTACCAACTGGTAATCTTTGGCAGCGATATCAAAAACGGAGTGAGCTCCGCTGACGAACAATACCTGGAAAATGGCTTTGCCCGACTTGCTCGATATTTTAAAATAATAAGCATACTTATGATCGCTATGGTTGTTCTTTCACTCCTCATGATGTTGTTCATTGGAGGAATGGGCGCCCTGATGGCTCCCGATGCACCCGCCTACCCTCAAAACGGATTTTGACCATGAGATATCTCTTTTTTACTCTTTGTTGTTGGTTGCTTTTTTCTTGTGGAGAAAAACCTCCCAAGGGCTATCGTCAGGGCTACTTCTACCTTACCGCCCCAAAATCTGATATTTTCGGAAAGTCATTCAAGCCATATGATCGAGAAATCCAGTTCAACCAACAATACATCGTGGGCTTTAAGCGGGGCTTTGACCAAAAACAGGTATTGCGAGAGGTATATGAGGTGGCTACCCACAAACTCTATCGTTTTCTCACGCACAAAGACACCTGGCTGGTCTATGTTGAAGAACATCCCGAACAACTCATTGACATAAAAACAGCGGTTCCCGATGACTACTATGACTCTCGCATTAGTGCCCGGGAAGATGGAGATAAAAACATTCGGGGCTTTGATACGAGGGAACTGCTTTTCCGCGACAAAGAGGGCAGGCCCAAAAAAATGTATGTCTGTCCCCTAATACCTTTTTACCTGGGCCACATCCCGGCCATAGGCAAACACATCAAAGGTATGCCCATCGAAATCAGGGAAGATAGCGGTTTGGACAATGATTTGGTAAGATATACCATGACGTACTTTGACCCCACGGTAAATGAATCTGCCTTCAGCACCAGTGAGGGCGGATACATCAAAGTAGACAAAGCCCGCTTTGACGCCGCACTTCAGGCGGTGATTGACGAAAATTCCTCCTATTCCGACATTGGAGAGGCAGAGTTGGAGGCATGGAAAATCAACTTTACCAGCTTGTTTATCTTTTAATCAAGCCATCCCTTTTACTTGCCTATCTTTGTATTAAAATAAGTATATATGTTGATTCTGCTTTTAAAGACTGTTCACATCATTGGCTTTGTAGCATGGTTTGCCGCTATGTTTTACCTGGGCCGTCTTTTTGTTTACCACAAAGAAGCCCTCGAAGCCAATGACGATCGCACCGGCATCCTTACTGCCCAGTACAAGCTCATGGAATGGCGGGTCTATAAAATCATTATGACGCCGGCCATGATCCTCACCTGGGTCTGCGGCACCTGGATGGTGGTTTCGTACGGCATGGACTGGTTTAAGCTCAATCCCTGGATGCATATCAAGTTGTTGTTCCTTTTGATTCTTAGCGGCTATCATGGTTATAGCAAAGGCATCATCAAAAAGCTGGAAAACAATGCGGTGAAGTTTACCTCAATGGGCTTTCGTTATTTCAACGAAGTGCCTACCCTCTTGTTGTTGGTCATTGTGGCCCTGGCGGTATTCCGCAACCAGACGAGCCCGGTGTATCTGACAATGGTCATGTGTGGCACCATTGCCCTCATCATCTTTTTTACCTTGTTGTACAAAAAAATCCGTAGCCAATCATGATTGCACCCAATCCTCCTAAGTCGGGCATGAGCCTGAAAAAAAAGCTGGCCTACCTTTTTGGCGGCCTGTTGGTCTTTTTACTTTTAGCCGCCATCTTACTGCCCAAAGATATTTCCACCACGGTTAGCAGGGAGATCACGGCCGCACCCCAGTATGTGTATAACCTGATCAACAACCAGCAAAACGTGATGAGCTGGAGCTCGTGGGCCATTGAAGACAAGGAGATGAAACTGGTGTACGACAAGCCCAACTCGGGTGTAGGCAGCGGCTATTCATGGACCAGTCCGTCTTCGGGTGATGGCAGCATTGTCTATACCGCATTGGTGCCCAATCAAAAGCTGGAGGCAGAGTTGACCATGGGGGGCGATAAAAACCATTATACCATCTCCCTTGAAAAAGTCAATGACCAAAAAACCAGGGTGAGCTGGACCTTCAACTCCCACATGTCTTTTCCTGTCAATCTGATGGGGCCGGTGCTGAAATACATAGTCAACAAGCATAACCTGCAGAGTATAGAAAATATGGAACAGGAAATCGGGCGCCGTGTAAAAGGAAGGTACAACGGTTATGATGTAAAAGAAGGCACGCAAAATCCAAGGCACTTTGTGGCGGCCCGCAATACGGTTAGCTTTGAGCAGCTGAGCCAGTTCTACAGTCAAAACCTTGGTGCCATCTACCAGAAACTCCAGGAAGAAGGTCTGTCTTCGGTGGGTGCTCCCTGTGCCCTTTTTTATGATTACGATGAAAAAAATGCCAGGACCGATATGGCGGTTGCGGTTCCTGTTTTGGCCCCGATTACCCTTAGCCAGTTGACCGCCATTTCATTACCCGTACAAAATGCTGTTTACATCGACTATTATGGCGATCCTTCAAAAACAGCAGCAGCACATTATGCGCTGGATGACTACCTCAAAGACCGCCAATACACCCAGTCGGTACCTGTGGTTGAAGAATATATTACCGATCCGCTGAAGGAGAAAGACCAGAGCAAGTGGTTGACAAAAATTTACTATTACACAGCAGAAAAAAAATAGAAAACGCAGCTCTAACGTTTAGCTTCTATGCAGGACATCTATCAACAGCGCAACACCTGGAAGTTTATCCTGGCTTTTGTCGGCGTTATCATTCTGGTCATTACCCTGGTGTATTCCAACTACCTGGCCCAAAACCTGATGCAAAACGAGTTAAAAAATGCCGCCCTGTTTAAAGAGGCCATTGCCTTTTTACAACAGGACGAAAACTTTAATACCGATGTGGGCATCCACGATTCCATTGTCAACAACTTTGCCCTTCCGGTAATCATTCGCGATGAAAATGACTCTTTGTCGGCCTTCAATTTTCCTGAGGACCAAAACAACGATCCCGCCTTCCTTAAACAAAAAGTAAAAGAGTTTCTGGAATCGGGTCAAAAGCCCCTGCCCGGGGTGGGATATTCCAAAGAGTGGTATTTTTTCAACAGTAAGTTGCTCGACTACATTCGATACTTTCCGCTCCTTCAGATCTTTTTGGTTGGCTTGTTTGTAGGCCTGGGCTACTTTTTGTTCAACAGTTCCAAAAAAGCAGAACAAAACCGGGTGTGGGCCGGAATGGCCAAAGAAACTGCCCACCAGCTGGGCACCCCCATCTCCGCCATCATGGGCTGGATTTCGCACCTCAAAGAACAACATGGAAGTGATGAGTCTGTCCAGGAAATTACCCTGGAACTGGAAAAAGACGTTGAACGCCTCAACCTGGTTGCCGATCGATTTTCAAAAATAGGGTCTGCTCCTGAATTGCAGGGCAGAGACCTCACCCACATTGTGCGAAATGTAACCGAGTATATGAAACGCCGGGCCTCGAGGCACACCGTTATTCAGCTACAGGCTGAGGAATCCAACGTGTACTGGTCAGACATCAACACCCACCTCTTTGAATGGGTGGTCGAAAACCTGCTTCGCAATGCCCTCGACGCCATGGATGGCCGCGGCAGCATTACCATTCACTTTTACGAAGAAGAGGGCTACAACTGCATTGATATCACCGATACCGGCAAGGGCATTCCTGCGTCTAAATTTAAAACGGTCTTCAATCCCGGATATTCCACCAAACAAAGGGGTTGGGGGCTTGGCCTTTCTTTGGCCAAACGCATCATAGAAGAATACCACAAGGGTAAAATTTTTGTTAAGTCATCCAAGCTGGATGTGGGCACCACGTTTTGTATCAAGCTGCGCAAATCGGGGCGCCCTCAGGCAGATTAGTGGTGGTGACCACCCGGACCGTGTACGTGGCCGTGGTCGAGTTCAGATTCAGTAGCGGGTCTTACACTTATAATCTCTCCGCTAAAATGTAAAGATTTGCCGGCCATCGGATGGTTGAAATCAACCATTACCGTATTGAGTTTTACCTCTGCCAATATGCCTCTGTAGCGGTGGCCGTCTTCGTCCGTCATGTGGATGGGCGCTCCTGCTACCAGGTAGTCGCGGTCTACATTGCCATTTTCGTCGGCAAAATTTTCGATGGGTACTTCAACGATGGCCTCTGCATCGGTGGCTCCATAAGCTTCTTCAGGGCTTAACAAAAAACTATATGTATCTCCTGCCAATTTACCATTGAGGTTGGCTTCAAAGCCTGAAATCATTTGGCCATTGCCAAAGATAAAGGTAAGTGGCTCTTGACCAAAGGTTTCTTCGATTAGCTCTCCTTCTGCTGATCCTTCCCTTAGGCTGTAGTGAAGGGAAACCACCATGTTTTGTTGAATGTTCATTGGTTTTATTTGTCGTAAAGGTAGTGTTTTTGGGGCTTTTGGGCCGTCATTGAGCAAGAATAATGTTCAATTCTGTCTCCATTTGTGCGGGCGATGCAAAGTGAATGGTCTGTAAACCAAGCCGTTGTGCTGCCTCAATGTTGCGGTGATTATCGTCAATAAATAGGGTGCTTGCCGGTTCGAGTCCATAGCGGTCGCAGATGGCACGATAGATGCGCACATCGGGTTTTTTCATGTTTTCTTTTCCCGATACCAGGATGCCATCAAACCACGATAAAAACGCAAATCGTTCTTCTGCCTTCGGCCATGTTTCGGCCGACCAGTTGGTCAGTGCGTAAAGGCCGTGCTGTTTCTTTTCTTTTAAACCCTGCAATATATCTACCGTTCCGTGAATGGGTCCTCCCAACATTTCTGTCCACCTGCCATAAAAGGCCAGGATTTCTGACTTATAATGGGGAAACTGATCCAAGAGCAGACTTTCTGCTTCCCGGATGGGTCTGCCCCCATCTTGCTCCTCATTCCACTCAGAGGTACACACATGGGCCAGAAAGTATTCCATCGCCTCGCGGCTCTGAAATATTTGTTGATACAAATACCGAGGATTCCAGTCAATCAGCACCGCTCCAAGATCAAAAATGATGTTTTGTATTTTCGCCGTCATGGCCACAAAATTAATGCTTGTATCATTACCGAGGTTGCACCAAATATTATTTGTTGTATGCCGTGTCTGTTTTTGAAAATCCCAATTTTATTTGGGTCTTTGCAGCACGTCCGTATTCTTCTACACTTCGGCTGATTTTAATACCTTTGTTGTTTCAAACAGGATAAAATCATACCACGATGTCGAAAAAAAAGATCAAACAGGAGCCGGTAGCTCCGGTATCGCAGGCTGCGGTTGTTAATTCTTCTTTTTGGTCATATATCCGGTGGATACTGCCCGCTCTGGGCTTTCTGCTCTATGCCAACACCCTGGGTCATGATTACACCCAGGACGACGCCATCGTGATCTATGACAATATGTACACCACCCAGGGCCTGGCCGGTATTCCGGGTCTGCTTTCCAAAGACACCTTCCACGGTTTCTTTAAAGAAGAAGGCAAGGCAAAGCTGGTTTCCGGGGGCCGTTATCGCCCTTTGACCCCGGTTATGTTTGCCATCGAATATCAGTTGTTTGGAAAAAATCCGTTTATAGGCCACCTCATCAATGCCCTTCTGTATGGCTTGCTTGGTTGGCTGGTCTTCCTCTTGCTTAGCGAAATTTTTACCTTTCGCACCGATTTTAAAACCCATTTTCAATTTGTAGCCTTAGCCGCTGCCGTTTTGTTTTTGGTGCACCCCATCCACACCGAAGCGGTGGCCAATATCAAAGGTCGCGATGAAATTGTGAGCATGCTTGGTGCCATTGGTGCCACCCTGCTAGTCTTAAAAGAGGCCGCCAATAAAGGTAAGTATGCTCTCTGGGCTTTTTTGGTGTTTTTTCTGGCCCTGATGTCAAAAGAAAATGCCATTACTTTTTTAGCCGTACTGCCGCTGATCCTGGTTTATTTTTACAATACCCGCTGGGGCAAGGCCTTACAACTTACGCTGCCTTTGTTTGGAGGTGCCCTGCTGTTTATCCTCATCCGTACCGCCGTGTTGGGCTTTGATCTGGGTGGCACACCCATGGAGCTGATGAACAACCCCTTCCTCAAACTCAATGGTGAGGTTTATGTGCCTTTTACCGCGGGCGAAAAAATGGCCACCATAATTTATACCCTTGGCAAATACCTGTTGTTGCTGGTTTTTCCACACCCTCTTACACACGACTACTACCCCAGACACATCGACATCATGCATTTCAGTGATGGTCCAGTAGTCATCAGTCTTATTAGTTACCTCGTACTGATCGGCCTGGCGGTGTATGGTTACAAAAAAGATCGGGTCTTGAGTTTTAGCATCTTGTATTTTTTAATCACGATTAGCATCGTTTCCAACATTGTTTTCCCCATCGGAACCAATATGAGCGAGCGCTTTTTGTTTATGCCTTCGCTTGGCTTCTGCTTGCTCGTGCCCTATCTCATTTATAAATTGTCAGGCAGTGGCAAGACGGCTATGATGGTCGTTGGACTTATTTCACTGGCCTTTGCTGCCAAAACATTTACCAGAAACCAGGTGTGGGTCAATGACTTTACCTTGTTTACCACCGATGTAAAAACATCAAAAAACAGTGCCAAGGTGTTGAACGCCGCCGGTGGTGCCTTACAAACAGAGGCCCCCAAAGAAAAAGATGTCAACAAAAAAAATCAAATGTTGCAGCAGGCAGTAACCTACCTCAATGAAGCCATTAAAATCCACCCCACCTATAAAAATGCCTACCTGCTATTGGGCAATAGTTACTACTTCCTCAATGATTTTGATAAGAGCATTGCTGCTTATAAAAAATCACTGGCCCTGGATCCTGATTTTAAAGATGCCACCAACAACCTGGCGGTGGTTTACCGCGATGCCGGTAGAAATGCCGGTGAAAAACAAAACAACATTGGCTTGGCCGAAACCCTGTTGCTGCAGTCCTATCAGCTCAACCCCAATGATGCGGAAACCAACCGCCTCCTGGGCATTGCCTATGGCATAAGTGGCAGACACAGCCTGGCCATTCCTTATTTTGAAAGGGTGACAAAGCTGGATCCAAAAAATGCAGCGGCTTACCAAAACCTGAGCAGTGCCTACAAGTACCTGGGTGATGAAGCCAATGCCGCCAAATACCGAAACATTGCCGTGTCTTTAGATCCCAACATAGGCCAGGCAAAATAAATCGTTTTATGCCTTCGTTATTCCACAAAACCGATATGCTCCAAAAGCCGAGCCCGCTTTGGGTGTTGCTGCTTTGCATTTGCTGCCTGGGGCCCCTCAAGGCACAAATCAAAGATAAACGCACTGTGTTTTTAGACAGTGTGATGCAGTCTATGAGCCTTGATCAAAAGCTCGGTCAGCTTTTTATGATCAGGGCCTTTTCCAGAAAGGATCAAATCGAAGACAAACGCATTTTAGAAATCATCCGCAAATACCATATAGGCGGTATTTGTTTTTTTCAGGGCAGCCCTAAACGACAAAAGGAATTAACGTTTATGTTTCAAGACAGCTCCTTCACCCCGCTGTTGATCGGCATTGATGGTGAATGGGGCCTCGGCATGCGATTTCCGCAAAGCATTATGAAATTTCCGCGGCAACTAACTTTGGGGGCCATAGAAAATGATGAACTCATTTATCAAATGGGCCGCGAAATTGCTGATCAGTGCCGACAGATGGGCATTCACATGACCTTTGCCCCTGTCATCGACCTCAACAACAATTTCAGAAATCCTGTCATCAACGAGCGAGCCTTTGGTGAAGACGTAGACCTTGTATCTGCCAAAGCCACTGCCTATATGCGTGGTCTGCAGGATGGCGGCCTTATTGCTACGGCCAAACACTTTCCCGGTCATGGCGATGTAGAGGCCGATTCACATAAGGAACTTCCGGTGGTTCCCCACTCGTGGCTGCATTTGCACAACTGTGAACTAACTCCTTTTAAAAACCTGATCCGCGAAGGAATCTCGTCGATTATGGTGGGCCACCTCTCTGTACCTGCCCTTGACAACAGGCCTTTCCGGGCCGCCACCACGTCGTACAACATTGTAACCGGTCTGCTGCGCGAGGAGCTCTGTTATGAAGGCCTTATTGTTTCTGACGCCATGGACATGAAGGGTGTGGCCTCTCATTTTGATGCCGGTATTGCCGAAGCTGAAGCCTTTGCTGCGGGCATCGATTTATTGCTCTTGCCAAAAGACCTGGAAGCTTCTTTGCTGGCCATGAAACGATACATCTCCAATGGCAATATTTCCCTTGAACGGGTAGATGAAAGCGTGCGTCGCATCCTGAGTGTAAAGTACGATGCCGGGTTGTTTGCTAAGTCCCGCCAGCCATCTGCTGCAGAACCGTTGCTCAACACTCCCAAGGCACGGGCCATTAAAAACAAGATGATTGCATCCGCGATTACCTTGGTTAGAGACGATGAAAAACTATTACCCCTGTCTGCTGTATCAAACCAGAAAAGAATGAGTCTTTCTATTGGCGCCGGCGATGTTACCTCTTTTCAACACCGACTTGACGACTTTGCCAAATTTTCTCATTTCCAAATTTCTGCATCCCTGCCCACCAAACAAAAGTTGCGGGTCTTTACCAGTGCTACTCAGTTTGACCTGGTGGTGGTGGGCATTCACGGCATGAGCCGACAGACCAAGCGGAGCTTCGGCATTACCGCCGACATGGTTTCTTTTTTGCGCGATCTGTCCAATACTACGCGTGTGGTTGTCTGTGTGTTTGGCAGTCCGTATGCCCTGCGCTTTTTTGATGACCTGCCTTGTGCCGTAGTGGCCTATGAAGACGATGCTTCTTTTCAAGACATCACCGCTCAAATGTTGTTTGGCGTCAGTCCTTTTGTAGGCCGGCTTCCGGTTGGTGCGTCCAGTCGTTATCCGGCAGGATCTGGCCTTTCTCTGGCGTCAACCGGTATCCTCGGTTATGATATTCCGGAAAGTTGTGGCCTCAATAGCCGCAAACTCTTGGCCATCGACAGCCTTGCCAAACAAATTGTGAATACCGGTGTAGCGCCTGGTTGTGAAATTTTAGTTGCCAAAAACAATCGCATCGTTTACCACAAAAGTTTTGGCATTTACTCCAAAGAGATCAACCTCCCTCTTAAAAAGGGTGCCGTTTTTGATGTGGCATCGATGACCAAAATCCTGGCGGGCACGCTGGGCATTATGAAACTTTACGACGAAAAAAAGGTGAGCCTCGAAGGCACGCTGGGTCGCTATATTCCTGAAACAGCGGGCACCAACAAGGAGCCATTGCGACTCGACAAAGTACTGACCCACGAAGCCCGTCTGCAGCCGTCATTGGTGTTTTATAAAAAAACGATGGTCCGGGATGCAGGAGGCCGGAAGGTGCCTTCTTCTTTGATCTATGCCAAACAACGTGTACCCGGCTTTACTACCGCCGTGGCACCCTATATGTTTTTGAGAGACGATTATAAAGATACCATTTGGAACGACATCCTTTCTTCTTCTCTAAGAGGCTCTGCCGGATACAGATACAGCGACCTCGGTTTTTATTTTGTTAAAAAAATTGTTGAAAACCAATCCGGCCTTACATTGGATAAATACCTGGAGACCAAAATTTATGATTCTCTCGGCTTACATCGCACTCTTTTTAATCCGCTGGAAAAAATACCCATTGAAGATATTGTGCCCACCGAAAAAGACGATTATTGGAGAAATCAAATTGTGAGAGGAACGGTTCACGACATGGGAGCGGCCATGATGGGGGGAGTGAGTGGCCATGCAGGCCTTTTCACAACGGCCTATGAGACGGCGGTGGTGATGCAGATGTTGCTCAATGGCGGCAGTTATGGGGGTAAGTCTTTTCTAAGCCCGGCAACCGTTGATTTGTTTACCCGCAGGTACAACAAAAGTAGTCGGCGTGGCCTTGGCTTTGACATGAAAGAACTCAGCCCTGATCGCACAAAAAGCATGGGAGATCTGGCTTCTGACCGCACCTTTGGTCACACCGGCTTTACCGGCACCTGCGTATGGGCCGACCCTGAAAATAATCTCGTTTACGTATTTTTATCCAACAGAACCTATCCCAATTCTGAGCGCAATCTTTTGAACCGGTACAAATACCGGGAAAAAATCCAAGACCTTATTTACAAGGCCTTTGAAAAATAAGAGGCGCTCGTTTTTTTATTTTTTTAATATAAATCAGGAAGCCACTACCTGTTCTGCCGCTTCTTCTCCACTCACAATAGCGCCTTCCATAAAGCCCTGCCAGTCTGCCAGGTGCTCTCCGGCAAAATAACATTTTTGGTGGGGCCGGGCCAGGGTCAGGCGCGTTGTCAGCCATTGGTTCTTTCCATAAAAGGCATAAGCGCCCCGGGTATAGGCATCGCTTCCCCAGTAATACACGAGGTCTTCTTTTAGGTAGGCGGATACATCGCCAAAGGCCGGCCGGAGGGCATCGAGGATGATTTTTTTGCGCTCTGATCTGTCAATGGATGCCAGTGCTTCTGCCTTGTCGCCGGTGGCATAACACATAAGAACGCCACCCTCTGTTTTTTGATCTTTGGTGCCGTGGTAAAAATAATGGGCCGGTGTATCGGTGATCATATCAAAGTCTTCGCGTTCCCAAAACTTTTGTGAAAACACCATTGGATACTTTCCTATCCGCGCATATTGTAATGAATTAGCGGCTTCAAGCAGGTCGTTGGGCAGGCCCGGCTTCCAGTTGATGCGCAACAGCGACCACACGGGTGCTGTGCAGATCAGGCGATCTGCCTCCAGTTGTTTGCCGTTGCTACAATACACCACCACTCCTTCCTTTTGCTCAATGGTATCTACGGCATGGCTGAGCAAGATGTTTTCTCTGCCCACCACATCGGCCAGTTTTTCTGCAAGCTGAGAATTGCCCCCTTTTATTTTGAGGTCCATTTCATTGTTTTCACTGCTCTCTGCATATTCTGCAAAGGCGGCAAAAGCAGAAACGTGGCGGATGCTTTCTCCAAAGTCAGTAGAATCGAGCAGCTCTCTTATGGCCAGGTCGTTTTCGTCCATTTTTTGTTGTGACAAAAATCGCCACCAATCCGTTTTATCCAGTTTTTCTTTTTCTTCTGACGATAGTCCTTCCCATATCTGGCTCTTTTGCTCCCAAAATTGTTGGCCCCCCTTACTCATTGACCAGCTGCCTTTGAGGTAGTGGCTGCCGTGCAACAGCAGATCTGATTGAAAACTATTATTGCGAAGGGTCAGACCCATTTCGTTGCACAAATCTATGACCCTGTCGTGTGAGATGCCCACCCACTCTGCACCGAGCTCTATTACGGCATCTGTTGCTGTTGATGGTTGGTGTGAAAACACCCTGCCCCCTATTCTGGATCTTGCTTCTAAGACGGTCACCGCCAAGCCCTGCTCGCGCAGCTTTTTGGCAGCTGCCAGTCCGGCAAAACCGGCCCCTATAACAATGACTGATTTTATGGCCGTTGTCTTGCCGGGTCTCATGGCTTTGATGCCAGCGAGTGCCGGATAAATCAAGGCCGATTTTTTAAGGAAGTCTCTTCTTCGCATGATACCTTTCTCTGTTGTAAAATAAGATATCGTGAAAATACAAAGTCGGCCCAGATAAATACAATTTATTTTGTGAACGACGGTTTTTTCAGATTAAAGTGTGGCTGTTTACCACCCAACCGAAAATCCACTATAAACAAAAACGCCTTTTTGCCATCCACATAATAATCCGGATTACAAAAAGGCGACTTTGTTGTTTTGGCAACTTGTTTTACCTGGTCAGGTAAACGTATCTGTTTCTGTCCAATTCTCTGAAGAATGGATCGGTAAGGTCGTCAATAAACTGAATGGCCTCACCGGTAGATTTCATCTCTGGCCCGAGACTTTTGTCAACGTGAGGGAATTTGTTGAATGAAAATACGGGAACCTTGATGGCATAGCCCTTGAGGTTTTTCGCGATGCTAAAGTCTTTCAGTTTTTTGTGGCCCAGCATTACCATCGTTGCAATGTTGAGGTAGGGCACCTTGTAGGCCTTGGCAATAAAAGGTGTGGTTCTTGATGCCCGGGGGTTGGCTTCTATCACGTATACCGTTTCTCCTTTAATGGCAAACTGTATGTTGATGAGTCCTTTTATTTTCAGGGCCATGGCCAGCCTTTCTGCGTAAATGGCCATCTGGTCTACCACGTTTTGACTTAAGCTGTAAGTAGGCAATACCGCGCTGCTGTCGCCCGAGTGAATGCCCGCAGGCTCGATGTGTTCCATGATGCCCATGATGTGGAATTGTTCGCCATCATAAATGCCATCTATCTCTGCTTCTTTGGCTCTTTCCAAAAATTGGTCAATCAAGACCTTATTGTCGGGCAGGTGTTTAAAAATGCTCAACACGTGGCGCTCCAACTCTTCGTCATTGATTACAATCCTCATTCGCTGGCCCCCTAATACGTAAGAAGGTCTAACCAAAACGGGATAAGTAACGGTGTTGGCAACAACCAGGGCTTCATCTGTATCTCTGGCCACACCATATTTTGGATAGGGGATGTCAAGGTCTCTCAACAAGTCGCTGAAGCGCCCCCTGTCTTCGGCAATGTCCATATCGTCATAAGAGGTACCTATGATGGGAATCCCTTTTTTATGGATCAGTTCTGCCAACTTTAATGCTGTTTGGCCCCCGAGCTGAACAATAACTCCTTCTGGTTTTTCGAGGTCAAGAATTTCTTCGAGGTGCTCCCAGTAAACGGGTTCAAAGTAGAGCTTATCGGCAATGTCAAAATCAGTGGATACGGTCTCGGGATTACAATTGACCATTATGGCTTCGTAACCCGCTTCTTTGATGGCCAGCAGTCCGTGCACACAACAGTAATCAAATTCGATGCCCTGGCCAATCCTGTTGGGACCAGAGCCCAGTACGATTATTTTTTTCTTATCTGAAACGATGCTTTCGTTTTCTCCATCAAAGGTGGAATAGTAATATGGGGTCTGTGCTTCAAACTCGGCTGCACAGGTATCCACCATTTTGTACGAGCGGATAATGCCCAGGGCCTTTCTTCTTCTGGTTACCTCCTCTTCACTGATGCGCATGGTCCAGGCTATTTGTGCATCGGAGTAGCCCATCGACTTCAGTTCTCTGAAAAAGTCTGCAGGAATGTCTTCCGCTACGTTGTAACGAAACAACCTGGATTCTGCATCTTCCATTCTTTTGATCTGGTTGAGGAACCAGGGATCGATATGGGTGAGCTTGTGCAGGGTTTTTACCGGCACACCCAATCTGATGGCATCGCGGATTCGGAAGATCCTGTCGTCGCTCGCGGTTTCGAGTCGTTGCAGGATGTCTTCTGTGCGCATCCATTCTTTTTTATCAGCACCCAGTCCGGCCCTGTTGTTTTCAAGGCTCTGGCAGGCTTTCTGTAAGGCCTCTAAGAAGCTTCTGCCTATGGCCATTACCTCACCTACCGACTTCATTTGTAAGCCCAGGGTGGGATCGGCACCGTGGAATTTTTCAAAGTTCCACCTCGGCATTTTTACAATGACATAATCGAGGCTCGGCTCAAAGAAGGCGGAGGTTGTTTTTGTAATTTGGTTGTTGAGTTCGTCGAGGGTATAACCGATGGCCAGTTTGGCGGCAATCTTAGCAATGGGGTAGCCGGTTGCCTTACTGGCCAGGGCCGATGACCTGGATACCCTTGGATTGATTTCTACTACGATCAGATCTTCGTTGACCGGATTCATGGCAAACTGTACATTACAGCCTCCGGCAAAGTTGCCCATGGATCTCATCAATAAGATGGCCTGGTCTCTCATTCGTTGGTAAGCTGTATCCGACAAGGTCATGGCAGGCGCAACGGTTATGGAGTCGCCCGTATGGATGCCCATGGGGTCGAGGTTTTCAACGGTACAAATGATGGTAACGTTGTCATTTTTATCCCTCAACAGTTCCAGCTCAAATTCTTTCCAGCCCAGTACTGCTTTTTCTACCAACACTTCGTGGGTGGGAGAGGCATCGAGACCTCTTCTCAGGGACTCGTCAAATTCTTCTCTTTTGTGGACAAATCCTCCTCCTGTACCGCCAAGGGTGAAGCTGGGTCGGATTACCAGTGGAAAGCCTATTTCCTGAGCTGCCTCCATTCCTTCAAGAAAGGAGTTGGCAATCCTGGATGGAGCCACTGTCAGCCCCAATTTTACTACGTGGTGTCTGAACAGATCACGGTCTTCTGCCAGTTCGATGGCTTCGACGTCAACACCGATCATTTTAACGTTGTACTTCTTCCAGATGCCGGTTTTTTCCGCTTCTATCGCGAGGTTGAGGGCGGTCTGACCGCCCATGGTGGGCAATACCGCGTCTATCTGTCTCTCTTTTAATATTTTTTCCAGGCTCTCAATGGTCAGAGGCCACAGATAAATATTATCTGCTGTTACCTCGTCGGTCATGATGGTGGCCGGATTGGAGTTGATGAGAGATACTTCAATTCCCTCTTCTCTTAAAGATCTGGATGCCTGGGTGCCTGAATAATCGAATTCACAAGCCTGACCAATAATGATGGGGCCGCTTCCGATGATTAATACGGAGCGTATGGACGTATCTTTTGGCATGATTGGTGGAAAAATTTGGATTGCCCGCAAAGATAGTCAATCTCTTTTTGCCAAACACTATTTTTATGGATGAAGCTGAATTTATGCCCAATGCTTCTTTTGGTGATTCGTGAAACATTGGCGCTGGAAGCCTTATCTGCCGGGTTTTAGCCCATTTCGGCTACCACTTCTTTGACTTCGGGTACCATTCTTTTGAGCATGCCTTCGATTCCCGATTTCAGGGTAATGGTGCTTGAAGGACAGCCGCTGCAGGATCCCTGAAGTACAACGCTTACGATGCCTTCATTGAACGACTTAAACTCGATATTGCCCCCATCCATTTCAACAGCGGGTTTAACATAGGTGTCAATCAATTCCTTGATTTTTTTAACCAGTTCTGCGTCGTCACCTGTGTATTCTACACCTGATTTTTCAGTCTCGATGGCTTCCATGGCCTCATCAAATCCTTTTTTAAGGATGGGCTTGTCATCGGCAATGTACTGTTTGATAAATTCTTTAAGCACCAACATGATGTCGGGCCAATTGTAATTGAATTCTTTGGTGATCGACACAAAGTTGTTGCAGATGTAAACACCTTTAACATAGGCGTGATCAAACAAGGCTGCGGCCAGAGGCGACCACTCGTCTGCCAGGTCTCTGGTTCTGAAGTCGGCTGTGCCCTTGTACAACATTCTATTGACCACAAACTTGATGGTTTCCGGATTCGGTGTTTGTTCGGTGTACAACATTACGGGGCCTGTAGCTACGGTGCTCATTATTTGGAATTTTTCTTTATAACAGTTTTAAGCTCGTTTTGTTCCCCATGCGGGCAAGTACTTAATTAAAAATCTTCTTCAAATTCGTCGCGTTTCATTTTTTCTTTTTGGGTCTGCCACCTTTCTGTCGCCGGTCGTACGGTTTTAATCTTATCACAATCTATCATTTCTGCCATGCCTTCCGGGGCCGGGGCAAAACGCACCTTGTAGTCAAAAATACCCGTAGTGTCGTTTTCCAGTTTTTTGATGAACTTTTGGAATACCGGGCGGGCAGTTACATAACCCTGACCATCGTTGAGGTTGGTAAATCGGATCCACTTGTCATCTCCCCCGGTCCAGACCCCCACCACAAGAGTTGGGGTTATTCCCATAAACCAACCATCGCTGTAATCGTTGGTTGTGCCGGTTTTTCCGCCATTTTCTGTTTTCAGGCCCATACCAAATTCACCCCCAACAACATTTTTGAGCATGTCTACCATGATGGCATTGTAAAGCGGATTGATGGCTGGGCGAATGGTGGGGTTGGCTTGGTAAATTTCTCTTCCGTTTTTATCGGTTATACTAAGCACGAATACGGGTTCGCGATAGGTTCCCTGGTTGGCAAAGGTGGTGTAGGCCGAGGTCATTTGGTAAAGGCTGATGTCAACGGCACCGAGACAAATGGCCGGATATTCGGGCACTGCCAGCCTTCCATTGGAGAGTCTTTCCGTTTTGGAAATACCCACCTTGTCTAATAGGTTTCTGAGAAGATCTACGGAACCCATTTCTTTTAACAGGCGTACGGTAATTGAGTTTTTGGAATACACCAGGCCGTGGTAAAGGTTGTACATATTGCCCGTAAACTCTTCGGTAGCATTATTGGGGGTCCACTCTTTGTCAACATTAAAATTGGCATCACCGGGTGCGATGGTATATTGAATGTCTTCAAATTCCTGGCAGGGCATAATGCCTCCAAAGGCCATGGCGGCGGTATAAACAAAAGGCTTCATGGTTGATCCAACGGCTCTGCGCGAAGTGACGTGGTCGTATTTAAAATGTTTGTGGTCGATACCTCCCACCCAGGCTTTTACATGTCCGTTGCCGGGGTTGATGGCCAGCACTGCATTTTGTAAAAACATGGCGCTGTATCGGGTAGAGTCCATGGGGCTCATAAGGGTGTCTTTTTCTCCCAAAACATAATCAAACACCTTCATTTTTACCTTTTGTGAAAAGACTTCGTGAAAGGCTTTCTGGAGCTGTTCGTAAGCCTTTCGCACTTTTGGAAAATCGGGCCCCCTTAAAAAATCAACATATTTGTTTAATTCTTCTTTTTGGATCCAGCCATTAAGATATAAATCGTTGATAACCAGTCTATTGGTGTCTGTTTTTATCAGGGTTTCGATAATGTTGTCACTTGTTTTGATTCCTTCGAGCCCTTCTACCACAGGATCAAATAATTTTTTGCGCAGGGTAAGGTACCTGGGTGTTGATTTGGCCTTTGAAAGCAGGGTTTCTTTTCGGATTTGTTTTTGTAGATCGTCGGCCTGGTAAGTCCATGGATCCATGCCCTTCCACTGTCTGAAGTACCTTTTCTGCAACCAGATCATATGGTCTTTGGAAGCCTGTTCGGCATATTGCTGGTATTTTAGATCGATGGTAGTGTAAATTTTTAATCCGTCGGTATAAATGTTGTAAAGACTGCCGTCTGGTCTTTTCAGGTTCTTTTCCTTGATCAGGTTTTGAATGTACTTTGTCAGTTCTGCTCTGAAATAAGGCGCCGGTCCAAAACTTTGTTCTTCCTTTCTGAATTTCGACATGTCTACTTCCATGGCCATGAGACTGTCATAATTTGTGCCTTTGAGGTAGTGATCCGATCTCATCAGAGCAAGCACGGTATTTCTTCTCTGTTTGGCCTTCTCTGGAAATCTAACCGGGTTGTATAGACTTGGGTTTTTGAGCATACCTACAAGTAAGGCGGCTTCTTCTGGATTGAGTTGACCTTGATCTTTGTTGAAATAAACTTTTGATGCTGCCTGTATGCCGTGGGCCCCATTGATGAATTCAAATTTGTTGAGGTACATGGCCATGATTTCCTCCTTGGTATAACTTCTTTCCAGTTTTACTGCTGTAAGCCATTCTCTCATTTTGACGGGTATCAGTCGCATGAGCTTTTTCCATGCAGGTAGCCCCTTGGTTGAGGGCCTGTCGAAAAGCAACTTTGCCAATTGTTGCGTGAGGGTAGATCCACCTCCGGAGGTTTCTTTGCTTAACAAAATGGTTTTGATGGCTACCCTGCCCAAAGCCGGGAGGTCGACACCTGAGTGCTGAAAAAAACGCTCATCTTCTGTGAGCACTACCGCTTTTTTTAAATGGGGATTGAGTTGTTCGAAA
This sequence comes from uncultured Bacteroidota bacterium, assembly GCA_937872515.1. Classification (GTDB taxonomy): domain Bacteria; phylum Bacteroidota; class Bacteroidia; order Chitinophagales; family Saprospiraceae; genus JADKBO01. The sequence continues at coordinate 21,846 of CALMSX010000055.1, forward strand.
TTTATGGGTATCCTGTTTTCAACATAGTAGGAACCAAAGCTGACGCCATTGATATCATAAATTTCGGTAGCCAGTTTATAGTTGGGATTTTCCAAGGTTTCGAATGAAGGAATGCCTGTTGATGCAGCATAGAGAAGCAAGAGAAAAAGCGTGAGAAATCCTATACCGCACAAGATCCAAAATCGTTTAATCCACTTGAGTTGTGGATTTGTTTTTAGTTCACTGTACAGTTGTTTCATCATAGCGATCAAAATGAGGTCGGGTAAGTTTTTCTGGTACCGTTGACGGCGATGGTTGTTTTATACCTCTTTCCATTGGCTGTTCTAAAGATCAAACCTCTGTGGAGTTGATTGATCAACAGGTTGCCGGGGATGTTCAGAGCGGTGGTTGGTGGCGCTTGCTGGGTGCTGGAAAAAGACCCGTTTTCATCTATGTTTATTTTATACTTACTTCCATTGGGTGCCGTTAGGTAGAGGGTACCTGGAAATACTATTTCTAAATCAGCAGAGTCTATTTTGTATGAAGCTTCTGGCAGGGTTGCGGAAGAGGTGGCAAGTTTTCCATCATTGCCTATGGTCAATCTTTTATATCCGCTTGTACTGTCTCTAAATACGATTCCTTTTCCGGGGGAGGATAGGTGAACGGCGCCATTTAATTCTACCTTAGGAAAATGGGTTTTGAGGGTTACCAGGCCGTAGGTTATGTCGCCGGCTATGATACACCCCGATGGCAAGTAGGGGTATACTCCCCAGGCACCTTCGTAGCCTGTATAATTGCTTCCATTGTTGTTGGGGTAGGTATCATAATAGGCTACTCTAATGGGGTTCAAAGGATCAATCACGTCGTAGACCTGGATGCCGTCATGGTAATAGGCAATGTACAGTCCATTGTCTTTGACGTAGGGATTGTGTGGCCTGTTGTTGGTATAAGTAGGAGCCGACAGAGGGTGTTTGAAACTTGACATTAAAGTAAGATCATAGCCGTTACCATTGTCAATGGCCCTCATAATTTTTATGGGTCTGCCGATGGGAACTTCTTCTGCCACATAGATATACTGGGTATCGATAGATGGGTGGAGGGTGTGTCGCCAGTTGCTATGATTGTAATTACTTCCATCGTCTATAGATCCGAGATAGGTAATGTTATTGACATCTGTACAATCCCACAAGACAAAGCCGGCTTCACCTTGTGAACAATAGGCGATATTGTTTTCTACATAAAGGTCGTGAATGTAAAGGTTTTCAAAACCCGCCATTCCCGGCAGAGTGTTAAGTGATACTTTTTTAAGTAGGGTAGGCGTGCCAGGATTGGTAAGGCTATAGATGATCATCCAATTGTTAGTACCGGTGTTATCTCGTGCGCCGGCAACGTATAAACGTGCATTGGGTACATCAATATAAATGTTGTGTGCTCTGTTGAAGTGGCTGGTAATTTGGGTAACCGAGATGTTGTTGATATTGGTTAAATTAAATACTTCTAATCCTTCAGCTCCAGTATCTGCCACACCATAGGCATAGGTACCATAGGTTTTGAAATCACGCCAAAAATTACTGCTGGTCAGGCCATCAACAAACTGGTACTTCAGAATAGGTGAACCACAGTTGGTAACATCAAAAATATTCACCGCCATGGTAGAACCAATGATGGCATATTCTTTACCATCGGGTGCCACATAACCCCAAACGTCATTGTATTCGTTGCCCGGCATTCCTGCTACCTGGGCCATCTTTTTCATGTTTTGTGCAGGTTGTCCAAAACAAAAAAAGTTGAGAAAGAAAAAATATACAAGAAAAGTGGATGAAGTTCTTTTTGCCATTCTATTTTTGCTGAATGACAAAAATAAATGAATCTGCCTTAAGTCACCTTAGAAAAGATAAAATTCTAAGAAAGATTATTGATCAAACGGAACTTCCCGTTCGTGAAAAAAAGACAAGCATTTACCACAGCTTATTGGGCAGTATTATTTCACAACAATTGTCTACCAAGGCGGCATCTACCATTCATTCCCGGTTCTTACATTTATTTGATGGAAAGCCCCATCCTGAACTTGTCATTGAAACCGACCACGATGTTTTTAGGTCGGTTGGTTTGTCCAATCAAAAGGCTGTTTACGTTAAAAACGTGGCTGATTTTTTCCAGAAGAATCCCATTGAAATGAAACATTGGAATAAGTTGGACGACGAAACCATCATAAAAGAATTGACCTCTATCAAAGGGGTTGGAAAATGGACCGTACAAATGACCCTGATGTTTACCCTGGATCGACTTGATGTTTTGCCTGTAGATGATTTAATCATTCGAAATTCCATCATCAAATATTACAATCTCGACCAGGGCAGCAACGGCTTGTTGGATGAAATCCACCGGGTAGGAGAAAAGTGGAGGCCTTACAGAAGCGTTGCATGTTTTTATTTATGGGCAGCAAAAGATGGATTAAAGTAAGATGCCCTTTTAGATGTTTCACGTGAAACATTTACCCTTCCGGTTTTGGTTTGTGAAATATGTTTCACGTGAAACATATTTATTCTACATTTGTTAATAAAACAAATTTTCATTTTTATGCAGAGGATATTTCTCTTTACCCTGGTGTGTTTCAGTCTTTCTGTACACGCCCAAAGCAAGTTTGATCAATTAGAAAACATCTTACCCACCGGCAACGATATCCGCACCTCATCCGGAGCCCCTGGTCATAACTATTGGCAACAAAAGGTAGACTATGACATGCAGATAGAAATAGATGAAGAAAACAACAAACTATACGGCAAAGAAACCATAACCTACCACAATCAATCGCCAGATGTACTAAGCTATGTATGGCTTCAGTTAGATCAAAACTATTTTTCTTCAGAATCGGCTTCTAAGCTGTACAACCAGGAAAAGGTTGAAGAAAAAATGTCGCTGTCTTCTCTTAACAGATATGAAAATAGTTTTGACGGTGGACACAAAATTACATCTGTAAAAACACTTGAGGGTAAGGACCTCAACTACTTTATCAACCAAACCATGATGCGAATCGACCTCCCTAAGCCCCTTGCTAAAGGTGAAAAGGTGTCATTCAAAATAGAGTGGTGGTATAACATTACCAATGCCCAAACGCAAAGAGGAAGATCGGGTTATGAAAAATTTGAGGATGGCCATAATATTTATTGCATCGCGCAGTTCTTCCCACGCCTCTGCAAATACTATGATACCTATGGCTGGCAAAATAAACAGTTTATGGGTCGTGGGGAATTCACTCTTGAATTTGGAAATTACAATGTAGCCATTACCGTACCGTCCGACCACCTCATTGCCGCTACCGGTTCTTTGGTGAATGAAGCCGAAGTGTTGAATGCCCAACAACAGGAAAGATTAAAAAAAGCAAGGAACGAATTTGAACAACCCATCACTATTGCCACTCTTGAAGAGGCCAATGAACGAATGTTGGCAGGTAAGTCAAAACAAAAAAAGACATGGAAGTTTTCTGCAGCAAACGTTCGTGACTTTGCTTTCTCTACCTCCCGCCGCCATATCTGGGACGCTCTCAATACAAAACTACCCAATGGAAAAACAGCCATGGCCATGTCTATGTGGCCCAAGGAAGGTGACTGCCTCTGGAGCAAGTTTTCTACCAAGGCTGTAGCCCATACTCTAAAATGGTTTTCTCATTATACCATAGATTACCCCTACCCAGTGGCCTGGTCGGTAGATGGAGAAATGGGAATGGAATATCCAATGATCTCTTTTAACTTCGGTCGATGTGAGGAAGATGGCACTTATGCTGAAAGAACCAAATACGGGCACATTGGGGTAATTATCCATGAGGTGGGCCATAACTTCTTTCCCATGATTATCAACTCTGACGAAAGACAGTGGAGCTGGATGGATGAAGGACTAACCACCTTTGTTCAATACCTAACAGAACAACAATGGGAAAGAAACTTCCCCTCCGGAAGAGGACCTGCCAATAAGATTGTGGATTACATGAAAAGCGATCCCTCAGATCTTTCTCCCATCATGACCAATTCTGAATCAGCCAAACAGTTTGGCTCTAATGCCTATGCTAAGCCGGCAACTGCTTTGAACATTCTTCGCGAAACGGTCATGGGCAGAGAATTGTTTGACAGGGCATTTAAGGAATATGCAAGAAGATGGGCCTTTAAAACTCCAACACCAGCCGACCTCTTCAGGACACTGGAAGACGCATCCGGAGTAGATCTTGACTGGTTTTGGAGAGCATGGTTTTATGGAACCCAACCGGTAGATCAATCTTTGGCTACTGTTAAACACTACCAAATTGATCCAAAAGATCCAGATACGAAATATGAGCTCGTTCAGAATAAAATGAAAGAAGCGCCTAAAAATATCAGTGAAATCAGAAATCTGACAGAGATCAAAAAAACCTATAACGAAATCGATACAACCATCAATGATTTTTATACCTCCTATGACCGCAACCAACCGGATGCTATCTCATATCAGGAATACAATAAATCTTTGAAAGGCCTGACAGATGAGGAAATAGAGATGATGCAAAACAAACAACATTATTACGAACTATCCTTCGAAAATGTTGGTGGCAACCCTATGCCCATCATTGTAAACTTTGTTTTCGAAAACGATAGCATTGCTACCCATCGTTTACCCGCTGAAATATGGAGGTACGATGACACGATTGTCACTAAGGTATTTGTTACTGAAAAACCAATCAAAGAAATTATACTCGATCCCTACCTCGAAACAGCGGATATAGACAGGTCAAACAACCATTACCCACCCAAAGAAGAAACACTGAGGTTTGAAGCCTTTAAACAAAGGCAAAACAGACAAGGAGGTAATGAAAATCCTATGCAAAGGGCCAGAAAAGCAAAAGAGATTAGGCCTTAATCAGTTGATAATCAATTACTTGAAATAAAGTTTTCAAGGGCTTTGTTAAATTTATCGGGGTGCTCCATCATCGGAGCATGCCCGCAATGGTCAATTTCTATCAGGGTTGAATTAGATAATAATTCATGGAACTTCCTACCCACCCAGAGAGGAGTAACTTCGTCCTGAACACCCCATACAAGCAGGGTTGGTGTTTTGATTAAATGCAATTTATCCTCCAGGTTGTGTCGCACAGCAGACTTAGCCGTTTTAACAATGCGAATACACCTACCCAGATCACTGACTGAGTCAAATACCTCATCAACCAGCGCCTCTGTAGCCACCTTGGGATCGTAAAAAACCATCTCCGTTTTTTTCCTGATATAATCTCTTGAACTTCTTCGCGGAAAGCTATTGCCAAAGGCGTTTTCAAATAAACCTGAGCTTCCGGTAAGTATCATCTTTTCAACCCTTTCCGGCCTTCTTAAACAATACATTTGAGCAAGATGCCCACCCAGAGAATTACCGAGTATATAAACCTTATCGAATTTTTTAAACTCAATAAATTCTTCAATAAAATCAACAAGACCATCCAGGTCAAGGCTTTTTAGTGGCATGTTGTAAATGGGCAGAATAGGAATGACCACATTCATCTTATCACCAAAACCACTGAGTATTGATTCAAAGTTACTGAGTGCTCCCATTAGGCCATGCAAAAGTAATAATGGCACCTTGCCATCACTCTTCGCTCCGGTTTCTACATATTCAAACTTACCCTCTTTCTTAATGTCCGTATTCACCGACAAAATATTGATTGAGGTACAAAAATAGCATTTACTTTAAAAAGGGCTATTTTTAATTTCAAATCTTAATACAAGGGTAACAGTGAGTAATATCAGCGCTCCAGCCTGATGCAAAACACCCCACATCACAGGAATATTGCCTTTACACATAATTACGGTAATTATCCCCAAAATTACCTGAGTTATCAACACTAGCATAAACCACCTGGCAGCACTGTTCAAGGCTGGTACCTGGCTCCTCCAATGAAACCTGTAAAACAGCGCTAAACCAAGTATAAACAAGAAGTAAGCTGTTGATCTGTGCAGCAGCTGAATCACCGCCGGCGCCAGTCCGGTAACGTCGTAATGAATCCATTCATCCACATCAAAGACCGACATGTTTAAAACCAACTGTGGAATAAATTCTCCATTCATATCAGGCCAGCTGGGATAAAATAATCCTGCCTTCATTCCACTCATTATCCCACCTAAAAACAACTGAAGCCATAAAACCAATAAAAAGATAAAACTTGACCAATCAGTTACACCTATCATCTTAACCACAGTACCGTTTTTATATTCAAGATAGGTCCACAGTAAAGCAGTGTAAACAGAAAGGGCAATGCACAAATGAAAGCTGAGTTTGTAAGCATTCACCCAGGGCCGGTTGACTAAACCACTGGCTACCATGATCCATCCAAACGTAGCTGCCAACATGGCCAAAAGAATGACCACACCCAGCCGTCTTAATAAGTGATTACTAATTAACTTTTTGCGATAAAATATTAGAAAAGGAATCAAAAACACAAAGCCCATTGTCCGCGCCCATAAGCGATGCAGGTATTCCCAGAAATAAATCCATTTAAACGCCGAGATCGACATACCGGCATTAATCTTGTGGTATTGGGGCGTCTTTTTATAAAGTTCAAACTCCTCTATCCATGTTTCTTCGCTCATTGGAGGAAAGGTGCCTGTAACAATGTCCCATTTGGTAATAGACAGACCTGAGCCCGTCAACCGGGTTATCCCTCCGATGACAACCTGGAAAAAAAGAAAAATCAATCCCGTAAACAACCAATATTTAACCCACTGCATTTAAGCCCTGTTTTGATGTAAAAGTACCTCAATAAAAACCAATTTTGAAAAACACTTGTTTTGCCTGATTGGTAATAATTTTCTTTTATTTAATTTTTTATACCTTCATCATTAGGGCTGTGGAGATGTGGAAAACACAAGACCAAAGGTCTGCCATTATGACAATGTGGGTTACCGGTTATTTTTTCACGTTCAATCCTTATTTTTAAACATGAAAACCAGCCAATTAACAATTTCATGTTAGTGTGGAGAATGTAGTGTTGAAAAACTCAACTTTTAGAAAATGTGAAATGTATGGGCATAAAAAGAGGTCCAACCAACACATCATAGATAGGTATAATGTGTAAGTTAATCCAAAAAATTTTTCCCTCTTTTTCCCAACGTCATCCACCTCTTTGTGTGTTGAAAAGTAATTTTCTAACACACTTATAGCGTGTACTTTACAAATCTACAAATATCAATATGTTTATAAACAATGAACCCTGTTTGATACGTTCACTTTCTGAATGCATTTACCAGAAGCGGCCTTTGATACATTGCTTTAATCGTATATTGGAATTACATTTGCAGGGCAAAATCACATTCATGCGGGCAGTCATACAAAGGGTTAATCATGCAAAACTGGTCATAGATGATCTTCTATACAGTGAAATCGGCCATGGCTTGTTGGTTTTACTTGGCATTCATGAAACCGACGGGGAAGAGGATGTAAAATGGTTAGTATCCAAGATAAGTCAAATGCGCATTTTTTCTGATGCCGACGATAAGATGAATTTATCCCTCTTGGATAACGGCGGTTCGATGATGATCGTGAGCCAGTTTACCTTACATGCCAGCACCAAAAAGGGAAATCGACCATCTTTTATTGACGCGGCCCGTCCAGAACAGGCCATACCCTTGTATGAAGATTTTATTTCCCGTTGCCGGGAGTTGTTTCCCGACAGGATCGCCACCGGCAGCTTTGGAGCGGATATGAAAATTACACTTTTGAATGATGGTCCGGTAACCATAGTGATTGACAGCAAACAAAAAGAATAATGACGGTATCAGAACTGCAAAATCAGGTAGATTCATGGATCAAGACCTATGGGGTCAGGTATTTTGGTGAACTGACCAATATGACCATTCTTACTGAAGAGGTAGGAGAGCTTGCCCGACTGATGGCTCGAATGTATGGGGAACAATCTTTTAGGGAATCACCTACCGAAGCAGAGCAAAAAGAAATGCTGGCAGATGAGATGGCAGATGTTTTGTGGGTATTAACCTGTTTGGCCAACCAAACGGGTATTGACCTCACCAAAGCCATGCAGCGCAACTTAGATAAAAAAACCGCAAGAGACAATCAAAGACACATCCATAACCCTAAACTTCAACCATGAAACCCATTATAGAATGTGTGCCCAATTTTAGTGAGGGCCAAAACAAAGAAATCATAACTCAGATAACCAGAGTGATTGAAGAAACAGAAGGTGTAAGCCTTCTCAATGTAGATCCGGGAGCGGCCACCAACAGAACGGTGGTTACCTTTGTCGGTTCACCAGATGACGTTATTGAAGCTGCCTTTAAGGCCATAAAGAAGGCTTCAGAACTGATAGATATGTCGCAACACAAAGGAGAGCACCCACGCATGGGGGCAACCGATGTGTGTCCGCTGATACCCATATCCGGTATATCCATGGAAGAAACAGCGAGATATGCTGAAAAGCTGGGCGAAAGAGTGGGTCGCGAACTTAATATACCCGTTTATCTTTATGAAGCCGCAGCCAAATCACCGGAAAGAAAAAACCTGGCAACCATAAGGGCCGGCGAATACGAAGGCTTTTTCCAAAAAATAAACCAGGCCGAATGGAAGCCGGATTACGGACCAGCCGTGATGAATGTACAAAGTGGCGCAACCGTTATCGGGGCCAGAGATTTTCTGGTAGCCTACAATGTCAACCTCAACACCACCTCTGAAAGGAAGGCCAATTCGGTAGCCTTTGATGTGAGAGAGGCGGGCCGCGTCAAAAAAAAGGGAGAGACCATATTGCGCGATGAACAGGGAGAAGCGTTGCGAGAGCCCGGCAAACTTAAGAGCGTTAAAGGCATCGGCTGGTTTATAGAAGAGTATGGCATTGCCCAGGTATCTATGAATTTGACCAACCTCAACGAAACTACGCTACACGAAGCATTTGAAGCTTGTTGTGAAAGCGCAAACGCAAGAGGACTTAGGGTTACAGGTTCAGAACTGGTAGGACTGGTACCCAAAAACGTAATGCTGGATGCAGGCCGGTATTTTTTGAAAAAACAGGGAAGGTCAACCGGCCTGTCGGAAAAGGAATTGATATTTATCGCCGTCAAATCCATGGGTCTCGACGAACTGGCACCTTTTGATGCCAATGAAAGGGTAATTGAATATAAAATGCAGGCAGCCTCCGAAAATCCATTGGTTGCCAAGACCCTGGTAGACTTTGCAGACACTACCGCTTCAGAAAGTCCTGCTCCCGGAGGAGGAAGCGTTTCTGCCTATGTGGGCGCACTTGGAGCGGCACTCGGCACCATGGTAGCCAACCTTTCAGCAGGCAAAAAAGGCTGGGAAAAACAAATCCCCTACTTCTCAGATTGGGCAGAAAAGGGTCAGGCCATCAAAGACAGATTGGTTTTTTTGGTAGATGAAGATACAAGGGCATTTAATGGCATTATTACCGCTGTAAGAATGCCGAAAGCCACCGATGAAGAAAAGGAGGCCCGCAAAAATGCCATGCGTGAAGCTACCCGGTACGCCATTCACATACCACTTGAAGTAATGAAAACCGCCAGTGAAGCCTTTGACCTGATCGATGCCATGGTAAAAAAGGGCAACGTCAATTCTATTTCAGACGCGGGTGTGGGCGGACTGTGTCTCAAAACTGCTATTTATGGAGCATACCTCAATGTAAAGATCAATTGCAACGGATTTGATGATCAAAACTATGTCAACGAAGTGAGCCAAAAAGCAGAAGAACTCCTGGCCGAAGCCATCAGAAGAGAAAAGTTGATTGTAAAGGCGGTTGAAAAATCGATGCAATAATCACGATTATTTAAAAAGCGGGAAGTAGTGTAGACAGATAATTGGTACCCACCGGGCTCTCCATAGCCCCGGCTGCATAAAGTGCGTTGAGGTACTGTTGGCTCAATTTTTTTTCAAGCTCCAGCCTTCTGGACCATCGTTCTATTTCCCTCTTTTTTCTTTCTATATCCAAGGCCCGTTCTACCTCGGCATTTTTTTCATTGAGCAGAGAAGTACTTGGTTTTTGTTCAACCAGGACCTTCCATTGATTATAAAGCAAGAGAAAACGATGGACTTCATTGGTAAACGCGTTTATTTTTTCTTCCTGCTGCAAAACGCGTTCCTGCTGGATTTTCAATAGATCCAATCGGAACTCATTGCTTTGTCTTTTTTGGGTGCCCTTATAAGGCAGACGCAAGCCTACGCCAATAGAAAACTCATCCTGAAACAAAAGATTGTCTCTTTTGCTATACCTAAGCTGGGCAAAGTCCAGGATTTTATGATCGTTGCTTTTGGCAGTTTGCCAACGGTAGGAAATAAGAGACGAATCCGCTTCGAAATCCCTGTCATCCACGGCACTCATGTTTATAGGAGAAATGTTTTGAAGGGTTTGCAGCATAAATTCAGGTTGCGGCCAATGGGCCCAGGAAAAGTCTGCGGCACCAATTTTCATTTTCATTTTCTGAATTTCGATCGCATTCCGAAGTTCAATTAATTTTCGGGCATTCTCTGTTTTTTTATTTTCCCAATTGATGACATCGCCCAGCTTGTTTTGTTCGTCGGCCAGCATATTTTTTACAACCAGTAAGACCATGGAATCGGCCAGCAAGGAGTCTGCGAGATAAAGGGGTAGATATTGTTCAAAAAAATACAATTCAATCAAATCATCATAACGCTGCATCAACAGCTCGCTGCCATATCTCTGCTGCGAACTTTGGATTTTGTTCTGTAGCCAGCTTTTTTCTTTTGCATAAGCCGAGCCGGCACCCCAGCCATTAAACATGAGTCGCAAAGCATACTCTTGTCTGCTCAGATTGAATTGATCGGTCTCAGTACGAAAATTGAGTTCATCTACCACGGGCAAGCCAAAACGAAGGGCGCCTACCCCTTGGTCATATTGATCAAAAGATAAATACCCTGTCTGGTCTCTGAATGTTTTCAGGTAATCAGCCGGATCAAGGGTTTGTGTATAAAGGGTCAATGAAAACAAAGAAAAAAGAAGGAGGACACAATACTTCATGGGGCACTATTTGATCAGGGTAAACTTTAATGCCTCTTTCTGAAGGAAGATGTTTTGGGCGTCCAGTCCGATGTAGACTTCGAGCCCATAGGTTTTGTACTCCGGAATTTTGCGAAGTCTCTCCGGTATTTCTACAATTCTGTGGCCTAAGCCGGTAATAATGCCTTTGGCAGTGTGATTCGGGTGCATTGCAGATACCACTTCAACACTATCGCCAATGTTGACCGAAAGAGACATACTCTCATGCACGTACGCCAGGGCTTGTGTTGGGCGAATTTCATAGAAAGAAAGTAAGGTAACATGACCATCTATGTATTCTGCGGTTCTACAATTGACATTGCCTACCAGACCGTCAAAAGGAGCTTTAATGGACCCCTTGTTGCGATCATAATGTAAGAACTTAATTTTTTCTTCCAGGCCCAGCGCCTCTTCTTCTTCTGGCGATGAAAGGGATAAGGATTTTTGGAGGGAGGAAATGAGTTGATCGTAGGCGGCTTTGCCCGACTGAATTTCAGCTTTGATGTCAACAATGTTTTTTTCAAGGGGATTGTTCCATTCTTTACCGGGCTTGTATGAGCTTAAACTTTTTTGATAATCCAGCTTACTTTGTACCTCCGCCAACTCTCTTTCAAGAGCCGCCATTTTTGCCGCTTTTTCGGTTCTGGCTTTTTCTACAGAGGCCAATAGTTCACTTTTTTTAACCCGGGCCTCTTTGTGCAACTGGGCGATCTGATGGCGGGTCTGAATGATTTCCAGGTCAGTGGCTTCCAGGTCGAGTTCAATTAAAACCTGGTCCTTGCTGACCTTTTGGCCGGGGGACACAAAAATATTTTTGACCTTAACCGGAACATCGACAGAGAGCTGGGTTTCTTTGTTTTCTGCATACCCAAAAAAGGTAGTCTGAGGTTGACTGGCCGATAGGTAAATCTTCCAGCAGGCAAAGACCAGAGCGGGTAAAATCAACCAATATAAAAAATTGAATCTAGGCACAACGTTCATATCTTATAAAGTGTCAATATCGTTTTCATCGTCAAAAACCACCCGCCCAATTTTGAGTCCGGTCAATTGGCGGAGTTCTTCAATCATAGCAAAAGCCGTTTGACCATTCTTGAGTTTGAAGCGATATTCAAATTCAAAAAAGTCTTTGCCTTCTGGGGAAACAGCAAAACGTTTTCTTTTCAGAGAAAAAACACTGCATCGGTTCATCAAAACAGCGGCAACCGGTTCTGAACCCTCGTTTTCTGCCTCACATTCAAACCGCAGAGAGCCCAGTAGGTTGGACTTTTGACCAAAAGGAGAAAAACGAATGATGACCACTACCAGGCAAAAGGCCAGGGTGCCAATTATACCATTAAAAAAGCTGTGAACGCCACAGGCAATACCCACGGCCATGCTGGCAAAGACAAAGGCCACGTCTCTGGGGTCACTGATCCGGGTGCGGAAACGGATGATGGCCAGGGCCCCAAAAATACCGAAACTCAGGGCCAGACTGTCGCCAATCGACTGCATTATGGTGCAGGTAACCAACGACATGAGCAGGAGAGATTGAATAAAGTGGTCCGGCCTGCTAACCTGGCGGGAAGTCTTATCGTAGGTAAGAACGATGAGCAAAGACAAGACAAGGGTCATTGCCAGGGCAAAAACGATGATCAGGATAGATGTTTGTGGCTGCGACAGCCCTCCGGAAAGTTCCAGCATACAGATTAAGGGTCGATTAAATTACAAAGAAGAGGCAATTATACCAAAAATGTACTCATTGGACCAAAAAAACCTTAGAATGTCATGAAAGATATAGAAAGATAAAAATCCAGGCATTAAAAAATACTTTTAGATTTGTCTTCATGGAAAATGTAAAAGACCACAAGAGTATTTTTAAGGAGTGGTTGGAAAAACTTCAACAGGAGTCGTGGCAGTTGGAATTGCTGATTTCTGGTTTTGCCATTGTAGGAATCTATGCGGCAAGAACCACCATTAAGAACCTGGAAATATTCCAGGAAATGTACCTGTTTGATGAAACCGGCAGGTTGGCATCAACCTTTATTCTGGTACTACAAAAAGGTTGGTGGATCTTTTTTATCAACCTGATCTTCCACGTTACCCTTCGCGGCTTGTGGATAGGGGCAATTGGATTGCGTTATGTTTCCGGAGAAATCAACTATGACCAATTCCGATATTCAGATAAGGTGACCCAATACCTGAAAAAGAAGGTGGGTAGTTATGATGACTTTATAGAAAGCCTGGAAAGGCTTTGCAGCGTCATCTTTGCCTATACCTTTTTGTTGTTTTTGCTGTTTTTTTCCATGATGGTATTTTTTATGGAAATAGGTTTTATTGGGGTTGTGGGACAAAAAATAATTGGTGAAGACCCGGGCTCCATGCAGGCATTATCTATGTTTATTGGTGTTTATTTGATACTGGGCATCGTTGTCTTTATTGATCTCGTGACCCTGGGTGGCTTTAAAAGGGTCAAGGAAAAACACATAGCCGCGATCTATTATTACATCTATCGTTTTTATAGTGCGGTTACCTTTTCGTTTTTATACCGGCCCCTGTTGTATAACTTTATCGACCACCCCTATACCAAAAAACTTTTCTATCTGTCAATTCCCTACATAGGATTTATATTGCTGGGTCCGGCAACCTTTAGGAACAATGCAACCCCCTATATTCCCCGGGAGCAAAACCTAAAAGAGTTTGGCTTAATGGTAGACGATTATAATTACGATGACCTCCGAAATACCTGGCTGGATGAGCATCCCAACGAAGAGCGTAAGATCAATAAAAAAGAAATGCCCGATATTTCTCTGGAGCAGTTTAGGCTAACCCAGACCACGTCATCTTTCTTTATAAGACTGACCGACGAATACAATGACTTACTGGAAAAAATAGCAGAAAAAAAACCATTTTATAAAAAAGGCTTACAATTTGGTCAGTTCAATATCAACCAGGGCCTGTCATTTGAGGTAGAATCGTTGCAAAAAGTAAAATCAAAACAAAGAACCCCGATCATAGTCAAAAGGCAGGAGATCAGCAAAAAATTAAATACAGACCCCAAAAACGCAGAGTTGCTTCGTCAAAAAGACCTTATCAATCAGGAGTTGGATCGGGTGGATCAAAAATGGAATGACTCAATTGAAGTTGTGAAAAGGATCACGGCCCAAAAGTCGATCGATGACTTTTTACAGTTTGTAAAGGTCTCAATCGATGACCATAGTTTGGTATTAAACCACCGAAACTGCATGTATTATAAACACCCACACTTGGGTGAGATGGGCATAAAGTGTTTCTTTTCAACCGATTCGCTAAGCAGGGGACTCCACCAATTGGATTTTATACAGAAAGAATACAAAAAACCGAAAGAGACGACAGAAAAAAAATTACATTTACCCTTCATAAAGGAATAACAATGTTGAAAGAAAATTGGATGAAATATGGTGCGATCTACGTACTGGTGGTACTGATCATGCACGTTTTGTTTTACTATATTTTGGAGATTAGCCTGACCATGCAAATGGTATTGAGTTTTGGTACAATGATCCTCTTTATGGTTTTGGCTACCTTAAAAGATCGGTCGCAAAACGGGGGATATTTAAGCTATGGCGAGTGCTTAAAAACAAGTTTTCTAACAGCATTGATGGGAACCCTGGCTTCCATTCTTCTTTTGATGATCCTATTAACGGTAGACCCCGGACTTAAAGAGAAATTAATGGAGATCCAAACCACCGCATCGCGCTCAATGATGGATATGATGGGAATGACAGAAGACCAAATAGCAGAAGCCATGGAGCAAGTGGAGGCAGAAGGTGCAGCAGAATTTACCATAGGTAAGCAGCTCACCAACGGCATAATAAACGCCATTATGGTCTTTATTTTGGCTGCCTTTGTTTCGTTGTTCTTAAAAAAGAATACTCCCGAGGAAAAATTCTAAATCCCGTTTTATCAAAACTTAAATCCCGCAGTTACCACAATACGGGTTTGCGTTACTTCATTGTTGACCAGACTTTCGTCTGCGGGATCAACCAATACGTAAGGCACGTAACCCTCTTCAAACTTTCGGAAACGAATGCCGAGGTCAATAAAAAAATTGTCCTCTCTTACCCCAACACCAAATGAGCGGGTGCGTATTTTTTGCGTATCCGCAGAGAGCGGACTGTCGCCTTGTTCGATGCCGGCTCTTAACCGGAGGACGCCGATTGCCATTTCGGTTCCCAGTCTCAGATTGACTACGGAGCCCAGGTATTTTTCCACCTCATCATTGACATCGATGGTGTTTTGTTCCTCAGCAGGGTCGGTAGAATGACTGGTGAAATCAAAACGATTGTTGTTGTAGTCAACCCATTCAAGGTCGGCATTGATAAATCCCTGGATGGGTCCCAATTTGTAGAGCGTACCGGCACTACCCACCAAACGGGCAGGGCTTTTGAGCCTGTATTTGAAACTGCCATCCGGAGAACGGTTTTCATAATACTGCGATTCACCGTCGTTGTAACTATAATCGAGATTGGTATAATAATCATCATTCAGGGTATACCAGGTGGGACTGTGGAAGGAACCACCTAATCGAAGCTGGCGTATGGGTGCGTAAACAAATCCCGCTTTAAAGTTGATACCGGCTCCGGAGGTATTGAGGTATTCTGTATAATTTAAAGCAGTAAAAACGGGATTGGTATTATTGACATCCGTTTCTGCATATTGTTTTAATTCCTGGTAGGAAACAAAAGGAACACCTATGGAGGCGCCCAACATAAATTTTTCAGAAAAGCTACCGCCCCAGCCCAGAGAGAGTTCGTTGATGTATCCTTCCTGGTCTACTTCCTGACTTTTATCTACATTTTCAAACCGATCGAAGTCGGTTTCGTAGTTTTTATTTTCATCCAGATCATAGATGGCACCTGTGGCATAAGCCGGGTAAGCTTCAAAATCATCAAGACCCTCCACCTCTCTGCCATTGGCCCGTTCGGCAAAACGCTGGGTAATAGATCCCCGGGTGGAGCCGTTGAAGCTAAAGTTTTTATTCAGGTCGGCGATCTTAGAAAAACCAAGGGCAAAGGTAGATCTGACACCGGACCCTTTTCCTGCAAAGACCAATGAAATGTTATCAACAGAAAAAGAATTGTATTTGTCTTTGGTAATGCGCTGGGCGTCGTCTACCAAAAAGGAGGTTGTTTTATTGTTGGTCAGAGAAGGAGAAAAGGTAAACTCACTTTTTCTGTAGGTTGCCAAACCCGCCGGATTGATGTTGATCACAGAAAAGTCGCCGCCCATAGCGCCGAAAGAAGAACCAACACCCAAGGTGCGGGCGGTACCGCCGGGACTGAAGAAGGACCAGCGCACGGCATCGGTTACGCCTTGTGCCTGAACAGTACATATCACAATAAGCCCTAAGTGGGTAAGTGTAAAAGATCTCATGATAGAAAGGTCTGAAAGGTAAAGAATGACCATCCGCAGTACATCATTTTATCAACAAGGGACTGCGGATGGTAAAAGGATTTCGTCAACAGCGTTTAGCCGCCTTTGCGGGGCGAAGAAGAACCCCTGCTGCTTCCGCCGCCACTGCCACCTGAAGAGGAGCGTGAACTACTGCCTCCGCTGCTGCCACCAGAATTGCGGGATCCTGAGTCATAGGAGCGAGAAGACCTGTTTTCATTTCCAGATGACCGGTTGTTGTTGTCATTGGATCTTGGTCTTTCGTACGAGCGTGGCTCCTGACTTCTGTTGTTATCTCTTTTGGGTCTGTCTGCCTCGGGTTGTTTGTCCATCTGAGGTCTGACATCCGATCTGCGACCAGGCTCTGTATTGCCAGGATGGCTGTTGCTGCCCGGGCCCGATACATCTGATCTTTTGCGATTGTAGATACTGGAACGTTCTTCTGTTTTGGTGCTTGGATCGAAATCGCCCTTGCGCTGTCTGTTGCTGATCGATGGCCGATCGCCATTGCCCTGATTTACATCGGCTGGGTTATGGGCTTCCTGACCTATGTCGCGCGGTGATACATCTTTTCTAGGCCCTTCTATCCTACCCTTTGTGCTGGCAACGGAGGAACCACTTTTTCTGCTTCCGTAATAAGTGCCGTAGGGGTGGTTGTTATTATTATTGTTGTTGCCTCCGCCGTTGTAGTGGTGACCATATCCATGATTACCATACCATGGATTGTTCCATCCACCATAGTAGTTGTTGACATAGTAGTTATTTCCCCAACCCCAGTTGTTATAGCCCCAATTGTTGTAACCCCAGCTGTTGTAGCCACAGCTCCAGTTATTCCATCTGTTCCATCTATTCCAGGAACCCCAGCCGCCATTGCCAACGATGACCACAACGCTGTTGCCACCATACCAGGGATCGTACCATGAATTGTACCATGGATCCCAGTATGGGTCTCTCCATGAGTAGGCCCAAAGGGGTGAGTAATACCCTATGCTGTAGGATGGGCGGTAAAAACGCCTGATGCGACTTGAGTACTCGTAGTCATCATAGTCGCTGTAATAACCATCATCGTACTCATCATAGTATTCGTAGGAATCATCGTCATACCCGGAATATTGGGTAGTAGAATTGTATTGTTGAGCAACCGGATCTTCGATCGAAGTGTTGCTTTTTGGGTCGTAGTAGAGATCGTCAAACTGCGCAAAAGCAGCCGAAGCGACACTTACCAAGACCAAGGTGGAAACGAACCATCTAAATTTCATTGTTAATGAATTTATTTTCGCAATAATTGATACTCCTGTTTCGCATGCAAGTTAGTGTAAAAGTGCATGATAAAGCGTTAAGAATGATTTAATGTTTTGACATTAAAAACTTAAGACATAAGATCAAATCTATCTCAACGTTTACATAGGTTTAGACGCAGGAAAGTAGCAGAAGGTTAACCAGGGACACAACTTTAAGAAAACCTTTACATATCGAAATGAGAGACAAAGAGGTGCCCGGCAAATAAAATTAAAGAAACCACAGAAAAGCTTTATTTTTGTATTGTTATTTCACAATTATTGGCCCACAACAAAATAAAATAATGTTTTACGGGCCATCAAAAGAAAACAAGGCATGGCAAAAGAAATTACTCCAAGAGGGGAGAACTATTCACAATGGTACTTAGATATTGTGAAGAAAGCCGGGCTTGCTGACAATTCAGCGGTAAGGGGTTGCATGGTCATAAAGCCCTATGGCTACGCTATTTGGGAAAAAATCAGGGACCAGTTAGACAAAATGTTTAAAGAGACGGGTCACGTCAATGCCTATTTCCCGTTGTTTGTGCCCAAAAGTTTGTTTGA
>CALMSX010000056.1 GCA_937872515.1 uncultured Bacteroidota bacterium
TCTGAAGTATGACACCACAAAAACACATTGCCCAAATCAACGTGATTAGGATTTTTTTGGAAATGCACTACAAAACCGCGTTTTACAGGCACACGCATTAAGGACATGAAGACACATTTAGCTTTTTGAGTAAAATTCAGATCTTAATGCCTCTCAATGCTCTTAATGTTGAACAAAATTCACGAATCTCATTTTAACGAATTAAGTCTATATATGGGTTTCACTCTGAAGCATGACCTCTCAAAAGACATTGCTCCTATTGACGAGATTGGGATATTTTTCCAACATTAAGGTAATGGAGGGAATTAAGAAACTTATCCCTTAATTCTCTAAATTCTCTTAATGTTAAAAATAAGCACCAATCTCATACTAACGAATAAAGTCTATATGTGGGATTCACTCTGAAGTATGACACCACAAAAACACATTGCCCAAATCAACGTGATTAGGATTTTATTGGAAATGGACTACAAAACTGCGTTTTATAGGCACACGCATTAAGGACATGAAGGTAATTTAGACTGTATATCTTAATGCTAACTTAACCCTTAATTCTCTAAATGATTAAAAAACAGGCTGAATTCATTTTCATTACAAGGTCTATATAAAGCAGTAATGTCTATTTCTTAGTCCCTAGTCCCTAACCCCTAGTCCCTACTAAAGCCCCTAGCCCCTAGCCTTTATCACCTATCTAACGCCTGTTCCAACACAGAGTACATAGTATCTACGTATATAAACTGAACATCCTTGATAAAATCAGGATTGATCTGCTCCACGTGGCGCTGGTTTTCACGACACAACATCACCTCCTTCATACCACTTCGTTTAGCGGCGAGGATCTTTTCTTTAATGCCACCTACCGGTAATACCTTACCCCGGAGCGTGATCTCACCCGTCATGGCCAGGTGGGGTTTTACGGGCTTGCCTTTGAGGGCACTGACGATGGCCGTGAGCATAGTGATACCGGCACTTGGGCCGTCTTTGGGGATGGCACCCTCCGGAATGTGGATGTGGATGTCGGTGTTGTCAAAAACATCTGCATCGATCTCCAGCTTGGAGGCGTTGGCCTTGATAAAGCTAAGGGCAGTGGTTGCAGATTCTTTCATCACATCACCCAGGTTGCCGGTGAGGGTGAGCTTACCCTTGCCTTTGGAGGTAGAAGCTTCAATGTATAAAATATCGCCACCTACCTTGGTCCAGGCAAGGCCTACAGCCACACCAGGTAAGGATTCCACACTGTATTTTTCACCCAAAAATCTGATGGGACCCAGTATTTTTTCCGTTTCTTCCGCGGTTGGTTTTTTATTGTACTTTTCGTTAGAAGCCTTTTTTACCGCTATGTGTCGCATCACACTACCTATGGTGCGCTCCAGGTTTCTGACACCGGATTCGCGGGTATAGTCTGTAATGATTTTTTCCAAAACCTCGTCTTCCAGACTTACATCTTTGGTCTCCAGTCCGTTTTCTTTTTTCTGCTTGGGCACAAGGTGCTTTTTGGCAATTTCTATTTTTTCTTCGGTGCTGTAGCCACTCACTTCTATGATCTCCATTCGGTCGAGTAGGGCAGGCTGGATGGAGTTGAGGGAGTTGGCAGTAGCAATAAACAATACCTTCGACAAATCGTAGTCCACTTCGAGGTAGTTGTCATAAAAGGCAAAGTTTTGCTCGGGATCCAGGGCTTCCAACAGGGCCGAAGACGGATCTCCGCGGTGGTCTGATCCCAGCTTGTCGATCTCATCCAGGATAAAGACCGGATTGCTACTTCCCGTTTTTTTCAGGGCCTTGATGATCCTGCCCGGCATGGCTCCGATGTAGGTCTTGCGGTGTCCTCTGATCTCACTTTCATCGTGGAGTCCACCCAGTGACATGCGCACAAAGTTGCGTTTTAAGGCGCGGGCAATAGATCGGCCCAGACTGGTCTTACCTACTCCCGGAGGACCCACCAAACACAGGATGGGGGCCTTCATGTCTTTGCGCAGCTTCAATACAGCCAGGTGTTCAAGGATGCGGTCTTTGATATCGTCGAGGCCATAGTGGTCATCGTCCAGTACCTTTTTGACGTTGGCAAGGTTGAAGTTGTCTTTGGTGTAGGCACTCCACGGCAGATCCAACAGCGTTTCAAGGTAGTTGAGGGTCACCGAGTATTCAGCTATCTGAGGATTGATGCGGCGTGCCTTTTGGATCTCTTTGGCAAAGTGGGCGGCTATTTCTTTGGGCCACTCCTTGTCTTGAGCCTTTCGCTCCAGCTCATTCAGTTCAATGTCTTGTGGATTGCCACCCAGCTCTTCCTGAATGGTGCGGAGCTGTTGGTTTAGGTAGTAATCGCGTTGTTGTTTGTCAATGTCACCCCTTACCTTACTTTCTATCTGGTCTTTGATCTGCAGCATCTGAATCTCCTGGTTGAGGTGTTCCAGGATCTTACTTCCTTTTTCTTTGAGGTTGCCTATTTCAAGCAATTCCTGTTTGGCCAGGGCATTGACATTGAGGTTGGAGGCAATAAAATTGAACAGATAGGCCGGGCTTTTGATGTTTTGCAGCATCACCATGGCCTCATTGGGTATCTGGGGCGATAGTTCGATGATGCGCCTGGCTGTTTCGATGATAGAACTGTGCATGGCATCAAATTCCAAGTCGTCTTCCGGCACTACCTCTTCTATAAAGTAGGCCTTCACCTCAAAATGGGGCTCGTGTTTGGTAAAGTCTTCTACAAATATTTTTTTTCTGCCCTGCAAAATGGCCGTTGTGCTGCCGTCTGGCATCTTGAGCACCTTCATCAGTTTGGCCACTACTCCTATCTTGTACAGATCGGCCGCTTCGGGCTCTTCTACATTGAGGTCGCGCTGGGTCACCACCGCTATGTTTTTGGTTCCCTTGTCAGCTTTTTTGAGGGCTGCCAGCGATTTATCCCTGCCAATGGTAATAGGTATCACCACACCGGGAAATAAAACGGTATTTTTTAAAGCAATAAGGGGTAGTACATCCTCGTATTCTTCAGCTATGTTTTTATCCTCATCTTCTAAGCTGAGCATAGGTAAAAATTCGCCGGCATTATCTCTATGGTTCACCATGTATTTTTGTCTTTATTGATGTTGGGTAGTCAAAGATGGACTCAATATTTGTACCAAGCCATTTTTTGAGTCGATTTGTGACATTTATTTAAATTCCGGCTGACAAAATGGCATTTTATTGATATTTGCATCACAGTTATGTCATACATTTATACTAGATAAAAATAATTGATGCCAGAGAGTGTTTTTTACTAGTTTTTAAAGATACCAAAAATGGTAGCGTAATTGTTAAAAAAGTTATTAAGCAATGATGTATGTTTTAGAGAGAAGAGCTGTGATATTAACAGCTCTTTTACACTTTGTATTATTTGCAATTGGGCAAGACAAACAAGATTATACTTGGTTGTTTAATAACAGAGCTTCGGGGTTTAATGGATTATATGTAAATACAACTTTTAAGTTTAGTGAAGGTAGTTATTTTTCATTTCTCGATACAGTGCAATTTAATTCAGGCAGAACCAACTCGAGTATAACCGATGAAACCGGTAAACTCCTGTTTTATACAAATGGGTGTCAGGTAATACAAGCTGATCATAGTTTAATGGAAAATGGTGATAGTTTGAATTTCGGTAATTTTTATACTGAATGGTGGGATAACTGTAGTGGAGGATATGTTGGATTTCAGGATATAATTATATTAAATGATCCAAAAAATATTAATGGATATTATATTATTCACAAAACATTTAATTTTATAACAACACCATTAACTTTCTATTTAGAAGGGTTAAAATATACTTATGTTGATATGACATTAAATGATGGGAAAGGAAAGGTTACAGTAAAAAATAAGACCTTTTTTAATAAAAGGGATTTGGTTTCATCTTTTTTGACAGCTATTAGACATCAAAATACAAAGGACTGGTGGTTGATTCAAATGAAAGAAAATAGCAATGCTTACCTAAAGTTTATCTTAGATGAAAATGGTCCCATGCTTGTAGATTCACAAAATATTGGGCCTAAAACCACAAGGAATACCTCTGCAGGTGGGTTTGCAAAATTTAGTCCAGATGGTAAACAATGGGCATGGTTTACTACCGAGAATGGTTTAAATTTATTTGACTTTGACGGAGAAACCGGAGAATTAAGTAATCAAAAATTATTGATGATTCCCCATAGAAGAGTATTTACAGGATTGGAATTCTCTCCAAATAGTAGATTCATTTATATTTCAGCACATGATTCACTATTTCAAATTGATACATGGCATTTCGAATTAACTTATGAATTGATTGATACTTTCGATAAAGGAGAACAAGGCTTTGCAAATTTCCATGGTATAAGTTTAGCTCCTGATTGCAAAATTTATATGACAAGTTCAAATAGCACAAAATCATTGAGTAGGATAAATTACCCTAACAAAAAGGGGAAGGCATGCGATTTTAGACAACATGAAGTTCCTCTTTTTGCAACCAATGGAATTGGCATTCCTAATTTTCCTCGTCTCCGGGTAGATGAAATAGACGTCTGTGACAGCACAGAGCAATACACAGATGTGATAGATATTGAGGAAAAAAGAGCCCTAATGAGAATTTACCCAAACCCTGTAAAAGATATTGCCAAAATTCAAAGTGAAGAAAGTGGGAATCTGTACCTATTTGATATGAGAGGGGTTATGGTCAAAAGTCTCTTTATTCAAAAGGGCAGCAATTATTTAGATATGCAAGCTATGGATAATGGATTTTATTTTATTAACTTTATTAATAATCAGGGGGGCCATTATGGCACTAAAATTTTCAAAACTAATAGTGAATAACAGCTATTTAGTTCTCATAGCTATTATTTATTTTGCGTTTTTACCCACCAATTAAAATGCTTTTAATATTGCCCTTTGTCTCTCAATTCAAATTGATTTACAGATAGTTATTCTTTATTTAATAAAAATAAAGTAGGTTTTTTAGAATCCAATAGTTATTTTAACAATTTTACTTTCAATTTGAGTCATACACATTATCTTGTGCGGGTAAATGACTTATTTTTCAAAAACATCGGTGGGAACAAAGGGTAACAGGCTTGTGTTGATGATCGCTTTTTTATGGGTCATGGCCACAATCCCATCCAGCGCTCAGCAATGGAACCAATCGTCTTTTGTGCCGCTCAATCCTTATCGGGAGCACGCTGCCTATGCTGGTTTTGATCAATCCATTGCCATCCATTTGCACCTGCGCAACCAATGGGTCAATTTACCCGGCAGTCCCCGGTTTTTTTATGCTGGCATGCATCTGCCCATCTATTTGTTCAACCTGGGGGTGGGATTCGACCTTCAAACTGCGTCAGATGGGGTGCTGCAATACCGCAGCATCAGGGCATCCGGTGCCAGGGTTTTCAGGGCAGCAGGAGGCAGTCTTTCTCTCGGGGCGAGGCTGGGGTTTTTGCAAATGGGCATTGACGGCAATGCCATCAGAACACCTGGTGGTGATTATGAAAATGGCACTATTGACCACAATGACCCCATTTTAAATACGGGTAAGTACACCGGAAACGGCTTTCAATGGGAGGCATCCCTCTTTTTCAGGCACCCCCTGTTTCAGACCGGCATTTCCGTTTTGGATGTGCCCAGCCACCCAATCGAGCTGGATTTGACCCGGTTTGGGCTCAACACCCATTTGATGGGATTTTTTCAATACCCCATTTCGTTGTCGCAAAACGTTCATTTTCAGCCAAGTGTGGTTGTCAGATCAGATTTAAGAAAAATTCAATCCGAAATTCATGCTTTGCTACGCATAAATGGCAACATTTTTGGAGGAGTGATGATACGGGGAAACAGTTCTCCGACATGGGATGCTTTGGGTTTCTGCGTAGGTCACAAGATCAATCGCAGATATTCAGTGTTTTATCAGTACGATGCAGGTATTTCGAGCCTGCAGCGCAGCCACGAAGGGAGTCATGAATTGATGTTGCGCATCAATTTTTACAACCTTCCGGCTACCGGTCAACCACCAAAAATCATTTTTAACCCAAGATTTTTGGAGTAGACAAGGCAGGGATAGGCAGAGGGACTAAATTTCACTTGAGGAATTTTACTCATATTTACCGCCTTTTTTACCAAGGATAAACCGCAATATGCCAACATAATTTTATTTGGAATTTTGTGCAATATCCGCAGTAATATATGCGTTGTAACATTTGCTAAAGAACCTAAGTAATCCTAAATTTTTACATTTTCAGAATATATTTTTTGAAAATAGAATTTCAGCATTATCTTTACGCCTTGAATTTTATAAAGGGGTTTATAAATTAAAAATTGTAGGTAGAAAAAATGAAAAAAACTCTTTTTTCAGCGCTAAGCTTTTTTGCTTTGATCTTATTGCTAGCGTCTTGCGGATCGACGGAATCCGGGCAACTTGTAGGAGTTGCAAACAGGCCAAAATGGACCAGTCCCA
Organism: uncultured Bacteroidota bacterium; assembly: GCA_937872515.1. Lineage (GTDB taxonomy): Bacteria > Bacteroidota > Bacteroidia > Chitinophagales > Saprospiraceae > JADKBO01. Next base: position 6,452 of record CALMSX010000056.1, read on the forward strand.
ATCCTTACGGTATGGTGTACGTCCAATCTGGTCAGGTTCACATCGGTCAGGGCGATCAGGATGTTTTCTCAACATTCACTCAGAGGCCTAAGTCCATCTCTATTCAGGGATTTTTCATGGACGATACCGAAATTACCAACAACGAATACCGCCAGTTTGTGTACTGGGTTCGTGACTCCATCGCACATACCATCATGGGTGACGTCATCCAGGATGACAATGGCAATGAGTCTATCGACTGGGAAATCGAGTTGGACCATGCAGATCCTACCCTGGATGAAATGTACTACCAGGGCGATATGGCTTTCTCCGGTAAGAGGGAGATGGATCCGCGCAAACTCAAATACAAATACGAATGGTTCGACTGGCAGGGAGCTGCTACTCGCGGAACTGAGCGTAAGGCCCACATTAAGAAAGAAGAGGTAGAGATCTATCCTGACACCATGTGTTGGATCAGAGACTTCTCTTACAGCTATAATGAGCCGTTCACAAGAAACTATTTCTGGCATCCAGCCTTTGACGACTATCCGGTGGTAGGTGTTAACTGGCACCAGGCAACCGCTTTCTGCGATTGGAGGACCAGATTATACGACAAATACAGAGACCCATCTGAAGTAAATACAGAAATTTACCGTCTGCCTTCTGAGGCTGAATGGGAATATGCTGCCAGAGGTGGTCACGATCTTTCACCCTATCCTTGGGGTGGTCCTTATGTAAGGAATGCAAAAGGTTGTTTACTTGCCAACTTCAAACCTGGAAGGGGCAATTATCCGGAAGACGGAGGACTTTATACAGTAAAAGCAGATGCTTACTTCCCCAATGATTACGGCCTCTACAACATGGCGGGCAACGTGTCAGAATGGACCAGCTCAGCTTATGTAGAAAATGCCTACACCCATGAGCATGACCTTAACTCTGATTACAGGTACAATGCCGCTACAACAGATCCTGAAGCTTTAAAGCGTAAGGTTTTGAGAGGAGGATCTTGGAAAGACATTTCTTACTACCTGCAAACAGGTACAAGACATTGGGAATTCCAGGATACTGCTAAGTCCTACATCGGATTCAGGACAGTATTGACTTACCTCGGAAGGTCGATCAACGATTTCTAGTCTTTTATAAAGTACCCCGGTTGACCTCCGTGATCTTGTTACTCTGATCCGGTGTATATCCGTATTACTTTCCAGATAATATTTACTAACAACTAAATTTAATCTAAAAATGAGCTTTTTTAAGTCACCTACTTTTAAGTATGCAAAGAATTTCCTCATAGGTGTAGGAGCATCCGTGGTTATGATCGGTGCCCTTGGTAAGATCAACTCTGAGCCTTGGGGTGGTCCTGCTATCACAGCCGGTCTGGTTGTGGAAGCATTCTTATTCCTTATGCTGGGTATCCTCGGCCCTGAAAAAGACTACTACTGGGAAAAATTATATCCAGGATTGGATCAGTATTCATCTTCTATCTCTCCTTTAACGGCTGGTCCAGTTAAAGCTGGCCCAAGAGCTTTGGATGCAGAAGCAGTTGAAAACAGATTGGGAGGTATGTTGAGCGAATTGCAAAACATGTCAAAAAGCCTTGGTTCATTGAAAGCCCTTCAGGAAGTTGATTTTTCTGAAACCAGCCAGCAAATGAAAACAATGCACAACTTCTATACTAAGATGAATGAGGCTATGAAGACCCTCAATGACACAGTTGATGATACAAAGGTTTACAAAGACCAAATGGTTGCTTTGAACAAAAACCTTTCTTCATTGAACTCTGTATACGGCAACGTATTGAATGCGTTTATAGTTAAGCAGTAATCGGGTTCTTCATCCAATCATTCATTTCTTAATCAAAAAAACTAAAGAAGAAGATGTCAATTCCTAAGGAACCCAGACAGTTGATGATCAACGTAATGTATCTGGTGCTTACAGCCCTTTTGGCATTGAATGTTTCTGCGGAGATATTCAACGCATTTGCCATGGTTGACAAGGGTTTGAGAGCTGCCAATACTGCACTTGATACATCAAATGACGCCCTTCCTCAAGCCATTAAGGACGGAGCGAAGAAAAAAGACGAATTAAAAACATATGCTGATCGCGTAGATCAGGTACGAGCCATATCTAAAGAAAATACTGCTTACATCCAGGGTCTGATCGACAAACTGATCGATGAAGGAGGTAACAGAAATGGATCTCGCGACGACGGGGATTATGTTGATGCTTACGGCATCAAAGAACCCATTGGTAAAAGAGACTACGATGCTACTACCCGTCTTATGGTAGATAGCGGAGAAGGTATGAAGATGCGCCAGAAAATGTTGGATGTAAAAGCCAAGTTGCTGGCCCTCGTTGACGAAAAAGAAAGAGCCACTTTCCAACTTCCCATCGAAATCGATGATGATACCTGGAAAAAATCTGCCAACAAAAAGAAAGACTGGGCCGACTTTACCTTTGGTCACATGCCAATTGGTGCTACTGAGCCTATCTTCTCTAAATTTATCAACGATACCAAAGCTTCTGAAGCTGCCCTGCTCAACTACCTTGCCGGTAAAGTAGGTCTTTCTAAAGACGATGTGGTTTTGGATAAATTCCGAGTAGTAGCTGCTCCTAAAAAATCATACATCCTTAAAGGTGAGTCTTATGAAGCTGATGTATTTTTGAGTGCGGCGGCAGGTGCAGGTACCAATACTGGTATTTCAGTCTCTGTAAATGGCTCAAGACTGGCTACTGACAAAGACGGTGTAGCAAAATATACTGCAACTGGCTCTAGCCTTGGTAAAAAGACCTATACCGCTTCAGTTTCTGTTACCAACCCTATTACGGGTAAAACAGATACTTACAAGTCAGAATTTGAATACGAAGTAGGTGAAAAATCTGCTACCGTTTCAGCTTCTAAAATGAATGTGTTCTACATCGGTGTTGAAAACCCGGTTGAGATCGCTGTTGCTGGTGTAAGTTCTAACCAAATCCAGGTTAACATGACCGGTGGTAATATCAGCAGAAATGCAGATGGTACTTACACGGTAAAAGTTACCCAGGTAGGTAATGCCAAAGTTACTGTTAGTGCTCCTGGCATGAACTACAGCAAGGACTTCCGCGTTAAAAGGATTCCGGATCCAGTGCCGGTTTTGGGTAGAAACAGAGGCGGTAAAATTGGTGATGGTGAATTCAAAGCGTATCCCGGGGTATACCCATTGTTGGAAGGTTTTGACTTCGAAGCCAAGTGCGAGATCTCAGAATACCTCTTGATCCGTGCTCCTAAACGTCAGGATCCTGAATTCTCTCCCAACCAGGGAGGAAAATACAATGCTAAATCACAATCATTGATCGGCAAAGCGGCTCCGGGTGACAACTTTTTGTTCCAGGACATTAAGTGTAAGTGTCCGGGCGACCCTGCACCAAGAGCCATTGGTTCAATGGTATTCTCTATTAAATAATTTTTTTATCTCTTTAAGATGAACAACAACTTCAAACTTTTTGTCGCATTGCTGGCTTGCTGGGTCTGCGCATTTGCTGCCTCAGCTCAAAACGCAGAAAGGGTGATCACCGAATCAAGCGCTCCTGCTGAAGACATCTATATTGATGACATCGTAAGCAAACGCCTTATCACAGATGCAAAGCTCATGAGCTATGAGCCAATCCGCGAAGCGGACATTGCCTGGGAAAAAAGGGTGTGGAGACTGGTTGAAACCCGCGAAAAAATGAATCTCGCATGGAGAGCCGAAGAAGCTCCTTTCTTTAACATCCTTAAAGACATGATTCAGAATGGTGACATCACCGTTTTTGAAGATGAAAAATTTAAGGAAGCGCTCACCTTCGAAGATGTAGAGAAGAAGTTGTTTGATGTAGATACCATTACTACCTTCGACTACGATACAGACGAGGAAAAGGTGCAGGTGGTAAAAAACACCAAAGACTGGAGAAATATCTACCGTTTCCGTGTTAAGGAAATCTGGTTCTTCGATGAAGAAGCTTCTATGATGAAAAATCGCATCATAGGCATCGCTCCTTTGTATGAAGAAACCGTAGAAGGTTTGGACAGACCATTGGAATACCCATTGTTTTGGGTGTATTATCCTGAGGCAAGAACATTTTTGTCAAAACACAGGGTAATCAGCGACAACAACGATGTAGCTCCAATGACTTGGGCCGACCTCCTGGACAACCGATATTTTACCAGCATCATCTATAAGAAATCCAACGTGCTCGATTTTAAAGTTGAGAAATACTTTGATGAAAAAGATCCAATGTTTTATTTTGACCAACTGATGGAATCTGAGAAAATCAAAAACGAATTGTTCAACTTCGAGCACGATCTTTGGGAATATTGATCTTATGATCCCATGATATAAAGCCTTCCCTTTTTAGGGAGGGCTTTTTTTTGTCTATAACTGAAGGCTTAATCCATCATATGAGGCCAAAACTCCGGCCGGCAATAGTTTGGACCATTGCTCTACAGGACCCAATTGATGGCTCATATGGGTGAGAAGGGTCGTACCGGCTCCCACTTTTTGAGCTACCTCCAAGGCCTGGTCTAAGCTAAAATGGGCGTGGTGAGGAACCAACTGCAACGCATTGATGACCAAGATTTCAACACCTGCAATCTCTGCCAAGGTTTGGTCTGGCAGCTCAGAAGCATCGGTGATGTAAGCCAGCGAACCTATTTTAAAACCCAAAATGGGCAATCTACCGTGCATGACGGCAAGTGGAAGGATTTGAACAGAACCCACTTCAAATGGTTTTCCTTCTTCAATTTCAATTAACTCTACCCTTGGCGATCCGGGGTATGCTTTTGCCCCAAATACGTAGTGATACCTCTGCCTGAGGTCTTCAATTACCCTTTGGTTGGCGAAAGCAGGTATTGACTTTTGTTGCAGAAAGTTGATGGGACGCACATCGTCAAGTCCCGCCGTGTGGTCATTGTGTTCGTGCGTAAATAAAATGGCATCCAGATCCGTTATGCCGTGGGTAAGTAATTGCTGGCGGAGATCAGGGCTGGTATCGATCAGTATCCGGCGCCCACCTTCCTCCACCAATACGCTGCTACGGCTGCGGATGTCCTTGGAATCTGAAGAATGGCAAGTGGCACATGGACAGCCCAAAACCGGAATGCCCTGCGAAGTGCCCGTTCCCAAAAAAAGCAGTCTCACACCTGTAACAGTTCTTTCAACTGATTCTCCTGGTTCTTGGCTACTTGTCTGAAAAATTGCTGTGATTTTTCGGTAAGACTGGCCTCGTCGATCGACAAGGTGCTAAGAATGTCCAACAGGATGTTGATCCTGCCTTCGATATCGTAAAAGCGGTTGACAACCACTATTTTTTTATGTTCTACTACGCAATAACCTGAATTGAAGTTGCCTTTTTCATACCTCACGGTATATTCCAGCTCTTTGAATAACAATTCTAACTTCTCCAGGTTTGATTTTGAATACTTCAAGCTAATCTTTTTTGGTCATATAGGATTTACAAATATATTAAATTTTCATATCTGTGGAGCAGTTTTGATCACCTGTTTATCCACAACTTTTATTTGGTCATCATTGGGGGGCAAATTGTACGATTTTACCACAAAATGGGTCTGTACCCCTCTTTTTTGGATAAAATTTGGCAACTTTGCAAAATAAATGAGGATTATTTCAACCACCATTTAAAAAATCTACTAATACCAAATGAAATTCGGAACAAAAGTTATCCACGCAGGCATCCAGCCCGATCCCGATACAGGGGCCATCATGACACCCATCTACCAAACATCCACCTATGTACAGGATGGTCTGGGGCGCCACAAAGGATTTGAATACGCCAGGACCCAAAATCCCACCCGGCAGGTGCTTGAAAAAAACCTGGCAGCCCTCGAAAATGGGGTAGATGCCATTTGTTTTGGTTCCGGACTGGCAGCCCAGGATGCTGTACTAAAGCTGCTGAATCCGGGTGATGAGGTAATTTCAACCAATGATCTTTATGGGGGATCTTATCGACAAATGGTGAGGGTATATGCCAAATACGGCATCGTTTTTCATTTTGTAGATATGCAAAATCCGCAAAATATTGCCGATAAATTGACAGACAAGACCCGCATGCTGTGGATTGAAACGCCAACCAATCCCATGCTGAGCATTGTAGACATCAAGGCCTGTACCGATGTGGTAAAGGGTAGAAATGTGATAACAGTGGTAGACAATACCTTTGCCTCGCCCTATTTGCAGAATCCCATTTCTTTGGGAGCCGACATCGTTTTGCACAGTGCCACCAAATACCTGGGAGGTCACTCCGATGTAATCCATGGTGCCCTGATTGTAGACAGCAACGAGTTGGCAGAAAAGCTACATTTTATCCAGAATGCATGTGGTGCCGTACCGGGTCCCCAGGATTGTTTTTTGGTCTTAAGGGGCATCAAAACCCTACATATAAGGGTGCAGCGTGCCTGTGAAAATGCTGCCAAGATTGGGGATTATTTATTGGCCCACCCCAAAGTATCAAAAGTCTATTACCCCGGTTTTGCCAACCATCCCAATCACGAAGTGGCCAAAAAACAAATGCGAATGTTTGGGGCCATGATCTCCTTCGACCTGGTGGATGACAGTGAGGCAGCCGCCAAAAGAGTGTTGGAGGGAACCCACTACTTCTCATTGGCAGAATCTTTGGGTGGGGTAGAATCGTTGATCGGTCACCCCGCATCCATGACCCACGCCTCCATACCCAGAGAAGAGCGGTTAAAGGTAGGTTTGACCGACTCACTGATCCGCCTGAGTGTGGGTATTGAAGATGTCGAAGACCTTATCCAGGATCTGGACCAGGCGCTGGCAAAGGTATAAATCATGACCTTATACCAAACGTGCTCGCTGTTTAAAACGTTATAAGGTTAAATCCCTTATCATGCGCCTAATTATTACCTTGACAGCCGGATGGTTTTTACTTCTTACTGCTGTTTCGTGCTCCAAAGAAAAAGTGGACTGTATTCCTTTGGATAAGGCCAGCTGTGCCTGCACCAAGGAATACACCCCGGTATGTGGCTGCGATGGGAACACCTATTCCAATGCCTGCCACGCCCTGTGTTGGGGCATTACCAACTTTAGCGCCGGGCCCTGTGTAGAAAATGCCACCGACAAGCCTTTTGGCACCTGGTATTTTGCCGGCTATCTCTTTGCGGATCAACTCAATCCTGACAAAGTGGTTAAAGCCCATGAGTACGATGTTTGGCTTCAACTGATAGAAGAAATCAACTCTGGCAGCTACCGATTGTTTTTCAGGGGAAATAGTTCCGTCAATTCGTACGGAGGTGACTTTAATTTCAAGCCATCGGGTGAACTTTCCTTCATCAACATGTACCAAACCGAAAAGGCGGGCCCTCTTGCAGCCATGGCCTTTGAAGACCGCTACCTCAAAGCCCTGGCCAAGGCAGATCATTTTCAGATTACCAAAAATGTAATGTACCTCAATACAACAGTAGATGGTAAATCCGAAAGAATGGTCTTTGTACCGGGTTTTTAAGCCTGGTTTCTATAATTTTCACTTGTATAATTCCGGAATAAATACTAATTTTGCAACTCCTTAAAAAAGGAAGTCCATGGCGCGGTAGCTCAGTTGGTTAGAGCGTGCGATTCATAATCGCAAGGTCGGGAGTTCAAGCCTCCCCCACGCTACCCAAGGTAAAACCGCTTACATTCAGTTGTGAGCGGTTTTCTTATTTTACAGGAACACTGCGTTCAATTAGATAAATGATAGACACTTTCAGGGACTGTATTTTCATTATTTGTGTTGGGTACCATTAATCAGGTCTATTTTATATATTAGTTTGGTTTCGGATCAAACATGATAATATCTATTGCCTTATTCCAAATTGCTACTAATTTTGATATTTCTTCATTAAGGTTGATTTCAATAACAAAATGGCTAAAAATTTATTAACAAAATATCTGCAGGAAATAAATGTAAACGTTGACGTTTTGTTATTCAAAGAGGAAGAAATTTGGGTTTCTTACTGCCCCGCATTGAACTTATCATCTTATGGTGATGATGAAGAAGATGCGAAACAGGCATTTGGAGAGGTTTTATCTATTTTCATAGAAGAAACAACTAAGAAAAGAACTCTAGATAAAGAATTGTTGAAACTAGGTTGGCAATTACGACAGCAGCCAACTCTTATATTTGATCAACCCAAAAAGATTGTTGATAAAAAACTTATTAATAAAAAAATAGAAACCTACAAAGAGCAATTCGCAGTGCCTGTTTATGCATAATATATGGGAAGCCTTATTTTTGAAACAGCAAAATGGAAAAAGTGGCTCAAAATGAAAGGCTTATTGCACAAGCGAACAAAAGGAAGTCACGAAATTTGGGATTACCGAGATGGCCCTTTAGCTAGACCTGTTGTTTTCAGAGGTAAGAAAAAAACAGATACCAAGATTACATATTGAAACCTGCTTGGACACCCTTTCAATTGATTTCAGACAATTTGTAAAAGAATATGAAAGCTTGTAAAGTCTACAATAAACCAGATTATTTTTTGGAGACCTTACTAGATGAGACAATTTTTTTTTAAAAAGTGAGTGCTTTTCTATTTAGCGAGGGACTCTCGTTTGTCATAAATAGCTGGACGCATTAAATCAGAACCCACCTTCTTTCTGAGGAAAAATTCCAAGTCTTAAAACCGTTGGTTTTTAAGGGTACCTCTTCTTTCCTATTTCTTCGAAAACATCTTCACCACCTTGTCACCTGCATTGGTAAGGATAGACATTACGTATTTACCCCTTACCAGGTTGCTGATGTCGATCACATTACCGGGATTCAGGATGTCGGCTACCACTTGGCCGGATGCATTGAGGATCTGTAATGAGGATACCGGCTCGTTGACTTGGATCTCATGTTTATTGGGTACTTTTTTTACATCAGGATCCGGCTTGAGCTTTGCCGTATAATTGGCATAACTGTCATTGCAAAAATCGAAGTCCCACTCCACGTGGTTCCAGGTATGCCACAACAACATTGATGTATTGGTTCCGGGAATGGGCCATACACTGGTTTCAGGACCTGCATAAGTAATGAAACGGTTTACCTCATTGGGAGATATCTGTCCTTTTTCAGTAGATACAATGTGGTGGATGGGTTTGGTAGATCCAAGGCTTTTGTATTCTTCGTTGACCCTGTCTATGGTGCTTTCCAGAAAAAGCATGTGATCATTGCCCCAGTTTTCTACATAGGTTTGGGGCATAAAGCCATCTACGTATTGATTGATGGTGGAGATAGGAAAAGAATGTGCTCTTGGATTGCCCCAGGTTGTACAGTAAAACAAAAAGTCATCCTTGGCATAGTTGTCTTTTTTGGCCCGCTCTCTGGCAGCATCAAAGGCCTTAAACATTTTGGAAGCCGCCAGGGGCTTGCGATCAAATTGAGCTTCTACATCGATGACATAGCCCTTATATCCGGACTTAGCAGCCTTATAAAGGGCCTCAGCCTGTTGTTTTTCGTTGCCCGGATAGTTGTACGACCAGGCCCAGGCTTCAATGCCTCTGGATTCGAATATTTTAGGTATGCTGGCATCCACCAGCTCGGTCCACTTAACGGTGTCTACCCGCCCGTTGGCCACCTTGACATAAATCCTTTTGATGCCCAGATTTTGAAGGGTATCTGCGAGCGACTCATAGTCTTTAAACTTGGTCAGCTCCAGGTACCAAAGCCAGGCCCCCAGCTTGTTGCACGAGGCTTCCTGTGCTTTTGTATGAAATGCATAAAGCAGCAAGAACAACGCCACAATTACCCCTCTTCCTTTTCTACTCATTGTCGCCATGCAATCTGATGATTCGTATCTTCTCTATCCTGGTGTCGCTAACGCTTTCCACGATGATTTTGTTGTGTCCAATAATAATTTCCGCACCCTGTTCAGGAATGGTTTCTTCCATTTTGACCACCAGGCCTGACAGTGTTTGATAATCACCCTCTGGTAATTCCAAAACCGGGTACTTTTCGTTGAGATAGTCTACTTCCAATCTTCCGGCAAAAAGAAAACTGTTGTCAGACAATACTTCTTCAGTCATCTCTTCCACATCGTGTTCGTCATCGATTTCTCCGAAGATTTCTTCCAGGATGTCTTCCAACGTGATCAATCCTGCTATGCCTCCGTATTCATCTACCACGCAGGCAATATTGAAGCGCTCTTTTATAAACTTCTGCATGAGGTCCTTTACCCCCATGGCATCCGGTACAAATTGAACCGGCGACACGATCTTTTCGATCTTGTCGGGATTATACAACAGCTTTTGGTGATGTATATATCCTACGACATTTTCAATGTCGTCATCCACTACGATGATGCGGGATATTTTATGGGTACGAAACAATTGTACCAACTCGTCGATGGTATCTGTTTTGTACACATAAATGATTTCATTTCGCGGAATCATACAATCCCTCACCTTTACCTGTCCCAAATTGAGGGCATTAGTGAGAATTTCACGGTCTATATCCTCAGAATCTGAAATATTTTCATTGATGTATTCCTCTAAATCATGCCTGGAAAAAACAGGGTCTGCTTCAGCACCGGGCACTTTCAACACTTTGCGGATGATAAAATTGGAGACGCCGGTCAAAATCCAGGTGGGCAGATAAAGCAGCCACATAAAAAAACGGATGGTCAGGGCAGACCGGTATAGGTATTCATTGGAATAAAGCTGAGAAAAGGTCTTGGGCAGGAATTCTCCAAAAATTAAAACCACCAGCGTGATAATCAGGGTGACACTCAAAAGTAAAACCAGGCTGCCTTCACCCAAATAGGGCATAAGCAGGGGCTCAATGAGTTTTGACATAAATAAGGTGATCAATACCAACACAATGTTGTTGCCCACCAGCATGGATGAAAGGAACTCCCGGGGCCGCTCATAAAATCCGGCTATGATTTTACCTTTTACGTGGCCCTTGTTTTTCAACACCTCGATGCCCAGCTTATTGGCCGATACAAATGCTATCTCAGACCCCGAAAAGAAGGCCGAAAGCAAAAGCATCAAAAGGGACAGCAAAATCAGTGTTGTCATTCAAAAAAAAATTCTTGCAAAAGTAATAATTTTTGGTTTTTATACCGCATCTGAGGATTTTCCCGGCTTAAATTCCCGGAAGGCTGCAGACATTTCAACGATTAATTCTGGTCGACTCTCAATGGCATTGCCTACCACAATGATATCTGCTCCACTTTTTAGGTTTTCGGCTACTTTTTCGGGTGTTTTTATACCACCACCCACTATCAAAGGTACCTGGATGGCTCCTGAAACGGCTTCGATCATGGCAGCAGGCACGGGTTTGACTGCGCCACTGCCCGCATCCATATAGATCATCTTTAAGCCCAATAACTCACCGGCCATGGCTGTGCATACTGCGATGTCTTCCTTATTGGCAGGAATCGGGGTGGTATTGCTCATGTATTGTACCGTTGTCTGGATGCCTCCATCAATCAACATGTAACCCGTAGATATGATTTCCAGAGGACTCATTTTGAGGAAGGGCGCTGTGATGACGTGCTTGCCAATCAGCAACTCTGCATTTCTGCCGGATATAAGCGACAAAAACAACAAGGCATCTGCCCTGTAACTCAACTGAAAACTGTTGCCGGGAAATAAAATCATCGGTATCGTGCATTTTTCCCGGATCGATTTTAATACCTGATCTAACATGTCATTAACTACCAGACTGCCACCAATAAAAAAATAATCTACACCACCGGTGATGGAGAGTTCTATCACTTTTTCTAGCTCCCTGACCCGCAGTTTATCGGGATCGATCAGAACCACAAATTTTTTATCACCCGTTTGTCTCGCTGCCTGCCAGTCCTGATATATGTTCTGCATGCTGTTTATAATGGTTGAGGACAAAGATACCGATTTAAGCTCCAAATATGATTTTTAAGGTTTTTTTGCTGCTAAAGTTGATTTCAGCCATTAAGTTTAGTTTTAATGGACAGCATTTTTTTCATTTTTTAGGACATATTATTTAATATAATTATATAAATAACTAATAACAAATAAATTACAAATTAAAGTATAGTGTAATATTAAAAATACCGTGATTGGTATAGGTATTATTGGCATTCTGGCAAGATATCTGCATAGGTAGGTTGTTCAGATTATTAAGGATTTTACTTAAGCAATTGTTACTTGAGACCGGTCTAGGGGAAAACGACCGGTCTCTTTTTTTTTACCCGCCTCATACTGAATAATTTCTTTAATTTCGTTGGTGACAAGTCATTGAACACCGTAAAGGCAGAACTTCCATGTTGAATCAAATCCACCCCAACAAGATCAGGCAAATTTTATTTATCACGGTATTGCTTGGCCTGGGCATTACCATTGCCATGGAAATGTTTTTTATGCTGGGAGCCTTCTTAGGGGCAGTTACCTTATACGTGCTGATGAGAAACCTGATGATCAGGTTGGTCGTAGACTACAAATGGAGGCAACCCCTCGCAGCTTTGATGCTGATGCTTGTCTCTTTGATTTTACTGGTAATCCCGGTAGCCTGGCTGGCCTCTGTAGTTGTAGACACCCTTAGCCCTGTGATCGATGATCCTAAAATTGTGACCCGAACTTTTGAACAGATCAACATTTATTTGGTCCAAAAACTTAAGCTCAATATCCTGAGTGCGAAAAACATTGCCATCATCAATGAAAAACTGATGAGCATGGCACAGTCAACCCTTGGTGGCACCGTGTCGATCCTTGGCAATCTGGCCATCATGTATTTTATGCTGTATTTTATGCTAACCCAAATTAACGACATTGAATTGTGGTTGAGGCGCAATGTACCCCTCAAACATTCCAATGTTTCGATTGTAATGAAAGAAATCAAGCTGGTCATTTACAGCAATGCGGTTGGGATTCCGATAGTTGCCCTGGTGCAGGGCATGGTGGGCATGCTGGGCTATTTTATTTTTGGCAGCTCTGAATACCTGCTTATGGGTGTATTGACGGGTGTGGCCAGTGTAATTCCAGTTGTTGGCTCTATGATGATCTGGCTGCCCCTTGCTATTTATGAGATGTCGCAGGGCAGAACATGGCCAGGCATCCTCATTGGGGCTTGGGGTCTGATGGTAATTGGCTCGGTAGACAACATTGCCCGCTTCATGTTACAAAAAAGAATGAGTGACACCCATCCGCTGATCACCATCTTTGGGGTCATAATTGGCGTCAATCTTTTTGGCTTTCTGGGTGTAATTTTTGGCCCCCTTATGCTATCCATCTTCATACTTTTGGTCAAAGTGTACATCGATGAATTTGGCAAGGCCGGAGTAGAAAGATATTAACTTTTGCCCTGTTCACATTGGAATAAGGCTTCTCTCAGTTTTTGAATTTCTTCGTCTTTTTGTTGTAACTGCAATCTAACGGGATCTTCTTCCTGTCCTTGTTCACCTTTCAGCTTCTTTTTAAAGTTTTGAAGACTTGTTTTTAAGTCCCTCAATCCGTCCTTGGGTGAGTTGCCTTCGTATAGATGATAAGCTGTGTACCCAATAGGTACAAAAAACAACATGAACAACATAAATCGGGCAAATCCGGTAATCTTGTATCTTGATTTCGACATTTTCGCTTGTTTATCTTACATAACGAAACATGACCCCTGTTCGGTTTCAAAAGTGGTCGATCAAAGGAGTAAGTTGGTCTTGTTTTTGGCCAATTCTGCCTTAATATTTTCCGATCAGGTGCAAGAGGGCATCGGTCCAGCGGAAGGCAGACCGATATAAGTGATAAAAATGATGAACCTCACCCCCAAAAGAACTGAAAAAAGAAGCAATTTCAGGAATAGAACTGCCTTCAAAGTCAAAATTTTTGCCCCTATTTAAGGCATCTTTTATGGCTCCATCGAGGAGCATCGCCTGGGCTCCCCTTACGGCATCACTTTTTCTACCTGAAATGAGATTGTACACGGTGGTTTCGTCTTCTACGGTGAGAAGGCCTGCATGGGCCATCCCATCTGCATCTCTGGCAAGGGTGATTTTGGCTCTTGCTATTGGGCAGTCATAGATCTGGGTTACCAGGCTAGCAGGATAAGGAAGATTTTTGTTTTGTTTTTCGAAGCTGGCCCGCACCAGTTGGGTTAACTCCTCAGCATTGTCAGTGGCGCTTAGCTGAAGTCTTGCCTGGGCATGTTTAAGGTGGTTTTGAAGTTTTGCGCTGCGGTGGGATTCATATTCCTCAATGCTTTTGCCTTGAATGAGGTAGGTAGTTCTTTTTTTGTGGTGAAAGCCCTTACTCTTCCAGCTCGAAATGTCTTCAACGGTGGGGTTAAGGCAAAGACTGGTCAAAAATACCCGAGGTAGGGTAGTAAGCAGGGAGGCAGCCAATCCTTTAACATCGTGTTTTTCACCGGGAGGTATCCACATACCAAAATAGGGAGTGAGTCTGGGCATCACCAGGGCACTCAGGCCGTATTTTGTGCGGTAATGGCCCACAAACAGGGCAACCGCTTTGCCTTCATCAAAAGCTACCCATGCCCGCCAATTGCCCTGAGTAACCACGCTGTCTAACCATTCAGCTTGAAAAAAAAGGGGTAGCACTGCCTTGTGACTTGCACAAAAGTGATGGTATGCCACGCTGTCTTCTCTCCAAACCATGGCACAAAGATGATGATTTTCTGGAAGTCAGAGCATGGGCAAAAGCACAACATTTACACCAAACCGATGCAACCTTTGCTATTTTCTTCCGTTTTACTGGGGTTGCACATCTATATTTGCACTTTAAAATCTGATAACGGTGAATTCAAAATGGTGGTACCTCCCTGTCTTTTCGACCTTTGTGGCCTGCTGCTGGCTGGCCTGGCAAATCAGGGACGAACAACGCCAGATTGATCGCCTTGAGGCCGATTTTGCCGAAATCCACCGCATCAACTACGGCCTTTTCAATATGCAGGAATGGAAAGAAAAGGCATTTTATGTTTTTACCGGCCACATCGAACAATTTCAAATTTCTCCCAACGCCTACAAGGAAGCTGAGGCAGAGCTAAAAAAATACCTATATGGCATTTATGACAAGTACATAGGTAATGGGGCCATTTTTAATGAAGTCATTGCCAAAGCTGAAAAAAGTAACAAGGTCAACAAGATGTTGCTTAAACTTTTTAAAGACAATATCAATGAACAAATTGAGGCGCTCAACATCAAACAAAATATACCCTCAATGGCGAGGCAGTTGGCCGCTGAATTGAAAAAAAATGAGCCCCGCTTTCAGCAACTCATGCAGGAAGAGCTGGTGCGCCTCCTCCAGTACAAGGATAAATACAGTTATAAAGATCCAAGATTTCCGGTTTACCAACAATATCAATGCGAAGACCTCACATGTGCAAAAACTAAAATCACCCAACAACTGGAAGGCTACAAATCAAACCAAAGACAATACAACACCCTGCTGATGGGTCTGGTAGCCCTTTCGCTGGCATTTTTGTTTCTGCTTTATTACAAGGGAAGGGCAGCATGGGCGGTGGCAGGTATAACGTTGTTTTCAGTCTTGCTCCTGGGTCTGGGCATTTCTCTGCCCATGATTGTCATCGATGCAAGGCTCAATTCCTTTGTTTTTAACCTCTTTGAGCAGGACCTTTCATTTGCAGAGCAGGTGGTGTTTTTTCAGAGTAAATCCATTCTGGATGTGACCCAAAACCTCATTGAGAGCAGGGGCTATGATCTCAAAATTGTGGGAATAATGATACTCTGTTTTTCTGTGATTTTTCCATTGATCAAATTGATCCTTGGGGGCTTATTCCTCAATTATCCAGCCTTGCAACAAAGTCGGTTTGCGCGCAATACTATTTTTTACCTGGGCAAGTGGAGTATGGCCGATGTCTTTGTGGTGGCCCTCTTTATGGCTTACATTGGTTTCTACGGCATGTTTGATGCCCAACTGGCGCAATTAGAGCAAAACAAGGGGGGATTTGCCATTGAAACGGTCAACTATACCCACCTTGCCGCCGGGGCCTTGTTTTTTACTTCTTATTGTATTTTATCCATTCTTTTGGGCTTGCTGATCAATAAATGGCACCAGGTCAAAGCAGACCAGCCGGCCACTGATCTTACTTAAATTGATAGGTCAATTGTAAGCCATACAAGCCGGTAGAAGGTACAATGCCTGGGTTTTCTTTTTCAAACTGCCTGCGGTAATACGCTGTTCCTGAAAATGATTTCCAAAACCGGTAGCTCAAGCCCGTTTGCCATTCAAAATAATGACGGGGTATGGTATTGGCCGCCGCACTGGCATATGACAAGCTGTTTTCTACGGCACCCGGCGCCAATTCAACATTTGCTAAGGCGGGCAAAGCGTAATATTCATTGGTTTTGCGGATGTAGTTGGATACCACACCGCCCTGAATTCGCAAACGATCGCCAATCACATTTAGGTGTAACAGCACAGGTACCGACCATTGTCTAACATTGGTAAGCGCGTTAAAATCTTGTGATTTTAAATCCAGGGCAATGCTTTTTGCAGGGTAAGCATAGGTGCCTCTGTAGTTTTCGTAATGGATTCCTGCTGATAAAAAGAGCCTGGTAAACGGCTTCCATAGCAGGCCTGCGCCTAAACTATATCCTTTGTCTTTGGTGTCATGCGACATCAAACCCGCCACTGCAACATAAGGCTTAAAGGCAGAAGTCCAGCCTGCTTTGTTACTTATGAGGGCCACGGCAGGCATTTGATCATCAGAATTGTCAGCTATAGGCTGAAGGGGTTTTTCGGCGAGAAAGGTTGTTATCCACGTATTTCGGTTTTCTTCTACATTTCTTTCAATGGCCTGTTCCACTTCAACAGCCTGCTCATCCAAATGATCAGCAGGGATCTGGTTTGAAGCAGGCAAAGCCGTTTCATGAATAGATAATTGAGTCAAATAGGGTGGGGTGCTTGAATTTTTGGTTTGATTGTTTTCCTGAATGGTGATCTTTTTATTTTTCTTTAACTCCCTTTCTACTGGTGCTGTTTTTATGGATTCTTCCTTGTGCAATGACAAGTTTGTAGTTATTGGTTCATGGTTTGGCGTTTCCACAACTATCGGTGGATTTACCTCTTCCCTTGTTTGCAGGTTGACGATGTCTCCTGCTCTTTTTGATTGGGTAGGAGAGTGATCATTGCTGCTATTGGTAAAGGTATAATAGTAGCCCAAGCCAAGACCCAGGAGCAATGGCCAGAACCAAAGCATCAATCTGTTTTTTCTTTTCTTTTCGGGCAGTTCCTTGTCGAGCATCTGCCGCATGGCTTCCCAGCCTCTGTCTTCTGGCATCCTACCTGATTTTTTGTTGAACCACATGGTCGTTTTCTTTTTTTGTCAAAACTGTTCTTAAAATTTGTCTTGCGTTGGATAAGTGCCATTTGGAGGTACCCTCACTGATGGCTAGTTTTTCTGCAATTTCCTGGTGAGAATAGCCCTCAATGGCAAAGAGGGTAAATACCTCCTTACTCGCCGGGGGCAACTTGTCAATTTCTTTTAACAGGTCTTCTTCGTACAAGGCAGATGGTCCGGATTCCATTACGGCTACATCGTGACTGTCAAAGACCATAAATTTTACATATCGATTGTTTTGGCGAACAAAATCTACCATGGTATTGTAGATGATGCGCCTTACCCAGCCTTCCAGGCTACCCTTGAATTCATAGGTGCACAGATGGGTAAACACTTTCAAAAAACCCATATTCAATACATCCATGGCCTTGTCTTCATCCTGGAGGTATCTGATGGTCATAGACCACATCACCGGAAAGAAGCGCCGGTAAAAAGCCTCCTGAGCCCTCCTGTCATTGAGAGCGCAAGCTTTTACCAGCTCTTCTTCGGTCCATGTCTTTTTTGGATAGATCATAAAGTATAGGTCAAGCCTAAGGCCATCCTGTTGTGTTGATAACGATCATAACCGTGATTCCGTTCATCCCAGACCTGGGTCCATTCTCTTTTTTTGGCAGAGCTTTGAACCCCGGCAAAAAGAAATAAATGGGTGTTGAAAGCATATTGTAGCTGAATGGCTACATATCGTCCCCCACTAGCTCCGGTATATGTTTTTGAATAGTCGGCATTTTGTCCCCGACCAACCCAGGCATAACCCACGCTGCCCTGGATGCCTAGTCTTTTAGCAGGCTGCCATAAAACGGTGGCATACGTTGGGTAGCTGTGAATTTCAATGGTTTGATCCGGCAAATAAAGTTCAGCTCCAGCACCCAGGCCAACGGCCCAAAGTCTGTGTATGGCATATCTGGCATTGGCATGCAAAGCACCTCCAAGGCTGCTTTCTCCCCAGGGTGATCTTCCCACAAGGGCCGCTGCTGAAATACTGCCGTATATCTTTTTTGGCTGGAGTGAAAATCCACCTATTTTTTTCATGCCGTCGATTTCAGCCTGTTCCACTTTTTTAATGGTATTGGAGGGTATTTTGCATTCACCTCCGTTTTGAAGTCGCAATACCAATAGGTTAGTCACATCCCAGGAAACAATGCTGCCGTACAACTTACTTCCATCTTTGAGTATGACTTTGTCTGTATATTTTGTGGCATCCTGGGCCATAATATGACAGCCAAAGCCCATACAAATCAGAAATATTAAAAACGCCTTCATCATTTTACTTCAATTTTGGAAAGTAAAACAGGGGCTGATGGATTGGTGGTCTGGTATTGATAAAAACCATCTGCTCCCACCAGGATGGCCAGCTCATCACCAAGTGCAATCACATCGGTTACGTCGATACCGGATAGGTGTTTCATTAGTTTTAAATTGGTCGGCGTGGTGCGATCGTAAATTTTAAAACCATCATCACACAGATATAGGTATTTGGAGGTTAGGGCCAGGCCTTGTGGATAGGCCATGTTGTAACTCTGCACAACAAACGGACTTGCCGGATTGGTGATGTTGAGGATGTCGAGTTGATTGCGCACTCCACCGCATGTGGTGCCGTTGTGGATGGTGACAAAGGCCAGGTCATCCGCACACACTACTGGATCGCATCCGGTAACATGTGAGAAGGTAGATAGGTGGGTAGGGCGGTACGGGTTGGAGGCACTAAAGATAAACACCCCGTTTTGTGAACCTATGTAGAGGTTGTTTTTATAGGGGAAAATGGTTTCAATGTTCCAGCCGGCCTGTACCCTTTGCTGTGCTACCGGACAATCGGTTTCGGTCAATGTGAATGGAATCAGTTCGTTGGTGGTTACGCTATATAGAAAGTTATTCAACACACAAAAACGGGTATAAGAGCCGGCTATGCCCGATCCCTGTGATACGACCGCAGGCGAAAATGAACTGTTTAGTCCTGGTTTTCCTGCAAAGTCTGCCGTTACCCAAAGGAATTCTCCTTCAAAATAATAGTTGCCATAATTATTGGTATAACAGTCAACTTCTTCTTTGACCTCATTGTACTTGTATTCTACCAGATAGCCCTTGTTTTGTACAAAACCAAAGGATGGAAAAATGTCATTGCGGCGGCATACTTCTACCGGTTGTAAAAAATTACTGATATCAAAAGTCACCAAATCGATAAACTGATCGAGGTACATTTGTTTGCCATGAATGGCGATGTCTACATTGCCTTCAAAAGCCCAGTAGGCCACCGGTACCGGATTGGCAGGATCGGCGTTGTCAATGACGTGGATGCCCTTACCCAACTCACCGATTAGGAGATAGTGGTCGTAGTAATATATCTTTCCGGGATTTACTATTTTTTGGGGAGCCTTCACTTCCAGTGGGGTGCGGAGTTCTTCTCCGGTTTTGTAAACAGCTTCGTACCTGAGATAGGTCTGTGATGTTTTACAGGTGTCCTTTAAACAGGAGTTGAGGGTAAGGGTAATGATCGCAAGTAAGGCAATAAGTTTGATTTTTTCCATCGGTGAAAATTTTGTTGTTTACCGATAGACGCCAGAATATTACCGGAGGTTGGTAAAAGCCGGTTTTTTTATTCCCCACCAAATATATTTTCAAAAAAAGTGGAAAAACCAAGCCTTAGACCGGTTTCCTGATAGCTGCCGTTGACAAAGCTCCAAAAAACGTCGACCCGCATGATGTCGATGGCACCAATCTTAATACCCTCAATGCCCACACCCGGCTCAATATACCTGAAACCATCTTTGATCAGGGCAGAACAGCTATAGATGCCGGTAATGCCCAGCTTGTTGAGCAGCGGAATTTTATCGTTGATAAAGCCGTCCATGTGGTGTTCAAACCAGCCGGCTACGTAAGCATCTGTATTCGAGAATTGATAACCCTTTTGCAACTTAAAGGTTTGCATATACGGAGACCTAAAACCTCCCACCAGGTGATTACCCCTGAAATGAAAATAATCAGGAAGTCCCACCCTGGCTTTGTCCAAAAACGTGGCGGCTTCTACGCGGTATGAAAAATAACCCAGAATGTTGGCAGAAACAAAGTGGTCCAACAAGGTTAGTTTTAGTTTGGAAAAAGATGCATAATCTTCAGTAAGTGGGCTTGCTTTTTCATAACCCAAATAAATGGTGGGATAGCCTCCTGTTATCCGCACCTTGTGGTCTGGATAGCTCTGGTATTTTTGACCCGGAATGATTTTAATGGTCAGGGCCTGTTTGAAGATTTTATCGTTGAAACTAAATACATCTTCATCTACATTAAACGGGTTGTTGGGTTCGTACTTTTTGTTTTTATAATTCCAGCTTCTCTGAGAATTGTTTGACAAGCCACTTCTGTCAGCAATTGACACTTGTATTGCGGCAGAAACACCATTGAACAATTCGGTTCCCCAACCCAGTTCTACATATTTTTTATCAAAAAGTTTGGCGGTGTTTCTTTTTAGCAACAAGCTGTAAAAGGTATTGCCGAGGGTAGAGATAATGCCGGCTTCATTGTATTGCAAATAATCTCTGCCCCCGCTCAGTCGGACGTACGATTGGTTTTTTATGTTGTAATTCCATTTGCTATCCAGGGTCCATTTAAATGTTTTGTCGGCCAGGCCATACCTTACCTCTCCTTTGATCTGGTATAGGTTGTAATCATTTTTGTTTGACTTGGTAAAATAGGGGCGGAGAGAAAAATTGGTGCCTTCTACCGCATTAAACTGAAAGGTGGTCAATGGCGAGATAAAGCCATAACCTATTTTTTTGATGGAATTGCCGGCATTGTAGCCAAAAAAGATGTCTGAGATTTTAAAGCGATTGTTGGCTCTGTCAATTGAATCCAGGTATGCCGGTGATGAAGTGACCCGGGCGATTGAATCTTTTTTGACATAGTCCATAGACTCTTCAGCTGTGAGGGGGATGGGCCTGTTTTGGGTCCAGTAAGTAGTGTCATTTTTGATCACACTATCACTCACGGCAAAAACTTCACTTCCAAAAAAGCCCTGCTTAAAGGGTGGGTTGACCTCGTAATTTTTAAAAATGTAATTAAAGTTGCCCTGGGTAGTAAATGTGAATACTTTTACTTTAAAACCTATGTTTTGGGTAAATAGCGGCCAATAACCATCATTGCCTATGGGCAAAAATACCTGCTGGATGTTGATCGTATCTACCACGGGATTTTTTAAAGCATCACCTGAAACTTTAAGTTCCAGTTTGTTGATGTTAAACAGTCCTTCATTGATATAGATGAAGCCACTGAAACACGGTCTGAAGGTAGATTTGGGTTTTACCTTGATCTTATACACTTTTTGGCCCGTTTCATCCGTAAATTCTTCATACAGGTAATAATTATAGTATTGAAGCGCACTGCCGGATAAAGGGCTGATGAGCTCTCTGAAAAGTTGAATGTTTTCGTTGTAGAAATTAAAATTTACATAGCTGAATTGGTTAACGCTGATACCCCTGTCGTCTCCACTGACCTTGGATGACAACATTTCTTCCTTATAGTTTTTAGGAGGGGCAAAGTTGATCCTCGACAGGGATTCAGAAAAATACAGGATGCCTTGCCGGGTAGAGTCCAGGATGCCATCCATGCTGCCCAGATTTTGACCCAGAAAACTCTCAGGTGCGTCCACAATTTTCATCAGTGCTTTGATGTAGAGTTCAGATCGGTAGGCAGGCGTTTTTTTCAGATTTTGTTCTCTCAACTCAATGGCTTTCCGGATGATGGGCATGGCCGGATCTTCACCCGCTACAATTTCAACTTCAGCTATCTGAAAATTCTCAGGCAAGAGAGCTACCTGTATTTCTTTGTCTTTGGGAAATGATATTTTTCGGGTCTGGGAGCCATAACCCAGGTATTGAAAGGCCAGCTGGTGGTCTCCTGGTTTTAAGTCAAGTTCAAAATAACCTTCTTCATTGGTCAGGGTACCATTGGTGGTGCCCAACTCGTAAACCGAGGCAAAGGCTAGTCCACTTCTGTCTGTAACCCTGCCTTTTAGCCGGGACTGGCCTATCAGGGACATTACAGATAAGAAAAAAACGACAATAAGGTATGAGGGTCTGGTCTGAAACATGTGCAAAATTACAAATCTTTTGCGGCCAACTTCTGTTATAAAATCATTAAAAATGGACATAAATAAGGCTCTTTGGCAATTAATAACGTTCAACAACCTTGTTTTTCAGCCATTTTTTTCATATTTGTGAAAAAAAGTATGAGTTTAGAATTGGGAAGTTTATTGTCGAAGGCAGATACTTACAAAAGAGTTCTCCACAATACGGCAACTTACAGAGTGGCCTGGCATCAAAGTCTAAAGCCTCTGGTGATGACTACCCTTGAAGAGATCGTGAAAAGGTCTGAAATCAAAGCTGAAGTAAAAGTTCAGGATAAAATTGAAAACCTGGAAGCCATTTTATTGGACCTGGGCAGATCCAGCAGCGGTATAACAGAAAACATTGAAGATTCCGGTGTTAAGCGCACCATGATCAAAAACAATGGTTCGCTCATCTACCAGCAATTGTTCAACGGTAAAATCATGGTGATGATCATGAGCCCCCACATTGAAGGCTACGGCGAGCCCAAAAGTCCCCGCATGATCGAAATTTTAAGACCCGATGAATTAAAAATTCCCTTCATTGTCAGACATGTAGAAACCCTGATCAAAGAAATTACAGATTGGGAAGATTATGACGATGATGAACCCAGCAAGGCCGCAATTGGATTTCAGCCCATTGGCTACAACAGAGAGGCCAATGAAGAATAATATTACTTCCCAAAATCTTATTTTTTTTCAAGCTCTTTTTGAATTGATTTCAGGAGGCGTCATGCTGCTTATCCCTTTTTGGTTTACAGGTCATTTTGATCCCGACGAACTGGCCATGATCAAGTGGGCCGGCATCCAGGACTGTGCCATAGGTGGACTTTGTTATACCATATACCGTGGCTTTGCCTATCAGGAAAGAGATCGCAAACTGTTTTTATTTTTAATGGCGTATCACCTGGTCATCGCTTTTCACATCTACCATGTAGATGAGCTGGGCTTACTGACCGCCAGATGGCTTTATGCTGCCCATTTTGTTTTTGCCTTTTCTTTTGCCATCGTTTACTATCTCGAAAAAAACAACTACCATCAGGATACAAGGCTAAATGATGATGACAAGACTGATTAAAATATTTCTCATGGCAGGCATGCTGGCGCTGGCTGTCTATTGGCGATTCTTCCATGATTTTCATGAAGTGAATACCAAACTGCGCATTATCAATACGCTGTTGAGTATTTCCATCTTGCTTCTGCTATTCAGAATCATCATTGATGTCATTGCCCTTTGGTACAAAATTGACCGCAAGCACGGCTCCGGCAAGTTGAGAGACAATCTTATTGTGGGCTTGTCTAATTTGTTTTCTATTATATCCGTAATTGCTATCATCCTGGGTCTGTTGTCAATTTTTGGCCTCAACCCCAACGAGGTTTTTACCTCACTGAGCATCGTTGCAGCCGCACTTGCCATCATTTCCAAAGATTTTATTGCAGAAATTATTGTGGGTCTCTTCAATGGTTTTTCTACCAAAATTGAGCTGGATGACTACATCAAAGTAGGTGATCAAAAGGGCAAGATCATCGATATCGGACTACAAAAGGTAACCCTTATGAATGATGACGACGACATCATCTACATACCCAACCTCAAGTTTTACAACGCGGATATCATCAATTATACCAAACGTGACCTTCGCCGCATGACGGTAGAATTTCATGTAGATCCCCGATATATGGTGTCGCTTCAGAAAATTGAAATCGCCCTTGCCGAGACCCTGTCTCAGTACAAAGATTACCTGGAGATGGGATCACACGAACTCAAGGTGGCCAATATCGACCGCGATCATGTGGAGTTGAAATTTCAATACACCTTAAAATCGGTATCGAGAGATATACAAAGGGAAATTCGAAAAAAGTTGATGCGCAAAATGTTGGAAAGTTTGACCACCCACCCTCTTCATTAGGGCATTAATGGCATTTAAAATAATCAAAAGGTTCTTTGCAGTCATTGCATTTGTAGAGCGACTTACAGGCAGTGCTGCCAAATAGTGAGATCATCTCTGTATGGTTGGAGCCGCAAAGTGGACAAGCTATCACCTTTGCCTTACCCGACATAAAAGAGGGGTCTGAGGTCATTTCAGCAGGAGGCGCAATGCCATATTTTCTCAATTTATTTTTGCCCTCATCTGTCATCCAATCGGTAGTCCAGGCAGGTGAAAGGATGGTTTCTATAGTTGCGTTGTGAAAACCGGCGGCCTCAAGGGCAGCGTTGATTTCAAACTGAATGACATCCATGGCCGGACAACCGGAATAAGTAGGGGTGATCACTATTTTCAACAGCCCATTGTCCATAAAACCCGCATACCGCACTATGCCCAAATCTAGGATGGTAAGCACAGGTACTTCCGGGTCCGTTACTGAGTCCAGGATGGGAAACAAGCGGGCATCGATGTGGGCTACTGACAATTTTCGCATTTGCCGGTAATGGTAATATTCTGGCCGGTTACCAAAAACTTACCTGGAATTTCAATGTTGGGAATTTCCACATTTTCAACACAGTAGGTTAGGTGGCAATGATCACACTGAAAGTGTATGTGGGCATGGTGGTGATGGTGGTGGTGCTCCAGGCACTCTGACTCACACATGGCGTATTTGCTATTGCCATCCAGGTCCGTAATCTTGTGGATTAGGCCTTTTTCTTCAAATGATTTCAGGGTGCGGTACAACGTGATGCGGTCGATGCCGTCAAAACCACTTTCAATCTCCTGTTGATGCAGGGCATGGTCGGCGGCATCAAAAATCTCTACCATCCGCAGTCTGACAGGGGTGAGTTTGAGTCCGGCTTTTTTTAAGTAAGTTGTGGCATCCATGAATTTACGGCTTTTGCCTGTTCAATATCAATACACAAAAATACAAAAAGGTTCGCAGAGCATTGATTTATTTGCTTCTCGAAACACCCACCATAACGGCACCGGAAACCAGATCCACCGCGGTATGGATGATGATGACCAGGTAGAGAGAGGATGTATACATGTACAGGGCACCAAAAAGCAGGGAGATCGAAGCTATCTTAATCACAGAAAGCCAGCCCTGGTAAATGTGGCTGATGGCAAAAATAAAGGCGGGCACAATCAAGGCAAGAGGCACTGAAAATGAGGTAGCCGAAGTCATTTCGAGCACATAATTGACCATGAAGCCCCTGAAAATAATCTCCTCACAAATGCCGGCGGCAAAGGCCAGAAAAATAAAATGGCGGTAGTCAGACCAGGTGGAAGGCATGATGTGGGATAAGTCCTGCCATTTCTGTGGGTCTTTTTTGTTTTGGATGACATTGTACACCGTGTCTACAATGTAAATAAGGGAGATGGCCACAACGATCCAAATAGCGGTAGGATTGATCATAATGTCGTGAAAGCCTAGTTTTTCGAAAGATCGGTAGGTGACATTCCAAAGGGTTAAGACCATCAATGAGCCAATCAGCAGCATGAGGCCATTGGTATAGTAAATGTGTTTTTTGGGTGGCAGGTAACTCATGTCCATGTCATCTTCATTGCCGGGTTTTTCCGTCATGATAGCCATGGTTGGGAATACCACACCGATTACAAAAAAGAAAAGATGGTCAAACCAGGTCAGTTCCATGTATTATCCAGGGTTAAAAAGTGATGCAAAGAAAAGAGATTTCTTTGTCTTTTTTCTTTTTAAGCAGCAGCATTGTTGTCCTTCGTACCTACGTTGACCTTGGCAATAAAAAATATACTGGATAAAAACAGGAAGGCCAACACCAAAACAGAGTTGCGCATATTGCCGGTCATTTGATAAACAATGCCAAACAAAAGGGTACCGCCCACGATAGACAACTTATACAAAACATCGTAAAGGCTAAAGTAAGAAGTGATGTCGCTTTCGGCATTCTGGCGTAGCAACAACTTGGAATAAGTGGCTCTTGACAAGGCCTGGATGCCTCCTAAAACCATGCCCACGAGGCCTGCGGTGAAGTAAAACATCAGCTTGCTCGCCGTAAAATAGGCCAACAAACAGATGATCATCCATATTACAATCTGTATGATAATGGCATTGCGATTGCCCACGAGTGAAGAAACCCGGGCAAAAAGCATGGCACCAGCAATGGCGATCAGTTGGATGATGAGTACCACCAGGATAAGCTCGCCTGTCTCCATCTTCAGCTCTTGCTCAGCGAAGATGGTAGCCAGGTAAATCACGGTTTGTACTCCTGCACTGTAAAGGAAAAAGCCAATTAAAAACCGACTAACATCGGGCTGGGTTAAAGCCTCTTTGACAACTTTATTGATTTCTCTGTACCCGTTGCTTATGAAACCTTTGCCCAAAGCCGATCGATTGTCTTTGGGGAGGTTTTTGAAGGTAATTTGGGCAAAGCCTACCCACCAGATGCCTACTAAAACAAAGCCAATTCTTGAAGGTAGATAGGGGTCGGTAATGCCAAACCAACCTGGTTTTTGGATCATAATGAGGATAAAGACCAATAAAATCACACTACCTACGTAACCATAAGAATAGCCCTTGGCACTGACCTTGTCGTATTGATCTTCGGTGGCAATAATGGGCAGATAGGAATCATAAAAGACCAGACTCCCGGCAAACCCAATGGTAGCCAGTATGAAAGCGGTAGTGCCCAGCCACCATAGATCGTCGGAGCCATTGAAAAAATACAATACCATACAATTGAGAGAGCCCATCATGGTAAAAACTTTCAGAAAAAACATCCTTCTGCCCGAAAAATCTGCTATGCCCGATAAAATGGGGGAAAGGGCCGCTATGATGATGTAGGAAAAAGAAACCGAAAATGAATACAAGGCTGCATTGCTGAAACTGGAGCCCATAAAATCAATGGTTTCTGGGGTTGCTTTTACAAAGTAAGTGGGAAAAATAGCCGTTGATATCACCAGGGCATAGGCCGAATTGGCCCAGTCAAAAATGGCCCACGACCTCAGAACTTTTTTGTTGTTTTTTGCCTCCATACGAAGTAAAATTACTGTTTTGGCAAACCTAAGCAAATTTTTGTTTAAATCGAGCCTCTATCACCCTTTTTAAACAAAAGAAAATTTTAAAAAATCTCATAAAACAAAATAATAGTTTAATGCAACATGGGTTACCATCATTTCATTTAATGATCCCTATTTTGCCACTCTTTTGAACCAACAAAAATTTTGTAACGTTAACTTATTAATTCAAATAGTCCCATGAAATTCAGTGATATCATCAATTCAGACACCCCGGTTTTAATCGATTTTTATGCCGATTGGTGTGGTCCTTGTAAAAGTTTGGCCCCCATCATTCAGGAAGTAAAAAATGAGATGGGCGACAACATCAAAATTGTGAAAATTGATGTCGATAAAAACGAAGCGCTGGCCCAAAGACTTCAGGTCATGAGCATACCTACAATAGCTATTTTCAGAAATGGCAAGATGGAATGGAGGGCTGCCGGCGTCCAACCCAAACAAGTATTAATCAGTAAAATCAAAGAAATAGCTGCGATATGAAGCACGACATCGCCTCTATGAGGCAACACTACGCCAATGAAGCCCTCGATATGGCTTCAGTAAACATAAACCCATTCGAGGAATTTCATTTTTGGTTTGATGAGGCGGTCAAGGCTGAGGTGCGTGAGCCCAATGCCATGACCCTTGCCACGGTTGATGCTCATGGCATGCCGGACGCCCGCGTTGTGTTGCTCAAAGAGCTCGATGATACGGGCTTTGTTTTTTACACCAATTATACCAGCGACAAATCCAGGCAAATTGAAAACAATCCCAATGCCTGCCTGGTCTTTTCCTGGCTCGAACTGGGTCGCCAGGTACGTATCCGTGGAAAATTGGAAAAATACGATGAAGAAAAATCCATCCAGTACTTTCAGAGTCGCCCCCGCGACAGCCAGATTGGAGCATGGTCTTCGCCACAAAGCAGGGTCATCGAAGATCGCACCGTCATAGAAAAACTGGTGGCAGAAACAGAAGCCTTGTTTGAAGGGCAGGATACCCTGCCTAAACCACCCCATTGGGGCGGCTACTTGCTGGTACCGTCAGAGATTGAATTTTGGCAGGGCAGGCTGAGCAGGCTTCACGACCGCATCAAATTCAGAAAAGAAGAGGGCCGATGGGCCATTTCCAGGCTGGCTCCTTAACCGTTGTTTAAAAAAAGGGGACTTCACCCATTACCAAAAAAATCTCTGCTATTTGAGGTCTGACGGGGATTGAGCGATAATTTGAAGCGGTTCATCCAGAATAAGGGAGCCAATGCAACAATTGACTTATCTTAGTGACTCAAAAAGACACGTATGACATACGAGAATTTTACCGTAAGCGCACAAGACGCCATTTTGAAGGGTCAGCGCCTGGCGGCCAGTCTCAACCAGGAAGATGTACAAACGGCTCACTTACTGATTGGCATCATCGACTCAGATGAAGTTATTATTCCCGATCTTTTTAAGGCCATGAATGTCAACATGCCCTTGCTCAAAAGAGAGTTGTATAATTTTGTAGAAAAGGCACCCAGGGCAAAGTCGGTTGAAAAACAAAAGCTAACACCAGAGGCCAATGCCATGCTTTCTAAAGCCAAAAAATTTATGGCCGACCTTGGCGACCAATACATCACACCGGAGGTAATGCTGATGGGCCTGGTAGACGGCAACGATGCCCCCGCCGTGCTGATCAAAGGCCTGGGCTGCGATACCGAGTTGGTCAAAAAAAACATCCTGGAGTTGCGCAAGGGCAAAAAAGTAACCGATCAGGCCAATGCCACACCCTTACAGAACCTGCACAAGTTTGCCATCAACCTCAATGCCAAGGCAGAGAGCGGCAGCCTTGATAAAATCATAGGCAGGGATGAAGAGATCAGACGCATCATCCATATTTTATCCCGAAAAACAAAAAACAATCCCATCCTGGTCGGAGATACCGGTGTGGGTAAGTCGGCCATTGTAGAAGGTATAGCCTGGAGGATTGTCAACAAAGACGTACCTCAAAACCTCCTGGGTAAACAAGTGTATGCCCTTGATCTGCCTGCGGTCATAGCCGGTGCCAAGTACAAGGGCGAATTTGAAGAAAGGCTCAAATTTTTGCTCGATGACGTAAAACTCAGCAACGGAGAAGTAATCCTGTTTATTGAAGACATCCATACCCTGGTGGGTGCGGGTGGGGGCAACGGAGCTATGGACGCTGCAGGCATCATCAAACCCGCTTTGTCGAGGGGTGAGCTGTTTTGCATTGGCTCCACCACACCGGAGGAATACCAGAAATATTTTGAAGGCGACAAGACCCTGGCCAGCAAGTTTCAAAATGTAGACGTAGAAGAACCCAGTGTAGAGCAAACTATTTCTATACTTAGAGGTGCTCAGGAAAAATACGAAACCTACCACAAGATAGGCATCAAAGACGATGCCCTCAAGGCCGCAGCCGAGCTGTCGGCACGGTATGTGACCGATCGCAAATTACCGGATAAGGCCCTGGATCTCATCGATGAGGCAGCTGCCAAATTGCGACTTGAACTCGACTCTGTACCCGATAACATAGATGAGTTGAAACGCAGGGTACAGCAGATGGACATCGAAAGAGAATTGCTGAAAAAAGAAGGCAATGCCCTTAAAGTAACAGAAATTGAAGGAAAGATAAAGACAGGCCGGGAAGAGCTGGCCAAATTAGAACAGCTCTGGGAAAACGAAAGAAAGCTGGCCAATGAAATTCAGCAGTCAAAGACCGAGCTCGAAAAACTGACCCTTGAGATGGACGCTGCCCTTCAAAAAGAAGATCATGCCGCCTACGCTGAAATGCAGAGTGGCAAACAAGCCGCCATCCATCAGCGCCTGGCAGCAGCCGAACAAAAGCTGGCCGCCATACCGGAAGAAGATAGGTTTACTTCAGGTGAGGTAAGTGCTGATGATGTAGCCGAAGTGATCTCCCGCTGGACGGGCATTCCCGTCAATAAGATGTTGCAAAACGACAAAGAAAGACTTCTCGGACTGGAGGCAGAATTGGGCAAAAGACTCATA
Source organism: uncultured Bacteroidota bacterium (assembly GCA_937872515.1). Lineage (GTDB taxonomy): Bacteria > Bacteroidota > Bacteroidia > Chitinophagales > Saprospiraceae > JADKBO01. Next base: position 36,793 of record CALMSX010000056.1, read on the forward strand.
GGCCAGAAAGAAGCCGTGACTGCTGTGAGCGATGCTGTGCGCAGGTCGAGGGCAGGCCTTCAAGATCCCAATAAGCCCATTGGCAGTTTTATTTTCCTGGGTCCAACCGGGGTAGGTAAAACCGAGTTGGCAAAGGCCCTGGCAGAGGTGTTGTTTGACGATGAAAACGCCATTACCCGCATCGACATGAGTGAGTATCAGGAAAAACACGCTGTGTCCAGACTGGTGGGAGCGCCTCCGGGATATGTGGGTTATGACGAAGGAGGTCAACTCACTGAAGCGGTGCGGCGCAGGCCTTACACCATTGTACTCCTCGATGAAATAGAAAAGGCCCATCCCGATACCTTCAACATCTTGCTCCAATTGTTGGATGATGGCCGACTCACCGATAACAGGGGGCGGGTTGCCAACTTCAGAAATACCATCGTGATTATGACCTCCAATATGGGGGCTGAAAAAATCCTGGAAAACTTTGAAGACCTCGAAGCCCTTGGTGATAAGCACAAGGCCGACATCATCCAGACCACCAAAGAAGAGGTGCTTGACATCCTCAAAGAAAACCTAAGGCCCGAGTTCCTCAACAGGATCGATGAAAAGATTGTATTCACGCCACTTAGCCGGGCAGAAGTCAAACAAATTGCCGCTTTGATGCTCAAAAAGGTGGTAAAAAACCTGGCCATCCAGGGCATTGCCATCAGTTTCAGCGAGAGCGCCATGGACCTCATAGTGGACATGGGTTACGAACCCGCATTTGGAGCCAGGCCCTTAAAAAGGGTGATCGACAAAGAGTTGGTCAACCACCTGGCCAAAGAGATCCTAGGCGGAGGGTTTAAAAATGGAGAAACCATCTACGTGGGTACCGACAAAAAGGGATTTACGTTTAGCAAAGAAAAGCCCTCCCACGAAGAAAAGCCTGTGGTAATCCAGGAGAAAAAGGAAAGTCCTGCCAAAAAAGATGACAATGTCAAAGAAGTAGAAAAGGCTGCCAAAGACTTACAAAAGGCCGTTGACGAAATAAAAAAAGAAGCCTAGAAGCCTATGTTGCGATTGAGTGAAATGCCGGGAGGCCAAAGAGAAAAAGTGGTAGTGATGGCACCGGATACGGATGTGATCACAAAGCTGGTCATAGATTCCCGCAACATTGTATATCCCTCTCAATCGCTGTTTTTTGCCATCAAAGGCCAGCTGCAGGACGGCCATCATTTCATTGGTGCTGCCTACCAACAAGGCGTGCGCAATTTTGTGGTATCGGATGAAAAAGCTGTAAAAGATTACAATGACATCAACTACTGTTTGGTGGCTGACGTCACTGCCTTTTTACAGTCCATAGCCATTCAACACAGGGCTGCCTTTCCGGATCTGACCGTAGTAGGCATTACAGGTAGCAATGGCAAAACGGTGGTCAAAGAGTGGTTGAGTTACCTGTTATCGCGGGTTCATGCCACTGTGAAAACGCCCAAGAGTTACAATTCACAGATCGGTGTAGCCTTGTCTGTATGGGGCATTTCAGCTGAACATCAAATGGCTGTTTTTGAAGCCGGCATCAGCACGGTGGGTGAGATGGACAAGCTCCAAAAAATGATTCGCCCGACCCTGGGCATCCTCACCAATATTGGTGATGCACATGACAATGGGTTTGAAAACAGGGGCCAAAAACTCAACGAAAAGCTGCGCCTTTTTGCCGAAAGTCAATGTTTGGTTTACAATGGCGATGACCTGATGATCCACCAGGCCGCAAGTTCAGCCGACTTTAAGGGTGAATTATGTAATTGGGGTTATGAAATGCACAATGCCGTGCGTTTACTGCGCTCTCAGGAAAAAGGTGTTGACTTGGTCTGGCGGGGAAGGGAAATGCACTTTGAATTGCAAAACCAGAGCAGCATCTTTTTTGAAAATGCCATGCACTGTATTTGTGCCGCTTTGTGGCTCAATGTGCCTGTGACCATCATCGAAGACAGCCTTGCCTCATGGCAGGGTCTGGACATGCGTTTGCAACTGACCCTGGGTAAAAACGACTGCCTGGTGGTCAATGATTCCTATACCAATGACCTACAAGCCCTGGCGGCTGCCCTTGATTTCACAGAAAAGCACAAGGGGCACCGACAAGCCGTTGTCATTTTGTCGGAGATGGAACACGCCAATGCCCATCCCACCGCAGAAATCCTTGCCCTGGTGCAAAAGGCTAAGGTTGATGAGCTATGGTTGGTAGGTAATCTGTGGGGGCAGACCGCCCTGCCCAAATATGCGAAGGTCTTTTTAAACACCCATGACCTGCTTGATCACCTGCAGCAGCATGAACCCACTTCGTCTATCGTGTTGATCAAAGGTGCCCGTCGTTTTGCCTTTGAGAAAGTATATGCATTTATGATCAGCCAGAGCCATTCTGTGAGTCTCGACATCGACCTGGCGGCTATTGAACACAACCTGAGCACCTATGGTTCTATGCTGCAAGCCGGTACCAGGCTCATGCCTATTATCAAGGCCAGTGCCTATGGAGCAGGCAGCGAAGAGATTGCCAAATTATTGGAACACAAAGGGGTTTATGCACTGGGAGTAGCCTTTGCCGATGAAGGGGCTCAGCTGCGCAGGGCCGGCATCACACTGCCCATAGCCGTATTGAATGCAGATACCCAAAGTTTTCAAACCCTGCTAGACAATAGACTCGACCTGGAAATATACTCCATCAATCAGCTGAGTGACTTTGTGCATTATCGTCAGGGCAGACTGCTGCCCCTGGGCATCCATTTGAAACTCGACACCGGCATGAGCAGACTTGGCTTCCGAGAAGAAGATATGTCGGCCTTGCTGGATATTTTACAGCAGTTTAAGTTAAACATCATCAGCGTGTTTTCCCATTTGAGTAGCAGTGAAGATGAGGGCGACGATGACTTTACCCACCTACAGGCACAACGCTTTTTGAGACGTTATGACCAAATTGCAAAAACCCTGGGCTATCAACCCAGGCGCCACCTCCTCAATTCTGCCGGCATCGTTCGTTTTCCGGAATATCATTTTGACCTGGTCAGACTGGGACTTGGGCTGTATGGCATTGATAGTTCGGGTGTGGCACAGCAGCGCTTGGAAAAAGTGCACACCCTCAAGGCAAAAATTATCCAAATCAAAAAATTGTTGCCCGGAGATTATGTAGGGTACAACAGGAGACACAAAGTAGACCAGCCAACCACCATTGGTGTGCTCAACATAGGGTATGCTGATGGCTTTATGCGACGCTGTGGCAACCACCGCTTTCAGGTGCTGGTCAACACGAACAAGGTACCCGTCATCGGTAATGTGTGCATGGACTTATCAATGATTGACCTGACCCATGCCGGTGCGGTAGCAGAAGGTGATGAGGTCATCCTTTTTGGAAAAGACCTTCCGATAGAAGACATGGCTAGTGCCTGTGATACCATACCCTACGAAATCCTGTGCAGGATAGCCCCCAGAATTCAGAGAAGATATACACAATAAGATTGTACCTTCGTATCCTGAACTTTAATTTTTCAGGTGGTAAAGGACGAAAGAAATAAAGGTATTTTATTGTCGGTGCTGGCAGCCTTGCTATGGAGTACCGGTGGCCTGCTGGTCAAATTGTTACCCCAGGACGCCTTCACCATTCTTTTTTACAGAAGCCTTTACACATCGCTTTTTTTCCTGCTTTATTTTGGTAAAAAGGCCTTTAAGATCAACAAACGAAGCGTGCTTTCTGCCTGCTTTTATGCACCATTATTGCTTTGTTTTGTGAGTTCAACCAAAATGACCACAGCCGCCAATGCCATCTTTTTGCAATCAACCGGAGTGGCCTACGTACTTTTGCTTGAGCCACTGTTGCTCAAAACCAAGCTGCTCAAAATCGACATCCTTACCGTCATCCTGAGTTTTGTGGGCATGGCCCTCTTTCTCATTGACGGCTTTGAAATGTCGGCCACCAATCCCGGCATCTACATCGCCATGCTTTCAGGCCTGGCCCTTGCCGGCATCCTCATCAGTCAAAAGAGCAATACCTTTGAATACCAAACCGGTGGCATATTTTTGGGCAACATCTTTGTGGTGCTGATCACCTCTCCCTGGTTTTTCAGCAATCCCCTGCCTACCTTCCAGGAAAACGCCATGTTGTTATTTTTGGGCTTTGTCCAGCTGGGCCTGGGCTTCCTGCTCTTCACCTATGGTCAAAAATACATCACCGCCATTGAGGGTGCTCTTATCTCTTTGCTGGAACCCTTATTCAATCCCTTGTGGGTTATGATAGGGTATGGAGAGGTGCCCGGGTTTTTACCCATGACCGGTGGCCTCATCATCATAGGTGCCCTGGTAGTGCGGTTGCTCTACCTCAGGCGACTGAAACTCCAGGCAGCCAGGTTATGATTTATCTTTTGGGCTTATACTTGGACAGTTCTAAAATCTGCTGAGCGTCCTTTAGCGCCATCAATTGGTCGAGCGTGGTATTTGGATTTTTTTCCATATACGCAGTTATCATCTGATACCCAATATAATTGGCCGTCTGCCCGGGTGCATCTGCCGGCATGCCCGGTGAATCGGGAGATGGATTGATGTACTTATTGATGCGGTTGACATTGGTCTCGTAGATCAGGTTTTGTTCTGTGAAAAACGACCAGATCTCCAGTTCATTGTTGCTTACCCAGTCCATTTGTTTTTCGGTGTACTCAAAGATGATAGAATCCGGTGCTGAAGGTAAAAACTTTTTGAGCAGGTACAGCTTTTTGCCATTATGGGCCATATAATCCAGCAACCTTACTCCCCCCGGTGAGCCTGTAATATCTTCCACAATCAGGTCGATGGTTTTTTTTGTCAGATAGTCTTTATCAAATGTCCGGGTCAGATACCCTGAAAAATTCGGATTGGTAGGGTCAATGTTTTTATACGGATAATTCCTTCCCAAAAACATATCCAGTCCAATGCCGATGCCATCCCTTGGGCCATCACTAAAAATAAACTTCTGAAAGCTAAACTCAGAAATGAAGGTATAAATCACTGGCTCTGTAAACTTAGGAAAATAATACTTTATCCTTTTAAAGCCCTCCGTGGTTTCCTCCCTGAACCTCTTCAGATCCCCGGTCAACATCACGGTAGTGTCATACAACTGTCGCATGGTGGCATCGCTCACAAAAGCCTTCAAGGCTTTGTCATACATGGCGCTATCAGGTGTTAGCGGCAATACATGGCTGCTATAGATCTCCCAAAAATGAGGGTACTTGCCTTTCAAAACTGCCAGTTCCTTGTCCCAATTATTCGTATCCAGTGCAAACAATGCCTGGTCAAACCGCACTATTTCCGCTTTTGCGGTGATGTGAGAAACATCTACTGCCTCTTCCTTGTCTTTACACGATAGGACGATGATAGAGGTCGCAAGCAGGAATATTAAAAATCTGGACATGGCAATTATTAAAGACTGCAAATGTATAAAAAACGAAGGTGGGAAAGAAATGGATGTGTGTTGCCAAATGAAATTTAACAATGATCAAAATTGCACCTTTTCCGCAACAATGCGTATTTGTGAAAATAAAAATGTCGTATATCCTAAAACCCATTAATTTGCCAACCGAACGTTTTTAACATGGAAAAATTTCAAAACAAATTTCGCAATGGAACAGCACGTGCCCCGTTTTGGGATTATGCTTGGGATGCCGCCTATTTTATAACCATTTGCACCCATGACCGAAAATGTTGGTTTGGGGATGTGTTAAAGGGTAAAATCGTTTTATCCGAAATTGGTGAAATCGTCAATCAGGAATGGATAAAAACATTTGATATGCGGCCTGATATGAATTTAAAGATGGGTGAATTTGTTGTGATGCCCAATCATTTTCATGCCATTATTAGGATTGGACCCAATGAATACAATTCCGTTTGCAGGACCCCAAACCATTGCGGTCCTGCATCCAATACCATGAATCAATTTGGCCCCCAATCCAAAAAATTACCATCCATTATTCGTGGGTTCAAAACGGCGGTAACCAAAGATGCACGGATAATCAATCCGGATTTTAAATGGCAAATGCGGTACCATGACCATATTATACGAAATGAAAAATCATATCATCGTATAACAAAATACATTTTGGATAATCCGGGCAAATGGGGTGGTGACGGTATATAAAATAAATCCACCTACCGGCCATTCAAATTGTAATCCGAAGAATTGCTGCTGATGACGCCCAGCACCCGGTCATATCGGGTGGCAAATTCACGAAGATAAATGATGGTTTTGTATTCGTTTTCTGCATCCTGCCAGCTGCCTTCTGTGATGGAAAAATCTATTTTTCCGTTTTCCCCTTCGGTGGCAAAAAGGTAGTCGTAATAGCCTTGTTTTAAAAGGATGTCGGCGGTATACATTTCTCTGCGATCATCGTATTTCATTTTAAATCTGGGCTGCAACCGGAAGTCTGTGAAAGCACCAAACACATAAACCTCTTTATCCAATCGCGGTGATTTGAGAGAAAAGATGACGTTGGTGTAGTCTGAGCGCAGGTCTTTCTCTCTGCCTTGCCACTCATTGTCGAGGGCATCAAAGTAGGCAAAGTTGTTTCGAAATTCTACGAGCTTGTTCCGATTCTGTAGGTTGCTGTCAAAGATGGCCCTTGAAAAATAGTCCACATTGTCAACATAATAATTGCCATTGAAATCAAAGTTGAAGGAATATACTTTTTGGTCCCTTCGCAATGCGGGTGTCAACAAGACCTCATACCCATCGATGAAGTTGTCAATGGTTTTCACACCCCAACCTCTGCCTATGAGGGTCCGGGTATCAAAAAAACGGTATTCATTACTGCCCGGAAAACTGATCAATCCAAATTGATCGAAGGTAAAGAGCCCGTCTTTAAACACCCTTGGCGCAACATTATAAATGGCGTTGTCCCAATTGCCATTTTGCACTACAGAGGTATAAACATCGCGCATGGGATTGACCAACCTCACATCTTTAACCTGAAACGACAAATTGAGCTGTTGGTTGAAACGGATAAATTCAGTTTGCGAGGGTCTTACCCATTGCATGTTGGGCAAGACAGCCGACTCTGCAACTATGATCCTTTTGGTAAACAATGGGGTATTGTCGTTGCCCCTGTCGTAAACCAGGAGCAGGTAATTTCCCGAAATGCGAAGCCGGGTGTCTCTGTTGGGAAGAGAAAACCAATAATGGGTAAAAATTTGTTTAGTGCCTATTGACAATTGCCAGTCGCGAATCCGCTCTTCCGCAAAACCTTCCACAAATTCTATTTCCTGGATGGAACTGGCTTCCCAGTCTTTGGTGCAATGGATTAGTTTGTAGTAAAACTCATTGTCTTCTTCTTCGCTGAGGTCATCAAATTGTATCACCAAACGATCAGAACTGTTGAGGCGCATTACAGGCACTGAGGTAATGATGCCGTTGACCAGGGTTTGGATGCTTCTGATCTGATCGGAATAAACGCTATTGGTATATTCAAAATCACTTTGTGCCTGAACTCCAGGTAAGCAGAACCAGGCGGTGAGAAGGAGGGATAAAAATAATTTCATTGAACGCATGTAAATTACGACGGGTAAAATACTAAAAAGTAGTTAAAAACGGGGAATTAACCCTTATTTAACGAAGTTTTCAGCATTTTTGAGGTGTTTAGATGCTATTTAGGAAGATTGGGGAACTAACTGGCAAAAGACGGGTTATTAGTTTTATATTTGTTACAACAAATGTTAGTTTATGGAACGAAAACATTTTTTACAGATCATGGCTACCCTGCCAGTTGCGTATGGACTTTCTTCATTGGGTAAATGGTATGATGATGCCATGCAAGGCCCGGGTAGTGAGCTGATGCCCGTGTTATTTTTGGGTCACGGCTCGCCTATGAATGGAATTGAAGACAATCAATATTCCCGCAATTGGAAGGAATTGGGGCAAAAGTTGCCAACTCCCAGAATGATCCTGGTAATCTCTGCCCATTGGCTGACAAGAGGTACCCATGTTACAGCCATGGAAAATCCAAGAACCATCTATGATTTTGGTGGATTTCCTGAAGCTTTGTACCAGGTAAAGTATCCTGCTCCCGGCAGCCCGGAAATGGCAAAAGAGGTAGTCCAGGCCATCACAAGTGTACCAACCGGTCTTGACCACGAATGGGGCCTTGACCACGGCACCTGGACCATAGTAAGGCATATGTATCCTGAGGCCAACATTCCGGTTTTGCAATTAAGTATTGACTTTAGCAAAGATGCCAGCTGGCATTTTCAATTGGCACAAGACTTACAAAAACTTAGACATAAGGGTGTGCTCATCATAGGTAGTGGAAACATCGTTCACAACCTGGGTAAAATCAACTGGGGTGGGCCGGAAGAATTTGGCTATGATTGGGCAATTCAGGCCAATGATGAAATGAAAAAACACGTTGTTGAAAGAAATTTTAAAGCCCTCACGGAGTACCAAAAGCAAGGACAACACTGGCTGCTTTCGATACCAAGCCCTGATCATTACTATCCGCTGATGTACATTTTGGGCTTAAGTCAGCCTAAGGAAGAGGTCAAAATATTTAATGACAAAGTGGCCATGGGTTCCATTACCATGACCTCGTTTCAATTTGGATAAAAAAAAACGGTTTTGCAAAGCTAAATTGCAAAACCGTTTATATCTGAATTAAGGTGGCTTAGAAAGCGTAGCTCAGACCCAGTGTTGAATAAGATTGGGTAACACCTTTTTTGGTCCAGGTCTCAAAATCTGCCTGGCGAAGTCCATAGGTAAATCCAACACCGATGCCTTTCCACACATTAAAGGCTACGGTATTAAGCCAGGTATATTCAAAAAGACCAGGTTGTCCGGCTTCAGAACCGCTATAAGGCAGGAAGGTAGTCAGGGTAGAAGACCACGAAATGCCTCCTTTGAATTTGCGGGTATAGTCTGCCCGAACCTTGGCACCCAGTTGGGCAACCGATTCTACTCCTACTGCGTCTGAGAAGGCAAAGTGATAGTTTAATGGATGCACTACTACTACCAGATTGGTAACCGGGGTCAGGGTTGCTCCGGCACCCAAGTCTAAAATACCGGGATTATTGATGTTAAAAAGAGAAGAACTATATTCACCCAAGGCTGAGATGGCTACCCATTTATTGAGCTTGTATCCATAAAGAGAAGCAAACCTCAATACATCGGTCGACCTTCTGAATTTGGCATCGTCTGTTTCCACATCTTCATCGTCAAATTTGAGGTAGCCCAGGTTAAAGTTCCCGGAGTTGTTCCAAAAATACTTTTCTGCCTGACGATTAGCGAAAGCACTCAGACTTCCTGAAAAGGATGCTGATGTTGAATTTTTGATGGCATTGGTTTGCCAATTGTTCGACTGGTTAAAATTGAATCCTACTGCTCCGAAGACTCCTGTTTTCCATCCGGATAAGACAGTAATTTTGGAATCCAGGTCAGCAATTTCACCCTTAATGGCATCGGCCTCCGCTTGTTTTGCAGCAGCCATTTTTTCTTTTTCTGCCTTCATGGTTTTTAATTCATCCAGGGTTTGAGCACCAATAGTCCATGCAAAAAGGCATAAACTGGTGGCTAGAAAAACTTTTTTCATACAGATTAGATTTAAGTTATTTGATTTCGACAAGGTAAAAGAAATGTAAATAATTCCCAAAAATGTGTAACGTTTTTTGAAAACTAAGCAAACATTTTTAGGCCTGCAACCACAGCCAACAGGCAGGACGCCATTGAAAGTGCCATATAAGTCAATGCCGGACCGGTCTGCCCTCTTTGGAGCATAAAGAGGGTCTCAACTCCAAAGGTCGAAAAGGTGCTGAATCCACCACAAAAACCGGTGAGAAGCCACAACCTTCCTTCATTGTAGTAACCAGATCTGGGCAACCAGGCAACCAGCGCTCCCGCTATAAAACAAGCAAGGACATTGCTGACCAGGGTGTGCCATGGGATGACATTGGCTTCCGGTTTGCTCAACCACAAACTTATTCCATATCGGCAAATGGCGCCAATTCCGCCTCCGATAAATACATACACAAAACCCATTAAAGTGAATTGATTTTTCTGTGCGCCGAAAACCGACTTAAAAAAAATGACAGGGCTACTGCTACCACAAACAAGATCATCAACAAATACAAATTGCCTATGTGCTGCAGTGAAATGGCCAGCAGAATGAATAAAATATTGACTCCAATCAGAATGCCGGTTGCCTGCATATGGCTTAAGCCCAGATCAATCAAAACATGGTGGATGTGACTCCGGTCAGGAAAAAAGGGTGATTTTTTCTTTAATATTCTCAGCGTAAAAACCCTTAAGGTATCAAAAAGAGGGAGAATAAGGGTTGCAATGGCAAAAGAAGGGGCAGCGTCAAATTTATAGGGCGAATTGCCCAGGTCTTTGTGGATTTCTATGAATAAAATGGCCAGAATGCTACATACAAGCCCTAAAAGCAAGGCCCCTGTATCTCCCATAAAGATGCGGGCAGGAGTGATATTGAACTTTAGGAAGGCTACAATGGAACCCGACAAGGCAAAGGCAACGATGGCGATTTCGAGTCGCTGGATTTGGTAAAACCAGGTGCCTAACACCAGTGAAATAAGAAGGGCTATGCTACCGGATAAGCCATTGATGCCATCTATGAGGTTAAATGCATTGATGATGACAATAATGGTAAAAATACTTAGGAGTACACTGGCAGGAAGGTTGAGCTCATAAATACCGAAAATGCCATAGAGGCTGGTGATTTTTACATTGGCCTTAAACACCAGGATGGCGGCTGCCAGCATTTGGCCCGCCAGTTTTTTACTAGGTGAAATGGGATCAATGTCATCTCTGGCTCCGATGAGGAAAATGATGATAAACGCACACAATATGTATTGCAGGTCGCCAAAATAATTGAAGGGTGTCCACATGATGATGGAGAACAACATACCTGCAAAAATGGCAATGCCACCCAACGAGGGTGTCCTTACTTCATGGCTTCTTCTTTCTCCGGGCTCATCTACCAGATTTTTTTTATCTGCGAGGTGGATAATAGACGGAATGGCCACATAGGTAAGGGCAAAAGAGGTAATAAATGACAAGATGATGATTACCATGCGACAAAGTTGACAAAATTGCCTTGATTATCAAAGTTTGTTGACCGGTGAATGTCAAGATTCTTCACTATAACATTGTGCTTCAAAGTGTTGGCACTGAAAATAATATTATTTTAATTCAATATGTGTAAAGCTTTATTGATTAGTGATTAAGTAGGTTGAAATAAAAGATACAAGCCAATATACCCTCAAAACAGATAAAAATGAGGGAAGGCTAAAATCAGATTTGCCAATGTACAATTCATCAAATTGCCCTTTTTAAAGACTATTGAAGCGAGGTATCACGCCTGTAATTGCAATGTTTTTGTACTTTTGCACAGCTTTTTCGGCAAAATGGACACTTTAAGACAACAAATTGACTTCAACCGACTACCCAGTCACATAGCTGTGATCATGGATGGCAATGGTCGTTGGGCCAAGACCCACGGCAAGCCACGGGTTTTTGGTCATAAAAATGGGGTTGATGCTGTGCGTGAGGTGACCGAAGTTTGTGCTGAAATTGGAGTTAAATACCTTACTTTATATGCCTTTTCGACCGAAAATTGGAGCAGGCCTGTGAGTGAGGTAGGTGCCCTTATGGCACTTTTGGTAGAGGCAGTGCGCAACGAATTGAAAACCCTGAACAAAAACAACATTCGTTTACAAGCCATTGGCGATCTCAGCAAACTGCCTGCAGCCAGCAGGAAGGCCTTGCTGGAAGGCATAGAAGCAACCAAAAACAATACTCGAATGACTCTTGTTCTGGCCCTCAACTACAGCTCCCGGTGGGAAATCGTCCAGGCAAGTCGTCTCATTGCCGAAGATGTTAAAAAAGGTGTACTCGATCCGGCAGACATCGATGAGCATTTGTTTAGTAGCTATTTGTCTACAAAAGATATACCTGATCCCGAACTTCTCATCCGTACCAGCGGAGAACAACGGATTTCCAATTACCTGCTTTGGCAGATAGCCTATGCAGAGCTTTATTTCACAGAAGTTTTTTGGCCTGATTTCAAAAAAAACAACCTCCTGGAAGCCGTTATCGACTACCAAAAAAGAGAACGCCGGTTTGGTAAAACCAGTGAACAACTGGAATCTGCCTCAAAACTTTAAATATTTCTTAAGATTGATTACAACAGCGTGTCATAGTTCCCCATCGTTACCTATTCGTTCAGCAAATTGTAACACTTCGATGTCAAAATTTCGTAATTTATTCCTGCTTGGATGGATCACTTTGTGCAGTCAGTTTTTATCAGCCCAAACGGAGGGAGTAGAAATACTACCTTATGGCGAGCGGAAAGAGTATGAAATTGGAGGTATCAACATTGAAGGTGCAGTCAACCGAGATAGAAATGCCATCAAATCTATTGCAGCTCTGAGAGAAGGAGATAAGATTACCCTCCCCGGGGTAGAAATACCGAGGGCCATCAGGGCTTTGATGAAACTGAAACTTTTTGAAAATGTGATGATTTTTCAGGACAGCATTGTCAATGAAAAAACGGTCTTCCTGACCATTAAAATTGTAGATAAGCCAACGCTGTCGCGCTATTTTTTTAGTGGAATCAAAAAAGGTCAGCAGGATGAACTCAATGACATCATCAAAAATATTATTTCCAAAGAAGGCATTGTTACCGATGACCAGAAAGAACTGGCTAAGCTTAAAATAGTAGAATTTTATGTAGCCAAGGGTAAGCTCGATGCTATGGTGGATGTAAAAGAGACCAAAGATGAAAGCAGACCCAATACCATCATCCTGGAGTTTGCCGTAAAGCCCAATGATCGCGTTAAAGTAGAAGATGTAAAATTTGTTGGCAACACTAAGTTTTCGGATCGGAAGTTGCGCAAAAAGATGAAAAACACCAAAAGGAAGGGCACCTTATTCCGCAAAACCAAATTTGTGGAAGACGATTACGAAGAAGATAAAAAAAGCATCATTGCCTTTTACAACAACAATGGTTATAAAAACGCCAGAATCGTTTCAGACTCTGTGTACAGAGAAAAAGACGGTGACATCATAGCTGAAATTGTGATAGAAGAAGGAAATCCGTTCTTTTACCGCACCATTTCATGGAAAGGAAACAGCCTTTATACCGATGAACAACTCAACAATGTCTTGGGCATAGGCAAAGGTGATGTTTACAATCCGGAGCTCTTGGAAAATAGATTGAGGTTCAGTCAAGACGGTAGAGACATTTCGTCTTATTACCTCGATGATGGTTACCTGGGCTTTAGCGTAGACCCGGTAGAGATTGCAGTAGAAAACGACTCGGTCGACATAGAAATGCGCATTTTTGAAGGTCCTCAGTTTACCATAGAAAATGTGATTATCAAAGGCAACGACCGCACCAATGAGGACATCATCCGCAGGGAACTCAGAACCCGGCCGGGACAAAAATTCAGTCGTTCCGATATCATCAGATCTCAGCGGGAGATCATCAATCTGGGGTATTTCAACCCTGAAGCCCTGGGCATTCAAACCCCGGTCAATCAGGCAAGGGGTACGGTGGATATCGAATACACCCTCGAAGAAAAACCATCAGACCAATTGGAGCTGTCGGCTGGTTATGGTGGTTTCAGCGGCTTGATTGGTACCCTGGGTGTTACTTTTAACAACTTTTCAATAGCCAATTTTAAAGACAGGTCTACCTGGTCACCTTTGCCCCAGGGAGATGGGCAAAAGTTAAGCCTCAGGGTACAGTCCAATAGTCGTTTCTTTAAGTCGTACAATTTTTCATTTACGGAACCCTGGCTGGGCGGCAAAAAGCCCAACTCATTCACAGTGGGTGCGGTTAGTTCTATTTTTGACAACTCAACACTTGGTTATGGAAAGCTCAATATAACAAGAGTCTTTGCCGGAATCGGAACCCAGCTAAAATGGCCGGATGACTTCTTTTCTTCCAGTACCACCATAAACATTGAAAATATCGGACTAGACCAATATAACAGTTCTTCATTTTATGTGAATGGTTCGAGAATTTCCGATGGAAATTTCAAAAACTTTTCCATTCGTCAGACCTTTACGCGTAGCTCGATCAACGACCCATTGTTTCCCCGAAGTGGTAGTCGCATGTCGTTTTCCATCCAGGCTACTTTGCCATATTCCAAGTTTAGATCAACCCCTGTGTACGATCCTACCGATGCAGACAGGGAACGCGTGAGATTGGAGTTGATTGAAGAGAATGGCCCCGCAGTACCACCTACCGATGATGAGATCAATGCCAAATTAAATGGTTTGGTCAATGCCAAAAGATATGAATGGCTGGAATACCACAAGTGGAACTTTACCTCCGAATGGTATTTCAACATTGTAGACAAGCTGGTGTTTGCCGCCAATGCCAAGATTGGTATCCTCGGTTACTATGATAAAAAACTGGGAGCTCCACCGGTGGAAAGGTTTGAGATTGGTGGTGATGGTCTTTCTAACCAGAACAGCAGTCAGCTGACGGGTAGGACCATTCTTGCCCTTCGCGGATACAATACTACCGACCTACCCAATAATGTGGAGGGTGGTACCCTTTTCAGCAAGTACACAATGGAGTTGAGGTATCCACTTTCACTGAATCCCAACTCAACCATTTATGTAACCGGCTTTGTGCAGGGCGGTAATTCGTGGAAAAGGTTCAGAGATTACAATCCTTTTGATGTCAAACGTTCTGCCGGCATGGGTCTGAGGGTCTTCCTGCCCATGTTTGGCTTGCTCGGCTTTGACTACGGCTTTGGATTTGACAAGGTGTTGGATGCGGGCTCCAGCTGGAAAGATTACGGCAAGTTCAATGTGGTCATTGGCTTTGAACCGGAATAATGGTTAAATATTTGTTAGCACGCGCAACATTTCAGAAATAAAACAATTTAATTCGTCTACTACATAAACACAAAAAACAAAAGTAAAATGAAAAAAAACTTATTCTTGCTGATGCTTCTTGCCTTCACATCTGTGGTATATGGCCAGAAATTTGGTTACATCAATACCCAGGAATTGCTGGTAAGCATGCCTGAGGTAAAAGCAGCAGACAACGAACTGGAGACATTCCAAAAACAACTTTTGACCATTGGTCAAAACAAGGTAGCAGAATTTGAAGCAGAATATAAAAAGTATGCTGAAGACGCTCAAAAAGGTGTACTGTCTCAGGTTCAAAGTCAGGCAAAAGAAGCAGAGTTGGCTAAAAAACAAGAGGAGATTCAGAAATATGAATTGGAAGTTCAGACTCAGCTGGGAGCAAAAAGAGAAGAATTGTACAAACCCATCCTTGACAAGGTAAAGATGGCGATCGAAACTTATGGCAAAGAAAACGGTTATACGATGATCTTTGACAGCAGTGCAGGAGCCATTCTTCATGCCATGGAAAGCGACAACCTGTTTGGCGCCTTAAAAACCAAGTTGGGCATCCAGTAATCGGGAATAGAAAAAAATAAAATGGGCAGTCTGATCAATTCAGCTGCCCATTTTTTTTTATGTGCGTATATGGTTTTTAGTCTTTATAAAACATCCACTTGCCCAGTTCTTTGAACGTTACTTTTTTGCCATACATCAGAATGCCCACTCTGTATATCCGGGCGGCAACCCAGGTAAAAAAGATAACTCCTGCCACCAAAAAAAAGATCGATAATGCTATTTGCCAGATGGGGGGCTCAAAAGGCAGTCTTGCCGGCATGATGATTGGTGAAAACAAAGGAAACATAGAGCCAAAAACAGCTAATGGTCCATTGGGATTGGTAAACACAGCCGGAATCATCACCATGGCCAGGATCACTGGAATGGTAAGCGGCATCATCAATTGCTGGCTGTCTCCGAGGTCGTCGCCCACTGCTGAACCGACTGCCGCAAATAAAGAAGAATAGATAAAATACCCACCCAGGAAAAAGATTACAAAAACCGGAAGGATCAAGGCCCAGTTGATGGAACTAAGTTCTTTTAAAAACACCTGCATGACTTCCGGATTTTCCTGTTGGATTTTTTGTATGGCCTCGGTAGTTTGAGCCATTTCCGGTGTGGTTGCGGGGCCACCCATGGCAACTCCTGCCACCGTTATGATGATAGGAATAATGATCATCCATATAGCCAGCTGGGTCAGCCCTACAAGGCCAACTCCAATAATTTTACCAAGCATCAGCTGAAAGGGCTTGACCGAAGAAATCATCACTTCTACAATCCGGTTGATTTTTTCTTCCATTACACTTCTCATAACCATGCTGCCAAAAACAAAGATGACTATGTACATCAGGAAGCCCATGCCATAACTCAGGCCTGAGGCAATGGCACTGGAAAATTTACTCGACTTATCGCCTACTGCATCTTTATTGTTTTCACTAAGCATGGCATTTTCCAACTTAACATTGACATCCAGTTTTTTCAATGCTACCTTATCCAGGGTAGAGTGTTCCAACTTATAATCTCTGAACACGTTTTCCATCTTCTCTTCAATTTTTTCAATTTGAAGAAGGCTCAGTTTTTCCTTGCTGAAATAACTAATCTGATGGGTAGCTACTGTGTCATCTGAATAAGGCGGCACGTGCACCAGAATGTCATATCCCTTGTCCACATAATTTTTTTTGAGGCTGTCCAACAATTCATTGGACAATTCATAGGTGATTTCTTTGCCTTCCAGAGCTTTGGCTGAGAGCATGGCAGATTCATCCTTTACCACAATTCTTTTGGTTGACTGCGAACCTTTGGCTGCAAACAGACCGGCTAAAAAAATGACCAGTCCAATGCCAAGTGGGGTTAGCAGGGTAACGAGTAGAAAACTCTTTTTCAATACCCTGCTTACGTATTCTCTTTTTATAATTAATAAGGTCTTATTCATGGCTTATGGTTGAACGTTTGTTTGTGAATGAGAAGCTTCTGTGACAAGTTTGATAAAGATTTCATTCAAGCCCGGCAACACTTCCTGAAATGATTGAATGCTGATGCCTTGATTGATGAGGTAGGACAATAGTTCGTTGGAATGCCTGCCGGATTCCACTTTAAATGTGGTGACGTTGCCCACGCTACCATCCGCAGAAAATCCTGAAGGCAGTGACCAATCCGATGCAGGTCGGTCTGTGCTTATGTTGAACTTATGCTCCTTGAATTGATTTCTTACAGCAGCCACACTGTCGTTGATCAAAATTTTACCTTTGTTGATCAATACAATGTCATTACAAATTTCTTCAACCTGTTCCATTCGGTGGGTTGAAAAAATAATGCTAACGCCTTGTTGGTTGAGTTGGTAAATTTCATCTTTTAGTAAGTCGGCATTGAGGGGGTCGAGGCCTGTAAAAGGTTCGTCGAGGATGAGGAGTTTGGGATTGTGCGCTACCGTGGCTACAAACTGCACTTTTTGTTGCATGCCCTTGGAGAGCTCTTCTATTTTTTTGTTCCACCAGTCTTGCATGCCCAGACGTTCGAACCACCTTCGGATCGATTGTTTAGCATCATCGTGGCTCATGCCCTTTAGTTGGGCCAGGTACATGAGTTGTTCTGCTACCTTCATTTTTTTGTAGAGTCCCCGCTCTTCTGGCATATAACCAATTTCATTGGGGTGGTGGGTGTTGAGGGGCACACCATCTAGCAGGATTTGCCCTTCATCGGCTCTTGTGATGCCGGTGATGATCCTGATGAGGGTTGTTTTACCGGCTCCATTGGGACCAAGTAAACCAAAGATGGAGCCCTTGCGTACGTCAAAGCTTGCCTGGTCGAGGGCCACATAGTTGTGAAAGACCTTGCTCACATTTTCAATCGAAAGGATGTTCATAAATGAGAATTTTTTTCAAAGGTAAAATAAAGTGTCATTGTGGTTTTAATTTTTAGAGCATTGACCATTTGCACCTACCAATGGTAGCTACTCTATCGACGAGTTGCTAAAAATCAAGTCCTGCTGAAGAAGTTGGTGAAACCCCTTGCCTGCTTGCGTTTACATTTGAATAAACCACCTGCCGGTTGTTGATCATTGCGGAGGGTGCCCACCTTATTGAATCCGGACTGTTGGACCATTGTTGCCAGCTGATTTTGAGACTGTCACCTGCTAAGTAAGTAGTACATGCAAGGGGATCAAAAAGAGGGGATATTTCCCAAACCACCCCGTTGCACCCTTTGGCATTGGGTTCATTGAGGCTGGCTTTGATGCGGGCATTGCCAAAAGAAGTTATAAAACTTTTGCTGTCTGCCTCCATCAAATGAGAATAGGTCCCGAGGCAGGCTAACCGATCCACCTGCCAGTTTTTGGCGAGAGAGGTTACCTCTTCAGAAGTTAGTATCTCAGCTGCGTGATGGACCCGGCTGGCGGTTTGAGCGCGCGTATTGAGCAGGATAGAATCGGTACCAGATACTATGAGTACCTTGTCATTGGAACGATTCCATACATAAGAAGGTCCTCCTGCTCTTGAGAAGCCAAGGTATTGGTATTGTTGAAAAGTGGCGTATTGGCATCGCAGGCCCAGCTTTGTGCTGAATTCATCCACAGATATGGAAGGCATTGTGGCTTGCGAGCCGTGAGAAGTGGTAGCGATGTAGGCCATGCCGGCGATCATCATCAGGGCCAGCAGACCCAAAGCCTTTCTAAGCAGGGCATTCAAATGTTGAGAGATTGATTCAGATTAAGTAAACGCATTTCGGGCCAGGTAGTTCAGAGGGATAAAAAAAAGATCCCCCACTTCTCGCAAGCAGGGGATCAATCAAAACAAAACGAAAAACCAACTTTATTTTATGACGCCACAAAGGCGCATGTTACAATCCTTTTCTGAGGGAGGTTGGGAGATTTACTTCCTTTCCATCTCTGTTGACGTATAGGTTGAGTACATCACCTTTTTTAGAGTATCTCATTACTGAAGTTATGTCATCAAAACCATTGATCGTTTTATCATTGATTTTGATGATCACATCACCCGGCAACACACCGGCCAATTTAGCCGGACTTTTAACGTCTAATTCATCAACGTAAAAACCTTTTTTAACCCTAAGGTCCAGTTCTTTAACCAGATTTTCATCTACGTCAAAGCCACCAATACCCAGATTGATTCTTTCGAGGTTACCTCCTGTGGAAATGATATCATTTACAATCGGTTTTACCAGATTGGAAGGGATGGCAAAAGAATAGCCGGCAAAGACACCCGTTGGTGTAGCAATGGCCGTATTGATGCCTACCAGCTCTCCACTTTGATTTACAAGGGCACCACCGCTGTTACCCGGATTGATGGCTGCATCGGTCTGGATAAATTCTTCAATCGACTTTTCATCTTCCAGCAGGTCCAAATCCCTGCCTTTGGCGCTAACAATGCCCGCGGTAACCGTTGAAGTAAGGTAGTCGAACGGATTACCTACAGCCAGTACCCATTCCCCAATTTTCAGGGCGTCGGAGTTGGCCATGGTTACATTCTGTAAGTTATTGGCTTCAATTTTAATGACGGCAAGGTCGGTTAGTGGATCGGTTCCAATCTTTTTTGCCTGGTATTTTTTACCATCTGAGGTGGTAACGGTAATTTTATCCGCAAACCCCACTACGTGGTTGTTGGTGATAATGTAGCCATCTTTGGTATAAACTACGCCAGATCCCGATCCATTTTGTCGGCGGTAGTAATTTCTGTTGAAAAAATCAGAACCAAAAAAGTCATCAAAATCAAGGACATAAGGATTTCTTTTTTTGCGGCTGTTAGCAATGGCTTGTTCTTCACTTTCTTCCGCATAAATATGTACCACTGCTGCCGTGGCTACCTTTGCTGCGTTGACAAAATCAGGACCGGTAACAGCAGCACGAACCGGTGTGGATTGTGAGACCAACCGGGCTTGTTGTTGTAAAGCCTGGTTTACATCGTCATTTTTATTCCATTGTGTTATGGCAACACTGGCCAATCCACCCACCAGGCCTGCCAACAAGTAAGAAAAAAAAGGTTTCATCGTCTCGTAGATTTTCAAGATAAACGATAGAAAAACACTCTTGGTTTAAAAATTCTATTTTTTAACACAATGTTAACGGATTAAATATCAGTATTTTATGTTGAATATTTGTCATATATAAAATATTATTTCGAAATCTCTTGTCCAAAAATTGTAAGGTCTGGTAATCTTCGCTTTATAGTACACCAGAGAGCGGTAAGAAAAGCTTACTTTTGCAGGGATAAACCAAAAAAATGGAAGGGATTAGAGATACCGAACTCGATGCATTCATTATAGCATCATTAAAAGAAGACATTGGATCAGGAGATCATACATCGCTGGCGTGTATTCCGGCAGATTCTGTAAAAACCGCCAAACTATTGGTGAAAGATGATGGCGTTATTGCGGGTATTGCATTTGCAAGACGGGTGTTTCGACTGCTGGATCCGGAATCCAAATTTTCCCAGCTTTTACCCGACGGTTCAGATGTAAAATATGGCGACATTGCCTTTGAGATCCAGGCCAATACCAGGGTTTTATTGCAGGCAGAAAGGCTTGTTTTAAACACCATGCAGCGTTTGAGTGGAATAGCGACGATAAGTTCCCGTTTTGCCACTGAAGTAGAAGATCTGCCGGTAACCATACTTGACACCAGAAAAACCACCCCCTTGATGCGATTTCTCGAAAAATGGGCTGTCAGAATCGGTGGGTGCGACAATTATCGCGATGGGCTTTACGATTGGATTATGATCAAAGACAATCACGTGGACGGTTGCGGCAGTCTGACCCAAGCCATCAACAGTGTGCACGAATACATGGCACAACACAGCCTCAAATTGGGTATTACGGTTGAGGTGCGCAACCTGGTAGAACTCCATGAAGTGTTGGACAGAGGAGGTGTAACCCGGATTATGTTGGACAATTTTGAGATTCCCATTATGCGGGAGGCTGTGGCCACCATCCACAAAAGGTTTGAAGTAGAGGCCTCCGGAGGGGTAAACCTAAAAACCGTTCGCAAGATCGCAGAGACAGGGGTAGACTATATATCAGTTGGGGCACTTACCCATTCTGCAGGTTGTCTGGACCTAAGTCTTAAAATTCAAAAATAATGGTTTTATACGATCCCAAAGAGTGGTGGAAACTCATTTTTGCCTTTCACAAAAGTGACACGTTTCGGCGAAATTTACCTGGTATCATTGGAGTAGCCATTTTTACAGGGGCAGTGGCCTATCTTGAAAACGATGTGTTACACGCCAATTTTAGGAATTCCACCGCCATCCACTCACTGGTGGGATTTGTGCTCTCACTTTTACTGGTATTTCGCACAAATACAGCCTATGACCGATGGTGGGAGGGAAGGAAGTTGTGGGGCTCAGTGGTCAATGATTCGCGCAATTTGAGCATGAAAATTGAGGCCATGATAGCTGATACTCAGATTAAAAAGCGGTTTGCCGCATTGATCTCCAATTACCCCAAAGCCTTGAGGGACCATCTGAGAGGTTTGCGCAATCACGAGGACTTTAGCACCATTGAAAAATATGATGGTTCTTATTACGACAAAGCAGCCCATCTGCCCAATGCAGTATGTTTGGCAATGTTTAGAGAAGCTAACGCATTATTGCAGAAAGGATTGATCAATGGTCAGCAATTGCTCATGCTCAATACGCAGCTGCAAAGTTTCACAGACACCACCGGAGCTTGCGAAAGAGTTAAAAACACTCCCATACCCTATTCCTATAACATCTTTCTGAAAAAGGTCATTTTTATCTATGTGTTTACCATGCCCATTGGTTTTGTGAGAGAGTTTGGATATTGGGCCATGCCCATTGTAGCCGCCTTATTTTACATCTTTGTCAGTATTGAAATGATTGCAGAGGAGATTGAAGACCCCTTTGGAGTGGATGCCAATGATTTGCCCCTGGATCAGATTTGCAAAAACATCCAGGTTCAGGTAAACGACCTGCTTTTATACCCGCCGGATAAATTGCAGCCTTAAAACAATTCTAAACAGCAAGAAAAATGACGAACAACGAGATATTAAAAAAACTGCGGATTGCCCTCGAATTAAAGGATACCGACATCCTTCATATATTGTCTCTGGCCGGCTTTACCATTACCAAAGGAGCCCTCAACGACCTTTTCAGAAATGAAGACCATCCCGGATATGTTGAAGCCGGAGATCAAATTCTCAGAAATTTTTTGAATGGTCTCATCCAGTACAAAAGAGGGCCTGCCCCAGAAAGAAAGCCGGTTAAACAGGAAACCAGAGCTCAGAAACCTACCCTTTTGGCAAAGGATTTTTTTATTAACAAATCAGAAGAAAGGGAAATGACCAAAAATGTGCGCCACGGCGGTAAAAAATTTGGTAAAGAATAAATAAGCGGCTTTTGGCATGGGTCAAAATTACATTGTCCTAAATGATGATTTAGCCCACTTGCAAAGCCATTCCCAAAACAATACCATGGTTTTTTGTATTTTTGTGGTATTATGCATTTTTTATATCCTGGATTTTTGTGGAGCTTGCTGGCTTTGGCCATCCCGGTCATTATACACCTTTTTTATTTTAGAAGGTTCAAACGCGTCTATTTCACCAATGTAAGGTTTCTCAAAGAAATAAAAGAAGAGACCTCTTCTCGCAACAAGCTAAAAAACCTGCTCATCCTGGCCATGCGACTATTGGCTGTGGCCTGTTTGGTTTTTGCCTTTGCCCAACCTTTTATTCCCACCGGCAAACAAGTCAAGCTGGGTGAAAAGGCGGTGAGTATTTTTATTGACAATTCCTTCAGCATGGCGTCTGAAAAGGAAAATATTCCCTTGCTCGACCTGGCCAAAGACAGAGCAGAAAAAATTGTGAATGCCTATGGTGAGGATACACGGTTTCAGATCATCACCCATGATTTTGAAGGCAGGCACCAACGACTGGTGAGCAAAGACGAAGCCCTTGGGTTGATTGAAGAAATTGTCATTTCGCCCGCTGTCCAGCCCCTTTCGAAGGTGATCAACAGGCAGCGGCAAGTGTTAAAAGGTGACCACCACCTGATCTTTTTAATTTCCGATTTCCAAAAGTCCATTACAGATTTAACTCCTTGGACCGATTCACTGACCGAGCTCAACTTGCTGCCGGTTCAGCATTCAGTTTCCAAAAATGTGAGCATAGACAGTGCCTGGTTTGCAGCACCGGTTCCTATTTTAGGGGAAGCCAACCAATTGGTAATAAAGTACACCAACCATTCGGATGAAGCCGTAGAAGAATTGAGTGCTTCTATCTTTAAAGACGGGCAGGAAAAGCCATCGGGTTTGATTTCTATTGACCCTCAATCCAGTGTTACGGATACATTGCCCATCAGCATCCTCAAAACAGGGATTCATGAAGCTGTGTTGAGGCTTAAGGATTTTCCGGTACAGTTTGATGACAGCCTCTACCTGAGTTTTTTGGTGAAAGAAAAAGTGAAGGTTTTATCGATCAATGAAAAGGGACCAGATCGCTTTTTGCAAGCCTTGTTTGGGGGTATATCCTATTTTCAATTCGACAATCAGGAAGCAGGCAGAATCCAGTACCAGGTTTTTAAAGACTATGATCTCATCTTGATCAACGACATCAAAACGATGAGCTCCGGTTTGGCTGATGAACTCTACCGATATATGGAGACCGGAGGAAAAGTAATGATTTTACCCGGCAAAGAAATTGAGATCTCTTCCTACAATACCTTCCTTAGCAGATCAAAGGCGCGCACCCTTCAAAATTGGGTGGCGGTAAATAAGCAGGTTTCCAATTTAAATAGCAGTGATTTTGTTTTTGCAGATGTTTTCACCTCCAATCCTTCCAACCTAAGACTGCCCTCTACCAAGGGAAGTTTTGCTTTTGCAGGTCAACAAAGCTCTACTTCACTGACCATCATGACTTATAGAGACGGCAGTCCTTATTTATTTAGAAGTGCTGTGGGAGAGGGCCAGTTATACGTATGTGCTTCATCTCTCAACGCTGAATACAATGATTTGGGCACCCTGGCAGAAATTTTTGTGCCGATGCTTTATAAGATGGCCCTCGTTAAAAACAAAGGAGCGAGTCTCAGTTATTTTATTGGTAAGGACAATTTGGTTGAAATAGAAAACCAAAAAACCAATGGAGAGTCGGTGTACAAATTAAAAGGAGTCAATGAGTTTATCCCATCTCAGCACGGCTTTGGCAGAAAGCTTGTACTTGATGTCAAAAATCAGGTGATGAAGGCGGGTTATTACGATGTGGTGTTGGGTGACAGGATCCAGGAAAGGCTTGCCTTTAACTACGATAGGAGAGAATCGGATTTGAGTCTGTACGCAGATTCAGAACTGGGTGATATGGTAAAGAATGATGCCGTAAATATCTTGGGCTTTGATGAACAGGAAGGAATTCGTGATTTTGTAGGCGAAAAAGACAGAGGCATCGTACTGTGGAAATGGTTTATCCTGGCAGCACTTTTATTTTTGCTGGCGGAAATTCTCATCATCAGGTATGTAAAAAACGGTTAAGCGGTGGCAACAAAATGTTTGATAAAAAAAGTGAAGGTCATTGATGGACCCTCAAAGTACCACAACAAGGTGGTAGATATCTTAATTCTGGATTCCCGGATTGCAGAGATCAAGGCAGGTATTTCGCCTGCATCACCCATTAAAACCATTCAGGGAGAGGATTTGCATGTAAGCATCAGCTGGCTTGACATAGGCACCCAGGTAGGAGAACCGGGGCTTGAACATAGGGAAGACTGGACTACCGTAAGTAAGGCTGCCAAGGCAGGAGGATATGGAGCCATAGCACCCTTTCCCAATACCCAGCCATCCATCCAGCACAAGGCCGACATTCAATACATCAAACAAAGGGCAAAATCACAAGGCATTGGCGTTTACCCCATTGCCTCTTTGAGTATAGACAACCAGGGCGCTGAAATATCTGAAATGTATGATTTGTATACAGCAGGAGCGGCCGCCTTCAGCGATGGATTAAAATCGGTAAGTCACGCCGGCTTATTGGCGAGGGCTCTGGAATATGTAAAACCCTTTGAGGGCCTGATCATCCATTATCCATCAGAAAAATACCTGACCCAGGATGCCCAAATGCACGAGGGAGAGATGAGTACCTTATTGGGAATGAAAGGTATGCCCAGCACCGCCGAAGCCATTGGCTTGAAGCGTGACCTTGAACTTTTGGCTTACACCCAATCCAGAATGTGTGTATATGGTCTGTCGTCTTTAGAAGCCGTAAAAATTCTTAAAGAAGCGAAAAAAAACCTGGCTGAAAAGTTGACAGCAGCGGTGCCTTATCTCAATCTTGTATATACGGATAAAGAGATGGAGAGGTTTGATACCCATCTCAAGGTGATGCCGCCGCTCAGGAAAAAATCGGATCAAAATGAATTGATCAAGGCTTTGAAAGATGGAGTCGTTGACGCCATCGTTTCCAACCATTACCCCATAGAAGAAGAAGGTAAAAAGCTGGAATTTCCTTATGCAAAATTTGGTGCGTCTGGCATAGAGACCTGTTTCGCTGCCTGCAACACTTTTGTGCCGGCTTTGGACCTCGAAACACTGGTTGACAAATTGAGTTATGGCCCAAGATCCATCTTAGGGTTGACTTCTGAGGGTATCAAGGCAGGAAGTGCGGCAACATTGACCCTATTTGACCCATCGGCAGAATGGGTGTTTGATGAGAGTCAATCCCGTTCTGGCAATAATCCATTTTTGGGTAAGACCCTCAGGGGTAAAGTAATCGATGTGTTGAATTAAGAGATGATAACATTCAGAAAAAGCACCAGAGAAGATTTGCCTGCCATCCATGGTTTGGTAGTGGAATTGGCCGTATTTGAAAAAGAACCGGACGCGGTAAGGGCAAGTCTGGCAGAATATCAGGATAGTTACGACAAAGGTATTATAGACGCCATCTTAGCCTTGGACGGTGAAGAAATAATAGGTATGGCCTTTTATTATCCCATTTTTTCCTCCTGGAATGGCAGAACATTGTACCTTGAGGATTTTATAGTAAAAGACAGCCATCGCAATCAGGGAATAGGACAAATGTTATTTGATGCGTTTGTTGAAGAGGCAAAACAGCAGGGATGCAGACAAGCCAAATGGCAGGTTTTGGATTGGAATACAGAAGCCATTCGGTTTTATGAGCGCAATAAGGCCTCAATTGAGAAAAACTGGTGGAATGGAAGATTAGAATTAAATGCAAAATAAATGTTTAAATACCTGATTATTATTTTGATTATAGGTTACGTTTTCAGACGTTTTTTATTCACTCCGCTCAATGCACCGGTGAACAAAGAAGAGACCGGTAAATCGAAGGAAAAACCGGGAGGTTTCACCAATAAAGCGGGAGAATATACAGACTATGAAGAAATCAAGTAAGCCGGAGATATTATGTGACCACAATGACTTTTTAGTTGTGAATAAGCCTTGTGGCTGGGCTGTTCAGGGCAAAGACCAGGACCTCATTGGTTTTTACCACAAACGATTCAACAAAGATTTACACCCCATTAGCCGAATTGACCAACCGGTAAGTGGCATTGCTCTGTTGGCGAAAAATAAAAAAGCAGCGGCCAAACTTTCGGCCATGCAAACGGTAGGTACCATTCAAAAAACCTATTGGACCATTGTGGAAGGGGTCATACCCCAAAACGACCTTGAAATCAACATCCCCCTGGCCAAAAAGGGTCAAAAGGCAATGGCAGATGAAAAGGGAAAGCCTGCCTACACAAAAGCAAAAGTAATTTGGAGAGGAGACAGGTACACCGGCCTGGAGGTAAGTTGCGAAACCGGCAGGTTTCACCAGATCAGGGCCCACTTTGCCTCCATTGGTCACCCCATTAAAGGCGACATCAAATACGGATCCAAAAGAACTGAAAAAGAAGGAGGCATCTACCTGCACTGCGCTCAGATTAATTTTCCTTTTCCCAATTTTGAAGGAAGCTGCACTGCTGCCGTACCGGAAGACAAAACTTTATTTCTCTTACTCGAAGGGGTGGAAAAATCGACAGAAAGCGCAGAAATGCCGATAGAATAAGGAACTATCGGAAACAAACAAGGCCGGAAAAGCGTTAAAGTATCATTAAAGTTCGGTTTTTAGGGAAGTTTTTATCCTACTTTTACGATTCATAAACGGAACACTTAAAAATTACTACACGAAGATGAGATCGGTGATTGCCTTACTGCTTGTTATTCCTACGCTACTGCAAGGTCAGACCATGATTGCCATTCAAAATCGATCTTTTGAAGATATTCCGAGACAAGGAAACGGTGACATCAGGCTGCCCATCAATGGGTGGTACGACTGTGGAGCCATTCGGTTTCCGGGCGAGACGCCACCCGATATTCATCCGGGAAACTTCTGGAGCAATACAACCCCGCCATCACACGGCAATACTTATTTGGGTATGGTGGTTCGTGATAATGAATCATATGAAGGCATTGCCCAACGTCTCACATCACCCCTAAAGGTGGGAAAGTGTTATAAGTTTACCATTGATCTTGCGAAGAGTGATAAATACATCAGTCGATCCAGTATAAACAAGGAAAAAATAACCAATTATTCTACTCCCGCTGTGTTCCGAATTTGGGGAGGTAATGGATATTGCAGTGAAAAACAACTGCTGGGTGAATCCAGTACCGTCAATCACACCGAATGGAGGACGTATCAGTTTAAGATCAAACCCAAGCAGGAGTACAAGTACATCATCATAGAGGCGTATTATAAGACTCCGGATTTTTTCCCTTATTGTGGGCATATTCTTTTGGACAACCTGACCGATTTTGAAGAGATGGATTGTGATAAAGAACTTCCAGCCATGTTGAACAAACAAGGAGAAATAGTGAAAAACGATGTGCTGCCGCCTCATAAGAAAAACAGGGTAGATCAATCAAAAGAAAAACCCAAACCTACCGAACAAGCAGTTGTAGTACCCAAGGAGCGAATCCTGCAAGACCTGGACATAAAAAAGATCAAGGCAGGCAGCACTATTGAAATCAAGAACCTTTACTTTAAAGCCGATACTACCACCATTGACAAGGATTCATATGAGGTTCTGGACGAAGTATTCGGCTTTCTCAAGGCCCACAACAAGGTTAAGATAGAAATTGGGGGTCATACCAATGGACTGCCCAGCCACGAATATTGTGATAAGCTGAGTGCGGCAAGGGCCAAAGCGGTGTACGATTATTTGCTGGCCAAAGGAATCACACCTGACCGGCTTACCTACAAGGGTTATGGCAAACGTCGAAAAATAGCCTCAGATGCTACAGCGGAAGGTAGAAATAAAAACCAACGGGTAGAGGTAAAGGTATTGAGCCTTTCCTAATTTAAAGTTCACAACGGGGTATATTCCCAAATTAAATGGGTACAATAGTGGTGGGATAATCTATCGTTTGATGGTAATGGAGGATGGTGCATAAGTGCACTTCATACAAGATTTGGACCGCTTACCTCTTTACTTGTTAGCTAATTTGCCCTCTGATCCTTGATTTTTCCAAAAATAAATTCCTGCCAACCATCCGGTCAATGAAGCCGCAAGTCCGTAAATGCTGGCATCAATTTCGGTAGGTGCAATAAAAAAGCACCATGCCCAAACTACACTTCCGGCCATCATAGACAACAGGGCGGCCGTTTTGTTTCTGGCATTAAAAAACAAAGCAGCAGTATAGGGAATAAAAATTGAGACTACTCCAAACGCACTGGAGGTTCCTACAAGATCAAAAATTTTTTCGCTGCCGGATGCCACCCACAATGACAAGATGCCCATTACAATGGTGGAAAACTGTGTTAGGACCAACAACCCTTTATCAGAGATGTTTTTGGCCCATAGCGGTTTTATGATATTTTCTGCCAAAAGAGAAGCAGGGGCAAGAATGGCTCCACTACAAGTGCTTAAAATGGCACTGATTACCGAGCCAAAAAAGAGGATTTGAAGATAGACAGGCATATCGGATAAGACAAAACGGGGTAGGGTCATTTGGAGATCGCCCTCCGCACCGGAATGGGTCCATTTTAATGTTAGTACAATGTAAATGGGCAACAAGGAAAACAAAGCATACAGCAAAGCACCGGCGAGGGTAGAACCCACTGCTGCATTTTCGTTTCTGGCAGCATTGACCCTTTGAAAAACATCCTGGGAAACAATGCTGCCCAGTCCCAACGCCATCCAGGAGGCGGTCCAGTTGAACCAGGATATACTGTTTTTTTCAGGAAAGAAGGTCCAGTGCGATGCGGGTACTGCCTCCCAAACCGACTGAAAGCCAGGGGTGAGACGGGTCATAAAAAGGGCAATAAAAATGAGACCCAAAATAATCATGAGGCTTTGAAAAAAATCTGTCAGAGATACTGCCAACATACCACCTGATGAGGTATATACCAATACAATAATCAGGGATATCGACATGCAAAGCAGCAGTGACCAGGATGTCAGCAGCTGCAGGATCAAACCAAGGGCCAGCAGTTGAGCTGCAATGTAGCCTAAAAAGCTGAGCACCATGAGCACCGAAGCCAGGATTTCTATTTTTTGCCCATAGTTGAGTTGAAAGAGGTCTCCCAGGGTAAGCGCATTGAGTCGATACATTTTGCGCGCATAAAAAAAACCAACCAGCAAGAGGCAAAGCACCCCTCCCAACGGGTCTTCAATAATGCCTTGTAAGCCATTTTCTGCAAATTCGGAACTGGCTCCAAAAAGGGTTTCGGATCCAAACCAAAGTGCAAATAAGGCGAATGAATTGATGATTGGGTGCAGATTGCGTCCCGCATTCATAAAATCCCGGCCCCCTGTTATCCGCTTGTGAGCATAAAACCCAATGGCCATGGTAATGGTGGAATAAAGGACAATAAAAAGGATAAGCATTAAAAAATATTGAGGTGACCAAAATGCACAAAAGTATCGCCAAAGGAGGGGCTTCCATAAAAAGCACTGCCTACCGTAGGTGTAAAATTAAACATACCTGCTTTTGTATAAAAATTTAATCCCATTTCAATTTCCAGTCTTTGCTCAAAAGTGGCTCGCTTTTAGAATTAACCCCTGCTGGCAAAAGTATGCCTTTAGGGGCATATAAAACATCTGTTTACCTCAATTTTAGAGGTTGTTGTGGGGCATTGTTAAGGATGGTGGGTGATTGACAAGCTAAGAGATCTGTGACATTCCATATCTAAATGGCATGTTGGTTAGGGTCGTGGACTGCAACTTTGTATCTTTGCGTGGTCGGAAGATAAAAAACCTATCCCAAAAAGCCAGCAGGAGCACTGAGGTGGAAAGGTCTTGTACAAATCCGGAAATGATTTCAATGGCAGGTATTTACGTCCACATTCCATTTTGTAAGCAGGCTTGTTATTACTGCAACTTTCATTTTTCAACCCAGCTGAACAACAGAGAGGCTATGGTAGCGGCTATCTGCAAAGATATTGATCTAAGGCACCATTACCTGACAGAAACAAAGTTGAACTCTGTGTATTTTGGAGGAGGTACACCTTCTTTGCTGGATAAGTCGCAATTGTCTGAGATCTTTCAGCGCATTCGCCATTACTTTGAGCTGAAAGAAGGGGCGGAGATTACGTTTGAATGCAATCCGGATGACATCACTTCAGGCTATTTAAATGATTTACTTGCATTGGGGGTCAATCGATTGTCATTGGGAATCCAGTCGTTTTTTGATGCCGATCTCGAGTTTATGCACCGGGCACACAACGGGCTTGATGCCCTGAAAAGCCTGAAGCTGATCAAAAATGCCGGATTTGACAATTACAGCCTTGACCTGATATATGGGAGTCCAACCACTTCAGACGAAATGTGGCAGTACAATGTAAACCAACTGATCGATGCAGGAGTGCCTCATATTTCTGCTTACTGCCTCACCATTGAGGACAATACAGTCTTTGGCCGGTGGCAAAAACAAAAGCGACTTGAACCCATAGATGATGAAAAAGCAAGCAGGCAATTTTATTACCTTTTGGATGCGCTTGAAGAGGCTGGATACCACGCGTATGAAATTTCGAATTTTGCTAAGCCGGGTTACGAAGCCGTTCACAATTCCAACTACTGGACGGGTCAGGCCTATTTGGGAGTTGGGCCGGCTGCACACTCCTACAATGGGGAAGAAAGACAATGGTGTGTGGCCAATAATGCCAGGTATATGAAGTCGGTCGAAGATGGCATCGTTGAGGTACAGAATGAAGTGCTGACGCTGGCAGACCGGTGCAATGAGATGATCATGACCCGCCTCCGCACCAGTGGGGGACTTGACCTGGATGAGCTGTCCCGGATTTTTGGACCCAACTACAGAAAGCTCATTGAAAAGGGACTTGAAAACGGAGAAATGATAAGCCATATTCACAGAGAAGGGAATCGGATAAAACTCAGCAGAAGTGGTAAAATGATGGCTGATCGATTGGCAGCAAGTCTTTTTATAGTGGAGTCTGATTGATGGTTTTTAACTTATCTGCAAAGCCGGCCTTGCCCTGTAGACCCCCTGTGTGTATCCAAAGTACTTTATCCGAGGGCTTAAAAAAAGACCTTTGTTCCAAAAGGGATAAGCCGTACAAAACTTTACCATTGTAAACAGGATCCACTTCTATGCCGGTGGCAGCCTCAAACCGGGATACGAAACGCAGGTAATCATCCGTCGTAGTGGCGTAGCCTCCCAATGCGGCTTCATCAGAGCAGTAATAGTCATCCAATATCTCACCGTTGAATTGGTTGATCTGATGGCGGATAAAATCGCCTTTAAGTACACTAAATACCAGGGCCCGGGTTGAAAGGTGATGCATTCTTATTCCTGCAATTATTCCTGCTGATGTTGCCCCTGTACCCGCAGCCAGGGTTACATAATCGGCATTACAATCTTGAGCCATCCATTCCAAAACTATTTCTTTGCATCCTTCAAGGGCAAGATCATTGCTGCCTCCTTCCGGAAGGATCTGGTAATTGGGATAAAGAGCCTGGATAGCCTGGACTTGCGGATGTTGGTCTTTATTTCTGTATGCTTCCCGCGATACAAAGTGGAGGTTCATAGCCCGCGACCTCAGATAGTCAAGGGTGGGGTGGGGGTGATGATCTTCGCCTCTCACAATGGCAGCACAAGGAATATTAAAATGGTGACAGGCAGCTGCGGTAGCGTGCAGGTGATTGGAATAAACACCTCCAAAAGTCAGGATGCCCTGCTTTCCAGCATCCGGAAACTGCTGGAGGTTGTACTTCAGTTTTCGGTATTTGTTACCTGAAATTTGGGGATGGATGAGATCATCTCTTTTCACCCAAAACTGAAATGAAAAAGGATGATTGTTGACAACTTCAATTGGAGAGGGGAGCCTAAACATGGCTCATGGCCTTGGTAAATGGTATGCGAATCAGATATGAAACCCCTTCGTTTTCCCTGCTATTAAAAGACAGGCTTCCTTTGAGGTAGTTGATGCGCGACTGAATGTTTTCTACGCCCATGCCTTTTTTGGTTACCAGCTTTTCAGGATCGAATCCCTTGCCATCATCTTCGTATTCGATTACGATGTCGTCACCTTCTGTAGTCAGCTGAATAAGGATTTCATCTGCACCGGCATGTTTGATGGTGTTGTTGATCAATTCCTGAATGATGCGATAGATGCTAAGCGCCGTCATGTCATCCAGTTTTTCATCGATGTTGTAATACTGAAAAAAGATGTCAGGATAAGCCTCCCCTTCAAAGCGATTAATGAGGTCTTTGAGTGCAGACACCAGTCCCAATTCTCTGAGTGCCCCGGGTTGTAGATTACGCGAGATATTGCGCACTTCTTCCACAGCGGTGTCCAGCAAGCGGGTTGCGTGTTGGTATTGATCTGCGTGAAAATGGCCATTGAGTTTTAGCCTTATATTATCAAACTGCAGTTTTACAGCACTCAACAAGCCACCCAGTGAGTCGTGCAGATCCACCGCAATTCTTTGTCTTTCTTTTTCCTGACCTATGATCATAGATTGCATGGAGGAGATTTTCATCGTATCCTCCAGTTCTCTGATTTTTTGCTGGTCGATTTCATGCTGTTGTTCATTCATGATTTTTTCGACCTTGATCTTTTCAGAATAAAAGCGAATGATAAAATACAGGGCTACGAGTACCAAAAAGAAGCCGGCGGCCACAAAATAGAGAGCACTGCGTGTGAGAAGGATTTTTTGCAGAACGGATTTATTTTCTATCTCCAGAACTCTGATGTCTTTTGATTTTTCATCTGCCTGGTGTTTTATGGATAAATCATTGATGGCTTTTATGCGGTCAAAGTTGAGGATGGAGTCATTGAGCTTGTTGAGTTTCATTGAAAAATCGAAAGCTTCTTTGTGTTGTGAGCGGGCTGCGCAAACGGAGGCCAGAGATTTGTAGGTATCTCTTCTTTCTTCATCATAGGGAAGGTTGTCGCCTACAGACAGAGACGATTGCAGGTATTTATAGGCTTTGTTGAAGTCTTTTTTGAGATAGTTGGTGTGGCCAATAAAATATAGGCACCTCGACATCCTGTTTTTGTCATTTTGAAGAGAAGACATTTTGAAATTGATGGCAGCCGTAATGAGGGCTGAATCTATTTCATTGAGTTGGATGTAGTTTTCAATTTTGGCAAAGTTGAGGTCAATGATCAGTAAGGTATCTTTGTATTTATCGTTGTATTTGATGGCCTTATTGAGGGCAAATAGAGATTCTTCTGAATCGCCCGCCAGGTGATGGGCCTGGCTCAGTTCGTGGTAAATATGAGCCGCGGTTTTTTCATCGCCGATGCCCAGATAGTAGCTGATCAGGTTTTCGTACAAGGCAATGGATTCTGAAGAAAAACCCGAACGGGCATACCTTCTGGCAATTATACGGTTGATTTTGTTGGATTGGGCTTCATTTTTTTGCAGGTCGTAGTATTGTTTAGCCCTGATAAAGTAGTCAAAAGCCACTTCCGTACTTTTGTTGACTTCTTCTTCGTAAAGGGCTAATCTGTAATAGACATCAGCCAGTCGACTGGGGTCCTTCGCCTCGCGGGCAGACTTCAGTTCCGTCAGGAGAGAACTTAATTGGCGATGGGCTGGTTCCTGGGTAAAACCAGACACCGCCTGCAAAAATAGCAGGACAAAAAGCAACCTTCGGCCGAAAGTATAGGAAAGGATGTCTGTCATGTAGGTTTTATATCAAATCAGGATTCCTGTTTTCAAAGGTAACTTTAATTTCAGGCGTAAAAAAAGAAAGCCTCCAACTTTTTGAAGGCTGTCTTTTAATGCAATAGTCAATCCCAATGAGTATTATTTTTTTGGCTTCGGGAAAATGGGCAAAATGACAATAAAGGAGTTGGGGAAAATTTGAGGGGTGATTTGTATCCCCAACCCTTTTTATTGTCACAATCTGTAAACCGATTAATCAATATCGGCATCCTTTCGGATCCTAACACACAACAAAAAACGAATATTACTCATAAATTAATAGACTCAAATAATGGACACCAGATAAAGTACCACAATACAAAATGCCATCATGTAATCTCTTTTGACGTAGTTTTTAGAAACCGCCACTAGCAGCTTAAGATTTTCGGCAATCATATTGTTTTCGTTTTAATTGATGATAATGCAAATTTGGGGCAGAATTTTTTACTGTACATCCATGGAAATCCCCATTTTTATTTTTAAGGGTAAACCCTGGTTTTTCGTCTCTTTTTTACTGTAAATTTGTTGTGTACAAGGACCATCATCGGCCCAAAATCCAATTTAGACATGATTAAAGTATTAATAGCAGATGACCACACCATGTTTGTGGATGGTATAGAATCCATATTAAAGCTGGAAGAAGGGGTCGACGTAGTGGGTCGCTGTTATGACGGAGCTTCCGTTCTGACCTTTGTTCAGAAACAACCCACCGATATTGTCCTGCTGGATGTCAACCTGCCGGATATGTCAGGTATTGAAGTGTGTAAGCAGCTGGCTGCCACCAAACCTACCGTCAAGGTGCTGGCTATTTCAATGTACAATGAAGAAAGTTATGTTTCTGAGATCCTCAATCACGGTGCAAGGGGTTACATCCTCAAAAATACCGGTCGGGAAGAATTGTTAAAAGCCATTAAAACGGTACAGGGGGGAGCTACGTATTTTAGCAAGGATGTGACCGAAACCATAATGAAAGGACTGATGAACCGCAGAAAGTCTTCCTCCAAATCATCGGCCGACATTCCCAAAATATCCAGGAGAGAAAAAGAGGTGCTCAAGCTGATCGCCGAGGAATTTACCACCCAGGAGATAGCAGACAAATTGTTCATTAGCCTTAAGACGGTGGAATCTCACAGAGCCAACCTCCTTGCCAAATTAAATGCCCGAAACAGCGCAGGCTTGGTCCGAATTTCTTTGGAAAACAATCTGCTGAGTTGATTTTCATGAACAGGTCAATTTGATTCGTATGCATTAAGTCTGCAATATGTATATTTGTGGCCAGATAGGCGTACCATGAAACAATACCTTGACTTAGTTCAGCACATCCTCGATAATGGCAGCAAAAAGTCGGACCGCACCGGTACCGGTACCATCAGTGTATTTGGATACCAGATGAGGTTCAACCTGGCCGAGGGTTTTCCAATGGTCACCACAAAAAAACTCCACCTGAAGAGCATTATTTATGAATTACTGTGGTTCCTGAAAGGCGATACCAATACCAGGTACTTATCTGAGCATGGTGTCAGAATTTGGGATGAATGGGCCGATGCAGAAGGCAATCTGGGTCCTGTTTATGGCAAACAATGGAGGAGCTGGCAAGGTGCCAATGGCATGGTGGTAGATCAGATTGCCACAGCTGTAGCTACCCTCAAGACCAACCCGGATTCAAGAAGAATAATAGTAAATGCATGGAATGTAGCGGAATTGGGTGAGATGGCTTTGACCCCCTGCCATGCCATGTTCCAGTTTTATGTAGCTGATGGCAAACTCTCATGTCAGCTATACCAAAGGTCGGCAGATGTATTTTTGGGTGTCCCCTTTAATATAGCTTCCTATGCTCTGCTTACCCTGATGGTGGCCCAGGTTTGTGGCTTACAACCCGGTGATTTCATCCATACTTTTGGCGATGCCCATCTTTATTTAAACCACCTGGACCAGGCTCATCTTCAATTGTCTCGCACGCCCAGACCCTTGCCAATAATGAAAATCAACCCCAATGTAAGCTCCCTCGATGACTTCAGATTTGAAGATTTTGAGCTTGTGGGTTACGATCCCCATCCTCATATTAAGGCCGAAGTAAGCGTTTAAACAAAATTTTATTTTCATCTTTTGAATTTTGGCAAGGTATTTGGTTAATAACAGATATCCTGAAAATTTATTGAAAAAGTAACCCGCCTCGCTCATTCAGGTCGCCATGATAAACCACAGGATCAAACCTGTAAACCACCACGCCATAAAAAAAGAAAAAAGTGAATTCGACCAAAGGGTCGGTTCTACAAAAGACCTATTATGCTAGTAAGTTTTTTTTAAGTGTTTGTGTGATGAATCGAGGGTAAAGATCTTTGGTTCTTGTAAGTTGTGGCTTTAAAAAGCTAAAATCCAAAAAAAAGCCCCACGATCTCGATCGCGGGGCTTTTCTCTTTTATATCCTCTTTGGATTACATGTTTTTGATGATTTCATCGCCAAATTCAGAGCACTTCACTTTGGTGGCACCTTCCATGAGGCGCTCAAAATCGTAAGTTACCCTCTTTCCGGCTACAGCTCCATTCAGCCCTTTGATGATAAGGTCTGCAGCTTCTGTCCAGCCCATGTATCTCAACATCATTTCCCCAGAAAGAACCACAGAACCCGGATTTACCTGGTCTTTGTCAGCATACTTGGGTGCAGTGCCGTGGGTAGCTTCAAAGATGGCGTGTCCGGTAACATAGTTGATGTTGGCTCCCGGTGCAATACCGATTCCACCTACTTGGGCAGCCAGCGCATCAGACAGATAATCACCATTGAGGTTAAGGGTAGCAATCACATCAAAGTCTTCCGGTCTGGTCAATACTTGTTGTAAAGCGATGTCGGCGATGGCATCTTTTACCAAAATTTTGCCGGATGCCAAAGCTGCTTTTTGTTCTTCGTTGGCGGCATCTTCGCCTTTTTCTTTTTTGGTTTTTTCCCAGGTTGCCCAGGTATAAACCTTATCTCCAAATTCTTTATCTGCTACAGCATATCCCCAGTCGCGGAAGCCGCCCTCAGTAAATTTCATGATGTTGCCTTTGTGCACAATGGTAACCGATTTGCGACCATTGATGATGGCATAATCTATTGCCGCGCGAACCAAACGTTCTGTTCCCACTTTTGAAACCGGTTTGATACCAATACCTACTTCTACCTTATCAGACCCTTCAAGACCTGCTGCCTGGTTCCATCCTGAAATGGCTTCAGAGGTGCCAAATCTAATCTTGCTGAAAAATTTAGGATAGTTGGTTTGCAGATAATCGAGCATTTTAGCGCCGTCATCAGAGCCACCCACAAATTCGATACCTGCATAGATATCTTCAGTATTTTCGCGGAAGATTACCATGTCTACCTTTTCGGGGTGTTTAACAGGAGAAGGTACACCTGCAAAATATTGAACCGGACGAAGGCAAACATAAAGGTCAAGCATTTGTCTGAGGGCCACATTGAGAGAGGTAATACCTCCTCCCACCGGAGTGGTAAGTGGACCTTTGATGGAAACCAGGTACTTGCGGATTTCATCAAGCGTTTCATCCGGCAACCAGTTGTTGAACATTTGGAATGCTTTTTCACCGGCATAAACTTCTTTCCAGTGTATTTTTTTAGTTCCGCCGTATGCTTTTTCTACGGCTGCATCCATAACTCGTACAGATGCCTTCCAAATGTCCCTGCCGGTACCATCACCTTCGATAAAAGGAATGATGGGATCATTAGGAACGGTAAGTTTGCCATTTGATATGGTAATTGCTGATCCACTCATGATTTCTTAATTTTTGCGCAAATGTATGAAAATAGAGTGTAAAAATGACCCAAATTGTTCATTAATGTGGCTGACCCGCATCATTCTGTGGATGTGATAATTTGACCAAAAGTGGCACCAAAGCGGCCGATGGTTGTATCTTTGCCCATTCCCAAGCCTTGTCAACTATGGTCGAACAAACATTTTTGGATGCAGATATCGAGTTTCTCAAAGGTGTAGGACCTGTGAGAGGCGAAGCCCTGCGCAAAGAGCTGGGGGTAAAGTGTCCGAGAGACCTTTTGTTTCAATTTCCGTTTAGATACATTGACAAGACCCAGTTTCAAAGCACTAGGGATGTTAGGGCTGACGGAGACATCGTCTTGTTGAAGGGCACTTTGATTTCTATTGAAAAAATCAAAGGCAAGGCCAACCGATCCAGGTTATCCGCCTTGTTAAAAGATGGCGAGGGCTTTATCGAGCTGGTATGGTTTCAGGGTATCAAGATATTGGAATCGGTTCTTAAAGAAGGCAAAGAATACATCGTTTACGGCAGGGTCAATATTTTTGGGGGCAAAAGATCGATACCCCATCCCGAGATGGAAGAGTATGTGGCCGATATTGAATTTCACAAGACCCTGGACCCAGTTTATTCCAGTACCGAAAAACTGGATGGACTGGGCCTGGACAGCAAAGGAAGGCGCAAATTGATCAAGGCTATTCTTGAGAAAACAGGCCCCAATGACATCCCCGAAAACCTGCCGGATTATGTACTCAGTCAACTGCATTTTCCTGACAGGCTGACTACCCTGAGGTGGATTCATTTTCCCAAAGATGAAAATCAGCGCGACCTGGCCCAGAATCGGATCAAGTTTGAAGAATTTTTCTTTTTGCAACTTCAACTCATTCGAAAGAGAGACGGCAGAAAACAACTACTGCGGGGGGCCAAAATAGAGATCATTGGAGAAAAATTTAACCGATTTTACAGCGAAAAATTACCCTTTGAACTGACCAATGCCCAAAAACGGGTTTTAAAAGAAATCAGGGCTGATCTGGGGGCTGGATTTCAGATGAACAGATTGTTGCAAGGAGATGTGGGCAGTGGCAAGACCGTTGTGGCACTAATGACCATGTTGATGGCCATCGACAACGGCTACCAGGCCAGCCTGATGGCACCTACTGAGATCCTGGCCACCCAGCATTTTGAAACCATATCAGCTATGGTTCAGGGACTCGGGATACGGGTTGCTTATCTTTCAGGATCGGTAAAAGGCAGAAAAAGAAAAGACACCCTTGACCTTTTGGCCATGGGAGAAATAGATATTCTCATCGGCACCCATGCCCTTATCGAAGACCATGTAGTATTTAAAAGCATGGGACTGTCTATCATTGACGAACAACACCGCTTTGGGGTGGCCCAAAGAGCCAGCCTTTGGCGAAAGAGCGACCAGGTAGCCCCTCATATCCTGGTTATGACGGCTACCCCTATACCGCGAACCCTTGCCTTGTCAATGTATGGTGACCTCGATGTTTCGGTGATTGATGAATTGCCGGTGGGCAGAAAAGAGATCAAAACCATCCACAAATTTGAAACCGCCAGACCTCAGGTAATTGCTTTTATGCATGCCGAGATTGCCAAAGGCAGGCAGATTTATGTTGTTTTTCCTCTGATCGAAGAATCGGAAAATTTCGACCTGAAGGATTTAATGGCAGGCTATGAAATGTTGCTGCAATACTTTCCTATGCCCGATTATCATATATCTGTTGTCCATGGCCGCATGAAACCGGCAGACAAGGACTTCGAGATGAAGAGGTTTGTTGAAAAAAAGACCCAGATCATGGTAGCCACCACAGTGATTGAGGTGGGTGTCAATGTGCCCAATGCCTCCGTGATGGTTATAGAAAACGCCGAACGTTTTGGTTTATCGCAACTCCACCAGCTTAGGGGCAGGGTAGGCAGGGGCGCAGAGCAATCGTACTGCATATTGATGACAGGCAATAAATTATCTGCCGATGCCCGCAAGCGCATAGGCACCATGGTCAAGACCACCAATGGCTTTGAAATCGCAGCCGTAGACATGGAGTTGCGCGGGCCCGGAGAACTGGATGGCACCCGACAAAGTGGGGTGACTACCTTTAAGTTACTCAATTTAACCAAGGACTACGCCGTGATAGAGGGTGCAAGAAAATGGGCAGAAAAGGTGTTGGATGAAGACCCTGCGTTGGATCAGCCCAGAAATATCAGGTTGTACAATTATTTGAGACATATCGGCAGGAAGGATGCGGATTGGAGGAGGATATCATGAGGTGGCCTTCGAGTACCTCAGGCCACCTCATGATATCCTCGAGTGCCTCAGGCTACCTCATGATATCCTCGAGTTTTCAATGGCAAACTTTGTTGCCATTGAAAACTCAACGGTAACGCTCACCATAATTGAAAAATCATTTTGACCCCACCGTATTAGGCCACCTCATGATATCCTCGAGTTTCAATGGCAAACTTTGTTGCCATTGAAAACTCAACGGTAACGCTCACCATAATTGAAAAATCATCTTGACTCCTCCATATCATGCCACCTCATGATATCCAATGATTGATCTTATTACCATTGTCAAACTCAGATTAGGAATATTAATAAATTAGATATTTCAAATATTATTTTAGTCTGTGAAAAATTGCATTTTTTAAGCAACTTTAATTTGCATTAACCCAATCAAATAGTGTAGTAAAGAGTCGGTTATTCTTAATTGAAAAAGAACTTCATAAAGTTCCTTTCCCACTTTTTTACAATGTGAGTATACGTTTTTTTTCTGCTTCGAATTCTTCAATTGTCAATAACCCTTTTTCAAATAAGATGCTGATTTTTTCTAAATCCTCAATTCTATTTGAGTTCTTGGGCTGTTCATTTTCCATTGTTACAATTTTATAGCCATTTGTAACAAATGATGAAAATTCTGGGGTACTTTTTAAATATTCTAGCGCTTTGTCCTCATGAATGCGCTCGAAATTATCAAAACCATCATTAATAGCTTTTGCAAGGAACTTTAATGAATTTTCGCCGTCTTTCATAAGAGAATATAATCTAGCAATTTTGAATTTTATATTCGGAGATTTATCAATGTATGTTGTTGCAGCAATGTACTTTTCTATGGCTTCATATGTTTTAGAATCTATTGCCAATTTGTCAGCTTCATTGATTAGCTTCAACATTGGTATTGGTATTTCTTTCACAGGAGCCTTTTTATCTGAGGCAAAAGCTATTATCAATCCAATCAGTGGCGAAAGTAAAAGCGACAAAAGAAGTGTTGATCCGAAACCAATTTTTCTGGTATTCCCAACATATGCTGCTACAAAACTAAAAAGTATCCATGTTAAAAACCATCCCATAATTCAAATAATTTAGTTAAAGTCAAGTCTCCTGTTATTTTAAAAAATGCTAACTTTTGCTTTTCAATACGTATAATGGAATAAAATTAATTGAATTTTTAAAGTATTAAAATTATAACTGAGAATATTTTTATTAATAGATTAAAAATGTGTCAATTGATGCTGTGAATCAGTAATTATTATTTATGTTAAGACTTCGAATAAATACGCTTGCCTTAAATCTGAGCTTATTTTGTTACCAAAAGTAAGCAATGTAAAATAAGTACAACTAATACAAGAAATAAAATTATCAATAAGAATATGTCGTTTTTGTTTGTAGCAATATTTATTTATGCCGTTCTTTCCTTGTATAAATGTTGTTGAAAATCAATAAATAGTTTGGAAATATTGTCAACATCGCCCAATATTTCTTTTGCGTCTTCAAGTGACTGGTATTTATTTGTGAGTAAAATTGGAAGTTTTTCTTGGTCTAGTTCTTCTACACCAGAGGCAATATAATTGCTCAAGACAAAGGAGATAAATTCTTTTTGGTTATCGTTGAGGAGGGCAAAAATTGTTGCTTCTGCTGCTTTGGCTCGGTCTTCTCTGGTCATGGCAATGTAGTCTCCATTGAAAACATATTCCAATACATCGTACAAGTCGCTTTTTTCCATGTCTACCAAGTTCTGCAAAGTAATTAGATCGGGTTTTGGGAAGCCGGCTTCGTCTAATTTTTCTAATAAAGTTTTGCGGGTAAGCGGATTGCTCCACAACCTCCTCAACTCATCTTCATCTTTGAATAGCTTTGGCAATTCCCCAAATAAATTGATTAAGAATTCTTCTGCAGAAATGGGTTTGCCATCAGCACTCCAAAAAGAGGTGGAGATCATGTGTTGGATTTCTCTCTCTTTACCATGCTTCAACTTTACTTTAACTTTTTTCCTGCAAATACAAGGACTTTGATTACATCTTGGACAAGGTTGTGGTGGAGTTTTTTCACAAATACAAGGCCGTTGCCCACAAATTTGACAGGGTTGTGGAGGTGCGTACTCGCAATCACAAGGGTTTTGGCCACAAATCTTGCAAGGCTCGTCTTCAATTGGGTCGCCGTCCCATTCGCGATCTTTAAAGTGTCTATACGCATCTACGAAATCGTAAATGGTAAAAAATTCTTTTCCTTCAAATAACCGGGTACCCCTGCCTACAATTTGTTTAAACTCTATCATTGAGTTGATGGGGCGCATTAATACGATGTTTCGGATGTTGCGGGCATCTACTCCGGTGGATAATTTTTGGGAAGTGGTGAGAATAGTCGGTATGGTTTTTTCATTATCCTGAAACTCTCTCAACTGTCTTTCACCTTCTTCGCCGTCATTGGCTGTAACTCGCACACAATAAAATGGGTCATTGACAACACCTGTGCCATTTCTGAAAGAGGCTACGTTTTGATTTATCAGATCCCTGATCAATGCAGCGTGGCTTTGATTGGCACAGAAAACTATGGCTTTTTCATTCAAATTAGCCTCGCTCAAAAATATTAGAACTCTTTTTGTTTCCCGTTCTACAATTTCTATGGTGCGATTGAAATCTTTTTCTTCGTACAATTTTCCCTCTTCAATTTCACCTTCTAAGACTGTATCGTCTGGTGCGTAGT
Source organism: uncultured Bacteroidota bacterium (assembly GCA_937872515.1). Classification (GTDB taxonomy): domain Bacteria; phylum Bacteroidota; class Bacteroidia; order Chitinophagales; family Saprospiraceae; genus JADKBO01. Next base: position 79,583 of record CALMSX010000056.1, read on the forward strand.
GATAATCGTCTAATGTAGTTTTGATGCGTTTCACCTTAAATGGTGTAAGGTAACCATCATTGATACCATCCTT
>CALMSX010000057.1 GCA_937872515.1 uncultured Bacteroidota bacterium
CACACCAGCTTCGCTGTCGTGGGGGCTGCAACATGGGACTCCTTCGGTGTCCTACTTGGAAAACCCAGTATATTATTAACAATAATTGGGAAATAGTGTATGCAAAACGAGGACCAGACAGCGGTGAGCCTGTAGCTGTGAGCGGTAGTCGGTAGTCGGTAAGCCGTAAGCCGTAATTTGTCACCATTTTTGAGCGATGTTGCACATCTGTCAAAAATGTCGCCAAAATTGAGGCTACCTCCATACCCACCCCCACACCAGCTTCGCTGTCGTGGGGGCTGCAACATGGGACTCCTTCGGAGTCCCACATGGAGAACCCAGTATTTTATTAGCAATAATTGGAAATAGTGTATGCAAAACGAGGACCAGACAGCGGTGAGCCTGTAGCGTAAAGCGCGAAGTGTGGAGATTTGGCGTCTCTAACTAATGCGCGCATTGCGCTCAGCCAAATCTGCTCAGCGCTTTACTTTCGACAAGATTCCTTCCAGTAAAGGAAGCATATCATTGAGGCTTTTGGTTTTGATCAGAAAATTCCACAAAGGTTCAAATTTTTTCCAACCGCCGGCGTACATAAAATGTTTGACCTTGTGTTTAAGGGACTCATGCTGCCAGCTGGCTTTCGCTATATTGGCCCAGGAATAAAAAGAATCATAGGCTTGGTAATAACCATTTTCCAATTCGATGGCAGATAGATGGCGGGTTTTGTACACTACATGACGGGTATCATAGAGGTCCCAGTTGCGCGTGAGAATTCTGCCTTCATTTTCCATATCCTGATAGAGTTTGGTGCCGGGATAAGGTGTGAGAATGTGAAAAGTAGAAGTTGTAACGCCATTGTTGACTGCCCAATCGACAGTGCGTTGAAAAACATCTTTGTCATCTTCATCCAGACCAAAGACAAAGCTGCCATTGATCATGATGCCCAGGCTGTGCAGGCGATTGACTGCTGCCACATAATCTTTCGCCAGGTTCTGCTTTTTATTGCTTTGTTTCAGATTTTCTGGCGAAAAGGTTTCAAAGCCAATAAAAACACTTCGTAGACCGGCCTCTGCTGCTTTTTCAATTAGGTCTCCTCTTAGGATGGAATCAATGGTGGCAGCTCCCTGAAAGACCCGGTTCATTCCTCTCATCCCTTCAAACAGCGAAGTAGAAAATCTGACATTGCCCAACAAGTGGTCGTCCAAAAAATAAAGGTGTCGACCAGGCAAGCTGTCTATTTCAGCCAGGGCCTCGTCAACAAGTTGGGTGTAAAAGGACTTACCCCCCTCAAAAAAGGCGTCTTTATAACAAAAATCGCAATGGTGTGGACATCCCCTCGAAACTACAATGGAGTTGGGCACCAAATATCGTTCGCGTTTGATCAGGTCTCTTCTAACAGGGGGAATGCCATGCAAGCTTCTCGCCAAAGAGGTATAAACCTTTTGTGCCCTGCCTTCCTTAAAATCTCTAAGAAATTGTGGAAAGGTTTCTTCTCCTGGACCTAAAAAAATGGAGTCTGCATGAGGTGCTGCCTCATCCGGAAGTGAGGTTACATGCAAACCTCCCAGGATCACGTAACTCCCTCTTAACCTGTAATGATCGGCAATGGCATAAGCGCGATAGGCATTGGTAATGTATACCTGGATTATAACCAGATCGGGTTGATCATTTAGTTCCAGTTCTTCTACGTGCTGGTCGCTGAGGGTCACTTCATCGTCTGGTGATAAAAAGGCAGCCAGGGTGGCCAGTCCAAGGGGCGGAAACAACGAATATTTAATCGGTCGCCAATACGGGTTTTCGGCTTCTGCAAGTGCCGGTAAGATCATTTTTACCACCATATCATTTCAGATTTTCCTTTTGAAAAATAATCCTGCGAACCCTGGTTTTACCCAGCAGGTTCATGGCAAACGACAATAGGACAATGGCAAAATCGAGCCCCACATCAGGGTGGGCCAGGTATTGGCTGTCCCAAAACCACGACACCTTTTTGTGCTGGCCGCCGTAAAGTTGAGCAAGGCCTGTAATGCCCGGCCTGACCCTCCACCTGATTTGGTGAAAATCGTCATTCCAACCCAATCTGTCGATGTCTTCTGCAGTCAGTGCCCGGGGACCAACAATGCTCATTTCTCCTTTTAATACATTGATAAATTGGGGAATTTCGTCCAGGCCGGTTAACCTCAGCCATTTGCCGGTAGCTGTAACATGGTGGTCTTTCATGGTCCTGAATTTGTAAATCAAAAATGTCTTTTTGTTATGCCCTACCCTCTTTTGCAGAAAAAAAACCGGTCGTCCGTCTCTTATTAAAATGATAAGTGATACAACCGTAAAGGGCACACAAAAAATGGCAAAGGCCAGCCATCTGAAAACAATGTCAAAACATCTTTTCAAGGAAAAAATTTAAATATGAATCAATCTTATTTGTTTGTGGTCAGTCCCACCACACTCCGTCCAGTCCCAGCACCGTTCCTATCCAAACACCCATGATGTATACGATGACACATAAGAGGTTGATTCCTACTTTGATCCATCCCCCTTTGATTCTGAAACCCTCCATGAGATGGTAAAACACCCCACCAACGGCTCCTGCCAGGGGCACAAGGATCAAGGGTCGGATGTACCAGAATTGAGGCCATTTCGGATCAAATGCGCCTCCCTTGATTAAAAAATAGGCAGTCCATACAAAGGCAATTGTTGCCCCAATGGCAACTCGTCGGTAAAGCAAGGGTTTGTTTGAAATGTTTATTTCCATGGAAAATGGTGTTTTGTGATTATCAATTAAGACACATTTACAAAATACAATGTACTTTGTAGTGCAAAGTTAATTGAAATAATTAACCACACAAGAGCATTTTCCCTTTTTTTTGTTTTTATAATGTTAAAACTATGATTGGCAGCCTTCCAAGTGCCAGCCAAAAAAAATGGTGCTCATCTGAACACCAAATAGTGGAATAGGGTCTTAAACGAAAAAAACACCATCATAGAAAATAACCTCAAAGAAAAAGAACTGCTTTTGCAGGAAATCCACCATCGGGTAAAAAACAACCTGCAGCTCGTTTCCAGCCTCCTGAGCCTACAGTCCAGAAGTGTAGAAGACGAAGCAGCAACCCGGGCTTTGGTAGAAGGACAGTCAAGGGTACAAAGCATGGCCCTGATCCATAAAAACCTATACAATGACAATGCGGCATCCGGCCTGGAAGTAAAGGACTATGTGGTCCAGCTCACCCAACAGCTACTTCAAACCTATGGCATCAATCCCGAAAATGTAGACCTTGAACTCGACGTTGATCCCATCTGTCTCGATGTTTCTACCCTGGTTCCCCTGGCAGTGATCATCAATGAGTTGATCACCAACGCGCTGAAATATGCTTTTGAACAACATGAGGGTGGAGTCATCCATCTTTCCCTAAAACCCACTGCCGACCAACACTTGATGTTGCGTGTAAAGGACAATGGTAAGGGATTTGACCAATTGGAGGCATCCGATGGATTTGGTACCAAACTCATCAAGGCCCTTGCTTTAAAATTAGATGCTACAGTCAATTATTTTAATGACAATGGTGCGGTGGTCGAAATCTGTGTAAAAAATTACAAGTTAAGTCAATAGGCAGGTATGGCTGAACTAAAAAAGACAGACATTAATATCCTGGTGGTAGAAGACGACACCATCATCCAACTCGACATCAAAGAAGTACTGGAATCAGAAGGTTATGTAGTTCATACTGCCATCAATCCGGGACAGGCCCTGGTTTTTATTAAAGACAGCCCTCCCGATCTCATCCTCCTCGACATCAACCTCGATGATGAGATCACAGGTATTGACATTGCCAAGTTTATGATGGAAAAACACATCGATGTGCCTTACATCTACCTTACATCTTACACCGATAAGAAGACCCTTCATGAAGTCAAGGATACCATCCCTTCCGGTTACATAGCCAAGCCTTATCATGAAGGACAGTTGCTTTCAACCGTAGCTATCGCTTTGGCCAATGCCAGCAGAAAGATCACCAGCATTCATTTAAGTCTGGACCAGATCAGTGAAAAATTGTCGCGAGACATTACCGAAAAAGAATGGGCCATTACGGCCATGCTGGCGAAAGGAATGAGCAATGCCCAAATCTGCCAAAAAATGAATTTATCGGTCAATACCGTCAAATTTCACATCAAAAATATTTACGATAAATTAGAAGTTCACAGCAGATCGGAACTTTTATTGAGACTTGGCAATTTATAAGTAAGGAATGATGTTTCATTTTGAGGACTTTTATAGGTTTAAGAGGTAAAAACCGGTCAATTTGACAGTAAAAACAAAAAAATCGATTAAATATTACTTAAATCACTATATTAATCCTTAAAAATGATGTACATTTGCACAAAATAACCATTTTAGGCTTCTGCCTATGCCTTTTCTGAATCAGTAACGAAGTTCCACTTCCCTCTCTCAGTTCTCGCTTCAACAGCTGCCATCACCTTTTAATCTTACTTTTTTTACATGAATAATTTGTTGGGCAAGCATAGTTTTTTTACCCTTCTACCACAGGTCGACAACAGCTCGGCGCGCGTAGATGGCGTAAAAATGCCTACCATTTCGACAGGAAATTTCTGTGTAACCCTGAGTGAAGATTAAGAATACTGATTTCCAATCCATCAATCCTGGTAAAATGTTTACAGTAATGATTTCCTGCCGCTAGGCACAGGAGATGGACTATTTCACCTCAAATTAAATTTATATATGGCAACATTTGCAAAAAAAGAGAAAGAGAAAAAGAGAGCTAAAAAGAAACAAGATAAGGCACAAAAGAAAGAAGATAGAAAAAGCGTCAATAACAAAGGCAAGAGCCTGGATGAATTGATCATGTACATAGATGAACACGGAAACCTGAGCAAAACTCCGGCAGATCCGAGGAACAAAACAGAGATAGACCCATCTACAATTACCCTGGGAGCAACAGTGTTACCGGATGTAGATGCAGAATACACAGGAGTTGTATCTTTTATCAGTGACAAGGGATACGGCTTTATTGTAGAAGACAACACCAAATTGAACGTTTATGTGAATGTGCAACAATTGACAGAACCTGTAAAGGAGAAGGATAGAGTTGCTTTTGAAAAGGAAAGAACACCAAAGGGCTTTAGTGCCCTGAACGTGAGAAAAGTTAAATAAGAATAATATTATACAACATCAAATTTTTTTTATCATGCAAGAAGGCAAAGTTAAATTTTTTAACCCTACTAAAGGCTTCGGATTTATTACCCCATCAAATGGTGGTGATGACATTTTTGTTCACATCTCAGGTACAATCGATGAGATTCGTGAAAACGACAAAGTTACTTACGATGTGCAAAATGGCAAAAAAGGCCTTAACGCCGTTAACGTAAAATTGGCGTAATCGTGCTTTTCATTTGAAAATACACTTTTCATGAAGCCCCGCAAGGGGCTTTTTTTTTGCTATTTGCCCTGTGATTGAAGCCAATTTTGGGCCTCCCCTATCCAGTCACTTCCTTTGAGCACCAGCTCAGGCTTGATACCGGCTTTGTCTACAGAGAAAAAGTCTTCCAGCCAAAGCTGTCTGTTGATTGGCATCTTTAAGGTAATGGAGGGACACACAGTATTCATGCTCATTACATTGCTGTAATCCAAGCTACCTCCTGAATTTTCACCCATCACGGTTACTTTTTTACTTTGTCTGGCCAAGAGGGTAAACAACTCAGCACTGCCCGCTGTGTTGCGATTGATCAACAAAGCCACTTTTTGCGGGTAAGGCAACACTTCTTCCAAAGCCAGTGTATCTGCCAACTTTCCGCTTGCATTGTAGTTTTTTCCATAAGAGGCTTTCATCACCTCCATCTGCGCATCTATCGCCTTTTTAGAGTCTGGATCCAATTGGCTGTAACCGGGCTTAATTTGACTGCGATACCAAAGATCAAAGTTGAGCGGTGTCATCCGCATTTCTGAATTGTAGGATACATAAGGCTGGGTATACAGGTATTTCATCAACTGGCTGCCAATTTTTTTATCCCCCCCCCTGTTGTTTCTCAAATCAATTACCCAATGGGCCGTCTTTTTCAGTTGATCAGCATGTTTTTCAATCAAAAAAGCTGTTTGTTTTTCAGAATTAAAATCAAATGAGGGAAATGTAAAAACAGCTATACCATCCTTAATTGTCAGCGTTGGAGCCTGCTTGTCGTGTTCCATTTCATACTCTAGCAGGTCTTTCTTTTTCTTAATTTGCGGTGCCGTTTTTTCCAGAAACATCACCTCCATATCCAGGATGTTGTCTACTACCTGCACTTTGTATGGGTGTGCAATCAACTTATCTTCATTATGGAATTGTGCGCTGTATTTTTTGCCATCCTTTCGGATAAGGACTTTAACTTCTCCGGGCTTCTGGTTGGTATTTTTTGAAGATAAAACGATGGCTTGAAACAGTTGCTCGTCTACCCTGCTGATGCCCAACTTATAATTCTCATTTTCAAAGATGCCCTCTATGGCATCTAAATTTTTATTGTTGTCCAGATATTCCCGGATGGCAGCCTCATTCATAGCTCCCTGATTGGTAGCAATACTTGGCGAAGAGCCGCTCTTTTTACTCATTGCTTTCGCAGATGAAACATAGGTTGCCGAGAGCTGTTTATCATTGAAGTAAGCCAGCCATTCCTTGATTACACCCACACAAAGACTGTCATTGGTGATTGCCATTGCCTTTGCTTTGAAAGGATCAGACCAATCCCTATACCTCTTTACATTGTCAAAATTTATTTTGTCAAACCAGCCTGCATAGTTGTTTTCAACCGTCATCTTGATCTCAGCATACACCTTTTCACACCTGCACATCTGGGCCTGTGAAAGAAAGGGCAGCACCGTGAAAAATAAAACTAAAACTTTCAATTTGACATTCATATTATACTTGTTTATGGAAAGCTCCAGGCATTTTATAACCATGCCCCGGCCTTTCTTTGTAATACTTCAAAAATACAAAAAAATCAATCTAACACAAAATAAAATATCGACACAGCGCCCTTACTCACTTAACCATAAAATCTTCGAATCACTTTCGACAAATAATCAAAATTTAGTTTGGTGACAGAAGATGAATCCTGATAAAAGGCTCCAAATGCACTTACCCACCCTACGCCAATTTTACCAACAAACAAAATCCGAAGCTAGGCGCCTTATGCCTTATTTTTCAGCATTTTCTTTCCCGGATTTCACGAGTATGGATACTAAAAATCCGGCATTGCCAATAAGGAAAAATAGATTGACCCATCTGGCAAAAGGAGGGGCACCGGCCGGCCAAATCTGGCCTAGTAAGACAATTAAATTAAAAATCATCAACAGGTAAAGTGTTGATTTGGGGATGGAAAAGTTCAACATGTATTACGTTTTAATTGTTTTATAGATTCATTTCCTTTCACCTTGGTACAGCCCTATGCATAAAGATAAGGCTCATTTGTATAGGCGAGATGTCTGACATTTTCAATGACCTTTTTCATGTATTGTTTCCAAAACAAATGAGTGAAGAGCCAGTTGAGTGGGTACCACCAAAATCCATCGGCAAATAAGGTGTATTTGTAATCAATTTCAATAACATTGGGTTCCAGTTCTTTGGTGGACCACTCTCCCACAAAATGGGTAAAACCCAACATCCACGACTTAAATTCAGCCACTTCTATTTTCCAGTATTCGTTTTCTTTTCTTTCCAACATCCGGTCTACCGATGCTTCCCCTCCTTTAAATGTGAGTGAAGCTGCAGAAAATACTTTTTTACTGCTGCCCGGCTGACCCCAGTTTTCATCTTCTGTACAATGGGTTACCCTGGGCATTAGCCCGTATCCTGTGTGAATCTTGGAAACATCACAAAGCATAGGCGTCTTAAAGGCTCTTTCGAGAGAACAATGGAAAATGGTACGAATGGAAGCAGATGTTTTCACAACCTAAATGCTATTTTAGAAAGCCAAGATATAAATATTCTACAAAATAGAAACCCAACTTTTATCCAAGCCGGAGCACATAAAAGCGGGAGTGATCACCATTTTCGGTCTTGTCTGGTAGCCGGGTGTTTGATTGTTTGGGAAAAACCTTGTTTACAGTTTGCGGGCCAATATTTTGGATACTGCCCATTGAATGAGGTAGCCTGCCACTTTTCTGACAGGGTGGTTGGATTTACCTACAATTAGTTTGCGCGACAAATAGCCGGCAGACAGGCTGAGAACAGAAGCCACCAATTTTTCTTTGATCTCAGGTTTCGAGAATTCGTCAAGTGTAGTGGAAAGCAAATTGGCTGGTTTTAAGGTATCTACCAATCCATTGACACTGCCTTTCAACTCTAACAGCTCCATTTTTTTACGCGCTTCTACAAGAGAAATCAGGTTTTCCAATTTGTCTCTGGCTTCTTTATTTTTCATCGTTTGTTTCGTTTCCGTTCACAATTTCATCGACATCCAACTTGTCCAACATTTGTTCTATGATGGCATTGCCTATGGGCTTATGGATCAAAGGCTGTTTAAAATAATGAATCAACACCGCCAAAAGCAGATAAAAAAGTGAAACAACCAAAAAACCAAGATAGGTTTCGTGCAGCATCTTGCCCACAAATAAAGCCAGTCCGATGTTGATAAACAGTGAAAACAAGATTAAAAACAAAACAAAGAGGAGGCGGGAGGTTAATCCCGCAACCACCTCTGAAAATTTTTGAATCAGTTTCAGTTTTATAAGATCCAGTGAAGTATTGGCATAATCGCCAATCTTGTCAATTAAGTCTTCCGACTTTTCGGTAAATGATTTCATAAAAGCTTAACAGTAAGATTAAAATTAGGTCAAACTTCTGTGTTTTCCTCAAACTTGTTTTTTTCTCCAAATTTGGCCTTTTCTTCCCTGTATTTACGGGTCGCTTCTGCAATCATATCCTCGGCTTCCGCTTTCAGATGGTCAACCGAATCTGCAATGGTATCGGTCCATTTTTCAAACGAATTTTTCAGGTTGTCCTTCAAATCCTTGCCCTGATGAGCAAACTTTTTTCGGGTCTCACTTCCTTTGTCAGGTGCCAAAAGTACACCAACAACGACACCGAGGGCTACGCCCCCCAGAATTCCCAACAAAACATCTCGATTTTTCATAATAAACACAATTTTAGGTTAAATGCTGAAGTATGGATCCAAAATAGATGGCTACCTCAACTTTTCAAAGTTAATACAGAAAAACCATAAAAGGGAGAAAACTGACCCTTGTCAATGTTATTCTTCAAAGCAAATAGCCATATTACCACTCAGATCATCGCTAACTCCTTTTCTGAAACACATGAGCATCAAAAAGCTGCAATTGGAGGGGAAAGGCCGCAACCAACTTACCTTATTTCCCTCTTTCTATTTCAAATCACCATCTCTTTAGAGGCCATAGTACCTGATATTACCCCAGAATTCTGAGACTGTCAATTGATCTTGCTTATTTGAGCAGAATCGAAAATTTCTGTCGATTCTCCCACAATACCCACAATAATATAGCCCAGATAACAATAGCAATGGGTAAGCCTTCTGGTGCCACCGTAAGATGTGTCAACAACACACCTACCATTACCGGAAATACGACCAAACCACCCAAGGCTCTGGTTTTGGGAAACAAAATGAGCAAGCCTCCAATGATTTCAGCGGCTCCAACGAGGGGCAGGAGCCAGCTGATTTCTCTAATGGCAAGATCGTCCTTCATCAAAGCTTCCGGTAAATTGTCAGGTACCGGCATGTAATTTAAAAACTTATTCAAACCCCCATTGATCAATAAGAGTGAAAACAAAACGGAAATAACATTAAAAATTTTATTCTTCATTTTTACTATTTACTTGTTTTGAAAATGGATCATCCAGTTGATACCAAATTGATCGGTTAAACTTCCATAATAGGCTCCAAAAAACATATCCTGCATCGGCATGTCTATTTTTCCCCCTTCTGAAAGAGCATTGAAGAGACGAAGAGCTTCTTCTCTTGAATCGGGCTCCAGATTGATGTGCATATTATTGCCACGAACAAGGGTAAAGCCCATCTCTTCCGGTGCATCTGTTCCCATCAGAAGGTGTCCACCCAAAAGGGGAAGTTCTACGTGCAATACCATGTCTTTGATGGCATCAGCTATGGGTGGATGCCCTGTGTTTTCCGGAATATCTTTAAACTTTTGGATGCCCTGAACAAACTCAGTTTTGAAAACTGACCTGTAAAACATAAAAGCTTCTTCGGTATTTCCGGGAAAATTGACATAACTCGAAACCCTTGCTTTTTTGGATGTTTTTTTCTGTTTGCGCAAATAAAACTGGGCGGCTATATACTGATCCAGGTTTTCCAAACCAGCGGTAAAGCCTTCCTTAAAGCCCATCTGAATAATGACTTCCAGGTCTTCCAATGTTTCAAAGTGCAAAAGCATGCTGACTACCGTCCCATTTTCATCAGACTTAAATTGGTTGTCCCACCGCACCCTTGGTTTGATGGTATTCGTAACGCCATTTTCATCACAAAAGGCATCAATCCCTCCATAAAACTCCATGGGACGGATTTCTTCGTAATCAAACTTTGCCCAATGTACATCGCCCTCAGGCCCCGTCATAGAATAAACCCACGACCCACCTTCAACAAAATCCAGGCTTTTAGTATTGCATTGGTAGGGCTTTGGTGCCCACCATTGATCCAGAATATCTGCCTCTGTCCAGGCCGACCATACCAGGTCCAGCGGTGCCTTGAAGGCTCGTTTCACGGCTATATTGTGGTTTGTTTTATCCACGTCGAAGTTAAATAAAAGGGCTTTACTCATTTTTTTAGGTTTTGAAGTTTATTTAATACATTGTCCAATTGATCAAATCTCTTGGCCATCAATTGTTTGAATTGCTCCAGCCATTTTTCTATTTCCTGCATCTTATGATTGTTGAGGTGATAAACGATTTCTCTGCCCCTGGATTCAGGCTTTACTACCTCACATTCTGTTAGAATTTGAAGGTGTTTGGAAACTGCCTGCCTGCTGCTGTTAAAATGTTCGGCCAGACCATTGGGTGTCATGGCAGAAACAGCCAGCAACATGATAATGGCCCTCCTGGTAGGGTCGGCTATGGCCTGAAAAACATCTCTTCTCGATTCCATATGCAACTATTTGATTGCAAATATACGTGCAATTATCTGGTTGCGCAATAAAATTTCATTTTTTTTTTGTAATTATTCATGTGGCTGGATTCAAATTAAAAAATTAAGCCATTTGTAGTCAGATGAGGCTTGCTTCGACAAGCTAAGCAACTCTCATTTGTGGAATCACAACAGTGCTATGGTGAGAAAAATAGCCGAAATATCAGACGAGATGGTTTTTTATCAATCGAAATTGAGTGCAATTGTATAGTTACCTTTTTTTAAAAAAGGATTTTCAGGAAAAATTGACGTTCATATCAACGAATGATATATCCTTGCAGGATTAATTTGGCCTCATCAGAAAGGGCTACACTTTGGCCCGAAGCATTGACCTGGACCAATACGGAGGAAGCCTTGGCAACTACCTTATCATTTTGGAAGAGCTGTTGGTACAACGTAATGGAACTATTGCCGACCTTTTGAATACAGCTGCCTATTTCCACGGTACCGGGCCACCTGATTTCTGCCAATAGATCAAGAGACAGGGAGGCAATGACAAAGCTATGGTTATCCCGAATCAGTTGCCTATCATTTTTGTATAACATTTCTACCCTGCCAGTTTCTAAAAAGGTAGCAAATACCGCATTGTTGACATGGCCCTGGCGATCCGTATCAGCATACCTCAGCTTATCATAGGTCTTTAAGGGAAAATCTGCCCAATTTAACATGGTTTCCATTTGTAAATTTGATTGATAATCGCGATTATCTGTTATGACATTGGACTACAAATTTCAACCAATAAGCCGTCAGGGTCCCGAACGTAGGCTACGGTTTGTCCCCAGGGTTTGACTTTTGGCGCTGATTCCAGGCTGGCACCCTTTTGCAAAGCCCTATCTACCACAACATCCACTTCCTGGGTAACCATACCTATTTCTACACCGGTAGGCCTTGATCCCGGATCCGAGGCGAGATAGCCTTCCTTTAGATTGGATTGGGCCAGTTCATGGGCAACAAAGGCAAGGGTGGTAGTGCCCGTCACCAATTCACCATAATCACCATCTGGGCTTATAAAACGAATCTCAAAATCAAAAGCTTCTTTATAAAACGCCAGTGATTTTTTAACATCAGACACATAATGGATGATATAACCTAAAGAAATGGTTGTTGACATGATAATTCCTAATTGATTTTTTCAAATATACTAATAGTTGGTCTGATAACAAGGATAATTCTCTTTTTTGGCTTCAATATTGGGTATCAAAATCATAAATTGAACCTGTAAATGGTGAAACCATAAATCATTCGTTATGTCACATTCTTTTCAAATCTCCCATTTCATACCAATAAATAGCGATCTGGGTTGAGCAGGACCGTATATGTAATTACTATCCCTGTTTTTACCGCTATCAAAATCGGCTTGGTAGGAATTGAAAATATTTTTAAGTCCCGCAAAAAGGTTGATACGATAGCGGTTTGCAGCAGGAAATCGATAATTCACACGAAGGCTCACTTCATGAAAGGGGTGGGTTGTCACCATTTCATCCTGGCTTTGTTCTGGTGCACCGGCAAAGTGAGGCAGTACCATTGATCCTGTGTATAAATAATTGAGGTTGATGGCAATGAAGCTGTTAACATTGAGGGTAATGGTGGCATAGGCATAGGTAGCAGGTGTGCGGATAAATTGTCTGGTGGCCGGGATATTTTCAATGTATTGAATGGCCTGGTGAAACCGGCTTTGTTGCCAGGTGAAACCCGATTCCAGCTGGACCCTTCCATCAAAATTGGCTCTCCCTTCTAAGGTCATGCCTCTAACGATGGCTCCTGAACCATTTCGTTTCTCAAATACTTCTCCGAAAGCATCCGGTCCTAGTGGGAAAAGGAAGAAGGCGTTCTTGAGCTGGGTGAAAAAAGATTCGAGGGTAAAACCAGCAATAAAATGTTGGGTGGCTTTGTCATAGTTAAATGAAAAACTAAGGCTCTTGGAGGTTTCCGGCAACAATAGGGGTTGAAGGGTCACCCTTGATACCCCTCCTCCGGCAAAAGCGATATGAAGGTCGGTGTCAAATGCCTGTGGAGGCCTGAAGCCGCTTCCCCAGTTGAAACGAAATTGAGCATAAGGCTGGAATTTGTACATCAGAGACAAACGTGGACTCAGTCTTGGAGTCTGTAGCTTGTTGTGGACATCAGCTCGCAAACCCGATAACAGGGTTAGTTTGTGGCTCCATTGCCAGTCACTCTGGAAAAAAAAACCAAGGTTGGTAGCCAACTGGTCTATTTTATAATGATAGGCCATGATCTCGTCTTTTACCTGGTCACTCACATACTCTCCTCCCAGGGTGAGGGTATTGTTACCTTTGATAAAATCGACCAGCTGGTGATTAATCTGAAAGCCCCCATTTAGGGTAACTACTTTTGAATCTCCAAAAGGTGGCTGGCTGAGATGGGCCTCAATGGCAGAAGGTTCATCCGGAAATATACCGGTATAATGGTCTCGCAATGTACGTTGCCAGGCAACATAGGCAAGGAAGGATGACTTTTGCTGGTTAAAATTGTGTTGGTAATCAACATTGGCCATCATCACCCGGTGGGTCCTTTCTTCTGCCTGTTGCAGCAAATGAACCGGTCGTTGCGCCATTTCCCCACCCAGCCTGTATTCTTTCAAATGCATAAAACTGAATTCTAACTTTTGGTCGGCTCCAGGCAAGTAAAAAGCGGAAAGTCCGGTCGAGGTATTTTTGATTTGGGGTAGTTCTGAAAACAAATCGCCATTATGATCATACAAGCTGCGGTTTCTGTAATTCAACAAGCCGCTTATGCCCATGTTTTTGTTTTTGTTTACAAATGTCAGATTGCCATTGGCTGAATGATCGGTAGTTTGTCCATCTATGGCTTGGTAAGTGTATTGACCTTCCACCCCACTCTTTTTATGCAGGCGGGTAATGATATTGACAGTACCCCCTATGGCACCCGGACCATAGGTAGATGAGGCCCCTCCGCGCACTACCTCTATTCTTTCAATCATAGAGCTTGGCAGCTGTTCAAGACCATATAAGCCAGTAAGGGGACTAAAAACCGGCCTGCCATTGATGAGGATTTGGCTATAGGCTCCTCCGAGTCCATTCATTCGCAACTGGGTATAGTTACAGGTCTGACAGTCGGTCTCCACCCTGAGTCCGGGCTGGAATCTGAGTCCTTCTGCTACATTACAAGCCTGAACATTGTCCATCGACTGTCGGGAAAGCACGTTGACGATTACCGGAGAATTGTCTTTTCTTTGAAAGGTCTTGGTACCCGTCACCACTACTTCATTTAAAACATTGTTATGTTGCAAATAAAAATGAAGGTTTACCAGACTTATTCCTTTTTTGACACTGACTTTAACAACCAAGGTCTGAAACCCTACATAACTGGCACTGACCTCATGGCTTCCTTCTGGCAGTGGACCCAAACGGTACTGGCCCAACTCATTCGTTTCACAAGTCATCTGCAGGCCCTGGCAAAAGACCTGAGCAAATGCTGCCGGCTGTGCGTCCAGGTACACGGTTCCAGTGATAAAGGTGGATTGGGCCAGAGATGTCATTCCCAGGCACAACCACAGGATTGAGGTCATGAATTTACCCATTTCAGTTTTATAGACTTCAAAGTTAGACATATCTAACTTTATTTTTAAGAATTGTCTTATATATTTGTAAATAATTCTCTTACATGCCTACATCGATCAAAGAAAACTACCTCAAAGCCCTGCATTTTTTGAGTTTGCAGTCGGGAGTCGTGAGTCTTACGGAGCTGGGCAATGCTATGGAAGTGAGCAAGCCCACCGTCAATGATATGGTTAAAAAACTGGCTGCCAGGGGTTGGGTAAGACATGAACGCTATCAACCTATCCAGCTTACTCCGGAAGGACACAAAGCTGCCGCCCTGGTCATCAGAAAACACCGCTTGTCAGAACTCTTCCTTTACCAGGTCATGGGTTTTGGCTGGGAGGAGGTACACGACATTGCAGAAGAAATGGAGCACATCAAATCAGAACTCTTTTTCCAACGAATGGATGAGCTGCTGCGCTTCCCTGTTTTTGACCCCCATGGCTCACCTATCCCCGATAAAGCGGGCAATATGGTAACACCCTCCTATCAACTGCTGTCACACATTACCAGTCCCTGTTGTGTGGTACTTAAGGCCATCAGAAATTCGGGCACTGAGTTTTTAAAATACCTGAATGAAAAAAATCTCCAATTGGGCATTGAACTAAAAATCACCTCCATCGAAAGTTTTGATGGCAGTATCTCAGTATCGTATGGTCACTGTGAGCAATTGGTGATGAGCCATTCCGTGAGCTCACTCCTCTGGGTTGAAGTGGTTGAATGAATATTAGGTTATCCGTTTACTCAGAAAAACCCCAAACTTCACCAGCTGGGTACATAGCAACAAATTCCCTTTTACCGGACCTCAGAATTGCCTTCGGTCTTTAGCTGTCCACTGCCCTGGTTGAGCATTCTGGTGGGAACATTGCCAGTGATCCGGGTGCTTCTCAATTCAACAATGCCCACATTTTTGAGGAAGGGCACAACCAATGAGTTGTTCTTTTGAATCAGACTCAGTTCCCTGAAGGTGACGTTTCCTGTATTGGTTATCGAAATGCCTTGCTGAGCTGTAGAAAATATAGGAAGCGACATATCCATTTTAATACGCGTATTGGCTACTCCATTGCCCCACCACCACATTTGTTTATCCAAAATGAGGGGTTCTGTTAATTGGATGGTATCCAAAACAGGGTTAAAGAAGAGCGTATCTCCATATTGCAAACAAGTGAGTTGATACCTCAAGGAACCAATGCCATTATTGGCAGTCTGAGTAACCAATAGTTTAGGATCATCATCAACTATTCCATCACAATCATCATCTTCCTGATTGCAATATTCATCCACTTTTAATCCCTGGGTATTGCGCTGAATGATCCACTGGCCCATGCCGGTAATGTTATTGCCGGTCTGATAAACTACATCCGGTTTGTACAAGGCATCTGCGTCATCTGATATTTGCCAGGTCATACCCTCGTCATTGGATCCCCGTTTTCTCAACTGGTAAGCAGCTGCGCTACAGCCTGCATTGGTGTTGCCGGGTGCATAAAACCGAATAGAGTCCAATTGGGTAAAGGTGGCATTGCTTCCGTAATTATTAGCCACCCAATAACACTTAGGCATGGTACCGATCATTTCAGTGGTGTCAGGCAGTTGGTTGATGCGGGTCACCACCACATCGCCATTGGGGTAGGTTGATGCAGACGGGAAGTGCATCTTAACCCCAACATTGTTGAAATATTTGGTACCTGCACTATTGATGGTAAGGGTTTGTGCCTTGCCCTCCCCTACAGGAATGCGTGACCTCTCGCGTGAGGCGCCGTTATAAAGTGTACAATGGTAGTTGTGTGCTTTATCAAAGACCGTTGATCCACTGTCTTCATTAAACTGATAATAGGCCACCAATGAGGGGTCGTTCTCCGGATGTTTCACCAAATGTCGCAATGACCTGATTTCTGCAGTTGATAAAACCCTGTTGTAAACGGCTACCTCATCGATCCATCCATTCACATTTCGATCCCCCCAACCCTTGTAATTTCCTATCCTGAAACCGTTGATGTCTAAGGGAGAAAGACTAATGTTTTGGGTACTTTGACTGTTGTTGCAATAGAGGGTGATTCCGGTAGGTTTGACCACCATGGCTACAAAATTCCATACATCGGGTGTCACGGTCAGTCCACTGTTCCACCACCATTGCCCTCCCGGCCAATGATAAGCGAGACTATTATTTCCATTCTTAAAATTAAAACCTCCGGCATCTCCGGTTTCATTCATCCAGATGGCGCTGTAATCGGATTGAGTGCCCATAGGTTTTACCCACGCTGTCACTGTCAATGAATCGGTTTGAGGCAGGGAGAGATTGGCATTGATGGCGTGTTTGTTGGAACCAGAGGCATAAACCGCTTTACCCGGAATGGTGTCCAAATTACAGGCATTGCTCACGGTAATCATACCATTGATGGTTTTTGAACTGCTGGATGCGCCGTTGCTGACGGTAAGTGAAACATTGTAACTTCCCGTATTGGTATAAAGAACTTTGGGATTTCTGACGTTGGTTGCACTTACCCAACTGGCTCCGGGAAAGCTCCAGGTCCAGCTAGCCCCTGTATGATTGACTACAGAATAATCATCAAAATAAACCGTGTCTCTTTGGCAAGGATGATTGGCAGCGGCCGTCATGGGCATAGCTTCCACAGCAGAGGGTTCAAAGAGGGGTGATTCCCATATGCCAAAGCCCCAGCAACCATTTCTGATCTTACCGTCTTTGTAAAATGGCTTTAATCGGTTGGTCTCTGCACTCAAAGGAAGGTTGGTGCTGTATGGCTGCCAGTCTGCATGGCTATTGTTTCTATAAAAAACACCGGCATTGGTCCCAATATAAACACCGCCATCTGTGCCGTATTGCGCCATGATATTGGATACCGTAATCCCATTTAGCAAATTGCTTGTCAGGTTGATCCAGCTTTGTCCTCCATCAATGGTTTTATAAACCTTTTTACCATTGCTGCCGTAAGTTACACTTACCCATAGCACATTGGGGTCTGTGCTGCTCAAAGCCATTTTTACGCGATCATTGTTATTGGGAGTGGGCAGGGCAGTTAGTTTTGTCCAACTTTGCCCACCATTACTTGTTTTCCAAATCGAATCATCTACTCCATCCCACTGAGAGCAGTACATAATTGACGGATTGCTTCGAGAAATTTCTATGTCGAATACTTCGTTGTCTACCGTCCCTGGAAAACGATAAAGTGTATCAAAACTCACGCCGCCGTCTCTGCTGACCAGGATTTTATTTTGGTTGCCCAGATAAACGGTATTGTAATAATTGGGATGGAAGACCATTTCACTATTGGCATAATAAGCATAAGATTCATTGGGCCAGGCCCCTACTCCAAAATTGGTAACTCCATTGCCAAAACCGGGTTTAATGATTTTTCCCCCGATATCAGAATGATATACTTTGCGATCAGGACCCGGATTGACATAGCCGGTAGCAGACTCTGCTCCCCCCAGCCTATAAACCGTAGTAGCCGGAAACGACTGGTGATAACCCATGTTACCATTGTGATACCTGCCACCTACCAGAATATCTTCGTTCCAGCCTGAATCGAAGCCCCACATATTAGAGCCTGAAATGCCATCCATCCTCGTTTCCATGGTGGAAGCAAAATTGTTTGAATAATTTAAGCCCCCATCAGAGGCTATCCACAAATCACTGCCCTTGGCCGCCAGCCACTGGATATCGGGGTGCGACCATGAAAGGGTGCCAACATAACCACCCAGACTACTCCAGGTAGCACCACCGTCGGTACTTTTAAACCAGGAAGTACCACCGGCAATGAGCTGGTTGTCATTGAGGGGATTGACAACAATGGCCATATCATAAAAGCCCTGATTAAATCCCAAAACGCCATTGTTTGCCATGAGGTTGGTATGGGCCGGAATGGCATAGGCTACAGGGCTATTTCCTATAGAATTGGAAGGATTGGTATTGGTCCAGGTAGCTCCATCGTCGGTGCTGACCCATACTCCGGCATAGCCATACAAATTGCTACCACTGCCAATGAGGTAGGCATATAACTTATTGGCATTGGTGGGACAGGTGGCAATAATACCTCCCGTCATAGCTTCGCCGGAAGCAGGCGTCCACCATCCGGTGTTGGAGGCAGACCAGGTAGCGCCACTATCCATCGACTTTATAAAATCAGAAGTTGTACCGTTGTCACGGATGGCATAAAAAATAGTACCACTTCCTTCTTTAGATTTAATGGTCCAGGTTTCATTGGAAAAAAGTTTGGTCCACGTGCTACCCGCATTGGTGCTGCGAATGACACCTTTGTTGGTAGCCAGAATGACAATCGACGGATTACTTGAAGAAATGCCGATTTCATAAACCGTTAAACCAGACTCCGAATACGAGGTAGTCCAGGTATTGCCCTGGTCCGTTGTTTTGATCAATTTACCCGAAGTACCCGCATATACAATTTGTTCATTGGTAGGATCAATTTTTACACTGCTAAAAGACCCATGGCTTACATTGCGGCTTACCAGGGTCCAGTTAAGACCTTTGTCGGTGGTCTTCCACATACCACCGTCCTCACCTCCTGCAAAAAGAACATTGGCATTGGAAGCAGCAATATCGATGGAATAAATATTGGTTTGCCAGGTCACCTTGGTCACCCCATCGGTGTCATACGTTTTATTGGGTCCGGCAAAGGTCCAGTTGGCCACCCTATCATTTGATTGGCGAAAAGAAAGCGCTTTTCTTTCCCACTCAGCCTCCTCTTCGGGAGTAGGAATTCTTACTACTCCATCCGAACTTGCAAAGTTGCGAGACCATTTTAAAAACCTCTTATAATATTGTGTGTATTCGTTTTTTTCAAACTTGTGGGTACGGTAATACTCTTTATATGCCTTAATAACCTCATTGACATCTACCTGGTCAACGGGTCGATTGAAATATTGCATGTAAGAGGGTGAATCATCCCTCAAATGAGGCAATTCCGGGATGCTTTGCCCAAAAGAAAGTGAAGTCAAAAAAAGGATGGAAAGAACACAAAGTCCTCTGAAAAAAGTAGCACACATGTAAAAAATCAATTATGTGTGCAAAAATAAGATAATTTAAGCAATTGTTGAGCGCGGGGCGGGGAGCGCGGGGCGGGGAGCGCGGGGCGGGGAGCGCGGGGCGGGGAGCGCGGGGCGCGGGGCGCGGAGCGTACTTTACACTTGACGCTATACGCTTTGCGCTCTGCGCTTGACCCTTGGCGCATTGCGCTATACGCTTGACGCTCTGCGCTTGACGCTTAAGACTTTTAGAGTTAATTTAATTTATAAAGTTTGAAATTCAATATTAAAGTTAATGAACTTAGTTTCGAATCTTTCAGTTTAAAAATAAAAATTACGCTATGAATGAAAGGTATTCCTTTAGAAATTTAGAGGTATGGAAAATATCCATTTCTCTAGCTGAGAGAATTTATAAACTCACAGGCAATTTTCCGATAACAGAAAATTATGGAATAACTTCTCAACTTAGAAGAAGTAGTATTTCTATTTCAAATAATATTTGTGAAGGCAGAGGAAGATTAACAAAAGGAGAGTATAAGCACTTCCTTGGCATTGCACGTGGCTCTTCTTATGAAGTTTCAAATTTAATAGAATTGTGTTTAAGACTACAATTTGGCAAAAAGGAGGAGCTTGAAGAATTATATGATTTAAATGATAAAATTTCTTCTATGCTTTTTAATTTAATTAAGACATTGAAGTAAGCGCGGAGCAGCGGAGCGCGGGGCGCGGAACGGCGGAGCGCGGAGCGGCGGAGCGCGGGGCGGCGGAGCGCGGGGCGGCGGAGAGCGGAGCGGCGGGGCGCGGAGCGGCGGAGAGCGGAGCGGCGGGGCGCGGGGCGGCGGAGAGCGGAGCGGCGGGGCGCGTGGCGGCGGAGCGCGGAGCGGCGGGGCGGCGGAGCGCGGAGCGGCGGAGAGCGGAGCGGCAGGGCGCGTGGCGGCGGAGCGCGACGCGGCGGAGAGCGGAGCGGCGGGGCGTATCTTAATCTTGGCGCTATACGCTTTGCGCTTGGCGCTCTGCGCTTGACCCTTGACGCTATACACTTTGCGCTCTGCGCTTGACCCTTGGCGCATTGCGCTATACGCTTTGCGCTTGACGCTATACGCTTGTCACTATACGCTTTGCGCTCTGCGCTTGACGCTTTACGCTTGGCGCTATGCGCTTGACGATAGAGGGGTTTTAAATTCTGTAATTCAGACCAAACTCCCAGCCATTGTAGAGGTCGCCATCATATCGTTCTCTCATGATGAGCCATTGCCATTTACCCAACTCCATACCTCCATTGAGAAAAAGGCCGTTTTTCATTTTGCCACCTCCGGCAAACATAGTAATGCCCTTTCCAATTGGAACAGCTAGATCAAGGCCTGCATTCCATGTATTTTGTGATCCTGTCTGGTAGTAGAGTGCTTTGGGTCTGATGCCTATCTTTTCAATTAACTTGATTTTAGAAATGACATAAACAGTATGCGAGTAGTCCAAACGATAAGATCCGGTAGCACTCGCGAATGAGATCCTGGGCCTGGTGGCATGACCCAATCGATACCCTACCATAAGTTCCTGTGCATTCCATTCCAGTTTGTAGTTTGCACCTGCCGTAAGATCTAAAAATGAAAAATCAGAAACAGTTAAGCCGGGTTTACTGGGATCAAAACCACCCGGTCCTATTTGGATGGGCCATCTGAGGTCTGATTCATCAATGCTTCTAACTGCATATGCCAATTGGATGCCTGCCCCCAAATGATGGGTCAACTTCTCACTTTTATGTACCAAAAAACCAGCTGACAATCCTAAGCCAAAAGACTTGGTTCCAAATTTTGACTCACCGGCTCTATCAGTGCTTACCATAGGCTGAATGGCCAGGCTTTGATTTTTTAGCTTGATCAACTCTTTGTTGAACCCAATAAAATAATTTTGATAAAGGGTCCTGTCGTTTTCAATGCCCCACAGATGACTACCTACATTTATCTGGTCCTGAACATTGGCTCCCATCTGGGGTCCCAATGACAATGGATTCTGTAAAAACTGCTTCAACACCAGGTCCTGGGCCTGTAAACTAAGATTGATAAATAACAGAAAGATGAGGCTTTTTTTCACGCTAATGTGGTTTATCATTTTATAACCTACAAATCAATCAAAACGCTGCCTGGAGAAATGCAGGTGTAATCGGGGTTATTGGGAGGCGTGGCTTGTCCCGTTGCATAGCAAGGGGAAGCGGCGGAGCGGCGGAGCGGCGGAGCGGCGGGGCGCGGGGCGGCGGAGCGCGGAGCGGCGGGGCGTGGAGCGGCGGAGCGGCGGGGTGTGGAGCGGCGGGGCGGCGGAGCGCGGAGCGGCGGAGCGCGGAGCGGCGGGGCGCGGAGCGGCGGGGCGCGGGGCGGCGGAGCGGGGCTTGTCTCTTATCAAAGTAAGGGCAAGCGACCTCTACACCGCTGGCGCGGTGTAGGGACAAGTCTTGTCTTACTGGCGTAAGCCAGGTAGATAAGCAGACAACGGTGAGCGGTAAGCGGTGAGCCGTAAGCGGTAAGCGGTAAGCGGTAAGCGGTAAGCGGTGAGCGGTTAGCCGTAAGCGGTTAGCCGTAAGCTAAATTACACAGCTGTCATTCGAACAAAACTTTTCAGCAACGGCGTCTTCATCATAGGCAGAAAAATCGATGGACTTTAAGTTGGCTTTCATCTCCAGATAGGTTTCGCGGGAGATGGCCTCATAGGGCATTTGTGCATAGATTCCCGCTTCTAATTTGGGAAGGAAGCTGATGGATTTTAAATCGTATCGATAATAATCGAGAATAGTTGAAATTTCTTTGGCTTCGTGAGGTTGGAATGTAACCGTGCAGGAGACCTGGTTGTCTGACCAGTATTTCTGGAGAAAGACCGCCAGGGCAGTTTGTTCCCAGATGCTTACGTCTGACAGATTACGCCCCTCTGTATGGACCGGAAACGATACCACTTTGGAAGAGCCATCAACCACATCGTCTTCCATGTTTAGACCAGCTTTTTCAAGGATGGGTACTAGGTGACTGGTTTTGGCAATACGCACCCTGCGGGTATAATAATTATTTTCAGGAAAATGACAGCCGGGATTGACGCCGGCGAGGAGACTTACAGTTCCACTGGGCTTTACGCTGGTGGTCTTGATACTTTTAGGCACACAGAGCCATGATGAATAGATGCCATCCCAGCGTTGAATTTCTTTATAACCGGACTCGAGCCAAACTTTGAATGTATTGAGGGAATGGTGGTGTAAAAAATTGGTAACCCCACTTACGGATGTACCAATTCTGCGGTTACGCTTTTGAACCCTGTTGGTTTCGTGCCAGGTGGTATTGACCAGGGTGGCTGTCTTGCCCAAAAGGTAAGCAAATTTCAGGGTACGCATGTAATCATCGAGCGACTCTGCCTTGCTGGGAAAGGTTTCAATAAGGCAACACAACTCGTACGATTCCAGGCTTTGTTCGCCGCAGGGATTGGTACCTCTGGCTTTAATATCCTTGTAATCAGCGGGATCGCACATTCGGGAAAAAGCCTGGATATTATCCATAAAGATATAGCCGGGTTCGCCATTGATGGCAGTCTGAGCAGCCAGTGTAGAGAACTCAGATTCATTGTTGACCAAAACACTGTTGTTGGAGGCCCAGCCCCACATGGCTCGGTTGGCATTGGAGCCAATGTATTGCTGACTTGCATTGTCCCAAGTGTAATCCTTTAATCGCCTGTATTCTGCATTTTCGGCATGGCCCAGGGCTATTTGTGCGGTGCGTCTGACATTGCCAGCCACCACACATACACCAATGAGGTTCATGATGTCGGTGAGCGCAGTTATAGATAGATTTTTTCCATCGAGATTGTCCAACAGAGCACTGATTCGTTCGTGCATATCTTGCAAAGGCTGAGGGCCTGATGAAACGCCTCCAAAGCCCTTGATGGGCAATCCGGCCTTTCTGATCTTATGGTAGTCAAATTTTACCGGTCCCGACTGGATGCCAAAGTTTTTCGCAAAATAACTGAACAGCAATTTCTCCAGACTGGCTACCCATCCTTCTCTGGTATCCGGAATTACCACCAACTCTTCAAGTCCTTCAGTGGGCTTATTGATTTCAATCTGACCCGCACCCAAAACATCAAAGCCAACGCCCACTCCTACCATGCTCATGTCCATCATAAAGGCAAATGGTTTTACGGCATCAGAAATAGATTTTTCCATTTCCTCTGTTGAAACAAAGGCACAATTAAAAAGTGCTTGTCCGATTTTTTTCTGGTGGATGATAGGGGTACCCAGGGCCCACAACATTCTACCCGGGGGTAAAAATTTCATGGTGAAAATTCGATCATACATCTCCTGTGCTGAACGTTGGGCTTTTTTATTGTTCCAGCCCAACTCATTAGATAAGATGTGTTCTTTCTGAATGGTATAGGCTCCTTCTACTACCCTCCTCACTGTTTCAAACCATTCCTCATTTCGGCCATCGTCTTTCAATCGGGAATAAGTGCGATAGTAGGTAAGCTGACCAAGGCCGTTGAATCCAAAATCGGGTTTAATCTGAGCATAGGACATGACAAAGTCATCATCCAGTTTGAAACTGAGCATGGCAATGATTTTAATGAAGTAAGAAATGAGCAGGTTTCCCGGAGCCGGAAAACACATTAAATAATTCTGCAATATAAATCAGATTTTTTAACTGCTGATAAATTACGAATTATTTATAGCGATGATTTTCGACAGTCCATTTGATGGGCTAAAAGAACCGCCATAAAAAATCAAATCAATAAAATATATGTTTAATCCCTATATTTGCACCTAAAATAAAATATGTTTTCTAAAGCATGTGAATATGCCATAAGAGCATCCATTTATATAGCAGCTAAATCACAAAAAGGTCTGAGAGTAGGAATTTCCGATGTTGCTCAAAAAATAGAATCGCCTGTAGCCTTTACTTCAAAAATATTGCAAAAATTGGTGAAAATTGGAGTAATACAATCTATTAAAGGACCTGGAGGGGGATTTTACATTGAATCCGATCGATTAGAAGAAATAAAAATTGCAACAATTGTTGAAGAATTTGATGGTGATGTACTAAATAGGTGCAGCATTGGTTTGAATGAATGCTCTGATGACCAGCCCTGTCCTTTTCATGCCAAGTATAAGCCAGTTAAGGAAAAATTGCAACACATTTTTGGAAATACAAGTTTGAAAGATTTAACGAGAGGATTCCTAAATGATACTACATTCTTAAGAATATAAAAAGGATTGGGCCTAAATTGGGCCCAATCCCTCTAATCGTTAGAATTTCAATTATGCTTCTTCAAAAATCGGTTGTTCTTCAACAGTCTCGTTTACAGGAGAATTATCACCATCCATATCTTCTATTTGTGATGTGCTTGACTTTATTGAATTCCAACGTGAAATAATAAACCACGTAATAGGGGTGACTCCACCAACAAAGAAAACAGTGGCTCCTATACCCCTTAACCATGTAAGATTTTTAAACGTTCCATAGTCAATAAATTCAGCAGATCTACCAAACCAAAGGCCGCGCTCAACAACAGCCTTAAATTGCAATGAGCCCGCAGGAAAAAGATCAAGAATTACCATTAACATTAAACCTATATTTATGGACCAAAATGAAAAATGAACCAATTCTTTACTCCACCGAGAAGGTTTGATCATCAGCTTTGATGCGAAAACAAGTGCTGCAATAGATATATTTCCATAAACTCCCATTAATGCTGCATGAGCATGATTAATGGTAAGGTAGGTCCCATGTTCAAAGTAATTCATGATAGGCAAATTAATTATTATACCTAGTACACCTGCACCAAAAAAATTCCAAAAATTTACGGCGACCAGGAAGAGAAAAACCTCATTAAAACCAAAATCACCAAGGTCCTTTTTTTCAACACCATTAACAGCAAATTTGGGCATATTTTTAAATCTCCATGCTTCTACAGTCAACAAGATGAGTGGTACAAATTGAAGGGTCGAAAAAACACTGCCAAGGGCCATTGTTGCCACTGGTTTTGCATTCCAATAAAAATTATGCGAAATTCCTAAAAGTCCTGTACCTAAAAACAAAACGGTGGCAAAATACACAACCCTGATTGCAGCTTGTCTACTTACCAGTCCCATTAAGACCATTAAGTAACTAACTATGACTGTAATAAATACTTCAAAAAAAGCCTCCACCCACATATGAATCACCATCCAACGCCAAAAATCTGCTATGACAAAGTTAGTTTCAGGTTTCGCAACAAAACCACTCATAAATAAAAGAGGTATACCAACTACAGAATATAAAATCCAATTGGGTAAATTCCAGCTTTGCCCTTTAACCAGGGCAGGTTTTATACCTCTGTATACAACTACCACCCATAAGGCAAAAATGATCATTAATAAAACCTGAAATCCTTTGCCAAAATCAACAAATTCCCAGCCCTGATGACCCAACCAATACCACCATTTACCCATCATACCTAAGGGGCCTAAAATCATACCAGTTAAAGAGCCGCCGACCAACAAAAACAACAAGACAAAAAGTATGTTGATCAGCGACCTCTGTCCTGGAATTTCCTTTTTTGATAGAATGGGAAGTATAAATATAGAGGAGGCAATCCAACAAGTAGATATCCAATACAATGCCAGCATTAAATGCCAAGATCTGGGTAAAGTAACAGGCACTGACTGTTGGATATTTATGCCTAAATAGCCTAACCAGTTAATAAAATCATTGATGGTAACCAACCCACTTAATACTTGAATAAAAAATAATATAATGGCAACATAAAAATATTTAAAAGTAGCCTTTTGACTTTTAGTAGGAGTAAAATCGCCTACCCTTTTCATTGAGAATAAATCCTTGGTAGAAGGCTTAAAGAATTTATTGGGAAGTTGATTGTATTGTCCAATATAGTAAAGTACTATTCCGCACATTAATACAAAAGCGAGCAAGCCAAGTACACTCCATAATATTACAGGTGATGTCGGCGAATTACCGGCATCGGGATCAAAAGGCCAATTATGGGTATAACTATAGGTACTACCAGGCCTTTCTGTAACACAGACCCAGGCGCCCCAGAAGAAAAATGCTGCTAAATCACGAATTTCCGCTTCATTTTTTATATAATCCGAAGGCAGATGGATCTCATCATCATTTCGTCCTTTAAAACTATTGATGTAAAAATCCTGTAATCCTTTAAACGCAAATGCTTGCGCGACACTCAATGTTACCACATCCGTATCCTTTTTATACAGGTTTTGTTTAAGCTCATCTTTAACGCGTTCTCTCAACTGACCAATAGCATATTGATCAGGGGCTTCTCCTTTATTGATTACCCATTCACGTGCATAAAAATCAACCATCATTTCCTGCACTTTATGAAGGGCTTGTGCTGTAAAATCAGGTCCACGCTGAGCTCCATCGCCGAAAAAACTACCATATTCCATGAGGGCATATTTGTGAAAAACCTCCTGACCCCTCGTCATGGCAGCTTTGTCAATAACGACTTTACCGGAGCCATCAACAAAACTGACCATGGGAGGGGCATCGATGTAGGTCTGCAGACCAATTAAACCAACGCCCAAAAGGCTGATAATTAAAATAAAGGTCAATGGTGCCCACCAGTTTTTGGTGTCCATAAAATAGGATATGCTTTTTGATGAATTTGTGTTTTCCATTTTAGAAAATTTTGAAACAGGTAACTATAAAGAAAGCAGGAGTTTGTTCAATGATGTAAATATATCATTTGTACCAAGGTAGGTTTAGTACCCTTGTTGCAGCTAAATACCCCAACCTTACACCCTCATCACAATCCATTCTGTAATGTACTCCAAGTCTGATTCTGCTATAGGCATCTTCTAAACCCGCCTCAATAAATGACGTAAATGTTCTTGGGGTGCCAATAAATTCGTGCCTATCCTGATGGCAATTGTCAGTAAAAGTTCGATTATCGCCAAACGCATCTGTCAATATCAAGCTTGCAGAACTGCCAAAACCCGAGTGACCAGAAGGATAAGCAGGAAATTCCGGTGTCAAACCTGTAATATTTGAGTAAGGATTATTCAAAATGGTCTTCCATTCAGGGTCAATAATTTCCCTTATATATTCAATGGGTCTTCTTACATTATATTTATATTTGTTTCCCCATATTGCAACAGCTGCGTCGCTCATAGCCATACCCGTTTTTGCATACATTTCAACAGCTTTATCAAGTGAAATCTTGTCCGTTTCAACCATTTGGTTAGCTATTGAAATCATTCTGGCAGCCGGTTCAAAAGTTACTTCATAAAAATCATCACTCCAAAATTCAGCGATCCATTTGTCTTCTAAAATGGCATTGTCCACCCAAACTTTGGTCTCCATTGCTTGTTGAAAAAACCTAGAATTTGGATCTTCACTATAATCAATTGGTGGTTTCGCCGTTAAGTCACCTGTTCTCATAGCAAATGTTTTAACCTTTCCCCAATATGGGAACAAGGCTGGCGTAAAATCAGGCCAAGTTGGCTGCCAAAGTTTTTCGCCTTTAGAGCCAATTTTAGGTGGTGAGTAACTCGCCGGACGTGGATCTTTATAGGCTTCATGCCCATAAACATCGCTTTTACTATATTCATATATAGCATCTGCAATTGCCTCCCCAAAAGCAGCTGAACGTTCAAGAATATCTGAGGCAGTTTTGTCAGAAAAATCTCTTTCAAATTTTACTTCCAACGTAGATATTTTTGATAAATCAGAGTTCCTTACATGCGGATAAAAATACCGAAACATTTTAGCATAAGCAGCATTCGCACTTGCCGGCCAATAATATTCTTTCTGTTCAATTTGTGGTAGTTCCAATCCTGGAAATTGTAACTCCAATGACCTATTATTGGGCATGCCATTAACTATAGCTTCGTAACCCGCCAAACCAACATAACCCATCATTCTTGCTGCTGCAGGTGGTCGATAATTTGGAGCGTATCTGTCGATTTCAACTAATAATCTGTACCATTCAAGTGCCACTTCAGCATTAAATTCAGATGCCTTTTGCGAAGAAAGGACACTTTCTTCTTCATCGGTTTTACACGATTGAAAATTTAATAAACTTACAATCAGTGCTATACTAATGCCGATTCGTACTATCCAATTCGTATTCATTTTAAAAAATTATTTAAAGATTAATAAGCAAAACCTAAATGAATGCCCCCTAGCTGGACATAAGAGTCATGTTTTGAGGGTCCCACCCTCATTGGTGCAACTAATTCAACAAAAAAAGCCCCTTGTTTACCCAAAGAAAAAGATTTATTGATAAGCGGTGTAAGTCCCATTTGATTATTGCCCAATTCAAAGGCCAATCGGGCTCCAATCGTCCAACTCTTGCTCAAAGGCAGCAAGACACCCGGATGAAATAACAAATGGCTGCTATATGGCCTACCTGAACCAAGATTAGGATTCACAAAAGGAACAAATTCTAAATCAAATTTTATTCTCTTTCCAGTCTGAAAAGTAACACCAATGGGGAATCCCATTGTAAAAAATTTACTCTCATCTAAAAAATGAGTCTCTGTACCATCAGTTGCAAAAATCAATTGAACATACCCCACGTGATACCCAGCTATAATAGATTTGCTCGACAAAGAATCATTCTGTCCATTTGCATCATTTAAACCAAAGCACAACAACAAAAGAATGATTCCAACAAATTTGATTGTTTTCATATAGACGAAATTAAAGTATTATACAAACCCTTACTAAAATGGACTGTTTTATCCTTTTTTTAATGGACAAATTTATCCATTTATTTTATATACAAGACATTTTTGTCCTTTATTTAAAAATTTTAAGGAAATTCTAATAATAAAGGTGAACAATTTTTCAAGTATAATAGTGACGAACATCACCTATTTCCATTAGTTATATTGTTGTTTATCAAAGTATGAAAATATATTTTTGCCACCATTCAAATTCAATTTATCAATACATGAAAGCCATCATTAAAAAAAACTGGGCAGAGCCTTATAGAATAAAATCGGTAGAGTTACTTAGCATGAAAACCGCCGCCCAGCGTAAAAAAGTCATTAAAGAAGCGGGCTATAATACCTTTTTATTAAAATCAGAAGATGTTTACATAGATTTATTAACTGATAGTGGTACCTCAGCCATGAGTGATCGCCAATGGGCCGGTATGATGCTGGGTGATGAGGCATATGCAGGGAGCCGCAATTACTACCACCTCGAGGAAACTGTTAGGAGTGTTTATGGATACAAGTACCTTGTACCTACCCACCAGGGTCGCGGTGCTGAAAATATCTTATCCAAGGTTTTGATCAAAAAAGGAGACATCATTCCCGGCAATATGTACTTTACCACTACCCGACTCCACCAGGAATTGGCCGGTGGTAAATTTGTAGATATCATCATTGATGAAGCCCATGATCCCAAAAGTGAATTTCCGTTTAAGGGCAATGTAGATCTCAATAAACTGGATGGGCTCGTTAAGAAGTATGGCGCGAAAAAAATACCTTATGTATGCATTGCTACCAGTGTTAATATGGCCGGAGGGCAACCCATCAGCATGGAAAACCTTAAAAAACTCAGGGCTTATACCAAAAAACTAGGCATTAGAATTATACATGACATGACCCGGGTTGCTGAAAACGCATATTTTATTCAGCAGAAAGAAAAAGGATATGCGGACAAGAGCATCCAACAAATTGTAAAGGCTATTTGTGATTTAACAGACGGTGCCACCATGAGTGCCAAAAAAGATGCCTTGGTCAACATCGGAGGTTTTATGGCAACCAATGAATGGGATGTCTTTGAAGAAGCCCGCAACCTGGTCGTTGTTTACGAAGGTCTCCACACCTATGGAGGTCTGGCCGGAAGAGACATGGAAGCTATGGCCATAGGCATTAAAGAAAGTGTAGACGATCTTCACATTCATGCACGGGTAGGCCAGGTGCTGTATTTGGGTCAATTGATGAGCGACTATGGCATTCCCATTGTTAAACCAGTTGGAGGACATGGTATATTTGTAGATGCCCGACAATTTTTACCTCACATACCACAAGAACAGTATCCGGCTCAAACCCTGGCCGCTGAGATCTACACAGAATCGGGGGTGCGCACAATGGAAAGAGGCATCGTATCGGCGGGAAGAAAGGCCAATGGCGATAATTACATGCCCAAGCTTGAGTTGGTGCGATTCACCATACCTCGCAGGGTGTATACACAGGCACACATGGAAGTAATTGCTGAATCAACAGCCATGGTCTGGGAACGTAGAAATAAGATC
Organism: uncultured Bacteroidota bacterium; assembly: GCA_937872515.1. Taxonomy (GTDB): domain Bacteria; phylum Bacteroidota; class Bacteroidia; order Chitinophagales; family Saprospiraceae; genus JADKBO01. The sequence continues at coordinate 30,972 of CALMSX010000057.1, forward strand.
AAAGGAATGAAAATGGTTTATGAACCCAAATACCTGCGATTTTTCCAGGCCAGGTTTGAGCCATTGTAATCTCATTTACGTTATTGCTTTTTACCCATATATTTCAGCAACAGTGCCTTTATTTCCTCTCTGTGCAATAGCGCAAGGATAAAAGATGCAACCCATACTATTAGCGCCAGGTAAAACACTTTGCCTCCATCGCCCAATACCTCTATGCCCAGGGGTCCCAGGTGTGAGGCTATCGCTCCTGAAATAACACCAAGGCTAAGCACAATGCCAAAAATATAAGTAGCGGGCAGGATCAAAAGAATGGCAGTAATTAGTTCAAAAACCCCAATACCAATCCTTCCAAACGGTTCGAGCCCCAGTTTTGAGAAAATGTAAACCGAATCAGGGTGCCCACTAAATTTAAAATAAAGTGTCTGCACATAAATAATGGCAATGACTACCCTAAGTACCTTGCTCACGATGTTTTTTGTTTGTAGCTTCATTTGTTGTTGTGTTTAGATAGCCAGTTGAAGTCAGCCTTTGCTTTGAGTTTGGCTTCATCCTGGTTCCACTTGTTTAAAGTGTTATTAAAAAATTTATTATAGTATAGATAAAGTTTGCCATCGATGACTTTAAATGTCTTAGGATCCACATCTACCTTGGTGCCGTCCTTGCCCATGGCATAAGCACACCAACCACCATATTGAGGAAGGTATCGATCGGGATATTTTAAAAACAAAGCTTTATTGCCGGCATTAATAAAGTAATAGGCATGGCCCTGGTGCTGTGCAACGAATTGATCATTTCCCTTTTGAGGTCCTGATATTTGAAAATAGGTAACCAGATCATACCCCCCGGCTGCCTGACCTTTATCGTTGTTGACGTTCGACTGGCTGTGGACCATTTCCAATGCGCCGCAAATTAAAAAAGAAACAAGTATAAAAAATTTCATCAAATTTCATTTCAAGGCGAAAGATAGGACAAAAGCTACCAGGCCCACCATTTACCTTCAGCAAATGACCGCGCCCCGACAAATTCACGAACAAAGTTTGGTCTTGAAATTGAACTTGTCTTTACATGTTAATTTCATGTAAAGAATTTATAAAATCGATGTCAACAAATTGGATAATCCAAGCAGTTATGTTAAGCAGATATTAAACTATCCTAAACCTTACACCCTGCCTTATCAACGGCGCAAATATCTATTTATGTTTGGTGCTATCTTTTTAATCACAATCATATGTCAACAAAAAAAGTAAAAATATTAGCCATAGTGCTTGGAGGAGTGTTGTTCTTATCAACCACAAAATTTTTAACAGCTAAAATGAATGCAGAAAAGAATTTTTTCTTTTCTGAACATGCCCCAACAGCAAAAAAGACCGACGAGTTACCGCCCTTGCCCTCTGTCAATTTGTCTATAAATCAAAACAATGCGTCAGAAGCATTAAGCAGCCCAATTACAATAACTTTGACAACGGATTTTCCGGTATCAGGAAATCAAACCATTGGATTAATGGTAAGTGGCATGGGCATTACCACTGGAGATTACTACCTTACTAAAACTACAGTGACCGTCCTCTCAGGGCAAAGTACGGGTACCTCCCTATTGGTCATTGCAGATGATGCTGTGTCAGAAAACATGGAACAATTGACCATTTCGATGGTTACCTTTAGTTCAGGGGTTGTAAGCGGGAATAATAGCAGTGCAATTATTAATATTGAAAATAATGATTGCAGCTTTGTAAATCACCTATCTACCTTTTCGTCCAGCCTTGGTGCAGAAATTGCCACCTATGATGCCGGTAGTCAACAAGTATATACCGTTGCCGGAGATGTCATTGAAAGGCTTACAATAAGTAATAGCGGCGTTTTGGCATTGTCAGGAAGTGTGGTACCAGGGTTTGTCACCCCTTCAGGATATACCGCCATTCCCAACAGTGTAGCATCAAAAAACGGGATAATAGCGGCATCCTTTGCCATTAAAAACAATACAAGCTCTGCTCAGGATTCAGGATTGGTAGCCTTTTATCAGGCTTCTGATGCTTCTTATATTCATTCTATCAGGGTTGGTTACCTTCCGGATATGGTAACATTTTCGCCCAATGGCCAGTATGTATTGACAGCCAACGAAGGGGAACCCAATAGTTACGGACAGGCCAACTCCTTCGATCCTGAAGGCAGTGTTTCTATCATTGATATCTCCGGAGGAATCTTATCCGCTCAGGTTACCACCGCCGGCTTTTCATCCTTTAATGGTCAATTGGCCACCCTAAAATCATCAGGTGTAAGAATCTATGGCCCGGGAGCCAGTGTGGCACAAGATATGGAGCCGGAGTACATCGCTTTCTCGCACGATGGCAATACTGCCATGGTAACCTTACAGGAAAACAATGCTTTCGCCAAACTTGACATGGGGACAAAAACCATAACTCAGATCATTCCCATGGGTTTGAAGAATCACAACATCACTGGAAATGGCTTTGACGCAAGTGACAGAGATTCTACCAGTAGTTTAGGTAAAATCAACATCAAAACCTGGCCGGTGAAGGGCATGTATGAGCCTGATGCCATTGCTTCCCTTTTCTACAACGGACAAGACTATTATTTTACCGCCAATGAAGGGGATGCACGCGACTATACAGGTTATGCCGAAGAAATACGGGTAGGTGCCTCAGGATATGTTTTAGATCCGAGTCTTTTTCCTACTGCAGCGACCTTAAAAAACAATGCCAATCTGGGAAGATTACAATTGACGAAGGCAACCGGTGATCTTGACAACGATACAGATTTCGACGAAATACATTCCATGGGAGCGAGATCATTTACCGTTTGGAATTCGGCAGGAAGTCTGGTTTTTGACAGTGGTGATCAATTAGAACAAATCACAGCTGTCAAATCTCCCTCCTTGTTTAATTCTGAAGGGCTCAGCTCGCAATTCGATTCAAGAAGTGACAATAAAGGTCCGGAGCCAGAGGGCATTGCTATCGGTGTAGTCAATAATAAGCCCTACGTTTTTGTAGGACTGGAAAGAACGGGGGATGTTATGGTTTACGACATCTCGAACCCCGCCTTGCCACAGTATGTACAGTACATCAACACACCTCAGGATATGGCAGTAGAGGGATTGTTGTTTGTGCCTGCCAACCAAAGTCCAACCGGTAAGGCCCTTCTTATCACCACAGCAGAGGTGAGCAAGACGGTCACCGCTTATGAATTAGGTAGCAACCAGCAAAACTATTATACCGATGAAGATGGCGACGGGTTTGGTACAGGTGACGTGGTGTTTATAGATTGCGGTCCGGTAGAAGGATTTGCCAATGAAACCGGTGATTGTGATGACCATAACGCCAGTATTTATCCAGATGCCCAAGAAATATGTGACAATACCGACAACAATTGCAATCAACAAATCGATGAAGGATGTGGTTGTACCAATGAAATAGCACATAATTATGATCCCAATGCCCTAATGGATGATGGCACATGTATGACTTGTTTTGATAATGCCCAAAATGGTACTGAAACTGGCATTGACTGCGGCGGTCCTCTTTGCGTTCCATGTTCACCTCCAGTAGCCGTTTGTGGCAATATAGTAACCGTGTATGCCAATGCTGGCAATTTGGCTTACAACGGGCCTTCGACAGCAGACGTGTACCTCATTCCCGCTCTTGATTTAGATGCAGGCTCTACTTATTCAGGACCAGTACTCAGGACAGTGGCGAGAACACTTACGAATGTTGGCTTCAATTGGACCAGCCAGGGTGCTTGCATAGATGTTACACCTAACAACGTTTACAACAACATTGACAAAGGTCTTGTACACAAAAACTGCTTGCCTGTAACACCAGCAGATTTTAATAAAATAAGAAATTTTGAAATGAAAATAGCTGATGGGAACGGCAATTCTACCTGTACCGGCAGATACATAGTGGTTAATGGAAATCCTGCACCTACCAACAGTGAAACTGGAGAAATCAATGAAGAGGCAACCACACGCGAAAGTGAAGCGGATGCATCAATATCGCTCTACCCCAATCCCGGAACCGGTCTATTAAATGTGATTTTACCCAATTCTTTCGTATCAGAGAGGACATCAATAACCATTTTCAACTCAATGGGCATTCAAATTTCCCAAATAAAAGAGGTATTTGCGCCCGTTACGTCGATGGATACAAACGCTTTGACTCCAGGTGTTTATTTGGTTTACGTTACCTTGGATGGTGAAACCCTCATTAAAAAGTGGGTGAAAATGTAATACAAACAGAACAAATTAAAATGGCGTGCCCCAAAAAGGTGCGCCATTTTTATTTCTGCTTGTCACTTTAACCTCAAAATACTACACCTAACTCAAAAAAAACAACACTCAACAAACCTTCCCATTTGGAAAAGTTTGATTAACTCTACCTTTGTTTCATCAATGAACCTAAATAAATTCAGAAGAGACAAAATGGAGTTTTTATCAAAAATGTCTTATTACATCATGTTTGGCCTTAGCGGCCTCGCGTGTTTGTTTAATTGTGCCAATGCCCTCTACGTATCTACTCAACAAGTAGGGAAATCATCAGAAGTCATTATCCTTCTATTGGGGGGCATTCTGATGGCAGGTGGCATGTACTTAACTTATGCCCAAACCATGGCAGCAGAAAAATACCTGCTTGGATGTGGCCTGCTCGGCCTCACCTGGTTGTGCGTGTTGATTGAGCTCTTTGTGGGTTTCTTCTTTTTTAATGGCCCTATTCACTGGCAGTAAGATGCTGATTATAGTCAAGTTGTTTTATTACTGTTTTTTGGCAGCAACAGCCCTGCTTAGCGGCTACTACGTAATAAATGGCGTTACTGGTTTATCTGCCCAAAACAATCCTATGTACATCAAACAATGGTTGGCTGTAGTTAGTTTTTATGGCCTTTGGCGGGTCTATAGAGCTTATGTAGCTGGTGAGCAACAAAACCGGTTTGTAGAAGGTCTGCTTCAACTTGCCCATTGTTGGCTTGCCTGGGCTGTACTTTTGTTGCTTTATGCAGTAGTTACCAAATTGATCAAATAAGTCATGATTAAAAATATTTTCTGGGGGATATGTATTACACTCCCGACCCTAATCCAATTGTCAGCCGGTTCCTCTAACATCCCAGAGGGCCGGCTTGTTTGTATAATGGAAAGTGATACTACCAAAGCCAAACAAACCATTCAACAGTTTTTGTTTTGGTATAAAAAAAACTATTGGGAAGTCAATAAAACAGGCTTGAGTTTTGTAAATAAAAAAGGATTCTACGAGGTAGATACAGCAGCGTGTGCCAGGTACCTGGATGTTTTGATGGGCAGTGGTTATTTGAGCACCAACTATAAAAAGCTATGGCAAGATTATTTTTTTTCAAAGGCTGAATGGTGGAAAACAAACCCCCAATCCGAAGGACCGCCTGAAGGTTTTGACTACGATCTGGTGCTATTGACACAAGAGCCGGAATTGTTTTTTGACAAGCCGGATACTTTAACCTACAAGGTGGAAGAAATAACGCCCACTCTTGCTGTGATTTCCGTAAAAGCAGATTGGACCTTATACTTTGAGATGACCTATGCAAAAGGTAAATGGAAGATTGACTATATCTCAGGAGAAGGCTTTGATTAAATCAAATGAAAAAAAGATATTCTTCTGAGCCGATAAGATTTTATGACATTAGTGATTCTTATCTAGTCCAATGTCCCAATTGCCATAAGATGGCAGTCATCCGTCTACCCTCATTTTTAGAAGCCAAAAAGGCGGAGGCCAAATGTTTGTGTTGTCAATGGAGGATGCGGTATGAAGAACGAATCACCTATGTACCCGCCTTGAGATCATTCTGCGCTTCGTGTAAAAAATCCATGGACCTGCCCCGGATTGAGTTGCCAAAACCCAATCAACATACTTACGTTAAATGTTCCAATTGCCAATTTCCAAACAAAGTGACGAGGTGGGAAAAAAATTTAAAAAGATATCCTCATGAAGGAAAGGCTGACCCCATTTTCGGATTGTCATTGTATTTTCAAACAAGCATTGGGAATGACCTTTTCTGGGTTATCAATGTGCGGCATTTGGATGAAATTCTATCCTATATCAGTGCGCACTTAAGAGAAAGGACTACTACCCGCTTTAACATGACAATGGTAGAGAAACTGCCCAAATTTGTTATACGCGCCCATAACCGTGAAAAAATAATATCGATTCTTACCGCCTGGAAAAAAGAAATTATGCTCACACAAATTCAATAAAATACTACTTGGATTTAATTCCAACGAATGGGGCCGGCAAAGGTATTAATCGCCAGCACTATCAAAAGAAAAAGGGCCATGATGCCCAATAACAGGCCGGGGATACTTACCATAACGAGCGCCCATTTTTCCATTCCTGCTATTTTTTTAATCACAAAAGCCAGAAGCAAATAGAAAAATCCCAGGTAGATAACAGGATTTACAGAAAGAAATTCTAATTGAAGATCGTCCCAAAGCCAAATCACCAGCACCAACAATTCAATAGACCACAAGATCCAAAAGATGCTAGACTTCCTATCTTTTTTAACTGAAGTAATTACACCATCTCCCACGTCAATTGGCTTTGATCAGCTTTTCTATCAACTTAGGGTGGATGATTTCGAGCAATAAATGAGCCAACATTACCACTCCGGCTGCCAATGAAAATCCCAGTTGACACAAAGAAAACGAGATGACGATCAGTAGGCCTGTAAATATCACTTCCGAAGACGCCGCATTTACACCATCTTTGGTACCGAATTGATGACCCGAAGCCATCAACCATTTATAGTTTTGGTAGAGAAAATAAGCCAGGTAAATTGGCCAAACAATGTTGCAAATTTCTATTTTCATTGCTACACCTATTAATAGAATACAAAGCCTAGTTTTTCCAGTGATTTTTTGAGTTTTTTATCACTGATATTTTGTTTGGTACGCTTGACCAGGTGGATATTCAGAGAATCTTGTTTCTGAAGAGCCAAAGACAGGTTAAGTACCTTCAGATTTTTGACCTCCAATTCTTCCAGCATCTTTTTAATGATGTCTGCATTTACAGCATTGGAATTGTGAAGATCGGTGATTCTTTTATTGAGATCTTCATTGGCTTCTTTAACAAAGGCCGTATTATTTTCAGATGCTTTGATCAGTTCATCCTTCATGAGTAAATCATTTTGGAGAGCATTTATTTTTTGGTTCGCCACCTGGGTTTCTGCTTTGGAGGATTCCAAACTAACTCTCAACGCTGCATTTTGCACCTTGCATGAGTCGATGGTTTGATTGGCCATTTCTAACTTATTTTCCAATAAGCTGTACTTACTTTCCGCTGTTTTCAACCTTTTGGAAGAAACGCAGGAAATCATTGCCAAGGTAAGGCCTGCCACAATATATTTTTTCATTGGTTGTATATTTTAGTTTGTTTTGTTTTAGTTAATTGTCATAGATACATGCCAGAATTTCCTGGGTACCCATGAGTACCATGCGCATTGCCAGAAAAATGACTGCCAGCGTCAGGCCTGATTTCCATAGAGCATGATACCATTTGTCTTTCATCAGCTTGTACGCTAAAACAAATAAGATGCCCAACTCTGCTATCATGACCAGGAACCTGGAAAAATGATAAAAGCCTGGAAATACAACACTGATTAGATTAATAACCACTTCCAGCAACATGAGCTGCCCCATCATAAAGGTGATGGCCGTTGCTAACTCTGCCAGGTTGTATTTAGAAGATGGAAATAAAATCTTGTTACATAGTACATAAACTGGTATGATGAGCAAAGAAAAAAAACTTCCATAGTCATCTATTAACTGTTCAAATACAATGTCACTCTTTAATTGGACCAGTTGATCCACTTCCACATCAAAAGTATTTTCTGATAAGTTGGCTAAGTCAAATTTGGTATATACAAAAAAGTTAATACTGAGATTTAGAAAAAAATATTTAAAGGGAATGTAAGACTCATTTCTTTCTCCTTTGATATACCTCGCTATAAAATTAGCGGGTCTAAAAAGCAAACCTTTAAATGTATGAACATAATTGGTTTCTATGTCAGAAAAGAAATCCAGAATGCTGCCCAAAAGACTTTTTAAAGAAATTCGTTTGTGTTGCAAAGTGTTGCCACAGGCGGAGCAATAGCTACCCGTGTCTTTGTGCCCACAAGCTGGACACTCAACAGTTTCTTCGTGCTGTGTAGAATGGTTGGCCAACGAAATTGTTTTGCTTTGCATCTCAAATATATTGATAAATTATTCGACAAAGATGATTTTAATTTAAAAGAGCCTAAAATCTGAAGGGCTGAGATGTAGTAATTTCCAATTAAAGTGTTGGAATTTCGGGCTGAAATGTTTTCTAATAACTTTGCCCCTTTATCTTATTTATTGATAATCTGTAAGTTACAATCCATCTTTAATGAGCTACGGTAAAAATCGTAGTTCTTTAACCAAGCTTCCGTCAAAGCCAAATTTTTGAAAGAAACGGCAAGGATTTTACCTTCCAACAGCAAAATAATTAATTGAATTGGTGAATCCATTGAGAACATCTGTTTGATTTTGCCGCCATATGCCCTCCCTAATTTTGACCAGTTTACTGAAGCTAAGGTGGGCGAGCGTATCGCCGGAGGCAGAAAGCTGGGTTATAGTATGAACCGGAAATGTATCACGAATTCCCATTGATTCATCCGGGAACAGATCGTGACCTATGCCATTGAGATCAAGGTTGAAGCAATTTTCTGCCAGGGTATCCAATACAATAGTATAGACAAAAGCTACATGGTTTCCCTGATCTGAAACTATGACCTGCCTCTTGTCCTTTGAAGGATATCGGTATGTAAATTGCTGATAGGACTGGTTGGCATAAGTGGCATAAAAGGCGTAACCCAGCCTGCCGTGATCATCATATTCAAATCCTGATTCAACTTGCAGATTACCTGATTTGTCTTTGACCATTCCCTGACTGATCCTCCCGTTTTTATCTAAAATATAATACTGACTTGCATCCCAATCGTTTTGTTTACCACCATTGATACGCATTAGGGCTTTGTCAAGGTAAATAAAAAAAGTGGTATCGGTACCCGTCACAATAGACGCCAGTTGACCGGATGAATCGTAATTAAAACGCTGCACCTGTTCTCTGTCTTCATTGTAAACAATGCTATCAATTCGATCACAATGGTTAGAATTATAAAAATAATTATGTGGATTTTCCTGCCAAAAAACGGCCAGGATCATTAACAACGGAGCCAAAGAAACCAGTTTCATACTATTACTCGTGGATGTAATTATGGGTACTGTATTTTCCGTCCCCCTGAACCACCACATGGTACAACGCTGCGGGCAACTTGCTTACATTTAACTGCATCTCTCCAGTTTCCACCCCGTGGTCTTCCATCCACATTTTTCCATGGGTATCAAAAATGAAAACTGACATCTTAGAAAACACATGGCCGCTTTCAGCTGCTATGTTTAACACTTGATTTCCCGGGTTAGGATAAATAGAAACTGCCTGAACCCCGATAGCCTCCTCCACAGAAGAAACAATTGCATCAGGGAAAAACTGGTAAAAGATCTCTCCCGACACCAGCAGGTCGGAACTGCTTCCAGATCTTTTGGCAATAACATGAAAAGGCACCATGCCTGGCACTACATCCACCAATCGCGAGAAGGAAAAATACTCTTTTTCATAAGCCACCGAATAACTTTGCATGACAATTGCCGTATCCAATAATTGAGCATTTGCTCCCTGGGTCAATCCCATTATAAGGCTTCCTTCATTGGCGGCAGACGCTGAACCTGTTGTTCTGATCAGAAGCTTTCCTTTTACATCGGCTTTATAATCAAATGAACCAACTACCGTATCATTTAAGTTGACAAAAGACTCAAATCTGGAGATATCGTAAGCACTGTCATGAAAGACCAAATTGCTATAGACTGCATTTTCTTTTGTGTTCAAATTGCCCGCTGTTTTATTGCCCAACAAATACAGGTGGGTGCTATTAGCATCTCTTTCGAAACAAGTTTGCATTGAAATATTTCTGCTGTTATAAATACTGGTGAATCCCAGTTCTTTGTGCGGTAGATCTGAGCTCCAAAGGGTGTCAGTGCTGAATTGATAATCAATTCGATCACCTGCCAATCCAAAGTGGGATCCATCATAAGAAACACAAAAATATTTATCATCACCTGGTGGGACTTCAAAACTTTTGATAACTCTTTCCGGCGTTTTGAAGTCAAAAGGATAAATATAAAAACCCAGGCCGTTTTGACTGTTTACACCTTCTTCGTCAGGAATAAATACCACTGTCATGCTTCCAGTGACATCCGCATAGCCGGTACCCAGTCTGTCTGTCCAGTTATGGGCCATGGCAAATATTTTTTGTTTACCTGCTTCTACCTTCCAGGTACGTGAATGGCTGAAGGTTTTTTGAAAGTGAGTTGAGTCAAGGGCATAAGTTGACACATTGCCATCGTTGGTCTGCCATTGAGGGCTAAGGTGGGTTGCCAGGGTAATCACATCTCCTTTACTAACCCGGGTATAGCCATCAAATTTTGACCAAAGCGTACCTTCAGAGGGCAAGTCCATTTCTATGGAATCCAATAAAAAAGGTTTAGGTGTACGCAAATAAACATCTTGTGCATTTATCCTTTTGGTCATTGCCAAACTTTGGGCAATACCAGCGCAGAGGGTTGAAATAAATAGAATTCCTGTAAAGAAATATTTCATGTTGTAATTTTTATTGATGACGCAAATTTGACACCTTTCAGCACAGTAAAGGTGACAAAACAGGTTGAAGGGTTACAACTTTCATTTGAAGTGTACAGAATTTGGAGTGAAGGGTGAAAACTTAAATAAAAGAGGCGAAACCGAGTCACGCTTCAATTCTTTTTTACAACATTTCAATCAAATAAATTTGTACCCATGTGGCAGTGGAGCCATATTTGCAAAAAAAAAGATGACAGCTGAACAGATTAAATTAGTAAAGAGAACATGGAAGATCATGATGGGCATTGATCCTATTTTGTTGGGAGAGACTTTCTATGGCAAGTTGTTCAATGACCATCCTGAGTTGCGTCCATACTTTCCTCGTGATATGAAAGAACAATACATTAAACTAACAGACATGCTTTCTTCCATCATACTGAGACTTGACAATCAGAACCTCTCATCAATAATCGAGATGGGAAAAAGGCATGCAGGTTATGGGGTCAAACTGGCACATTATAACATGGTAGGGAGCGCCATGATCTGGATGCTGAGCAAGGCCCTGGGTACAGAGTGGAATCAGGCAACTGAAGAAGCATGGGTTCAATGCTACACTGAAATATCAGCCATAATGACATCTGAAGCCTAGGTTCGATTCAATCTCTCTATCCTACGGCTCGCATCCTTCTTTAGTACACTTCAATAAAATCTTGTTTAAAATTTCTATTTATTTTTTCTATCTTGCCTTAATGAAGGCACCTATTGTTCTTTTATGGTTGATTCTTTCTCAGCTCGTTTTGGAAGCCCAACGCCCGTTTCCATCAAGGTCGGAGCAGACCACTCAGTATCATGCCGGGCCAGATATCATTTTTGACAATTACAATGAAAGAGACGGACTCAGCAATAACAGTGTATCTGCCTTATTGCAAGATGACTTTGGCTTTTTGTGGTTAGGCACCTCCAATGGCTTGAATCGCTATGATGGTAAAAAATTTAATGTATTTAAGAAAAATAGAAGAGATAAAAAATCTCTTATGTCCAATATCATTAGTGAATTGGGAAAAGACAAAACCGGAAAGATATACGGACTTACTCCTGACGGGGTTTTTACCTACGATTATAAGGCTGATACATTTTCCAACCACTACCTCGATCTGAGCAAAAAAAAGATTTACCCCAACGATTTTTGTGTGGTATCAACTGACCTGGTAGCAGTAGGCACTTCAAATTCGGGATTATTGATTATGGATCTCAAAACCAAAAAAACTACTACCTATGCCTTTAATGCCGACGACAAATACACCCTCAGCACAGATCGCATAAGTCGGATTCTTTTGGACCCCTCAGGTAAGGGCATTTGGATCACCACTTATCAGGGGTTGAATTATTTTGACTTAAAAACCCGAAAAACTACCAATTACCGGAATACCCCCAACAACGAAATTTTTAATAACCAGAATACAGAAGCCATCCATTTATCTTCTGAGGGTAAAATCTGGGTCTTAAATAATGAAACCAAAATATTACTTTGTTTCGATCCCCAGACCAAGATCGTCAAGCATAGAATTGACCTGAGTAAGATGTTGAAGATTCCGTATGCGGGCAGCATCTTTGAAACAAAAAACAACGAATTGTGGTATTCAAGCATCAGTTACGAGATTGTCAGAATCAAATACAAGGACAGTCTTAGCTACCAGGTAATAAAAAATGATCCTCAGAATCCCGCTTCAATACCGGGCAATTACATTTATTGCTATTGGGAAGACAAGGACCATACCTTATGGCTTGGAACTGTGGCGGGTATTTCCCGGGTAAACAGTGACCGGAATTTTTACAGGGTCATTCCTATTTTTCAACAGTTTCCGGAATTGGAAGAAAACAACTGGCAGATTACCTGCATTGCCCAAAATCCCAAAGACCAAAGTTGGTGGTGGGCAAGTAGGGATGGCGTTGTTTATTGGTATAATCCATATACAGGGGCTTCTCAGTCGGTTGATATCAAAGAAAAAACCAATTATAGAAACCAATCCTTCTTTATCACCGATCTTGAATTTATCGACGATAAGATTATCATTTGTATGTCGAGGGGTTACCCGGTAGAATGGAATACCAAAACCAATCAATTTCACATCGTTTATGGTGATGCTTTTAGATTGGCATCCTATATGCCCACCTCCTTCGCTCAAGAAACGGATTCAACGTGGATCATCAGTAATAATGCCCTGCCCTTGCTCCGGTGGAACAAAAACGACGATAGCTATACCGAAATTAATTTTCAAAAAAGGGATGTCCAAGCGCATGGGTTGTTTTCAGCAAACTGGATGCAATCATACCCTGGCAAAGGTGTTTGGATTGCGGCAGAAAAATCGCTCGGTTTTCTGGAGCCCGGTTCGCAGTACTTAAAAAGGTATGCCTTGGAAGAAATCATGCCCGATGGAAGCAAAATACCCATAAATACAGGGTATTACAATTCTTTGGCGGTTGATGCCAATGGCGATGCCTGGTTTTCTCTTATAGGTAACGGATTGTATAAAATGGAGAGGCAAAGTGGGCTGTGTAAGGCCTGGGACTCTAGTGACGGACTTACTTCTGAAGTGTTAAACTCATCAACACCATCGGCAGACGGCAGAATATGGTGTTCCAGCTTTAATAAATTTTCAGTTTATGATCCGGAAAGTTCCCGTTTTTTTAACTTTAAGCTGGAACTGAGCAACCACAACTCGTTTTATTACAATTATACCCTGCCCTTAAAAAATGGACATGTTCTTACAACCCTTAAAGGTTATCTGGTAGAATTTTATCCCGAAAAAGTAAAAAAAAGATATCCTGGCAATCCACCGATGATTAGTGCCATTGAAGTGCCATCCGGCCGACAGCTGATATGGAACCAGGAAGAATTGATATTAAACCCAACTGATAATTTCCTGACCATCCACTTTGCCTCCCTGAGTCATACCAATATATACGATTATTTTTTTCAATACAGAATAGTAGAAATCAATCAAAGTTGGATAAAGGCAGAAAAGGATGATAAGGCAAGTTACACCAATCTGCCTCCAGGCCACTACCAATTTGAATTACAGGCTATCTCAAGAGATGGACAATGGGCTTCCGAAATAAAGACCCTTCGTTTTCACATCAAAGCACCTTTTTATAAAACATGGTGGTTCTATCTCATCATGGCTGCTTTTATAATAAGTGTGGCGGGGTATGTACTTAACAGCAGGATTAAAAACATCAGAAATATTGACAAGTTAAAATCCATGGCACAGCTGCTGGAGAAAGAAAAAACAGCAGTGATGTACGAAAACCTGAAACAACACCTCAATCCCCATTTTTTGTTCAATTCCCTCACATCGCTTGGCAGTCTTATCAGAATCAATCCGAAAGAGGCCGGTGATTTTTTGGATAAAATGAGTAAGGTATATCGATACATCTTAAAAAACAAAGACAATGAAACGGTACCCCTTTCTGAGGAATTGCGATTTGTGGAATTGTACATTCAGCTCCAACAAACCAGATTTGGTGAGGGACTGAAAATAGAAATTGACATTCCTGAGGAATCTCTTCATAGAAAGATAGCCCCGGTAACCCTGCAAAACCTCGTGGAAAATGCCATCAAACACAATATCGCTGATGTTGACGACCCACTTTTTATCAGGCTTTATATAGCAGATGACTACCTCATCGTTGAGAACAAGCTAAACCGAAAATCGTATGTTGAAACGAGCAATAAGCAAGGACTAAACAGCATGGTTTCCCTTTATAAGTTTTTATCCGATCGCCCACTCATTGTATCAGAAAGTCAGGACATCTGGTTGGTCAAAATTCCATTAATCTAATTAATAGCCATGATAAAAGCACTCATCATAGAAGACGAATCTTTGATAGCGAAAGAACTCCAATACAAAATCAAAGAAATTACGGATGATATAGAAATCATTCAGATTTTACCCAGTGTTAAATCGGCTTCTAAATGGTTCCTTGAAAACAGCGAACCCGACCTGATTTTTGCTGACATCCAATTAAGCGATGGCACCAGCTTTGAGATTTTTCAGCAATATGATTTAAAATGCCCCGTGATATTTACAACCGCCTATGATGAATATGCCATCCAGGCTTTTAAGGTAAACGGCATGGACTATTTGTTAAAGCCCGTGGATTTGGAGGAGCTGGCAAGGGCCGTCCAGAAATGCAGGGTTATTATCGAAAGTAAAACCAACTATCCTGTAGACCTCAATCACCTGATTCAGGTCCTGCAACAAAAAGAAACCATAAAAAGCAAATACAAAGAATCACTGATTGTCAACCACCGCAAGCAGTGGGTGCCAATACAGGTCAAAGACATCGCCCACCTGAGCAAAGAAAGTGT
Source organism: uncultured Bacteroidota bacterium (assembly GCA_937872515.1). GTDB lineage: Bacteria > Bacteroidota > Bacteroidia > Chitinophagales > Saprospiraceae > JADKBO01. Next base: position 46,032 of record CALMSX010000057.1, read on the forward strand.
ACTCTACATCTATACTTTTACAGGAGAAAAATTTGCCCTTGATTTTGAGACCCTCGAAGAATTGGAAGAGTTGTTAGATCCGGAGGTGTTTTATCGTGCCAACAGGCAATCGATCATACACATCCAAGCCATTTCTTCTGTCAAGCCCAGGGAGAATCAAAAACTTACGGTCAGTCTTAAAGCTCCCCTCAAGGCAGAGGTAGACATCAGCAGGGAAAAAGCACCGTCTTTCAAAAAGTGGCTTGACAGGTAAACGATCCACAAGCTAAAGACAGAGCTAAAAGGTTACTATAAAAAATACTCTTAATTGATGCCCAACCATTTCAGGATTTCCTGTTTTTTACTGCGCGCCACCGGAATGTGTAACTGGTTGCTTAAAACGACCTCCATACCCTCCCCTTTTACCACTTTTTCTATAAAATGAGAATTGATGAGCCAGGATGCATGGGGTCTTATAAAATGGGGCTGCTGTACCATCTCTTCAATGTCTTTGAGATTTTTAGACAGCATATAAGGCTTGGCCTGTCCTTCGCAATATACTTTGCAATAACTTCCATCAGCCTCACAACAAATGATCTGGTCTACATTGACAAAGTGAATTTCCTGCCCAATGGGCAATAATATTTTTTTGGGCGCTTGTCCTTTTTGCCATTCGCTTAAATACTGAAGCATGGGGGGCGACAACAAGGGAAGCTCAGGCAACTTTCCTACTGCCTCCATCAACTCTGTTTTATCGATGGGTTTTAGCAGGTAATCAATGGCATTAAATCGAAAGGCCTTGAGGGCATACTGATTATAAGCGGTCGTAAAAATGACCCTGCTTTGCATATTGGGCAATTTGCGCAACAGCTCAAACCCGTTGAGTACGGGCATTTCTATATCGAGGAAAACGACATCTACAGGATGATGACTAAGGTATTCCAGGGCCAACACAGGATCATTATACACTGCTACTACCTCCAAAGAGGGGCAGTGCTTCTGTATGAGGATGCTGAGCACATCGGTACAGTAAAGTTCGTCGTCAAGTATTAGGGTCTTCATTTTTATACAATACAATGTTTATGGTGGTACCCGCTGCACAGCCGGCGACATCCAGTTTATCGATGATTTCAATTTGTGCTTTGATACCCGTTAAACGAGTAATCAATGAGAGTCTTTCTGCAGTGAGGTTCATGCCATGTGACTTTCTCGAATGGTCGCGCACATTTTCGGCAGCCTTTCTGCCCACTCCATTGTCATCAATAGAAATACTAATTCCATGTTCACCCTGTGCTTTAACAATAACATCCAGGGTTTTGATTCCTTTTTGATTTTCCATGGGCAATAAGCCATGCCAAATCGCATTTTCTACATAAGGTTGCAAGGTCATTGGAGCAATCAACCATCTCGAAGTATCAATGTCATCTTCAATGATCATTTGCCAAAAAAACTTATCTTTAAAACGCATTGCTTCCATTTCCAGATAAAGCTTCAGCGCGGCAAGCTCTTTTTCTAGTGGGATGATCTCTTCCCTGCTGTTGTCTAAGACGAGGCGTATCAGCCTTGAAAAGCGGGTTAAATAATCAGAAGCCAAATCTGCTTCATTGGTCAGGATGAATCGATTGATGGAATTGAGGCAATTAAAAATAAAATGAGGATTCATCTGCGCACGCAAGGCTGCCATTTCCATTTGGGAAATTTGTTGTGCCATTTCACTTTTTAATTGCTCCTGTTCCTTTATGGTTTTGATGCGATGGTGGTATAACATATAAGTTATGGATGCCAATACCAGCGCCACCCCCAGCCATAATGATTTAAGCATATACCAGGGAGGTGAAATTGAAAAACGCAGCTCCAAAGGTTGGGAATGCCGATCCGCTCTTCTCACCTTTACCCGATATTCTCCAGGTGCCAAGTTGAACAAATTGAGTTCGTTTTTAAGGTCAAAAGATTGCCACAAGTTATCATTTAATGCATACTCGCATTCCGGGCTTTTCCAATCCTCAGACAGCTTGCATCCAAACCTAAATGAAAGACTGTTTTGATTGTGTGAGAGTTGCTGCAAGTCATCGGCATAGATCCTTTTGCCATGGAGTCGCATTTCTGCAAGGTACAATTGACCATCTTCGCCTGCAAGGAGTAAGGCATCCGGACTTATACTCAGCAGAGTGGATGGGTGTAGATTCTGAAAAAAACGATTGCCCCCATCAGATGACAATCGATAAAAAAATTGTTTGCCCAATGTATGATAATCATAGTTACTTATTTTACCCTTTGACAAACAATAGAGACCCAATTGAGAGGTTCCCCAATAATTTCCTGCCCTATCCACCATACCGAAATTGACATTATCAGAGGGTAACCCGCGGAATTGCGTATATCTTTTTACCAACATCGCACTTGCATCCACTTCCATCAGACCATGATCCAATAAGGCAAGGTATACTTTGCCACGTCCATTTCCGGCAATGCTGTTGATGGTAGAGGCACCTCCAATGGCATCAACATGGAGTGGATAGTGTTTATTGCCCAAATTGATAGGATCCACTATGTACACCCCATTTCTTTCCTGTGACAACCAGAACTTTCGGGTCGACCGCTCAAAGTACAAATCGCTATAATTACCCCGGTCGTTGGGGCCGTAAAAGGGTTCAAACCGACCGGTACGTGAATTTAATTTCCATATACCCGTGCTGCGCTCTCTGACATACAGGTTGCCTGCATCGTCTTTTACCACATTTCTGAATTCCGGCTGTACTGATTTTGGATAATCTGCGCAAGCGATCTCATTTACTGCTGCCTTCGAAATATCCAGGCTAAAAATCCGATCTGAGGTAACAAGAATTCCTTTGCTACCTCCCTCATGGTAAAATGATTGCAACACGCCTAAGTCTTTTCGTCTTTTTAGATCGCGCAGGTACTGAAAAGTATGCTGAGACAAATCGTATAGCAAAATTTCTTTTCGTTGCCAATCGCCAATCAGCACCTTCGATTCGCTCTCTGTATGAAAAGCTACATTATTGGAAAAGCCTTTGGGAAGTAGAAGGCGGATTTCATTCAGTCCGGTTGATTTTTTGCGCAGTTGCAAAAAAGGCAGATTGCCGGACATCAATAAATTGATCTTACCTTCACCTGCATAGGCTTTCCAAAAACTACCCGATTGTAACACAGCATTGCTTCCTGTCATTTCAAAGTTCAAGTCTGAAAATGCATCAACAGAGGGTCTGTATAACATTAGTTTATTATCAGATAACATCAACAAACTATCCCGGGTGAGGGGCAGGATGTCTGTAACTTTCTGCCCATTTTTGATGCCACATTTTTTGTGCTGCCAAACTCCGGAATCCGGATCAAAAATATAAAAACACTTATCATAGCTGGCTATCCAAAGCCAACCTTTGCTATCGATGTGGCAAAGGTAAAAAGCCCAATAGTCATCTATCCCTTCATTGGGATGGTAAACAAATTGTCCACTTTGTGTATTGACTGAAAAAAGGCCAAAGACCGATAAGATGTACATTTCGTGCTCACCCTTAGGCATCACCTCCAGTACAGCATTATTCCTTTTTTCCTCTTTTACGATGCCTGCATTTTTAGCAAATTCAAACCATCCGCTTTTTTCAAATTGATGAGAGACTGGATCAAATATCACCACATCTCCATAGCCTCCCAGCCAAAGTCTACCCCGGTGGTCTTCAGCCATCTTGCCTCCCGACAAGCCGGAAAGCATGCCGGGTTGTGCTGTATAATTGATAAACCGGTTGTTGGTCTCATCATAAAGGCTAAGTCCATATAGGGTTTTTACCCAAATACGAGCCTTAGAATCCCTCAATACATAATCACATTTATTAGCTGCAATGGAATGAGGATCTTCTTCATCGTGTTGAAAGCAAAAAAACAGGTTACCGTCAAAACGGGTAACTCCATTTTCTGAGGTCATCCATAAAAAACCCTTTTGGTCTCCTGTTATGGAATTAAAGGATTTGGCGCATAAGCCATCATTGACTGTAAAGCCCCGGGCTTCAAAGTTGCTTTGTGCTATAAGCCCGGTATTCAGCCAAAGTAAAACTGAAAGTAAGCTCCATATGTTTAAACGCAGAAAGATCATAAGGAGTAAATATAAGAATAAGCAATCAGCTCATTAGTTCTTGTTTTGAAAAATTATTAATTGCCATCTTAATCAGCTCCTTCTGTAAAAGCCAAGTCCTATCATAAAAAAACTAAAGGCCACGAGCAGGACATCTGAAAAGATGATGCCCATGCCATAGATGTAGGCCTTTTCCGGGTTATTTTTATCCATGACAACATTTACCTTTTCATGGAGCTCATAATTGAACATAGGAATCAAAATGACAGATTTTGAAAATCCATCCAATGAATCCAGGCTCGTTGGGGCAATGGGATATCTGAATACAGGGCGTCTGGATCTTCTTCCTTTGTGCTTCTTTGCTGTGTTGTCTTCAAAAACGGTTTTGCTGGTGCCTGAACCTCTGAAGCCAATGACCCTGCCTTCGACGGTTGTCCCTGACCATTTGTATTGCAAGGTTTCTACTATAGGTTTACCGGTTATAAAAACCAGCACCAGGCCACCTGATACGAGTAAAAATCTAAATAAGTTTGCCATGGTTTATTTGGCTGCGTTAAGAATGGAAAGTAACAATGCCTTGCTGATGCGCAGGCCGGCATTTTTACCGATGTGCCCCTGTCCGTCGCTGGTGTCAATGCCATTGACATCACTGGGATCGGAGGCAGAATTTCTGTTTTGAGGACAAATGCGCCAAACACCTCCCAATTGGCAGGCCCCATCATTGCTCTCAAGGGCCTGGAGGTCAAAAACAACATCTTTATCCACAAAAGTCTTTCTCATCCAATCCCCCACTTTCATCCTGGCGGGATTGCCATCATAAATTTCTACCGAATATACCAGGGGCGGTGTCATGTGAACCCAGCGAAGATCCGGCATTTCCTTTTTCAAGTCGCTCACCATCGCCTGATAAGCCGTTTGCACTGCAGCATAATTTTCAGCTGTTATGTCGGCATAGCCAAATTTAAAAATGGCAATATTGATTTTTCCTTTGCTGCGTTGGACGGCCTCTTTAAACACCCTGATTTTTTCAAAAGGATCACCATTGGGGATGCCTCCCACATCCACAAAGATACCCCCCATCAGGCCCTTATCTGCAATATCGCCAGGTCCAAAATATTCGAAAGAAAAGCCATTGCCTTTGCATCCTTCTTCCAGGTCCTGGCCCACGGATTGATGGAGGAATAAAGTATTCCAGGCCTTGATCCTGTTTTTCTCTGCCGGTGGCATCGCATCCCAGGCAGCAACACCCGAGGTGCCTACAAGACCGGGCACACCGGGACCCAATTGTCCATTCTCTATGTCATCTTCCTCTTCGACAACGGGTGGCTGGTCTTTGGCACAAGATAACACCAACAAGACGACACCCAATAGCACCGCTTGGCTCATAAAAGTGCCAGTTTTGACACCAACAAAATGTTTAATCTGCATAATAAAATTTTCCATCGGTGATGATTAATTCCTTACCACTAGGGCAGGTAAGGGTACCCGAAAAAGTGGCTTCTACAACGGTAGGGTTTTGAGATGCCCTCGTTACATCAAAGGAAACATCGAAACCCATCATGGAGCCGCACAAGTATTCTTCCTCCGACCAATTGCCCATCTGGGCCACACTTAACGCAGGGTTGCCTTGAGCAAAGTGAAATTTCCCAGGCCCCTCTGTTTTGTATATGTTCACGGTAAAAGATTTTTCACTTTTGTCTTTTTTACCAGATGAGCCGCCAATGATGATCAGCTTGTCATACCCTTTGGGGTGAAAGGCGCCAACAATATCGTGGTCAGCCTCCCACAGTTGGCCATTGATTTTCATGGATAGAAAATTAGAAGTGGAATTGGCTGGCCCAGGGTTTGTAGCTGGTCCTTCCTTTTTTTGCTGATTGCTGCAAGCCAACATGGTTGTCAGCATAAGTACCCATATCATATTTTGCATGGTTGTATGTGATTATTTTTTTTCATAATTTTCCAAAATATTGCCCCCAGTCAATTTGGGTTCGCTTCCATCGTCCAGACCATTGACCTGGTACTCATCAAGCAATAAGCCATCACTTAACGTCATTTTCATTTCATTTTCGGCCGGAAACTCTATGTGTCGATATTTATATACCAATGGTGTCTCACTAGTAAAAATGATAGCAAGAAAACCCTCTTCATCTGCAAGATCATAACTCCATGTGCCCGATGAATTGCCAAAAATGCCATTATTGGTGATGGTACCAGAGATATAGCCTTCTTCTACCTTATCCACTTCAAAAGATAAGACAGCTTCACCTGTGTTGAAGGAATTGGCCACATGCTGGGTTTTTCCATTGTCAAAACGAAGCGTAATATCGAAATTGCGACAATGCCATTCACCTTCCAATAGGTCGGCCAGGTCTTCTTCTTCCGATAGATTATCTGCAGCATTACACCCGCTAAAGAAAATTAAAAGCAGGGTAGATAAAAAGAAAAAATACTTATTCATCATCTATTAATTTATTTTTCCAAAATAAGCCATTCCTTTTTGAGCGGCCAGGTAGGCTCCAATTACAAATCTTTTGCTCGTTGGATCCATGGCCAGGGATGACCCAAAAAAATTAATTCCTCCTAAAGAATACGGATCTGCAATTGTCTGCATGCGTTTCCAAATGGTTCCTATCTTAACAAAAATGATGGCCTTGCCTTTGTCACTGTTGGCGTTGGAAGCACCCACAATGGCATACATTGGGCTAATGCTCACACTTTGTCCCAATCTGTCGAGGGTTACTCCATCCGGATCCGTCAATTTTTGACTAAACTCATACACATTATTGACTTTCTCAAAAACAGAAGCAGCTCCTTTGTCATTGTTGCCAGATATTTGTGAGGCAATCAAAATCCCGTTTCTCAAACATATAAAGTCACCCAAACTTTCGCTTCCTAAAGAGGTGGGATCGGTCAAGGTTTGTCCGTACAACCACGAAAATCCATCGTACAAATAGACATGTACCGCACCCTGCGAGGTATATGTAACATTCTGTCCAGGAACTCCGACTACAATCTCTAAATCTGAATTGATTCCCACAGCACTTCCAAAATGGGCCGCATTATTTACCCCGCTAGCTGGGATGGATTGCCATTGCGTATATTGAATGCCATCATCCTGAAAGATATAAACAGCACCTTTGTTATTTAAAGGCGTTGTGTCAAAATAAGGGGCTCCACATACAATGTATTCATTCATCAAGGCGACTGAAGATCCAAAATAATCATTTGGAAAGCCAATGACCTGTCCGATTTTCTGATAATAGTTCCACATTGCACCATCATACCTGAAGACAACAGCAGTGCCCTGATCCGCGTTAACACCTACATCATCGTTGGGTGCGCCTACCACAATGGTATTGCCCCTGATGGCCACTGCTGCACCAAAATTGTCATTGGCTTCGCCGGCCGGGTCAGTCAGCTTCTGAAAAAAAATCCAGCGGGTACCATCAAACTGATATACAGATAGACTGCCCTGATTGGCATTTGCTCCTACATCATCGCTCCTGCTGGCAATGACTGCAAACACGCCATCTATGGCAGAAGCTTCACCAAACCCGTCACCCGACCTTCCTTCGGGATCTGCTACCGGGTTGTAATCACTTATATTTTGATTGGTAGCACAATCGCCCCAATTGCCGTAGCCACTGACAGAAGAAGCAGGCATGGTTTGACTGGCCCAGGCCATGGTACCATTGCCATTGCTGGTGAGTACCTGACCCATCGTACCACCGCTACCGTTTAATTTAATTTCTCCGGTAAGCTGAATATTGCCATCCACGTCCAATTTTTCAGCAGGCAGCGCTACGCCAACGCCTACATTACCCGACTGGGCTGATAAAAACAAAGGTCCACACACCCAGCCCAAAAGGAGGATAATATGGATGGTTTGAATTTTTATAAGTTTCATCACTCGACAATTATTTTCCTGCAAATTCAATCAATATATCAGCTACCTCTTCTGGCTCACTGATCATGGCATCATGGCCTCCTTTGAGCATTTCAAAATAGTGATAGGATCTCGACCTGGCTCTTTGGGCTGCTTCCAAAAACCAGGGGGAGTCATTGGTCAATAAAACAAAGCCCTTAGTTATTTTTTCTGAAAGAGGAGCTGACATCACCAACGGCTGTCCGAAGGTAGCACCCGATTGAGGACCCAATCTTTTTTGTGCCCACACGATATCGTTTTCTTCCCTTACGCCCCATGCTTTGGCTGTTTCCCGGGGGGCCACCTTCCATGCATCGGGACTGGTGTTTGGCGGTAAGCCAGGAGGGGGAGGTGGCGTATAGTCTTTCAAAGCTTTTCCATTGTCTGGCATAAAAGCATCCAAATACAATAAGTGGGTAATGCGGGAAGAAATTCGGTCTGCCACTCCCGTCACTACCATACCGGCATAACTATGGCCTACCAACACAACGTTGTTTAAGTCTTCGTATTCAATCACATTGACCACATCCTGGATATGGGTATCGAGGTTGATGTCTGCCTTTAGCAAGTGCGAACGCTCGCCCAATCCCGTCAAAGTAGGCGTATACACTTCATAACCCCGATTATTAAGAAGGGCTTTGATTTTTTTCCAACACCAACCGCCATGCCAGGCACCGTGAACCAATACAAAAACCGGTTTGGCAGGATTGGTTGTTTTGATCAATGCAGGCAAAGACAAAGAGCCGGCTAAAAGAGAAAGCAGGTGCAATACGTTTCTTCTTTTCATGTATTGATGGTTTTCATTTTAATATGAGATAGGTGGCCCCGTTACTTCCATATCTTGGTCTTTAAAAGCATCATAGCCTTCAGGTAATTTTCCTTTACCGAGGGTATTAAAAAACTGTTCCATCTTACCTGCCGGTTGGAAATAAAACAAGAGTTGACCTTCTTCTGTAGTTTGAGCCCAGGTATGAGGAACATCCTTGGGTAAAAAGATCATATCACCTGCATTCAGGGTAAATCTATCCTGGTCACAGACAAAAACATAGGTGCCAGATAACACGTAAAAGGTTTCATCTTGAAAAGGATGCTTGTGTAAAGGGGGGCCGCCTTTGCTTTTGCCGTGGTATTCAAAGATGGACAATTGATCATGGGTATCACTGCCTGCTACTTTTAGAAAATTGAGACTATTTCCTCTAAGTTGGTTGGGATTACTTTTTCTATCCCTGATTGATCTTACCACAAATCCATTTGTAAGTACCGGTGTTGTTTCATGTTTGTCCTGCCAATTGAGGCCGGGACCATAATTTACGATGCCGTGGGCCTCGCTTACAAGCTGTGCCTGTTCTTTTGAAAGTTGACCCGCGGTCCTTGTCATCTCCAGAAAAAATTCTTCCATTTTTCCGGCCGGTTGCAAAAAGTAAAACAATTCTCCTTCATCTGACAACTGGATCCAGGTATGGGGCATGTTTCTGGGCAAAAAAATGAGATCACCCGCATTGAGTTGCGTTTTTTCATCACCTAGTTGAAACAGGTAAGAGCCCTTAATCACATAAAACATTTCATCCTGATGGGGGTGCGCATGAAAACTGGGACCCGTTTTTTCCATTCCCTTGTACCAAAAAGTAGAAAGCTGTCCGTTGGTGTCTTTTGAAGAAAGTTTGAGATCATTGGGGTTGACCCCTTTAAATGGGGTGGGTACCCCAAATCTGCTATCCCCTGCCCTCACTACTACGGCACCACTATTTCCCTGCAGGATTAGGGGTGCATTCCATTGAGAGGCCAGCAGCGGAAAACCGAATACCGAAACCTTGATGAAATTCCTTCTGAGCATGTTGATTACTTTTATTCAAAAATAAAAGGCACTGCAAGGAGGCTGGCCCTGTAATTTGTAATTGGCACAACTCAACTTGTATTTGGCACCCAGTGATGGATCGGCTTTTGACAAGGCTAAGGCAACCATAGCAAAATAAAAATCAAAACAGGCCATTCACAAATCCGTGTTTACCACTGACCTAAGTACCACCCTATTTTTAATCAAAAAAGAGATGAAATACTGTAATACTGCTTTGCTGCTTTTGATAGCCATGGGTTTTGTCAACGCCCAAAAAGTAGGTATCCAAAATACCAACCCGCAGACGACGCTGGATATAAGCGGTGATTTGGCCACAAGAGCCGTAACATTGACCTTGCCAGAAGGAAATCTAATTTCACTGGATCCCGGCGCACCAGCGGCATCCTATTACAGAATTGAAGGGCCCACCCTGCCTTTTTCCATTGCAGGGATCCAGGGGGGAGTGGATGGCAAACTACTATGGTTGCACAATGTGTCGACCACGGTAATGACATTGCTCCACGATGATGCAGGTGGACTTTCAGGCGAAAAATTAAAAATGGCAGAAGGCAAAAATTTATCTCTTGCTTCCAATGGCAGTGCTTTTCTGATGTACGATTCTACGTCCGGTTGCTGGCGCATGGCGGGCCATACGGCAGCCTCGTTTTGGTTGAAAGATGGCAACGCGGGAACCAACGACAGCCTTCACTTTATAGGTACCACCGACAATGAAGCCTTGTCTTTTCGAATTCAAAATATGGCAGCCGGGCGACTGGATAGTGTTCAAACCTTTTTGGGTAAAAACGCCGGTGCCAATTTCGGTTCAGGTATTTATAATGTAGCCATCGGAAATGAAAGCCTGGTCAATAATGTTGATGGTTCCGACAATACAGCGGTGGGTGTTGGAAGTTTGTATTACAACACTGTATCACAAAACACTGCCATTGGCAGGAACGCGCTTCACAACAACCAAAGCGGCACAGCCAACACAGCCATTGGGAATCATGCCTTATACCTAAATACAAACAGATCTGTTTTGTTGGCTGTAGGAGATAGTGCCCTGTACCACAATGGTCTCAATGCCACAGAAAATTATCATGGTACTGCCAATACGGCGATAGGTGTCAATAGCCTGAATAATAATACCATTGGTCATGACAACACAGCCATAGGTTATCAGTCTATGTATAAGAATGAAATTGGAACGGGTAATACCACTACTGGGGTATTGAGTTTATACAACAATACAACAGGGCATGCCAATACAGCCATCGGCTATCAAAGTTTGGCCAACAATACAACAGGAAATGCAAATACAGCGATCGGGCATTCAGCCTTGATCTCCAATCAAACAGGTATTTCCAACACAGCAGTTGGATATCAGGTATTGTACCTCAATAATACCGGGCAGTACAACGTTGGCATGGGAGCCTTTGCCCTGGGTTTTACTTCCGGCGGCAGCTTAAACACCGGAATAGGATATAGCAGTATGTTCAGCAATCAAAACGGCACCCGCAATACAGCATTGGGATCCGGTAGTTTGTATGCCAATGTAAACGGAGTTTCAAATGTGGCCATTGGAGCCAATGCACTGAGGCAGGCAGTATCAAACAACTACATTGTTGCAATTGGAGACAGTGCTCTATATTCTAATGGTGTGGGTAATGTAGTGCCACAACATGGATCAGCCAATACAGCGGTGGGCAGCAAAGCAATGTTTAAAAACACCCTGGGGTACGACAATACTGCATTGGGATACCAGTCTTTGTACAACAACATATTTGGTTTGGGCAATTCAGCGATGGGTGTATTGGCTCTTCATAATAACAACGGAAATTACAATACCGGCATCGGCTATCAGGCCCTTTCGATCAATCAAAACGGGAGTCTGAATACTGCAGTGGGCGGTTCGGCTTTACGCAATAATACACAGGGCAGCAGAAACGTAGCCGTGGGCACCAATGCCTTGTTCTCCAACAACACCGGCACCCGCAATACAGCAGTAGGTGACAGTGCTCTGGTATTCAACGAGAGTGGATCTTACAACACAGCCATTGGACAAAGAGCCAACAACAGTCTATCGCTTACCAATAGTGTGGCAGTGGGTTACTTTTCCTATCCCAATAATGACAATGTGGCACTGCTCGGAAATACCGCTACCGCATCCTGTGGTGGCTATACCAATTGGACCAATTTTAGTGATGGGCGGTTCAAGAAAAATGTAAAAGAAGAAGTAGTGGGAATTGCTTTCATCAAGGCATTAAGGCCGGTAACCTATCAGATCGACATGCCCACACTGAATGCGTTTGTGTATAAAGCAGAGGCAGAACAATACCATCAGTCACTGCAGACTGCCATTGAAGAAAAAGAACGCACGATAGTCAGCGGTTTTATTGCCCAGGAAGTAGCCTCTGCTGCCCAAAAAGTGGGTTATCATTTTGATGGGGTTGTAGTGCCTAAGGACCAGGAAAAACAACACTATCAATTGAGTTATGCCAGCTTTGTGGTGCCTTTGGTCAAAGCCGTGCAAGAGCAGGAAGTCAAAATAAGTGAGCTGGAAAATAAAATTTTACAGTTGGAAAAAATAGCAGCGCGGTTAGAGGAACTAGAAAAAGTAAAATAAAATTTGGTTAAAATCCTTTTCTGATATGTATTTCGTAATTTAATTTGGCGATTTTGATGAATACCTGCCGAATTTAATTTTGACCCCAAATTTACCTCAGGTCCGGATCCACCAATCCGGACTTTTTTTTTCACAAAAATAGCGGGGGGTATTGACAAGTAGTTTTATTATTTCGATATTTGTCGAAATATCTAATTCCTTTGCAAATTGTATTTAAGGCATTGAACGATGAGGTCCGAAGAGAGATTTTGGAATTGCTAAAAAGTAAGGATCTTTCAGCGGGCGAAATTGCCGATCACTTTAATTTGGGGAAACCTACCATTTCTCACCACCTCGACCTGCTTCGTCAGGCTGACCTGGTAAGTTGCAGGAAACAGGGTCAGTTTGTCATCTATTCCATTGAAACTTCCGTCATGGATGAGGTATTGAAATGGATGATGGGCTTCAGGGAAAAACATTCAAAAGAACAAAATAAAAACCTAAAAAATCAAACATTATGATGTCTCGCAATTTAATCCTGGCCATTGGCATACTTTGTATACCTTTTATCTATCTGGCACTAACATGGGGCTCTATGCCTGACCAGGTAGCCCTGCACTTTGGCGCCGATGGACAACCAGACCGATACGGACCGAAATCAGAACTCTTTATTGCCTTAGGCATAATATCCGCCGTAGGTTTGCTGGCCTTTGGCCTCATCCAGTGGCTGCCTACCATTGATCCAAAAAAGAACCTGGAAACCTCATCCACTACCCTCTTTAAGATTGGATTTTCATTGGTGGTCTTTATGGCCATCCTCAATATCTACATCATCTATTCTGCAACCCACGCCACCGAAGGCAGACTGGTATTTGTATTGCTCGGTGCCTTTTTTGCGGTGCTTGGCAACCTGTTGCACAGTGTTAAACCCAATTATTTTATCGGCATGCGATTGCCGTGGACCCTTGAAAGTGAGGCCAACTGGAGGGCCACACATCAATTTGCCTCCCGCATTTGGTTTGGCGGAGGTATTGCCATTGCCATCCTCTCTTTGCTGCTTCCCCTCAAATGGGTGGTTGGTGTATTTCTTGTTTCGGTTGTATTGCTAACTGTCGTTCCTGCAGTTTACTCCTACCGCTATTTCAAACAAAACGGATAAACAGATTACTTCTCATCCGAAAAGTGCCTTACTTCACGGTCGCGGGCAAATTTACCCTCATTAAAATCTTTTGATTTGTTTCTGGCAATCGACAAGGATGTCCAATCTGTGTCCTTGATCATTTTACCCAAAAACACGATTTGCCCTACGTGATAAGCATAATGAGCCAACTGCCGCTGAATGGCCTCTTCCACAGTATGCCCCTCGTTTCTAATGTACACAATCTTTTGCATGTCGGCCTCTGAAAGAGGTTCCAGTGCCTCAAATACGCAAGCCCAACCTTCTTCCCACAACTCCATAATTTTTTCCTTTGTCAAGTGACCCGGGTCAAATTCTCCATCCCGGTCTCTCCATTCTTTTTCACCATCTGAGCTTAAAAAATCGGTCCACCTCGACAACATATTGCCCCACATGTGTTTCACAATGATGGCCACGCTATTGCTCTCATTATTGTACTGCCAGTTCAACTCCTCGTCTGTAAGTCGCTCCAACGTTTTGTCCCCAAGGGATTTGTAGTAGTGGTATAACTTGATCATGTATTCTAAATGTTCGAAGTGTTCTAAATGTTCGAAATGTTCGAAGTGTTCGAAGTGTTCGAAATGTTCGAAGTGTTCGAAATGTTCTAAATATTCTAAATGTTCTAAATGTTGAAAGTGTTCGAAATGTTCGAATTGATTTAGCGAGGCGCAGCCGAGCCCGAACATTTAGCGAGGCACCGCCGAGCGCGAACATTTAGCGAGGCGCGAGCCGAGCGTGAACATTTAGCGAGGCGCAGCCGAGCTACTTAAGTCTTGACTTTCGGATGTTGACACTGGCTACCTTGTATTCAGGGCAGAGGGCTTCGCTGTCTCTTTCGCTGCTGGTGATGGTATTCAGTTGCAATTCCGGGAAGTGGAAGGTGGTGCTGAGGATGCCGGGTTTTACCTCATCGGTAATCCGGGCTTTGATGTCAACCTTGCCGCGGGGAGATTCTACACAGACCATGTCGCCTTCCTGGATAAAATGGCGGGAGGCGTCATCGGGGTGGATGAGCAGTATGTCTTCAGTAAGGATCAGGGCATTGTTGGTGCGCCTGGTCATGGTACCGGAGTTGTAATGTTCTAATTCCCTGTTGGTGGTGATGATATACGGGTATTCTTTTTCATGGGTGGTTACTTCGTTGGTTTCTTTGTATTCAGCAAAGTGGAACTTGCCTTTGCCTCTTTTGAAACTGTCGATGTGCAGGATTTCGGTGTCCTTGCCGCCGGGACCTACCGGCCATTGTTTGCCATTTTTGCCGAGCTCATCCCATTTTACACCTTCGAAAAAAGGAACGATGGATGAAATTTCCTGTAAGAGGGTATCCGGATCGTAGTCGGCCTGTGCATAACCCATTTTGTTGATAATGTCGCACAGGATTTGGCCATCGGCTTTGGTTCCTTCAATGGGTTCTACAACTTTTTGAACTTTTTGTATCCTTCTTTCCCCATTGGTAAAGGTCCCGCTTTTTTCCAGGAAGGAAGCTGCCGGTAACACCACGTGGGCTTGTTTGCAGGTTTCACTCATAAATATTTCCTGCACTACCACCAACTCTAAGTTGCCCATGGCTTTTAAAACATGGTGGGTGTTGGGGTCGGTTTGTACTACGTCTTCGCCCATGAGCCAAAGGGCTTTGAGTTTACCTTCAATGGCGGCTTCGTACATTTCCGGAATCTTCAAACCCTTGCGGGTAGGTATCTCTGTTTTGTAGTGCAGTGCATATTTTTTATTGATCTCAGGGTCGTAGGCATCCATGTATCCTGCGCCCTGGTGGGGCTGGCAGCCCATGTCTGCAGCTCCCTGAACGTTGTTTTGTCCCCTTAGAGGATTGACCCCTACCCCTCTTCTGCCGATGTTGCCGGTGATCATGGCGAGGTCAGAAATCAACATGACGGTATAAGTGCCCTGGCTGTGCTCGGTAACACCTAAGCCGTGGAACGACATGGCATTGGGCGCCGTGGCATAAGCCCTAGCTGCCGCTTTTACTTTTTGTCTGTCAACTCCCGTAATCTGTTCCAATTCATCCATGCTGAGATTGAGGATCTGTTGTTTAAACTCATCATAACCTTCGGTTCTGTTTTCAATGAAGCCCTGGTCTTCCAATCCTTCTGTAATAATGTAGTACAACATCATATTGAGCAGGGCTACGTTGGTACCCGGCTTGAGTTGCAAGTGGTGGGTTGCATAACGGGCCATCTCTGTCCTGCGGGGGTCGATCACTATGGTGGTCTTTCCTTTTAAGGCAAATTGTTTGAGTTTGGCTCCTGTCACCGGGTGGGCATCGGTTGGATTGGCACCAATGATCATGATGGCATCGGTGTACTTCAGATCGATGATAGAATTGGTAGCAGCACCGGTACCAAAGGCTCTTTGCATGCCGAGGGCGGTGGGTGAATGACATACCCTGGCACACGAATCGATGTTGTTGGTACCAATTACCGCACGAATGAATTTTTGCATGAGGTAATTTTCTTCATTGGTACAACGGGCCGAAGAGATGGCACCAATGGCATCGGGGCCATGTTGGGTTTTGATTCTATTGAGCTCTGTGGCGATGTAATCATAGGCTTCATCCCAACTTACGGCTTCCAATACCCCATTTTTTCGGACCATCGGGGTATTGAGTCGATCAGGGTGGTTGTAAAATGAAAAGGCGTACCTTCCTTTCAAACAGGTATGGCCTTGGTTGACGGCTGCATCATACGGTGCCTGAATTGACTTTACCTTATCATCGATCACGGCTACTTCGAGGTTGCATCCTACGCCGCAGTAGGTACAAACGGTTCTGATTTTTTTATCTGCAACTACTGCCTTCGACTCAAAAATATCTGAAATCGCAGAGGTGGGACAGGCCTGGGCGCACGCTCCACAGCTCACGCAGCTACTGTCGGCAAAGCTGGTCTCAAAATCTTTTACAATGTGGGCGTCAAAGCCTCTGCCCGCCATGTTGAGCACCATCTGACCCTGCACCTCATCGCAGGCGCGCACACATCTGCCACAATTGATACACTTTGAAAAATCGGTAGTCATGTAGGCATGGCTCAGGTCTTTGGTTCTGTCGAGGTGGTTTTTACCTTCGGGATACCTAACCTTACGAATACCTACCCTTGCCGCTACCGTTTGCAGCTCACAGTTGTTGTTGACCTCGCATGTAAGACAGTCGAGGGGGTGATCGGTCAATACCAGCTCAATGATGTTTTTGCGCAGCTTGCTGATGCGTTGGCTGTCGGTATAGATATACGATGAAGGTATCACCGGTGTGTGGCAGGATGCCTGCACTTTTCGGGGACCCCCGGCTGCCAGGGCTACATCGACACTACACACCCTACAGGCACCAAAGGGCTCAAGGTTGGGAGCATCGCACAAGGTAGGCACATAGTCGGTGCCCAAATGCCTGCGCACAAAAGACAGGATGGTATCTCCTTCCTGAAAGGCGTAAGCTACGTCGTTGATAAAAGCTGTTTTTTCCATTCTCTGTTATGCTTTAAAATACGGCTTCAACTCTTCTGAAAAATAGGTCAGGGCATTTTTTATGGGCAGGGGCAGGCCTCCACCTAAGGCGCAAAGAGAACCTACTTCCATGGTTTCCAATAAGTCATCCAGCAGTGCTCTGTCCATTTTGTAAGCTGAATGACGGGATTGTTCGATCATTTCATAACCCCGGGTAGAACCCAACCTGCAGGGAAAACATTTGCCACAACTTTCGTGGGCCGTAAACCTAAACAGGTGTTCGATGTATTCAATCATTGGGAAATGGTCGGGTATACAAACTACCGATGCGTGTCCCAATAAAAATCCGTTAGAGGAGAAGGACTCAAAGTCGATGGTCAACTCATTTATTTTATGCGCGGGTACCAAACCACCAAGTGGTCCCCCGATGTGCATGGCTTTTACGTTGTGTTTGAATCCTTGTCCCAATTCATTGACCACTGTAGCCAGAGGGGTGCCCATGTCTACCTCATAGATGCCCGGTCTGTTGAAGTGGCCATCTAGGGAAACGAGTTTGGTGCCCTTTGATCTTTCAGTACCTATGGCTGCGTAGGCGCTACCTCCATTTTCAACAATCCATGGCAGGCAGGCGAGGGTTTCAACGTTGTTGACCACAGTGGGCTGGTTAAACAAACCTTGCTGTACCGGATAGGGGGGGCGCACCCTAACCTCGGGTCTTTGGCCCTCGATCGAGGAAAGCAAGGCAGTTTCTTCACCACAGATGTAGGCTCCCTGCGCTTTGATCACTTTAAAGTCGAATGAAAAACCGGAACCCATGATGTTTTCTCCGATCCAACCTAAGGACCTGGCTTCATTGATTGCATTTTGGATGATGGTTACAGAATCTGGATATTCGGCCCGGATGTAGACCACACCATACCGGGCTTTGGCTGCATATCCGGCGATTAGCATGCCCAGGATGAGGGCATGGGGTCTTTGTTCCATGATGTAACGATCGGAATAGGCACCGGGATCACCCTCATCGGCATTGCAAACAATAAATTTGGTATCCGCTGTTTGGGATGCGCAGGCTTCTAGCTTAAAAGCGATGGGAAAGCCCGCTCCACCCCTTCCCCTGAGAGAAGAAGTTTTGATTTCAGAGAGGATCTCACCTCTTTCGAGCACCCGGGCCATGGTTTTGTAGTATTGAGCTACATCCCCTGTTGGTGCTGTAAGAATGCCAGCGCCGAGGGCATCCACATGATAAGTTTCGCCACTTGGCAACTTATTTTTTTTGATTTCTACAATGTTACCGATATCATTTCCGGAATAATTGACCTGGTCGGCATGGAAGGCATTGTTTTCGTGGCACCTGCCCAGGCAGCACATTTCCCCGATTTCATCATCGGCGTATTGGCTGAGCAATTGGTCTTTTAGTTTTTGTTGGGTTCCGGCGGTGAGGCAGGCACTGCCATTGCAGACATACACTTTTTTACCCCTGTTTTCAGGTCTGAGGAAGTCGTAAAAACTGACAGCTCCGTAAACAGATGATTTTCCCACCAAAAATTCTTCGCGGAGTTTTTCCAGGTCTTCCATAGAAGGAGAGCCCTCTGCTTCTGCCGCTTTGGCATAGGCTTCAAATAGGTTATTGTCCAGGCCCTGGCGGCCTGATAAGTGGCTAAGGTTTTTAGACATTCTCTTACGATTTGAATAGGGAGGTTAAGCCCTTGTGAATGTAGATTCAAATTTAAGGGAAATTTTGGAGAATATCAATTACGGATTACGAATTGAGAATTACGGATTATGAATTACGGGGGAGGCAGATCTGAATTGGTGTTGGGGTTGCTGCGAATGGCGTTTCGCAATTCCTTCCCTATCTCGATCTGTTTAGGATCTCGATTTGCGGCTAAGCTGCAACCGGTCAGTCTTGAATTACGATTGATTCAATTACGAATTATTCAATTACGGATTACGATTTATTCAATTGCGAAGGGTGGAAAAAAAAGAATGAGTTGTGCTAAGCCCAACTCATTCATTAATGGGTTTACAATCCCATATCATCGGCGCTGGGTCCGTAGACGCCGGGGATGGGGATGTCATTGAGTCTGAGGTAAACGCCGAGTTGGGCGCGGTGGTGGATCATCTGACCAAAGGAGTGGCGGATGGTTTCGAGGCGGGTGAGGGTCATGTAAATTTCAGCACCATTTCTGAGGGTCCAGTTTTCGAGGAGGATTTCGTCTTTGGCTGCTTCGAGGTCGCGGATGGCCTTGTCGACGTTTTCATTGAAGTATGAGATATATTCTTCTCCGGTGCTGCAGGCCTTTGGATTGTAAGGGTTGATTCCAAAGTCATGCTCATCCGTTGTGAGAGCGCCACTGATCCAGGTGGGAATGTCTGCCAGGTGGGTAGCCAGGTCTTTGAGCGACATGCTCTTGCGATGGGGCTTGTAATCTGCTTTGTCAGCAGGGCAAAGGGCCAGGATTTTTTCAGTACCGATTCGTTCGTGTTTGAGTTCGTGGATAAAACTTTCAATAAAGGTGATCATGTGTATAAATTTTTGATAACACAAAGATCAATTGGGTGAGTGTCAACAGTATGTCAGCAGGACTTATGGCTGTTGATAATTTTTTTTGCCAGGTCTGTCATTTCATCTATTAGAGACTGTGGTTCAATCACTTGTATATTTCCTGCAAACATCATCATCCATCTGGCAAAGCCGTTGACGGACTGTGTGAGGAAGACAAGTCGGGTAATTTCACCCATGGGAACCTCTTCTACGAAGCCGGAATAAAATTTTTGATCGCCCAAAAAACGGACCGATGCGGTTTTCATTTCTACGACCACCTTGGTGAGGTCTTTTTCTTCCCGAGAGAAGTTGTCCATCCAGCCCTGAATGGGAGGATGGTTGATGCTGTGAGGTTGCAAGGTAGCTCTCAATTCCTGGATGCGATCACATCGAAAATGGCGATAATCATTGCGCAGGTGGCAAAAAGCAACCATATACCAATGACCGGACATAAAAAAAAGTCCAGCGGGCTCTACCGTCCTGGTGTTTTCCTCTTCTTTGTACTGGGCCTTGTATTTCATGAAGGCACATTTGCTGTCACGGATGCATTCCATTAAGAGGGGTAAAAATTTCTCTTTCTTTTCCGGTAAGTAAGGAGAGGGCAAAACCGAAATTCTGGAAGAGAGGTATTCCATTGTCTCCTTTTCTGAATTCCTCAAAACGGCTTTAATCTTAAACATCGCACTCTGGTAGTCAGCCGCGGTCTTAACATCCGTAAGGGTCTCCGCCAATTTGCCTCCCGCCATTAAGGCTGCCGCTTCTGACTGGGTAAATTGTACTGGAGGCAGGCGATAACCGTCGGCCAGGCTATACCCCACCCCTGCCTCTCCAATGATGGGTACCCCCGACTCTTCCAAACTCTGGATGTCGCGATAAACGGTGCGCAAGCTGATCCCAAAACGATCGGCAATGTCTTTGGCCCTCACAATCTTTCCTGATTGGAGCTGGATGAGGATGGATTGGAGTCGATCAAGTCGAAGCATGGTCAAAGATAGGGAAAATAGGGGTTAGGGGTTAGGGGTTAGGGGTTAGGGGCTATTGTTGTCTCATAAAATGCCTTGACAAGGTTCTACCCTAAACCCTAAAACATGTGGATAACTTATTTTTAATAATAATGGGTAGTCATTTAGCTTAGCTGCGCAAGATCAAGCGGAGGCAGGCTCTGCTGGGGAGCAACCTGCCAAGGAATAGTCTTGCTCGGGTAAAAAGTGTTATACTTTGGGGCACTAAAACTTTTTTTGGTGCCCACCTTTTTGAGAATATTTTTTGGCCGACAATACCTCCAAAAACCCTTATCTTTTTAGGTCTTCAAATTTATACAGCCGTTTTGTTGTCTCATAAAATGCCTTGACAGGGTTATTCCCTATGGTATTGGCCTCAAAACGATGCTGACTTTCACAAAAATGGGGATGCCGTAGAGGACCGCTGACCCTTCTTTGTTATTGAGTGGGTTAAAAAAGATGTTTCAATCGAGAAATTCTCTTGGCGAAGTACCCATCATTTTTTTGAAGGCTCTGTTGAAGGTTGACTTTGAGTTAAATCCACTGTCGAGGGCTACGGCTAGCAGTGTAAGATGGCTGTTTTGGGGGTCTTTGATTTTGCGCAAAAATTCATCGATGCGATATTGATTGACAAAGTCGTTGAAGTTTTTGTCAAAGCCCTGGTTGATGGCGGCTGAGAGCACTGATGTATTGGTTTTTAATCTGAGTGCCAAATCGCCCAGGCTGAGATTGGGATCTAGAAATATTTTATCCTGTTCAAATAAAACGAGGATTTGCGACTTGAGGATTGTCCACTCCGGATTGGCCGATGGGTTCGATGGATTTTGGCTGGTGATAGGGTCAACCGACTGGGCAGACTCCTCTTGTGGGTGGTATTGTAACCTAATCTCTGTGTGCTGGTAGTAAGCCCGAATGGCAACATAAACAATGATGCCAACCGTAAACAAATGCCACCACCAGTCCTGTTCAAAGGGTAAATCACCTAGCACCAGGTCAATCAGGTGCCAAATGAGCCGAAAGACTTCTCCAGCAATGATGAGGTAGATAAAGTTGCGCACCCAGATCAGGCCGATACTGTCGGTTTCTGAATAAAAATTGACCAGCCAGGTGCGATAGCCTTTGTACAATTTTAAAGACAGGTAAAAATAAATTCCATACGAAATCCAGATCAATAGGTATTCCAGCCCATTGATGTTGTAGGCATATCGGAATTTTTCCACCTTGTTTACTACTTCACTGCCCATCAAAAAAACAGCGAGGTTGGAAAAAAAATAAATGGCATAAGGCAGGTAGTGCCAAGCCATTTTTTTATCCAGTTTAAAATCGCGATTGGTAAGAGCCTTTAAATAAAAATAAATGGTTGGGGCAAAAGCAATGTGAAAATAACGTGGAAAGCCATTGAGTTCTTCCCACAACACATTGATACCGGCAAAACCAAAGGTATAATCCTGAATTTCCATGCCCAGAAAAAACATAATAAACCCCATAAGGGTGTCGGGCAGTCGCTCTTCCTTATATCCACGGATCCAAAATAAAACCGAGTACAACAAGGCGGTAAAATATCCAAACTGGAGGGGGGTGGTAAATATTGACATCGTCTGAAAGTGGCTGGCTTACTATTTTTTAATTACTTCTCCGTTGCCTACGATGCCTGAAAGGGGGTGAATGGCTCCGGGTCCTAGTTGGACCACATTGCCATTACCTCTGCCATTGGCTTGCAGGGAAAGCAGCGAATTTACATAAATGTTGCCATTCCCCGCCATTTTTACGCTGGCGAGGCGTGCCTGGAGTTTACCGGCGAAAATATTTCCGTTGCCCTCATGTTTGATTTCCAACTCATCAATACTACCCTGTAAAACAAGATTGCCATTGCCCTTTAATTCAGCCCTGAAGTACCTGCCTAATATGCCTTTAATGTCTACATTTTGGTTGCCAATGCTACGAATGACAGAGGCCTCGGGCATTGTAATCTGGATCCATATCTTGCTATCCTCTACATACAGTCAGTTGTTTTTATTGTCTTTCAACTCAATTAAGAGTTGGTTTTCAGCATTGTCTTTTTCTACCCTCAGAAAAGGAAATAAATTTTCAGGTATGTTGACCTTTACGGACCATTTTTGACCAATTTCTACTTTGATTTCGCCATCCAGATCGCGGAATTCGATTTTGTCAAAATTTTTAAAGGGATAGTTATTCTGTATGATAACTGCACCTCCCCTGAGGGGTAAAGATTGAGAGGCAATACACCATGGAAGGAGGCAAAAAGCCAGGCTCCACAAAAATGAGATTATCCCAGGGTTATTCATGATTTTAATTGTTTTTGGGTAATTGATTAAAAATAAGGTCAACTTCGGTAGAGCCATCAGCATCAAAAGTAAGGATGCGATTATCGGCATCCGGAAACTCAAATTCACCATTGCGAACCAGCTTCATTTCAGTATAGAGATAGCCGGTATAAAATTCAAGTTTTGTAGTATACAGGCTGTCCGGAATAACCACATTCAGCTGATGATCCTTCTGCCATGACAAAGGCTTGTCGCCCCCTCTGATCGCCATAGATGCAATTTTTTTCCCATCAACAGATTTGACATGGATCAATACAACTTGTTTGCGGATGTCCTGCACACCTGCATAACAGAGTAAGCAAACAATAGCCAAAGCTGTAGCAATCCATAAAAGCGGTTTTCCCCATCGAAATGATCGAATCCAATCGTAAAAAGTTGGCAACCATTGATCCATTCCAAATTTGCCGGAACCCAGCACAAGCAGGTAGAGGGATACCCACAAAAAACCCAAGGCCGGCAGCATGTTCCAGGTACCTGCCCCCCATTGTTGCATAAAAATGGCTACCGACATGGTACAAAGGGTGAGGAAGGCAAACGGTCGGGTAAGAAGTCCTAATATAAGAAAAACGCCACCGACAGCCTCTGTAAAAGCCGCCATCCAGGCTAAAAATTGAGGAAAATGAGCGAATACCCCCCCCATAATCTGCCACATCTAAGGGAAACCAATAGGCTACTTCCATAAAATTCAGGTTTTTTTCTGGGGGAGACCATGGCATACCGAATTTAGAAGACCCAAAATCAAGGGTAAGCAATAAACCACAGACCACCCTGGGAATGGTTAATAAAAGATCTGCCATGGTTTTGTGAAAATTGACGTGTAAATTCATGATATTTTTTTTTGAATGTGGATTTAAAATCGATGGGGCAAAGATGAAAGAGAAGCATGGGGCAGACGCTTCAGATCAAGATTTGGGAGGTGTCAGATTATGATTTGGGTAAAATGTATAGAGGTCGGGGCCTAAATGTGCAAAAAAACTCTATTTTTGGTTGTTGGTGAGGTCTTGTCAGGCGGTTGGCCACAAAGCTTTGTTCTCAGTTACTCATTTTAATTTGGTAATGATCCATCTTGGTCTGCTCAAAAAATTTAGCTTCTTTATTGGTATTCTGAGTCTGTTGACGTGGACAAAGGTGGTAGGGCAGCAAAAAAACCTCATCCTGGACCACTATACTGACAGGGAAGGCCTAACCACCCTGCAAGCCCTGACCATTACCCATGACAATGAAGGGTATATATGGGTAGGAACCGAAAATGGTCTGGTAAGATACGACGGGCATCGATTTAAGTATTTTAAATACAACAGTGCAGATAGTACCACCATTAGAAACAATTACATCAAACATTTTAGTCTCGACAAGTACAATCGACTGTGGTTGATTTCTAATGAAAATTTTGGCTATTTTGACATCAAAGAACTAAAGTACAAACGACTTAAAACCTCTGTTGAGCCCCCGCGAAATGTTTTCAAATATAGATATGATGCCCTGAATGACATTACCTATCTCATCTGTCAAAATGGTATTTACACCATCACCGGTAAAAAGGCGGAACTGAAAAAACTAAAGCTGGAAGGAATGGAAGAAAGGCCTTTTACCGACTTTATTGTGCTGGAAGATCGGTACATAGGCAGCAGTATTTTTGGCTTGTACATTTTTGACAAGAAGGGGCATCAGTTGAAAAGATACTTTCGACCCGGTGTGACCTTGAAGAATGAAAGAGAAAACGACTTTTTGAATTTGCATTACGAAGAGGCCGATGACATGCTGTACATAGGATGTTGGTCAAATGGCTTGTACACCCTCGACCTGGCATCCGGGCAGATGAAAAAGTATTTGTACAATAACAAGCCCAACATTCAAAATGGCATCATTACCATTTTTCAGTACAATTTATTTGGATTTGAAAACTCGTTGCTACTGGGCACGATGGACGGTATCAAGGTTTTTAACAAGACCGAAAAAAATATTCGCCCAATTACTGACTATCTTTTTCCCAATAAAGAAGAGTTGGAAGGTGCAGCTCTGCATTTTTGGCAGGACCAAAACAGCAGCCTTTGGATAGGCACCTTAAATGGCATTTATAAGCTCGATCCCAAAAAGCAGTTATTTGACAGAATAGCCATTCCTATGGTTGATGGTTGGGTGGTCAACAGGATGTATGTGGATCAGCAAACAAAAAGAGACAGCCTACTCTGGGTGCACTATGAATATGCCACCCTACACCTATACGATCTTATTCACCAAAAGCCCAGGCCTCTGCCCGCAAAGCTTGAAAAATACAATCAGATTGAAAGTGTAAACAATGATTTTTACATCGACCGCAAAGGCAGAGTTTGGTTGGCCAGTTCCATGAATGGAATCGTGGTTTACGATAAAAGCTCAGATCAAATCAACTTACCCCACATCGAACATTCTTTAGGCAAAGATTTAAAATTTTTAGAGATCTATGAAGATAGAGAAGGCACCCTGTATTTTTCCTGCATTTATGGTTTATTCAGGTACAGTGAATCAAAAAACGCCATTGAAGAGGTCACTGAATTTAATTCGTATGTCTCAAAAAACAAGCTCGGTCTTTATGTAAGGGACCTTTGTTTCGATTCTAAAAATCGGATGTGGGCAATTGCCATGGATTTAGATAGTCCACTGCATTACTTGTATTGTCAAGATCCATTTACTAAGTCATTTCATGGCTTTAATCAGAAAGACCATGCTGATTTGAATCAACTGCCTTCATTTGAAAATATCATTTGTATTGAAGGCGACAGGATTTTAATCAATTCGTACTCAGGTTATGGCATAGGGAGCTTGCGAAAAAACCAATTGGATTTTAAAAGCTATACCCACATAGGAAAAACACCCATGATTGCCAATAAAATGGCAGCAATGGATAATCAGAAAAATGTTTGGATGTGCTCTGATAACGGGGTCTACCTCCTCAACAACAAACAAAACAGACTTTCCATCTTTAACAGAAACAACTCTGTCATAGAACGGACGCTGAATTCACGTATTTTTTATTCTTCGCAATCAGATAGGCTTTATCTAAATCAAAAAAATTATCTTTTGACCTGTAAGACGGATCAATTTAATTTTGTGGGAAAGGATCAAATCAGGTTGACCGATGTATCCATATCGCAAATGCCCGGCTTAAAACCCTCTAACTTTAGTAAGTTGATTTTAAGCCCCGAGCAAAATTCGATTCAGCTTCACTTTTCAAACCTCAATCTCACCAACAGTCAAAATAACTTTTATGAGTACCGATTGAATGGCGACAGTACCTGGACCGGTATTGAGGGAAGCGAGTTGCATTTCAACAATATGGGCTATGGTGATTATTTGCTGGAAGTAAGAGGATATAACTCATTTGGCGTTTTGAGCAGTAAAAATTACAAGGCCGTATTTAGCATTTTACCCCCTTACTACAACACCTGGTGGTTTCAGACCCTAGTATTTTTGCTCATTCTGGTAGCGGTTTATTCCTTTTTTAAATTCAGGGAAATTCAATATAAAAAATTGACCCGGATCCGGCTCAACATTGCCCGCGACCTTCATGATGATTTGGGAAGTAACCTATCGAGTATCAAAATTTTAAGTGAACTTTCTGCTTCTGCCAATGCAGGGTCTGACAAAGAAGTATTGAAACACATAGCTGAAAAATCGAGGTCAATGATGGGCTCCATTTCTGACATTGTGTGGAGCATCAATCCCGGCAAAGACACGTTGGAGGAGTTGGTTCATAAAATCCAGATTTTTGCCATTGAGAGCCTCGAAAGCATCGATATCAACCTCCACTTTGAAGTGCCGGACCCCCTACCGGCCATGGCTATACCGCTTGAATACAGGCGGCATTTGTACCTCATTTTTAAAGAAGGAATCAATAACATTGCCAAGTACAGCGGTGCACAAAATGTGCATTTTTCCATTGAGGTAAACGGCAATAACCTTGTGATGGCATTAAGAGATGATGGCAGCGGCTTTAGTTTGGATGACAAAAGCAATGGCAACGGCATTGGCAATATCCGGAGCAGGGCTGCTGAAATGAAGGCAAGGCTTAGGATGCATTCTTCGCCTGGTGGCACAGTAGTAGAAGTCACGGTCAATATCCCATAAAAGTAGTATGTGTCCCCATTTTGGAAAGAAGTAACTTTGCCCACGCAATCTGTCATACATGAATTATAAAATCCTCATCTACGATGACAACCACGATTTGAGAAATTCGCTCAAACTGTTGTTGGAGGCTGAAAGTGAATTTGAGGTCGTGGGTGATTATGAAGATTGCCTCGATATCAGTCGGCAGACCGCTGAGCTGGGTCCGGATGTGATACTAATGGACATTGACATGCCCAAAATGAACGGTGTAAAAGGAGTGGCCCTGGTCAAAAAAGATTTTCCGGCTGTTGAAGTTATCATGCACACTGTTTTTGACGACAATGACAATATTTTTGATGCCCTGACTGCGGGAGCCAGTGGGTATATTTTGAAAAATGAAAGCAATGAAAATGTAATTCACAGCATCAAAGAGTTGCTGGCCGGAGGAGCCCCCATGAGTCCCAGTATTGCCAGGAAGCTGGTGAAGTTTCATCAACAAAAACCCCGACTGGAAGCCAACGCCATCCTTTCGCCCAGAGAAATGGAGATCATTCAGGAATTGTCAAAAGGCCTGAGTTATAAGATGGTGGCGGCCAAACTGTTTATTAGCATTGAAACGGTGCGCAGTCACTGCAAAAAAATATACGAAAAGTTACACGTGCACTCACTGGCCGAGGCCTTGCACAAGATAAAGTCCTAAGAGTCCAGCCAGACTGAAGCACTCATGGAGCCAGGCTAAAACAGCCACTCCCCTACTCATTTGATTATTGCTACATCAACAAACCGACATTACTGCGGCATATTGATAAGTGCATTTACATTACTGATAAAAATGTCCGTTTCTTCGATGTCGATGATGCCCTCATGTTTGAAGTCAGAAAGGGTGCGAATAACCGTTTCTTTGGCAGTACCTGCTATAGAGGCGAGGTCGTCTCTCATCATGGAAATTACCGGATTGGCTTCATTTTTTTCATAACACTGGATCAGTGCATTGGCCACTTTTTTGCGCACAGAGCTGTAAGCCTGGTGTACCAGTCCATTTTCGAGGATGGTAGAATAGATGGCCAGGTGTTTCATCATAGAAAGGGCAAAATCGTGATCGGTGTAAAAAAGATCTATGAAGTTTTTGATGGGAATAAGTCTGATATTGCTGTCTTCCAAAGTTTGTGCACTTTTGGAATAAGGCTTGCTGTTGAGTACATCCAGGAAGCCAAATACCTCGTGGGCATTGACAATGCGGGTGGTCAGCTCTTTGCCAAAATCGTTGGTGCGGAAGACCCTGATCTTACCTTCTTCCAGGAAATAGATGTAACGGGCATTGTTGCCTTCTTCAAATATCACATCTTTTTTGCGAAATCTTCGAAGTTCAAATTCTGTTGCAAAGGTCCTGAGTTTATCATTAAAGTAGTTGGAAGGGATGGCATCCAGACTTTTCATGTGGTGGCTTTCTGCCGGTGTGACCAGATCGCTTTTTTTAAGTCGAACTGCAATCGATTCCAGTAAGTCTGCATCGTCAAAAGGTTTGGTGATGTAGTCGCTGGCTCCCAGAGACATGCCTTTTCGCAGGTCTACTTTTTCAGATTTTGCAGTTAAAAAGATAAAAGGTACCGTGGCAAATTGTGGATTGGATGCCAGGATTTTCAAAACACCATAACCATCCAACTCCGGCATCATCACATCACAAATTATGAGGTCGGGTTTAAATTGATTGACCTTTACCAGTCCCACCTTGCCATTTTCAGCAGTTTCTACTTCGTAGCCGGCAAGGCCCAGAATTTCTGCAATGTTTTCCCTTACGTCGGTATTGTCTTCAATGACCAGAATTTTCTTCATCATTTTTTTGATTTGAATGCTTTGGAATCTTTATCGATACGGTGGTACCTTCACCATACTTACTTTGTACACTTATTTCAGCTGAGAGGAGTTCGCAATACCTTTTTACAATGTTGAGTCCAAGGCCTGTGCCCTGGATATTACCCACATTGGTAGCCCTGAAAAAGCGGGTAAACAAATGTTTTTGGTCTTCTGCGGGTATGCCTATGCCCCTGTCCTGAATAGCAATTGCTATGTGATTATCAATATTTTGTGCGCTTACATCAATGGTTAGGTCAGAATACTTTATCGCGTTGGAAATGAGGTTGAACAAAATATTTTTAAGAATATTGCGGTCGGTGGTCAGTTCAATTCCTGCATCCAGGTGAAAACTCAGGTTTTGACCCGGCTTTTGGATGCCGGACAAATCTTCCTCAATTTCCTTTAACAAAAGGTCGAGTGAGAATTGTTCAGCCATCACATTGACCCTTC
The DNA here is from genome assembly GCA_937872515.1 of uncultured Bacteroidota bacterium. Taxonomy (GTDB): domain Bacteria; phylum Bacteroidota; class Bacteroidia; order Chitinophagales; family Saprospiraceae; genus JADKBO01. The sequence goes on from CALMSX010000057.1 coordinate 75,367, forward strand.
CCTCTTCGAGCCTGCTTAGAGATAAAAAGTCATTGAGCAGACCTGTTAGGTGGTTGACGGCACTTTTTATTTTTCCCACGTGTCTCTCTCTATTGCCTTGTTCTTCATCTTTGTTGTATTTCATGATGATGGAAGCAGAGGACAGGATGGTGGCCAGGGGTGTGCGGAATTCATGGGAGGCTGTAGAGACAAACCTTGATTTTAGTTCATTGAGTTCTTTTTCAGATGAAAGCGCAGCCTGCAGTTGTTCTTCCTTAGAGCGCAGATTTTGTTCTGCTTCCACCCTTTCTTTCACCTCTTTTTTTAAGCGGGTATTGGTAGACAGCAATTGGTTGACCACTTTTTCTACCTGATAGGTACGTTCTACCACCCTTTTATCGAGCTCCTTATTGAGATTGGCCAGCTCATCATAGGCCTTTCTGATTTCTCGAAGGTCGTGGATAAAGCCTGTAAAAATAATTCTATCATTGAGAATAACCTCACTCACAGCCAACCTAACCGGAATCAGTTCACCCATTTTATGGCGTGCCAGCACTTCCCTGCCGATGCCTATAATTTTTGGACTTTTTGTTTCCAGGTATCGCCCCAAATAAGTATCATGATGAGATGCATCGTGCGCATTCATAAGCATACGAACATTTTGGCCAACTACTTCCTCTTTGGCAAATCCCAGGAGGATTTCGGTGGCGTGATTGATATTGATAACCGTACCTTTTGAGTCAATGATAATGATGCTGTCGACGGCTGTTTCCAGGACAGATTCAAATAATATTCTTAAATCGACATCATTTACCATATAAAACGGAATAAAATTAGGCTTTTTGGCCAAAAAACAAACATTACTTATATCAGTGTTGGGCATGACTTCGGTCATTTATACGCCCCGATAGTTTACCGATCTTGCATCAAAAATAAGCATTATTATGAATTTATTAGCACCGGTTTCCACCATTATGACCAAAAATCCGATCACGATTGAGCCTGAAGACACCCTTCAAACCGCTCAGGAGATTTTTGACAAGTTCCACATTCACCACATTCCCGTAGTTTACGAAGGAGAATTGGTGGGTATGTTGAGCAAATCTGACTTTTCATTTTTTAAAAGAGGCTTTAATGACGATGCCTTTGACAACATTTTGGTTGACGTAAAACTCAACAATTACAAGGTCAAGTCCATCATGATCAAAGGCCTGGGTAAGTTAGACGTAGATGATCGTATCAACGTGGCTTTGGATGTATTTAAGAAAAATCTTTTCCACGCCCTTCCTGTATTGGAAAATGACAGGATTGTAGGCATCATCACTACCCACGACATCATTAAAAACCTGGCGGAAGACAATTCAGCCATCAACGAATACGAAAAATAATACAGCCAAAGCTATGGTAGAGCTGAAATTATATGGCACAGGTACCTCCGGTTACCAATTCCTGAAAAAAAGTCTGGTTGACTACCTGGTATTCAACCAACTGGAATACAGGATAGAGGAGATCAACGATGTTTCGAGGTTTATCTCAGACAACATCAACTCCGTGCCTTCAGTTGCCATCAATGGTGATCAGCCCATAGAACTCTCAATAGAAGGTGATTTTAAGATGGGCATCATCAAGCTTTACCACCGCATAGCAGCGCTGTACGGCAAGGACCAGATGAGGAAAATATTGGTACCCACCGATTTTTCTTCATCTGCATCCACTGCCTTACATTTTGCCAAAATCTTCTGCAGGCAAAAGTACTATTCACTCGATCTTTTGCATGTACACCACCCGTCGTACATCGATATAGCCAAACATCCCTACGACGAAGACCACAGTCTCGAAGCCAAGACCGAGTTATTAGAAAAAACTGCCAAAGCCGCTGAAGTTGATTTTGTGGGCGACTTATTGGGCAGCACCCCTATTGAAGCCGTTATCAAAGAAGGACTGGCAGGTGATGTCATTATCGATGCTTCCCCCAAGTATGAATACATCATCATGGGTTCGCATGGCGCCAGCAATTTATTTGAAAGTCTGCTTGGTTCTGTATCCCACCGGGTAGCGAGTGAAAGCCAATGTCCTGTCATCCTGGTCCCCCCCGGAGTAGAATTTTACAAGCTCAGTGAAATTTGTATCCTTGGCAAAGGAAAAGAAAGCGACATTACTGCTGAAGTGATGAAGGCCTTCCCCAATATCAAGATCAGCCACTACGAAACCAATGGTCTCGCTGTTGCCGTAGGAGGATATGACACCCACCCCATGGATGAAATTGATATTTCCATCGAAAAAGAGGATACTTATTTTATCACCAGCATGGATTGTTACAAACACGCCAGGGCCATTGGTGATTACACTTCTCTTGAACCTATCTACCATAAAATTCAAGCCAAGGGCCGTCCGTTGATTGTTTGGCCGTAGGCTGGATGTCGGAGGTGTCGGAGGTGTCGGAGGTGTCGGAGGTGTCGGAGGTGTCGGAGGTGTC
>CALMSX010000058.1 GCA_937872515.1 uncultured Bacteroidota bacterium
CAGGAGGCTTATGACATCCAACCCAATTACGACAACCTTTATTTTTATACCAGAACCCTACTTGATGCCGGAGAAGTTGACAAAGCTTTAAAAGTGTCAACAGAAGCCTTGGAAGAAGCGAAAAAGAAACAAGGACAGGAAGCGATTCAAATTGAAGGACTGGTCAAATTTATCCAATCCAAAAAGGACAATGGCTAGGCCATAATTGAAGTAAAGCGGTATTCAATAATGTCGGTTCTCTCTTCTCCTGCCTTGATGACAGCCGAAGGAAAATGTGGGTGATTGGGAGCATCAGGGTAATATTGTGCCTCCAGACACACTCCATCGAAGGCTGTATATCCCCCTGCTTTTTTTACCCCCTCTATGCCGGGATGCAGTCCGTTTCCGGTATAAACCTGGAGGCCGGGCAGGTTGGAATGCACAGTCATAGCCAGTTGTTCGCCTACTAACTTTGCTACCTGTTGCACGTTCCCTTGGGTATTTACAACATAACAATGATCCAGGGTGATTCCCTCTGCATACAATTCTGCCATTAGCCTTCCTTCTCGCAAATCATACCCTGAGTTTTCTACACTTAGGGTGCGGCCCGAAGGAATCAAATCACCATCCACTTCCAGATAAGACATTGCACCAATGTTTAATTGATGGCCGCCGGTACCTTTTCCACCCAGGTTGAAATAGCCATGAAAAGTAAGATTAACCGGACAATCCTGATCGCAACTTGAAACATATCTTATGTGCAGCACATTGTCTGGTGTGAGTTTATATATCAACTTAACATCTAGCCTTCCGGGATAACCACCCTCTCCCTCTTCACTGACCAAACCCAGAGTAATTTCATTATTTGACTGTTCAACCAGCTGCCACAGTTTTTTATCAAATCCCGTAGGGCCGCTGTGAAGACAATGTTTTTGACCTCCGGTATCTAAGTGATAGGTTATTTGATTGAGCTCAAAACATCCATTTTTAATCCGGTTGGCATACCGGCCCACTGCACAATTAAAATAGGGATTGTCTGGCTGTAAATAAGATGTAGGGAGCCTGTATCCCAACAACACATCATACAAATTTCCCAAAGTGTCGGGTACCCACAAAGACATGATGGTAGCTCCATAGTTGAGGATCTCCGCCTTCATGCCGGCATCGTTTTGGATGGTGTAAATCTTCAGCTTTTCCTCCATATCAGACATAAAAAAAGCAGGATGTAGACACCCTGCTTTGCTTTTTAGTAATGGTGATTACTTATTTTTTTCTACTTACCAGCATTTGGTCAACGCCTTGTGTAAACTCAGTTACAGAAGGTGAGTATCCGGTTTTACCCAATGCACCAACGCTATAATTGTTGTCTTTTTCGTTTTTGTCAAGGTCAAACACCCAAACTGTTGGGTAGCCTGAAACCTGAAATGCTTGTTGCAAGCTGGCATTTTGTTGTCTGATGTGCTCAGGAATGGTTTTCCTTCTTGGAAAATCAAGCTCCAACAAAACCACATTTTTATCTGCCCAGGTCTTGAACTCTGGTTGAGAAAAAACGCTCGCTGTTAATTTTTTGCACCAGCCGCACCAATCGCTTCCTGTGAAGTTGGCCATGATGGGTTTTCCTGTTTTTTTTGAGAGCGCATAAGCCTCATCCAAATTGGTCAACCATCCTGGATTTTCTGCTGTATAAACATCTGTGCTTACAGGATTTACACCTGTAGATTGGGCATTGGCCTGTGTTGTCAATAGGCTTGCCGCAAATAATAAAAAGGTGAATACGATTCTTGACATTTCAATGATTATAAATGATGATTTTTATAAGACGCCATAAAAGTACAAAGTTAACAGCTTTGAACAAAAAAGTGTGATGGATAAGAAAACATTAACAAAAAGGGGGGCTTATATATTAGTAATTTTTCTATACGTTGGCACTTCCCACCGCTGCCCGTCGCAATCTGTCGTTCATTGCCCGCCCCAGACCCTGCTCCGGCAACCACTCTGCCAATATTATGTCCACCGGTAGTTCGTCGCATTCTCTTAATACTCCAAACAACTTTTGTGCCGCCTCTTTCAAATCCCCACCCTGTGACAATACTTTGATAAAATCGGCCTCCAGCCCTTCTGGTTCTCTGAAACTGATGATCGCTGTCTTTTTGCCCTTGTTTAAAGTTACCAGCTCAGCTAACTTGCCCAACACCAGGGGCTTGCCGGGAGCGTAATGTGCCGACAACATGCCCGGGGCTTCCGGCGAAGAGGAAGAATGTTCCCTAACGGTTACTTCTCCGGCTTCATGCTCGATGTCTTCTATGGCCAGTCCTCCTTTGCGGTAAATGATCAGCTTATCGTTTTCAATACCCGCAATGGTGCTTTCCAGACCCACCTTACAGGGTCCTCCATCCAGGATGTAGGCTATTTTTTCTCCCAGTTGTTGTGCTACGTGAAAGGCGGTGGTAGGGCTAATGTATCCAAATGGGTTGGCGCTGGGTGCTGCCAGAGGAAATTCGAGCTGGCTCAACAATTCATGGGTCAGGGGGTGGTCGGGTACCCTGATGGCTACCCTGTCGCTACCCGCCGTAACGATGTCGGGAATGATGTCTTTTTTAGGCAAGAGCAGGGTCATAGGGCCCGGCATAAATTTTTGTGCCAGGTGCCAAAGCCGGTCGTCCAGTTCTTTGACATATTTTGAAATTTCATCAATGCCTGCCACGTGGACAATCAATGGGTTGAAGCTTGGCCTGCCCTTGGTTTCAAAAATAGAAGCCACCGCGCTGCCGTCAAGTGCATTTCCTGCCAGGCCATAAACCGTTTCTGTGGGTATGGCCACCAATTTTCCCCGCCTTAGGAAAGCTGCTGCCTGCCAAACATCATTGCCTATCATGCAACAAAATTAGTATTTTCTTTGCTTTGGCTAAAAAATAAAATATCTTATATGAAAATCACAAATATTCAACATTTATTAACAGTTATTACAGCATAATTTAAACAATTCAGAATAAAATTTGGTCGACTTGTCAGTTGTATTGAGTACTTTTGCATATTATTTGTTTCAAAACTTTTCTTTATCATGATGGATCAATTGATCGAACGTTTCCCCGCCCAGCTGACAGAAGCACTGGAAATTGGAGAAAATGCCACTATCAAGGCGCATACTCAGGAAATCAATAAAGTGTATGTGGCAGGAATGGGCGGCTCAGGCATCGGCGCCAACTTTGTAGCTGAATTTATCGTAGGAGAATGTAAGCTCCCATATATCATAGGCAAGGGATACGACAGTCCGGCCTTCGTTGATAAAAACACCTTGTACATTGCCTCTTCTTACTCTGGCAATACAGAAGAAACCCTCTCTGCACTAGCCCAGGTGGCTGACTCAGGAGCAAAAATAGTTTGTATCTCCGGCGGCGGTAAGCTGATTGCTTTGGCCAAAGAAAGAGGTTATGATTACATCCAGATGCCGGGCGACTGGCCATCTCCGCGCGCTTGTCTGGGATATTCCCTGGTACAACAACTGTATGTGCTGTACAAGCTCAACATCATCGGACGCACAACCATCGATCAAATCAAATCTTCCATTGATCTGATCAAATACGATCAGGACGAAATCAAAAACAAGGCTGAAAAGATTGCTGCCCTGATCAAAGGAAAAATACCGGTGATTTATACTTCCGACAGGATGGAAGCGGTGGCTGTGAGGTTTAGACAGCAAATCAATGAAAATTCAAAGTTCCTGGCCTGGCACCATGTCATTCCGGAAATGAACCACAACGAACTGGTGGGATGGAAGGATGTTTACGAAAACATTGCCGTGATTTACTTCCGCAACAAAGACGATTTCAGAAGAAATGCAGTAAGAATGGACATCAACAAAGAGGTGATCTCCAAATACTGTGACTCTATCATTGAAATCTATTCCAAAGGACAAAGTCTGGTCGAAAAGTCAATGTACTTTGTACACCTGGGCGACTGGGTAAGCTGGTATCTTGCAGAACTGAGGGGTGTAGATGCCCTGGAAGTCAACGTCATCGACCACTTGAAGGGAGAATTGGCCAAACTCGGCTAAATATAAGTCCTTACCTTTTTCTGTCTGTCTTTTATAGGGGTGCGCCCGTCTAAATGATTGGCGCGGTGGCTATAAATGTTGTAAATTTGCCGGAAATTAATTCCATGGCATTGTTTGGATTTGGTCATCGGCCCAAGCCAATGGGCTTTGACTACACACCCCTATATTACGATCCGGAGAAAGAAAAACTGGATGCCAAGTTTGGTGCTGCCAGGAGCGGCGGAATAGAAGGTATGAAATCCCGGATTAAATCCGGCCTTCGTTCCAAATCTGCAGGCTCCAGACCCGGCTACCGGACCCAGGCCCGCCAATCCAATATCAGGGTTGTAGTGATCCTGGCCCTGCTTTTAGTCGTTTTTTATTTCTTTCTGCGCTCCAATGCCTTTATCGGATTTTTAGAAGCCATGAGCGGCACCAAATAAACCCAAAACCACCCCTATGGCTGACATTATTCGGCTCCTTCCTGATCATATTGCCAACCAAATCGCTGCAGGTGAAGTCATCCAGCGACCCGCTTCGGTTGTCAAAGAACTCATGGAAAATGCCATCGATGCCGCATCCACAGAAATCAAGATAGTACTCAAGGATTCCGGCAAAACCCTGATCCAGGTCATCGACAACGGTTGTGGTATGACGGAGTCAGATGCCCGTATGTGTTTTGAGAGACATGCTACCTCAAAAATCAGAAACACAGACGATCTGTTTCATATCCGAACCAAGGGATTCAGAGGAGAAGCCCTTGCCTCCATTGCAGCCATTGCCCATGTAGAAATGACAACACGGACCTCAGATGCAGAATTGGGAACCCACATCATTATCCATGGGTCAAAACTCAATAAACAGGAATTTGTACAGTCGCCAAGGGGTACCAATTTTGCGATCAAAAATTTATTTTACAATGTACCTGCCCGGCGGAAATTTCTAAAATCCGATCCCGTAGAGCTCAGGCACTTGCTCGAAGAAATTCACCGCGTTGCCCTTGCCCATCCGGACGTCCTTTTTCAGGTGTACCACAATGGCAATGAACTATACCACCTGCCTGCAGGCAACCTCAAACAACGCATTGTCTCTATATTTGGAAAGGCCTGGAATGAAAAATTAATTCCCGTTCATGAAGCCTCAGATACCATTGGCATCGAAGGCTTTATTCTCAAAGCCGATGCCGCCAAAAGAAACCCGGGCGATCAATATATTTTTGTCAACAAAAGATACATCAAGAGCAACTACCTCAACCATGCCGTACGTATGGGTTTCGAACAGCTGCTGCCGGCAGATCAATATCCCGGTTATTTTATCTTTCTCGAACTCGATCCTTCCACCATTGATATCAACGTCCACCCTACCAAGACCGAAATTAAGTTTGACGAAGAAAAGCTGATATACAACTACGTCAGGGTATGTGTAAAACACGCCCTGGGGAAATTTTTAGTGGCTCCAACCCTGGATTTTGAATTGGATACCAATTCGCTCCACAAAGCAGACCACCGGGTTGAAAGCGAAAGACTGTACAGTGGCCCTAAATTAGAAACAGTAAATCTTTCTCATTGGCAGGAAATTTACAAGGGCATGGAAAAACCGGCGGAGATGCAGGTTGAGAGCCAGCAAATGACCATCGAAAGCGGCATGGGAGAGACCCAACAGGCCGGCTTTGTGCACTTTGCCGGTAAAGATCCATACCAGCTGCACAGTGCCTACATTCTCTGTCACATGAAAAATGGCTTTATCCTGGTTGACCAGCAATATGCCCATGAAAGGATCTTGTATGAAGAAAACCTCAGGTCGCTGCAAGGAAACAAAAGAGCCGTGCAAAGAGAGTTGTTTGCCATGAATGTAGAGTTTGATGCGGCTACTGCCACCCTGGTTTTATCACTCATCCCCAAGCTCACAGACCTGGGCTTTGAAATTGGTGAGTTTGGCAAAAACACCTTTGTGGTGCATGGACTTCCAGCAGGACTCGAAAGCGGTACCAATGCGGTTGAACTTCTCAAGGCGACCGTGGTTAATTATATGGAAAATATGGAATTTCAATTGGGCACTGATATCAACATGGCCCGATCATTGGCAAAAAGTGCCTGTATGAAGAGGGGAAAAGTACTTTCGATCACAGAAATGAAAGGCCTGGTTGACAAACTTTTTGCCTGCGAAACACCATTCACCAGCCCGTCAGGACACAAAACCTTTGTCCATTACGATCTGGATGACATTAAAAAACAATTTAAATAGCACCTATGATTCCGCTTACGGATGTGGTAAAAAACCTGCTGATCATCAATGTCCTGGTATACGTTACCCTCAATTTTTTATTACCTCAGTTTGAACTGCAGCCCTATTTTTCTCTTTACCCTTTTGAAAGTGAGATGTTCAGACCCATACAGGTAGTAACCAGCATGTTTAACCACGATCCGCGCAGCTTCAGCCACCTGCTATTTAACATGATGGGACTTTATTTTATTGGCCCAATTGTAGAGCATACCCTCGGTCCCAAAAGATTTCTTTTTCTGTATCTTTCATCCGGCTTACTGAGCAGCCTGTTTCACTTGTTTTTTGCCAATGGAATAGCGGTTGGAGCATCCGGTGCCATTTATGGAGTATTATTATCACTGGCGCTGATGTACCCCAATTTAAAAATGATGATCTTTCCCATTCCGTTTGAAATAAAAGCCATTGTTTTGGTCGGTATTTTTATTGCTTATGACCTTATCTCCGGCCTCAACCAGTTTTCAACCGGCATCGCTCACTTTGCCCACCTGGGTGGAGCTGCCATGGGAGGATTTTTAACCTATTATTGGGGCATGAGTACTTTTGGCCGCCGATAAATAATATTAAAATTGTCACAAAGTGTAGAATGACTACCCTGATAATTTATTCTATCTTCGTTTTAAAGTAAAAGAGAATGTTTCGCTCCATCGTAGATGACATAAAACTCAATTTCAATACCGGCAATATGGTGACCAAACTCATCATTGTCAATGTAGGAGTTTTTGTCATAACAGCTCTGCTATTTGCTTTTTCAAAACTGTACCCCTTTGATGACTGGATTTACAAATACCTGTGCCTCTCGGGTCAGCCTTATCATTTTCTGACAAGACCCTGGACCTTTATCACCCACCTTTTTGTACACGGTGGAATTTTTCATTTGTTGTGGAACATGGTCGGACTCAATCTTTTTGGCAGGATCACGGGCGACCTGCTGGGTGACAGAAGAATCCTCCCTCTTTACATTTTTGGGGGCCTGATTTCCGGCTTCATTTATCTGATTGCCGTTAATTTTATTTTAAATACCCCCACCTCCTTCGCTTTGGGCGCTTCTGGTTCTATTATGGCCATTGCCATGACAGCAGGACTCATAGCCCCCGATTACATTGTTCGCCTCTTGCTCATAGGTGATGTAAAGATAAAATACATCGTTGCTGCCTTCATCTTTCTTGACCTTCTGGGCACCCAGGCAGATCAGAACACAGGAGGTCATTTTGCGCATTTAGGTGGAGCACTTGCGGGTTTACTCTTTATCTTTTTGTATAAAAAAGGAACCGATGTTTTACTTCCTTTTGAAAAACTATTTGATCTTTCTTCCTATAGAAACCGACCCGCCAAACACGTTCAGCAACGAGCCAAGATGAAGGTAGAACACAGAAACCTGGAATCGAGAAGAAGCCCCTTCGCAGGAATTCAATCCGAAGAAGAATTACCCTTTCAGGAGCAATTGGACAAGATCCTGGATAAAATAAAGGAAAAAGGATACGAAAAACTATCCGGCGAAGAGAAGGCTTTTTTGAAAAAAGCAAGTGAGAAAAAATGAGTCTGAAGGTAAAAATATTGCTTGTCTTAAATCTGCTCTTATGCGCAGCCATGGCAATGTCTTACCTGTCACCTACCATTGATCCCCAGGAACATTGGATCTTTTCTTTTTTTGGCCTCATGTACCCGATTTTTGTACTCCTCCAACTGGTATTCATGGCCATTTGGTTGTTTACTGACCTCAAAATGGCATTGATACCACTGGCTACTATTGCAGTGGGATATCAGAATCTAAGTCACTATTTTGCCTTTCACAACAAACCACCCAACAAGGATCCTCACGATATATCTGTGGTTAGTTTCAACATCAGCAATGCCCTCGAGGCCTATGATCGCCAAACAGACAGGAAGGCAGAAAAGTTGGCTAAAATGGAGGCCTTCCTCAAACGATTCGGAGATGAGGATGTCATATGTATGCAAGAAGTTGGGGCCTATGCCTCAGATCTGATCAAAAAAAATTTTAAACATTACCAAATCCACAAATTCAGCAAGGGAGCGGTGATTTTGAGCAGGCATAAAATGATCAAAAAGGGGCAGATCGAATTTGGCACCCGCACCAATTCGTGTCTTTGGGCTGATGTGGTCATTGACACCGATACGCTGCGCATCTATAGCATCCACCTGCAAAGCAACCGCATTACCGATGTGACCAATGAAGTACTAAACACGGAAAGTTTTGACCAGGACAAGACCTGGGATGGAATCCTGAACATCGTTAAACGTTATCGCTACCACCACAAAGCCAGAAGTGTCCAGGCTAAAATTGTGAAAGAACACATCTCTCTCAGTCCTTATCCGGTTTTGGTTTGCGGAGATTTTAATGACGTGCCCATGTCGTACACCTACCACCACATGCAGGAAGGTCTGGTTGATGCTTATAAAACAAAAGGCAGTGGACTGGGCAGTACTTTTAATGGCAAAATTCCTTTTTTACGCATTGACTACATCCTCGCCCACCCATCTTTAAAGGTGAGTAAGTTTAATGTGATCCGGGAAAATTATTCTGATCATTTTCCAATAGCCGCACTTTATTCCTTGCCTAAAGTCTGATTGGCTTTGAAATAATAAATGGATATAATGGCCATTGAAAGAAAAAAGAAGGGGCCAACCTTATCGGTTTCAATCATGTCATTGATCGTATTCAACAGCAAGATGATACAAAAACTCAACATGGCTGCCATCACGGCTACCTTGTCTTCTGCTTTGGTGAGCTTGTGATAGGTGCGCTCTCCCAGCACCAGCACCGCAATGCAGAGGGAGATAAAAATCAGAAAGCCTACCATTCCCTGTTCAATAAAGATGAGTAAGAAGTAGTTGTGCACCGTTGATTTTTCCGGGTTGTCGCTCACATAGGTTTGAAAGCTGGTAACCGTATACGCCTCATAAGTAGAATAAAAAGTGCCTGGACCAAATCCCATCATAGGCTTGTCTTTTACCATCTGAATACCGGCCACCCATCGGTAAACCCTTTCCATGGTAGAAATGTCTTCCATGTTGTAGGTAGCTGTAATCAGCTTGTCAAAGCGCTGGTGGGTAATGGTTCTTTCAAATACCGGATTGTACCTCAAATAATTGTTGTTGTACAAGAGGAAGGAAACCCCAACAGCAGCAATCATCATGGTGGCTGCCAAAGCAGGAACCATGAATCTTTTTTTAATGATATAATAGATTACAATCGAAAGAACCATAGAGAGGATGGCGGCGCGGGTATAAGAAAAATATACACCTGCTGCATACAAAACCATCAAAAAGCCATAAAGCCATTTGTCATTGGATGATTTTGCCCAGATAAACATGGCCCATAAGTAGGGCAAAAAGATGACAATAATACATGCATAATTGACATGGTTTCTAAAGATGGGCATCACGGCATCGTTGACCTCATCAAAGGCAAACCCATTCATTGACTGTCTTACCAGCACGATCGAAATGGAGATGGCCAGCATAAAAATTCCAAATTTCAACATCCGTACCAGGTCTGATTTTTGTTTCAGGATGTGAATGCTCAAAAAATAAAAAGGTATGATGTACCATAGCTTGGCCAAAAAAATCTTGCCTGATAAAACAAAATATTCTGAATTCAGGGTAGTGATAAAAATCCACATCAAATGCACCAGCAACAGCCCGGAAATCGGGTTGATGTACCTCGAAAGGTTGCTGTGAAAAGCCTTGGCACAAAACAAGAGCAGGCTGATGCCAAACAACAACATCATGATGGGTTCTGATGGCAGATCTGTTCCCAATGAAGGGGTGAAATTGTATTCGATAGAAAAGGGAACCAGGGCAAAAAAGAGATAATACAAGTTGCGGTAGTCATTGATCACCCACACCACCAGGGGTGTGATCAGGGGAACCAGGGCTGGTAGGATGTTGTCCATCCAAAATGCCAGCAACATAAATACCAGTACAAAAGCCATCCATGCCACAAAGGCTATGGTTGACGTATAATCAAATGGTTTTGTACCGGCTATTCTCATGCCATGCGTTGCCTGTAAGAATGGATCATCAATACCCCTGTAACCGATGCCACAAAGGCAATCAGCATAGACAAAAGTACAATGATCGAGCGTTTGGGCCTGCTCTTTCTTTCAGGTACGCGAGCCTCATCCACCAGGTGAATTGAGGTAAAGGGGCTATTGTAAGAGGCCATAAGCAGCCTTTCTTTTTCCATAATGATAGAGGCCTGATCCGATGCTCTGCTATATGCCTGCTCTGCTGATTTTAGCAAAGAAATCTTGCTGTTAAACTCATTGACCTTTGCCTGAAGAGCAGATGCCTTGCTGGCAAACCCCGATTCAAATGCCCTGTATTTGATGGTACTGTCTTTTTTTGATTCGTACTTGCTAAAATACTGGGCACGCGATCCTGCCTCCGCCTTGTTGGCCTGGGCTTGAATCAGCTCATCAGAGTAAGCCCGCTGCTGGTAGGAAGCTTCTATCAAATTATAGCCTGATTTGAGCCTGCGTATGCTGTCTTCCAGGATGGCCATGGTTGCCAGCTGCTCCTTTACATTGAGACGGTAACTTTCAAGCGACTTGGCTTGGGCATCTTTTACAAATCTTTGAGCCTTTAGCTCTGTATGGTTTCTTGCTTCGTTGGCTATGGCGGCTGCCATAGCAGGGTCTTTGTCTTCAACGGCTAACACCAGGGCTCCATATTTAGATTTAGTGGCTTTAAAATTGGCCTTAAAAGCTTCTTTCATCTTAAACTTACCCTCATTGGATGTAGAGTCCTGTTTGTAATGTTTATAAAGGTCAAACTTGGCTATCAGGTACTCAACCATTCGCTCTGAGGTAACTATTGAAAATAATCGGTCCAAATCATCAGAGCCCCCATACATGTAGGTGGGTGAACTGTTGTATCCCAGTTGTGTGGGGTCCGCCAGATTGGGATTGGCCGGGTAAAAGACCGTCTCTGCCTTGTAATAGTTGGGTTGAAGTAGGCTAAGTCCCGCCATTAGAATTCCCACTATCCCTACAGTTAGTAGGATGGTTCCTTTTTTGGAAAGCAGTACTTTAAAGATGGAAATCAGAGAATAATCGTTGGTCATGTGTCTGTCTTGCAAGGTAATTTCAGCGCGCAAATCTACATTTTTTGCCCCATTATAACGCAAAGCCAGCCTTTTAAGTGAGTTGGAGATCTAAAAAATAACTTTTGCCATAAGCATTTAGAAAATAATGAAGTTAATTGGATTTCAGGCGACTGTTTTTACTAAAAAAGAGGTAAAAACATCACTATTCTTAGGTATTGCGGCAATTCCATTAAAAAATATTCAATAATTCTGCATTATTTAATGACCATGTTTGAATAATATTTACTAAAAACAAAATAATAATGTATTTTATCTAAAATATTCTAATTTTTATTAGATTTATTATTGTATTTTGATGAAATAGCTATATATTTGCATCATAATGATCGATAAAGTTGGATCTTTCTTTACAATGTGAGGTGTTGAAATTGGCAGACATGCCCTCCTGTCTCGGGGGTGGGGATCATATGACAAACGGAGTGTAATTTGGGTTGACCACTAATCCTTAATTTATTGAGGTTTTGCACTTTGGCTAAGTACCCTGTGGAGGTTCGAATCCTTCTCTCACAGCTTTAAAGGCCTTCGGTTTTCCGGGGGCCTTTTTTATTTTTTAGTAAAGGTTGCCGTCCATCTCGATAAATTATCGAACTGATCTTTGGCTTCGATAACCAGATCGTGAACTCCCTGAGATAGTTGGCCAATTGGCACAGTCAGGGTTTCTGAAAGGGATCTGAAGTCGCACGGCATCCATTGCTCATCGATCCATACATGGTAGGTAAATGCCTGCGCCCCGTTTGAGGTCTGTATATTATCTCTAATCCTGAATCTGAATTGCTGGCCCTTAGGGTTTCCTGAAAAAGAAAGTGGAATGATATCCGGTGCTTTTTCGTCAATCACAAAGCCATACTTCCCAAAGTCGGTAGTGGTTGTCACCAGGCTGTCGCCTTTTAGGGTTTGTCCATAATCTGTTGGCCTTCCTCTTCCGTTTAATCGGGCAAAACATAGCTTGTTCTTTTTGGACAGATACATTTCTGGTATGCGTACACTTAGCCGAATACCATCCAATATAGGTTCCTGTGAATCGCCGATGCTGTATTCTGTGGCTATGCTGTCGGCACTACTGGTCACTTCAAAAGGAATGTCTCTTGCCAGGCTTTGGGGCATAAATCCCACTTCCAGGTCTTTGTGTCTGAATTGCTGGAATTGACCATGCCTAATGTTGGTGGTCCTGGATGGAGGCGCTTCAAAGCTGGCTGCTCTTTTGATTTGAAAACGATACTTGCTTTCATTTCCGTTGAAATCGCTCACCCTGAGCTCTACCCTGCGCCAGCTGTCTTTGTACAAATTGATCAGGCCTCTTTGTTTATCGTTTTGGACCATGGTCAGCTGGTTGCCAGGCATCCTGTAACAAAGCACTTCTGTGCTGTAATTTTTGCGGGCAACTTCAAAGCGGGTATGGGCATCGATCAGGTGGGTTTCCTTTAATAAAAACTGACCATATTCAACCTGGTAATACAAGGTGTCATCCACCCACATTTCTAATTTGTAAATACCATGCTTGTTGTGACTTTCATTCATAAAATCGTGGGCTGCAATGGCAATTCCCGCCCTCCAGGCAGGTACTTCCAGGGAAATCTCCTTCATTACCTTCTTTTTGCGGCCGGTAAAAGGAATTTTATAATCGTACACTTTATGGAAATCAGGTCTTAAACCTGTGATCCTCACCGAGGTGATTACCGGTGGGGTTTTATCATAAGCGGTGATACCAAATAAAAAGGGATTGATGGCCTTATCGGTTGTGGTCTCCCTGATTTCAAAATGCAAATGAGGTCCATAGGATATGCCCGTATTGCCCAAAAAAGCCATGTGCTGACCTTTCTCTACTTCAAACATGCCTTGCTCCGGTAAGATATCTACCTCATAAGACTGCATTTCTACCTGCTTCTTTTTGATAAATTCTTCGAGTTCCGGTTGGTAGCCATCCAGGTGGGCATAAACGGTGGTATAACCATTGGCATGGTTGACATAAATGGATTTTCCATACCCTGCACGTTGTATTCTGATCCTAGAAATGTAGCCTGATTCTGCAGCAAAAATGCTGTCTCCCGACCTGCCCTGACTGCTTTTAATGTCTAGTCCGGCGTGAAAATGGCGACCCCTCAACTCCCCAAAACTGCCCGCCAGTCTTACCTTGTACTTCACCGGACTGATGAAGTTGGTTTCTTTGATAGGGGTGGCAGTATAGGTTGAATGCATCCCTACAAACCACAAGAAACACATTAAAACAAATTTCCTCATGGTGTCGTTTTTTTGATGTCTCTCAGGGCTGCATTAAGCGCCTCAAAACCGGAAGTGGATCCTGTGATTAAATGTTGTCTCGCCTCATTGATGGCATGGGTAATCTGGGTATTGGCCAAAAGCCATTCCAGGGCCCGTTCTCTGATCATTTGGTCAAACCAGAATAAGTCTTGTCTTTGTCTGAGTTGATTAAGGGTCTGGTGATTTTCTACATGATCAAAAAAACGCTGCACCTGCTTGTATATTTCTTCAAAACCCATTTTTTCGATGGAAGAAGCCCTGATCACGCCGGGTCGATAGCCTTCGATACGCGGCTGAAATAATTGCAACACCGAAGCATAAGACCTGGCGGTAGCCATTGCTGAGTCTTTTTGTTCGCCATCCGATTTATTGACAATGATGAGATCGGTGGTTTCCAAAACGCCTCTTTTAATGCCTTGCACATCATCGCCTGCACCAGGCTGCAACAACAGCAACGACATATCGGTGATCTGCGCCGCAAAAGCTTCGGATTGACCCACCCCTACAGTTTCTACCAAGA
Source organism: uncultured Bacteroidota bacterium (assembly GCA_937872515.1). GTDB lineage: Bacteria > Bacteroidota > Bacteroidia > Chitinophagales > Saprospiraceae > JADKBO01. The sequence continues at coordinate 14,203 of CALMSX010000058.1, forward strand.
CCCATTCATAGCCGGCCGACTCACACAAAAAGATAGCCTCTTTGGTGCCGGTATTTACGCCACCCAACATATTGCCCGAACTAGAGGGTCGTATATAAGCCAATGGATCGGCACTCAAACTTTGCATGCGGGTCTTGTCTCCCATGATGCTGCCCTGACTCAGCTGTGAGCTGGGATCGACTGCCAACACGGCCAGCTTGTGGCCCTTTGCTGTTAGAAATTTGCCAAAATGTTCGATAAAGGTGCTTTTGCCTGCACCGGGTGCACCGGTTATGGTAATTCTTTTTGACTTTGTGGTTTTGGCCTCCTGGGTTAACGCTACCAAGATCTCATAGGCCATGTCCCTCTTGGCTGCCTGTCCATTTTCTACCAAAGTAATGGCATAACTTAGCGCATGCGTCTCTCCTGCCAAAATACCTTTGACACACTGATCGGTGCTGAGCTGATCTCTGACCGCACGTTGGTATGCAGGATTAAAACCGGTTTGGGACATATGTTTAATCAGTGTAAATCACAAAGATACATATAATGTATTTATTTCATGTGTTTTGTGTGATCAATTTTAACTGGATTTTTTTTCCTACCCAAAAAAGAATGGGCATTCTGTAATTTGTAATTGCTAACTTAGCTAAAAATTTAATATGGTGGTTGTAAGAAATGTTAAATATAGCTTGTTCTTATTAATTTTAGTGCTTGCCTATGGATGTAAAACAGATCCTGCTACTAGCGGTGATGCTGTTTTAGACATTCGTTTGCCCAAAGAACCCGAAAAACTCAATCCTGTATTTTTCCCCAACTCAATTGCCAGAGAAGTATGTCAGTACATTTTTCTGCCTCTTGCAGATTTTGATCCCCTGACCCTGGAGCTACAGCCTGTTCTGATCAAGACCGTACCGGAAGGACTTGTTGTTGCAGACGGTGCACATAAAGGAGGCTACAGATACGACTTTGAGATTTTGGACGAGGCCAAATGGGACGATGGCAAACCGGTTACCGGCGAAGATTATTTGTTTACATTAAAAGCAGCCATGCACCCGGGCACCACTGCCAGTGCCTTCAGAAGTATTGTGAGTAAGTTTTCAGAAGTAGTGGTTGACCCTTCTAACCCCAAAAAAGTAAGTGTTTTTTTTGATGAATACTTCATGTTGGCCAAAGAGGCCTGTTTGAATGTGGAAGTTTTGCCCAAACATATTTACGACGCCAAAGGCATTTTGGATAAATACAAACTCAGCGATTTTTTGGTGGAAGCAGAGGCTGAAAAAAAAGTGGCAGCTGATAGCACGCTCATCTCCTTTGCAGCAGATATCAATGGCATAAAATTTACCAAAGACATTGTTGTGGGTTGTGGGCCCTATCAACTGGGAGAATGGAAGGCCGGTGAATACATTGTTATTGAAAAGAAAAATAACTTCTGGGCCAAGGACAAAAAAATCGTAGCTCTGCAACAGAATGCAGACAAAATTGTGTTTCACATCATTCCGGATGAAACAGCCGCCTACACCCGACTCAAATCAGGGGAGTTAGATGTTTTGTCGGGTGTTAGTCCTTCCAACTTCAACCAACTTCAAAAAGATACTGCTACGGGTTTTAGTTTTCATACACCTCAATTGATGAAATACTACAACATTAGCATCAACCACAAAGATCCGGTAATGTCCTCTCAAAAAGTTCGTCAGGCCCTGGCCAGTTTAGTAGACGTGGATGGTTTTATAAAAAACTTTGAATTTGGCAATGCGGTCAGGACCGTTGGTCCTGTTAATCCTGCCAAAAGTTATTTCAACAAAGACATCAAACCCTATTCTTTTAATATCGATGGGGCTAAAAAACTGTTGGCCGAAGATGGATGGAAGGATGCAGACAACAATGGCATCCTGGATAAAACGATAGGGGGTAAAAAGACAGAGCTGGCAGTTTCACTTTTATACTCAGGTGATCTGGGAAAAAACATCAGCTTACAAATCCAGGCCGATGCTTTAAAAGCAGGAATGAAGGTAGACATTGAATTCAAAGAATTTGCCCAGATAAGAAAAGAAAACCTGGAGACCGGTAAATATACGCTGGTACTGCAATCTTCGGTCCAGGATTTTGGCAATGAAGATTTCAGCCTGCGCTTCCATTCTGCCAATGCTGAGGTGGGAGAAGGCAACTTCAGCTTTTATACTAATGCCAAGGCAGATGCCCTTATTGAGGCCATCAATGAAGAAAAAGACAACGAAAAAAGAAAGGTTTTGTATAAAGAAATTCAACAACTTTTTCACGAAACCCTGCCTTATATTTTCCTTTATTCACCAACAGAACGCATTGTGATCAGCAATAGGTGGAAGGGGTCTACCAATCAAAAGAGACCCGGCTATCAGGCCAATACCTTTGTACCGGCCAACCAATGAAATGGACCACAAAGACGCTTGTGAAACTGGCAGGCTGGATGTCTACCATCTTCCTGGGTAGTATTTTTATTTTTGTGATCAGCAAAAACGTAAAGGTTGACAAGGTTGAGAAATTGCTCGCCATCGAAGGCATAGAAGCAGAGTCTACATTGGATTATAAAGAGTTGTATCGGAAAAAATACATCGCTCTCAATGAGCACCTGCCTTTGTTTTATTTTGAAATCATTCCCTCACATCATTGTCCAAATAAAAGACAGTTCTCTGATTATGCCATCTACAGCTCTATCCGATTGGCTGAAAAAGAGGGTTATGATTGCCACCATTTATCGGGTACAAAAGAGATGACAGATGTCCAAAATCTTCAAAAAGCATCCTTTCCCTGGCCGAAGCTGTATTGGTATGGCAGCCGCAATCAATACCACACATATCTTTTATCAGTCCTTTCTGGCGATTGGGGGTCTTCTGTCAGAGACGGCAAAGCCGTTGGCTCCAAAATACAGAGAGCACTGGGATGGACACTTTCTATTGTTCTGCTCAATTTTGTCATTGCCCTGGTATTCTCCATCCTGTTAGCCGTGTTTCTGTGGAAAAGAAACAACAGCCGCGTTGACCATTTTATCCAGGCCCTGTTACACGCTTTGTATTCCATCCCAGGCTTTTGGTTAGCCACCCTGGTTTTAATCTTTTTTACGGGTCCCCAATATGGCATGCCTATCTTTTATACACCGTTGTATACACCGGGGCAGGATCAAAGCCTGGGCAGTGAAATCTGGCTGGCTTTAGGGAAAATTGCTCCTGTGGTTTTTTGCCTTACCCTTCAGGATATTGCTATGCTGACCCGATTGATCAGATCAAAAATAGCCGCTTCCTTTCAGGAACCCTTTATGGATGTCATCAAAACAAGAGGTATAACTGAAAATGCCCTTATTCTCCGCCATTCTCTGCCAAACGCCCTGCTCCCTTTGATAACCTTGTTTTTTAATAGCCTTCCTGCGTCGATTGCAGGCAGCCTGATCTTTGAAGTTGTTTTTAATATTCCCGGCATGGGCAGACTGCTCAATGATTCTATCCAATCGGCAGACTGGCCGGTGGTCTATGGCATTACTCTTATGTCATTGATCACCACAGTTGCCCTTTATGCTATGGGTGACAGCCTGTACAGGTGGGCAGATCCGAGGATAAAATAATTTATTGCTTTTCAAAAAATTGTTTTACTGCTTCAATGACTTGGTATTGGTCTTCTCCCATTGCTGGGTATAAGGGCAGACTCAACACCGTCTCAGCCAATTCCTCTGAAACCGGAAAATCACCTTTGACATAATTATAACCTGCATAACACTTCTGAAGATGAGGCGGTACCGGATAGTGAATTACGGTATCTATTTCATTCATTCGGAGGTAGTCAGCCAGCTCATTCCGAAGACGGGTTCGCACCGCATAGATGTGATATGTATGGTCACTATTTGCCGGAGGTAAAATCAAATCTCCCAGACCCTGGAAAGCCGCAGTGTATTGACAGGCTATTTCACGGCGTTTATTAAGTTGGATATCCAGCATCCGGGTTTTAACAAGGAGCCAACTAGCCTGCAATTCATCGAGTCTGGAATTGACACCTTGTATGTCATTGATATATCTGATGGTGGATCCATAATTTCTGTATTTAAGCGCCCATTCATACAAAGTCTGGTCATTGGTGCTTATAAGGCCTCCATCGCCCAAAGCACCAAGATTTTTGGTAGGATAAAAACTATGTGCATTGATGACCCCAAAACTCCCTGTTTTCTGTCCATTCAAAGCTGCACCAAAAGCCTGAGCATTGTCTTCTATGACAAAGAGCCCATGGTTATCGGCCAATTCCAAAAATCCCGGCATTTCACAAGGTAAACCATAGAGATGCACCGGCATGATGGCCCTTGTACGACTTGTTATTTTTTCCCTGCATGCCTGAGCAGTTATGTTCATAGTTACATAGTCTGGTTCAACGGCAATCGGTCTGGCACCTGTGGCGCTGATGGCCAACCAGCTGGCAATGTAGGTGTTGGAAGGCACCAGGACTTCATCACCCAAACCAATGCCAAGTGCCTTTAATGCAACGATAAGGGCATCCAGGCCGCTATTGACTCCAATACAATAACGCTGCGATAGAAACTGACATGACCAGAGCTCAAATTCTTTTACCTTATTTCCTAAAATCAAAAAACCACCTTCCATAAAATTATGATAGGCAGCATCCAACTCTGACCTGATCGCTGAATGTTCCCTTACCGGGTCATAAAACTTCACCCGATGCTTCAATTGATTGTATTTTCATTTTTTATAATAAAAGGAGGCCTGCCTTTTACTTCTTCATACATCCTCCACAGATATTCTGCAACAATGCCTAGGCTAAGCATGAGCATTCCATTAAAAAAAGCAACTAAGACTACTAAGGTAGACCAGCCCCTAATGGGTAAACCAAACAAAGTATTGTCGCTGAATAATTTTGAAAACACAATGGCCACTATGATAATCAGAGACATGAAAAAAACCACAAAGCCCAAACCAGTTATCATTCGCAAAGGCATATTTGAGCCGCTGAAAAAAGTATCCATTGCAAGCTTCCACTTTTTCTTAAAAGTCCACCTTGAACGACCATTTGTCATTTTGGGCCTTTCATAACCCAACCAAATGGGATCAAAGCCCAGGTGCAAAATTTCAATCACAGGTGTCGTATTTCTTTTGCCCTGTAAGCCATTAATTAAATCTACGATCTCCCTGTCAATTAGGTAGCCGTCTGTACCTCCCTTCGGAAATTGAACGGCAGAAAAGGAATTCATGATTTGGTAATATAACTTTGAACCCAAATCGTTCCAAAATCCATCAGAACGACTCAGTCTATGGCTGATAACCACTTTAGCTCCATTTTGCCACATCCTGTACATAGCAATTAAATGGGCTATTGGCCGTTGAAAATCATCAGGCATAGGAGCAGCACACCTACCTTTGCAAACAGAAAGACCGGCAAATTGAGCATAAGGACTGGTGTAATTTTTTGAAAGAGAAATACACCTTATGTTGCTATTTTCCTTTTGAATTTGTTGGGCTTGCCCTAGAGTACCATCAGTTGAACCATCATCAACAATAATAATTTCAAAATGTATGTTCTCTTTTTCAAAAGCACTTGTCAATGCAGTACAGGCTTCTTTGATTTTATCTTCACTTTGATAGGCAAGCAATATAACGCTTAAATCAGGCCTCATCGCTTTTTAATTTTAGTGTTTTAAATGAAACTATAAAATTGAAACTCAGGGTAAAAGGCAAAACCAAAAATGGATAGACCCATTTTTGGAAATCCAGCAGGTAGTCAAATAACGAAAGCAAACCGGCACCTATGCCCATACTGGTAAGATAAATGGAATAGTATCGAAGGCTGTTTTTAAAATTGATAACATTGCCATAAGTATACCTGCTATTCAAATAAAAAGAGATTAATATCGTAACTGTATATACCAATACATAGGTGGGCAGAAGTGGAAAGTCGAAATAACGAAGCCCAATAAAGTTGGCCGACAATGAAGCCAAAGTTAAAAAAGCACCAATGGTAACAAAAGACAATAACTTCCTAATGGTTAGCTGTGATTTCAACCTATTTGACATGGGTGATATCTATCAATTTCCGAAATGTGTTGATATCTCTGATATAATCCGATTCATCATAAACAGAGTTGGCTAGTGCCAGCTGAACGGCGTCTTCGGTGTAGGTCATTTCATGCCAACACATACTGGGTAGGTATAAGCCAATAGCTGGGTTGTCTAGTTCAAAACAGCCGTAGTTGCCCATCTTATCGAAGGTTTTAACCATGATTTTTCCACTAATTGCAATCAAAACCAGTTCTGTTGTATAATGTGCGTGCCTTCCTCTGATCACACCCATCGGCGTTTCTTTGGTCCAAAAGACCCTCTTAATTTCAAATGGATTGAGTTCTACACTATTGGCAACAAATAAAAACCCTTCCTGCTGATCGCCATGAACGGGGTATTGAAAGGTATAGGGCTTAAGATTCATTTATCTGCGTTTGAATACCAAAAGTTGATTTGCTTTATAGGCATCCGATGTTTGCCCCTGATCAGCATATTTATATTGATTTGCTGCAATATCATATGATGCGATCACCTCATAGTTGTTGACCATATAAACAAAACTTTGTCGATACAAAGCGTCATCGTCACCATCTTGAATCATCCACGAAAAAGGGAAGAGATTAAAAAAGACGTAATTGGGCCTTTCCTGTTGCAGGTACTTCATAATTTCTTCCCTGCTTTCTACATTTTTTGGATTATTGCGCATAAGCAAGGCAGAATAAACATGTGGGAGCGGAGCATTTTTACCAGAATACAAATAAACTTGTGGCTCTGATCCTAGTACAAGTAGCTTGTCCTTATCGGTCATTTTTGATTTTAGGTAGAAACTCATTTCTCTTATAGCTTCAAATGGGTTGTTGCGGTATAACTTAGTAATTGGTCGGGATAAGCCGGAGCTGAAGTAATAGTTTTGATTAAATCCCAACTCCATAAAAATCAGCACACACACAATACTACCGAATAAAATGCCTGCAACCGATCCTTTTTTTTGCAAAAAAACTACTCCGTTTGCCAGAAATATTGCCAATACCGGCATTAATAATATCCAATATTGTCCATAAAATCTAAACCCAGGAATCAGGCTTAGCAATCCACAAGCCAGGTATAGCCACAACCATTTGACGGTAGTAGTCTTAAAATCGGACAAACTCAACAGCACGCTTATCGTTATCATTGCAAACACCATAGGTGAAAATGCCAATATTCTGGATAAAAATTGTTTGAGGTAAAACATACCTTCTTTATTGTCAACACTCGACGTGTATTGCGATGGATACTCCATCAACCAATACGACATTTCATTGAAATCCCCAATTAGCCCTGTTACAACTAGCACTATACTAATCATAAATGCCATTCCACATCCATAAAAAAGTACCGATTTAATCCTGTATTGTTTGGTTTTTAACTCCGCATTGAGTATCAAAAAAAGCGCTATTGGAACAAATACCAAGGCAATCTGCTTGACCAAAATGGCTATACCCAATAGCAAGCCACTCAGGGCCCAACCATACTCTTTTTGTTTTGTTTGCATGCGGAAGCCAACAAGAATGGATGCCAGAATAAACACATTTACGAGGTGCTCTGCTACCATGGTAAAACCCATCGTATAAAGATTTAAACTCAAGAAAGAAAATACAGCTGCTGATAACAAGCCTGTGGTAGCAGAATAAATTCTTTTTACTATCCAAAAAATCAAAGAGCCTGAAATAATGATTAGAATTAGAGCAAATAAACGCAAACCTGTATCTCCTGTCCCAAATATCAAGCCTCCTAAACCATATAGATAATAAAGCAATGGGGGCTTCATTTCATAAAAATCTACATAAGGTGCCTTGCCCATAACCGCCATTTTTCCAAGGTAGGCGTATGCACCTTCATCTCTGCTCATTGGTTCATCCAAGAAATAAAACCTGGAAAGTAGGCATAAAAGCAAGGTTACAACCGATAAAATACCTAAGATCAGGCCCAAAGATGCAGACCTTGGCTGCTGATCTGAAGTTTTTTTATAATCGGAACTTTTTTGGCTATTTTCCCTTTTTGCCATTTTATAAGTTTTCTTAAGTATGCAAGAAAATGTAAATATATCAATATTTATATATATGTTATTTTTATATTTACATCTTAATAATTATCAGAGTGAATAAGCTCGTTATCAATTTTACCCCAACAGGGATGGTACCTACAAAAGAAATGAATCCTTTTGTGCCCATCCATGAAAATGAAATTATCGAAGAGGTGGTTAGGGAAAATGAAAAAGGAATTACCCTTGTTCATCTGCATGCCCGAGATGAAAAAGGCCTCCCCACCTACAAGACCCATGTTTATCAAAAAATTGTGGAGGGAATCAGGAAATATTGTCCAAAACTGGTGATCTGCATTTCTACCAGTGGCAGGAACTTCAATGAGCTGGACAAAAGGTCGATGGCCCTTGAATTAAGGCCTGACATGGGCTCGCTTACTTTAAGTTCACTCAATTTCAACAGGCAGGCAAGTGTGAATGACCCTGAAATGATCAAGGGTTTGTTGGATCGCATGGCAATGCATGGGGTCAATCCTGAACTGGAAGTTTTTGATCTGGGTATGATCAATTATGCGCACTATCTTATCGGTAAAGGATGGATCCAAGCCCCCTATTATTTTAACATCTTATTGGGCAATATAGCCGGCATGCAACCTGATCTGATGTCAATGGCTGCAGCAACCCAATCTCTTCCTCAGCGCAGTTTGTGGGCTTTTGGAGGCATAGGCCACCACCAACTCACTGCCAACACTGTGGCCATGGCTACAGGAGGGGGTGTCAGAGTCGGTCTTGAGGATAATCTCTACTTTGCCAATGACAAAACTTTTGCAAGCAATGAAACTTTACTCAACAGGGTAAGAGAACTGGCAAAACTCCTCGGAAGAGAAATAATGAAGCCCGAAGAGTTTGGGCAGATGGGCTTTTACAATAAATATTCATGAAACAGTTCAACAACCTATTCCTATTAGGAAAATCAGCTTTCGCCATCCCCATTATACTCGATATACTGGTGCTTAATGGATATACCGGAGAAGTAAGAGTAATGGCCAATATGGCTGATGAGGCCAATGAATCTTTGCAGTATCCCTATGAAATACCTCAAATTCAACTCCGCTTTTTGGAATATTCAGATAGTATTGACTTCCATACTGCAAACCTAATCATCGCCTCTATTGGTAAAGGCAGGGCTACCATTTATCAACATTTTTTGAATAATCCCTCCATCCATACTGCTTCATTTCCTGCTGTAATCCACCCAAGCGCTGTCATTGGAGCGGCTGTAACAACTGGAAAAGGCTTGCACATCAGTCCGCTCAGTGTTATTGCGCCCTATGCCAAATTAGGTGATTTTGTGGTTATCAATCGAAATGTTTCTGTTGGTCATCACACCTTCTTAGGAAATTTTGTCACCATTAATCCGGGAGTTAACATAGCGGGTGTCTGCGAAATAGAAGACAAGGTAGTTATTGGAGCTGGAAGTGTTGTCCTGGACAAAATCAAGATTGGTGCATCCAGCGTCATCGGGGCAGGTTCGGTTGTCACCAAAAACATACCACAGGGTGTAGTTGCTTATGGCAGTCCCGCAAAAGTAATTAGGGACATTTCAGGCTGAATTTTTACCTTTTTAATGCTTTTGGCTGGATTTTTGATCTCAAAGACCAGATTTCTACGTTTTTTCAGGTGATTGAACAAATCGACTTTACCTGCGAATACAGAGAAATACGCATCTTACCGGTGATGAAAATAATTGTTTTTGCATCTTTGCATCCTTTTAAACAACTCTCATTTTGAACAAAAGCCTCATTTTACCCATTTTTTGCATCTTCCTTTTAGGGGCATGTAAAACGACTAAACCGGTAGTAATTCCGATAGAAGACATGATGGAAACAGAGATTCTTGACACCCTGACCATCGATGGAAATGACCCACAGTTTATCGAAGAAGACGATAGCAACCGACCCTACCAGGCGTCTGCAACCAGACTCTTTGATTTGTTACATACCCAGCTGTTTCTTTCTTTTGATTATGAAAAACAATGGGTATTGGGTAAGGCCAATCTCATTTTAGTGCCCTATTTTCATAAGCAGGACAGTCTGGTTTTGGATGCCAAAGGAATGGAAGTCAGTAGTATTTTAAACAAAAAAAACGGCGCATCGCTGAAGTTTAAAAACAATGGTCAACAGTTGACCGTTTTTTTATCAGAAATGTATTCCCGCAAAGATACCCTCCATCTGAGTATTCAATATACGGCCAAACCCAATGAAGGAGTGGAGACTGGCAGCGACGCCATTCATTCTGACAAGGGACTCTTTTTTATCAATCCTCTTGCTGCCGACTCATTAAAACCGGTTCAAATTTGGACGCAGGGAGAAACAGAAAATAACTCCAGGTGGTTTCCCACCATCGATAAGCCCAATGAAAGATGTACCGGAGAAATTAATATCACCGTAGATAGTAAATACGTCACCTTATCGAATGGCAGACTAACAAAACAAACCCAAAATGCAGATGGGAGCCGCACCGATACCTGGGTCCAGGATAAGCCACACGCTCCTTATCTTTTTATGGTGGCCGTAGGCGATTACGCTGTGGTAGAAGAAAACTGGAAGGGAGTCCCCCTTCAATACTTTGTTGAAAAATCGTTTGCGCCATTTGCCAAACAAATATTCAACCATACTCCGGAAATGATGGAGTATTTTACCAATGCCTTTGACTATGCTTATCCATGGTCAAAATACAGCCAGATCATCACGCGCGATTATGTTTCTGGAGCCATGGAAAACACCACTGCCTCTGTCTTTGGTGAGTTTGTCCAAAAAACCGATCGCGAATTGATCGACAATGACAATGATTACATTGTGGCACATGAATTGAGCCATCAATGGTTTGGCAACCTGGTCACCATTGAGAGTTGGGCCAATCTGGTGCTGAACGAAGGTTTTGCCAACTATGCCGAATACCTTTGGATGGAGCATAAATACGGCCGAACAAGGGCAGATGAACACCGAACCAACGAGTTGTCAGGCTACCTCAACAGCACTTTTAATGGCATGCACCCCCTCATTCACTACCGATATGCCAATAAAGAAGACATGTTTGATGCACATAGCTACAACAAAGGTGGCCTTGTCTTGCATCACCTCAGAAAATACCTGGGAGACGAGGTGTTTTTTGCATCCCTAAATTATTACTTAAAACAAAATGAATTCAGCAGCGTAGAAGGAGACGAACTGAGGTTGGCCTTTGAGGAAGTCAGTGGTGAGGACCTGAACTGGTTTTTTGATCAATGGTTTCATAAGAAGGGACATCCTGAAGTGAGTGTCAATTATCAACTTTCAAATGTTGACCAGCAACTGGAAATTTCTGTGTTCCAGGAGGCTTCTAATGTGTGGGCCTTCCCGGCGGATGTAGTGGTTTATTATACAGATGGCAGCAGTCAGAAACAAAGGTTGATGATCCGCAATGACCGTGAAAACTTTGTGTTACAATTAAACAACAAAGCTGTTGGAGCGGTGGTATTTGATGGAGAGAGTCACATACCTGGCATCATAGAAGAAAATAAGACCGAAGAGCAGTGGTTTAATACCTTTAAACTTTCACCGCTCTTTTCAGATAAATACAAGGCATGTCAAATGATGGCAGAAGATGCGATCCTGAGAAATGACTTGGTTGCATTGGCGTTGGATGATTCTTATTATTTTTTCAGAGACTTTGCCATCAATGCCATGATGCAAAATATGGTTCCGGCAGAATTTGTGCAAAATATCAAAACAAAATCTGAAAAAGATGAACACAGCCTGGTAAGAGAATCCGCTGTAAGAGCCCTGGGAAGTATGGAAGTAGCGGACAAAACAAGTAATTATAAAAGAATTTTAACCAACGAAAAGGCCTATAATGTAATTGGCGAAGCTTTGTCTCAGCTTTTTATGGAGTCGCCGGAAGATGCGTTGGCTATAGGAGAAAAATTGGCTACCGAAAATACTGCCTTCCTTACCAACAAAATCGCTTCTTTGTATGCGGGCAGTGGAGATCCTCAGTTTAATGGTTGGTTTACATCCAAAATTGAGCAGAGCAATCCTTATCAAATGTTTGAATTGTGCAGCTATTACAATTTGTACCTCCTTAATCAAAAAGAAGAGGTTCAAAGTCAGGCGGTAGGAATGTACAAAGACATAGCAAAAAACACAGAACAAAATAAATACAAACGATACATAGGTGCAGCCAGTCTTTTTTCATTCAAAAACCTTTTGATTGCCCAACAATTGGAGAATGGAGTTGCGCATGATAAAATTATTGAAGATATTAGCAGGGCTATTAAATCAATCAAGGCATCTGAAAAGGATAGAGAATTGATCGAGCGGTACAGTGAATTTTAATTTCTATCACCTATGACAAAAGAAAAAGGCTATAATAAAACCATCAACCGGCTCTTCCTGCTTATTGGTATTGGCTTGCTGGTTCACGCTATTTTTCTTGCCACCACGATAGATCCCCAGTCTTTTGAATTGTTGTTTAGGATCAAATGGTACTACATTGTTGGCATCACTTTTTTCGCCATCTGTCCATGGTTGGGCCACGCCTTTCGCATCGTGATGTGGAGTCGGTTTTTGGATTATCCGATCAACTTCAAGACCGCATTTGCCATTGTGATGGCCAACGATATCGGTGCTGCCATAACACCCACAGCTGTTGGTGGTGGGCCGATAAAATTAGGTATGTTGGTGAGCAAGGGCATGCCTGCACCAAAGGCTACTTTTATGGTCTTGCTCTCTGCCACTGAAGATATCATCTTTTACGCCATTGGAATTCTGTTTACAATGGTGTACATGCATGAAGTAATTGAAAAATTAGGTATGTACCTGGTGCATCATTCTGATGCTTTGTTTGGTGCAGTTGTGCTCATCATTTTAGCTGTGTTGTTCTGGAAATACGTAAGAAAAGGAATTGGAAAGATGATCCAATTGCTGCCTGGTTCCTGGCAAACATGGCTGACCAAGGCCAGAAATAACACGGGACATTATTTTTCTGATATTGGGCAAACTTACCTGGATGTGATTAAGACAGGAAAGCTACGATTGCTGTTGAGTGTGTTGATTTTGTTTTTCCAATGGTTTACCAAGTTTACCATTCTTGCCTTCATCCTGCATTCACTCAACATACACTTTAGCTGGTTTGATATGTACATCAAACAATGGATTGTATGGATGAGCATGTTGGTCATTCCCACACCCGGTTCTTCCGGGGGGGCAGAAGCGGCCTTTCTCATTTTGTTCAAAGACAATCTCACAGGTGATTTGCAAAATCTGGTGGTTTCAACCTGGAGGTTTTTTACCTATTATTTTATCCTGATTTTATCAGTGATCATTTTTAACATTACCAAGGGAGAGATTACGAAAAAAGATTAATGGCCCGGGAGATGGCGTCCTTGTCTATCACCGCCTTCACTTTTTGATCTTCGTTTTGTATAACCAAAAATGGACACTGCTGCTTTTGCATGATTTCATAGGCTTCCTTTAAGGTGAGGTCTTCTTCAACATCCACCAATTTCGGATTCATCAGAGCTGAAGCAGGCGGCAACTCTATTTCTATCGCACTATCAGCCTGCATTGGAGGCATTAAATAGCCCGCCGGATAGCCCAAAGTGTCGACCACCAGGAAAAAGGACTCACCGGTTCTTTTCATTATTTCCATCGCATTTTCATAAGTATCCGAGATATGCAGGGTAGTAAACTGATACCGGCAAAAATCTCTTACCTTAAATCGGGTTAATTTTTCAAGTACAATTACCTCATTCATTTCAACCTTGGCCATGACAAAAATGAAAAGTCCCAGAAAGGCAAAAAGATAATCCTGGGTATAAAGTCCATAAATGACAAAGGCAAGGGCAATGATTCTCCCGGCCCATCCTGCGATGCGAGTAGCCTTAGCCCTTCCAAATCGAATTGAAAGCAAGGCCCTGAAAATGCGACCTCCATCCATGGGAAAGGCCGGAATCAAATTAAAACCAAATAGCAAGACGTTGATGTACAAACCTACTATGAGATAATCATGCATATCTGCCTGATAGATACCCGGTTTTTCAATCGAAACCCATTCAAAGTTGGTGGCATACAGGGCTACGGTAATGGCAATGGCCAATAAAAGATTGACAAAGGGACCAGCAAAGGCAATGATCAGTTCCTGGATGGGTTTTTCGGGCAGCGTTTCCAGTCTGGCTACTCCTCCGATGGGTGATAATATGATGTCTTTGGTCTTTACCCCATATTTTCTGGCTGCTATGGCGTGGCCGTATTCATGCAGTACCACACATAAAAACAAAAAACCAACATAGCCCAGAAAGACCAGTGAGTCATTGGCAATGACGTTGAACAGCACATAGGCCAATAGCAGGATAAACGACCAGTGAATCTTAAGTGGTATATTAAAAAACCGGCCGATGGTTAAAGTTCCTTCCAAATGTAAGTTTTATCAATCCTGAAAAAATACCGGTTCGTATAGTTGACCGGATAGTACAGACCTGCTGATTACAATTCGTTGCATTTCAGAGGTGCCTTCGTATATCTGCGTAATTTTGGCATCTCTCATAAGACGCTCAACGTGGTATTCTTTTACATATCCATAGCCACCGTGAACCTGGATGGCTTCTACCGTATGGCGCATGGCTACTTCAGAGGCAAACAGTTTTGCCATGCTGGCAGCTGTGGTATAGTCGAGTCCCTTATCTTTCATTATAGCAGCTCTGTACACCAACAAGCGGGCAGCTTCAATTTCTGTAGCCATATCAGCCAGTTTGAAGGCAACAGCCTGGTGCTGACCGATGGGTTTGCCAAAAGCCTCTCTTTCTTTTGCATATTTCACAGCCAGTTCATAAGCGCCGGCAGCAATGCCCAGGGCCTGGGCAGCTATTCCTATGCGACCTCCGCTAAGCACCTTCATGGCAAACTTAAAGCCAAAGCCATCCTCACCGATTCGGTTTTCTTTAGGTACTTTGACGTCAGTGTACATAATGGTGTGGGTGTCGGATGCCCTGATACCCAATTTATCTTCTTTGGCGCCAATGTTGACACCAGCCCAGTCTGTTTCAACAATAAAGGCGTTGATGCCTTTGTGTCCTTTTTCCGGATAGGTTTGAGCAATGACGAGGTGGATTTTACTCGTGCCCCCATTGGTGATCCAGTTTTTGGTACCATTGAGCAAATAGTGATCTCCCATGTCGATAGCAGTAGTGCGCTGGCTGGTGGCATCACTGCCTGCCTCTGGTTCAGAAAGACAGAAAGAACCAATTTTTTCTCCTGTAGCCAGGCTGGGCAGGTACTTTGTTTTTTGTGCTTCAGACCCATATTCTTCCAATCCCCAGCAAACCAGTGAATTGTTGACCGACATGATCACAGAACAAGAGCTGTCAACTTTTGAAATTTCTTCCATAGCCAGCACATAGCTCAGGGTGTCCATACCACCTCCGCTGTATTCAGGACTAACCATCATACCCAAGAAGCCCATTTCGGCCATTTTTTTAACCTCTTCAAGAGGGTACTTCATGTTTCTATCACGCTCTATGACACCGGGAAGTAATACTTGTTGGGTAAAGTCTCTTGCTGCTTCTTTAACAGCCATCTGCTCTTCAGAAATGAAAAAGTTCATCTGGGTTAGTGGTTTTATTTGGTTAACAACTTTTAGGGCTTCAAAGATGAGAAAAATTGACCTTTTTGCGAAATATTGCGCTTTGATGTCTGTCGGACACACTGCATTCGGTACAAAATAGGGCTATTTATTAAAAATTTATACCTTGCCGATTCATTTAACAAATTGCAAATACCATGCACAAGACGTCATCTTCTGTTTTATATGCTGTATTATTCCTGGCTTTTTTAATGAGCCCTTTGGCAGCATTCTCACAGGTAACAAATGACCTGGCCCATTCTACGGCTGCAGAACAACTTCTGCAACTCAGAAAGGGCAGCCTTTTAGTGAGGATTTATATGAATAAAAATAAGATAGATCTACTCCAAAAAGCCATCCAGGATCCGGCAAGCTCTGCCGAAAAGAGAGAGAGCTTGTCAAAAACGCTAAAAGACCACCTGGAAGACAGGGAGACCAATAAAAAGATGGTGATCCAGGCATTTAAAAATAATTATAACTTTTCTAAAGTCCTGTTTATCCATGATTATGAACAAAAAAACCTGAAAGGTCCCGCCTCTCCGGCGATATTTCTTAATGAGCATGGGGTGGTTGATCCGAATATTAAAATGGAAACCGATTTTTATCTTCTGGCAGGCAGAGGAAACAATGATGAGTCCTTTGTCATCTACTCAGCCGAAGGAAGTGCCATGCCCACCCATTTTCCTGACAGGTACAACCGCAATGTATTCGAAGGACTGGTAGCGCTGTTTAAAAAAGACAAGTTGGGCAATTACATCAGCAAACTCAATGACGCTTTATTAGCCAAATATCGTGCATGGAAACAGGTGATTGACTAAAGACAGTCTTAAGGTATGCCGTTGACGGTCTAACATTCCCCAATTTTATTTTGTTTCAAATCACAAATGAGGCATAATAAGATATTTTATTCCGTAATTAAACATTGTATAAAACATTATTCCTTCTTTTCTGCCTTGATAAAAATAATGTAAAATTTAGTTGCATAACGTATAAATACGTTATATATTTGCATTATTAGTTGAATCATGGATACATCACTTTCAAAATTAACAAAGGCAGAAGAAGAAGTCATGCAATTGATCTGGGACCACGGCCCTGCTACGGTCAGCCAATTAATTGAGCAGCTGGAGGCGCCGAGGCCTCCCCACTCCACCATTTCGTCTATCATTCGCATCTTAGAATCCAAGGGCTTTGTTGTACATAAGACTTATGGAAGGACCCATGAGTATTATGCGGCTATTGATAAAAAAAGTTATACCCATTTTTCGCTGAAAAAACTGGTAGCCAATTATTTTGAAGGTTCCATGAACGAGTTGGTTTCTTTTCTGGTGAAAGAAAACGACCTTAGTTTAAAGGATTTGGAGGAAATTAAAAATAAATATAAACAATGACAGCCTTCCTAATTCAGAGTACGCTTACCTGGGCTGCATCCCTGGTTTTGTATTTTCTTGTTTTGAGAAAAACCACCTTTTTTACCCTCAATCGATGGTACTTATTGTTCACCCTCCTCTTTGGTCTGGGTGCAAGCTTTCTGGCAGAGGCCATTCAACCATGGGCCCTCACCAATACAAGAGATCTGGTCTATGGTGTGTTGCCTGAAATCAACTTTGGAGGCAGTCCACAAACTGTTGAGACCTCTTCCTGGTCCTGGATTAAAATGGTATATATCCTGGGCCTTCTGTTTTTTACCTTTCGACTGGCTTTTGGCCTGTATCGGATTTTTCAATTCTATGTGGATGGAATAAAGGAAAAATACCACGGTTATACCTTGATCAGGCATCCCAAAATAACAAGTCCTTTTTCCTTTTTTGGATGGATCTTTTTACAATCCAATGAGAAAGATTCTCAGGAATTACTACCTATCATTGAGCATGAAAAAATGCACATTCGTATGGGACATAGCATCGACCTGCTGAGTCTTGAAATTCTCAACTGCCTATTTTGGTTTCAACCCCTGATCCGGCTTTACAAAAAAGCGCTTAAAGAAACCCACGAGTTTTTGGCAGATGATAGGGTCTCCAAATCCTGGTCTGCAGAAGCCTATATCAAAATGCTCATTGCCCCTTATACCAGCTTAAAAGAGCCTGACTTTGTGAGCCCTTTTTATCAATCTGAAATTAAAAATCGAATTCATATGCTTAATCACAACAGAAGTAACCGCAAGCAACTGTTTTTCTATTTACTCTCACCGGTGATCCTTGGCACTTTGGCAATGTTGTTTTCATCTTTCACCGCCCCATCAAAGGCAATGGAAAAAGGATATGGCATTAACCGCGATACTCTGCCTCAAAACAAAGGGATGATGGTTCCACCACCTCCGCCTCCACCACCTCCGCCACCTCCTCCGGCACCTGTAGCACCCGTAGCACCCGCTGATGCTGTGGCTCCTGAAGCACCCATTGATGCAATGATGGCACCTCCGCCACCACCACCTCCGCCACCTCCTTCTAGGGGAAAAGGATGGGGCATACCGGCAAGCCAGGCTGATGAAATGCCCAGGTTTCCAGGCTGCGAAAATGTAGGTGATGCCAAAGAAAGGGAAGCTTGTGCCCACCAAAAAATGATGTCGTTTATTGCTTCTGAAATGAAATATCCGGAAAAGGCCCGGAAAAATGGCACTCAGGGCCAGGTAATTGCTGTGTTTACTGTCAACACGGAAGGGTACATCGAGAATCTATCGATCGAATCTGAACCCGGCGACGGCACTGGTGATGAGGTCAAAAAAATCATAGCCAAAATGAATCAAATGCCCCAGCGTTGGATTCCTGCCAAAAAAGATGGCAAAAAAGTGGCAGCAGTTATGACCCTGCCAGTAAATTTCTGGCTCGACTCCAAAAAATAAATCGTTTTTAAAAAGCCACTCTACCGGGTGGCTTTTTTTTTGATACCTCCCTTGAAGTACCCTAATTCACTATCTTTGCAGCCTAACTATTGAATATGAAATCATTACTTTTTGCTGCTTTGCTGTTTTTATCTACTTTTTCTTTTGCCGGTGAAGGCATGTGGTTGCCCCACCTCCTCAAAGCCCTCAATGAGGCCGAGATGAAATCGATGGGCATGAAGCTCAAAGCCGAAGATATTTACAGCGTCAACAAGGGTTCTCTCAAGGATGCTGTAGTACACTTTGGGGGCTTCTGTACCGCTGAAGTCATCTCTTCACAAGGTCTGTTGCTTACCAATCACCACTGCGGATACGACAATATCCAATCTCATTCTACCTTAGAAAAAAACTATCTCCGCGATGGCTTTTGGGCAAAGACCAACGCCGAAGAACTGAAAAACCCCGGCCTTTTTGCTCGGTTTATTGAAAGAATCGACGATGTTACTGCTGAAATTTTAAAGGGCATAAGTCCCGAAATGTCGGCTGCTCAAAAACAGTCGGTAATTGAAATCAATATGAAAAATTACCGGGGCAAATTTACCATGGATAAATTCCACGAACTGGAAATCAAACCTTTTTTTGCCAGCAATCAATACCTTGCCTTTCATATGGTGAGATATAATGATGTCAGGCTGGTGGGCACGCCACCTGAATCCATCGGCAAGTTTGGAGCTGATACCGACAACTGGGTATGGCCCCGTCATACCGGTGATTTTTCATTGTTCAGAATCTATGCAGGTCCCAACAACGAACCTGCTGATTACAGTGAAAACAACAAACCGTTTACGCCAAAACACTTCTTACCGGTATCCATGAATGGTGTAAAAGAAGGTGATTTTACCATGGTTTTTGGATTTCCGGGAAGAACAGATGAATACCTGCCTTCTATTGCCGTTGAACAAATCATGGATCATTCAGACCCAATAAAAATTGCCATCAGAGATGCCGCCCTGAAAATAATGGACAAGTACATGAGGAAAGACGAAGCTACTCGCCTCAAGTATGCAGCCAAATATGCCAGTATAGCCAACTCCTGGAAAAAATGGATTGGTGAAGCAAAGGGGCTGAAATCTACCCATGCCATTGATAAAAAACAAAACTTCGAAAAAGACTTTGAAAAGAGGGCAATGAAGGCCGGTAAATACACCGGTATGATGTCTCAGTTTAACCAACTGTACACCGATAACCTTCAGGCAAGTCTGATCAGAGATATTTACAGCGAAGCACCCAATCGCAATATCGAACTGATGAGGCTCATGGGCAGTTTCAGAAATCTGGTACAGACCCTCGATAAGAGTGGTGAAAAAGATTACCAGAAAATGAAAGAGCGTTTGATTGAATTCCTCGATGATTTTTACAAAGATTATTCAGCAGATATCGACCAGGAAATCTTTGTGGCGCTGATGAACATCTGTAAAAACAATTTACAACAGGTCCACATGCCCGCAACGATGAGCCAAAGAAACATGAGTGATCTGGCCGCTCAACTTTACAGCGCCAGTCCATTTACTACCTTTGAAAAGGCTATGAAGGTATTGAACCTCGAGCCCAAGGCCTGTGCCGATGCCATCAAAGCCGACCCCATGTTTCAATTGGCCAATGAGTGGAATGAAATCATCCGCACGCAGGTAAACCCTGGTTTTGAAAAAAACAAAAGGCAGATTGACAGCCTTCAGGCCATCTACATGAAGGCCCAAATCGAACTTTTTCCAGAGAAAAAATTCTATCCTGATGCCAACTCTACCTTAAGGGTAACCTATGGCAAAGTACAGGGTTATCAACCTCGCGATGGTGTCAAATACCTGCCCCATACCAACCTGGATGGGGTAATGGAAAAATATGTACCGGGAGACTACGAATTTGATGTCCATGCCCGCCTTGCAGAGTTGAACAACAAAAAGGACTATGGTCGCTATGCAGATGCAGACGGAAATATGCCGGTTTGTTTTATTGGCTCCAACCATACCACCGGTGGCAATTCGGGCAGCCCTGCTATCGATGCCCACGGCAACCTGATCGGTCTCAATTTTGACAGGGTATGGGAAGGCACCATGAGTGACTTAAACTACGACCCATCCATTTGCAGAAACATCATGGTGGATGCCCGCTACATCCTTTTTATCATAGATAAATTTGCCGGCGCAGGTCATCTGGTAAATGAAATGAAGCTGGTTTATCCCAAGGGAAAGAAAAAATAATACAATCAGGTCTGGACAGTCAGTACATGCACTGATGTAGAAAAGTGAGTCCCCCTCCATGTTTGTGGAAGGGGATAACTTTTTATATCAAAATGATTTGACAATTCTTCTATAAAGGCAGCCGTAAAATGGCGGCCCGGTTCAGAAAGCAAGACCACACTTTTTTCGTGCATCAGACTTTTGAATGCACCTGGCAGATCTTCAAAAAAACGTCTTTCATAGGCAATGTCAGATGCCAATATTACATCATACTTTGCACCAATATTTAAGTTGCGCCAATCGATACAAGCATACTGAATGTGGTGAATGCCATTGCGAAGAGCGTTTTTTTCAGCAAAGACCAACGCATCTTCCAAATAATCACTGCAGACCAACTGCTTTGTAAAGCGGGCTGCCACCAATGAAGGCAGGCCCAGGCCTGCTCCCAATTCAAGGGTCTTTTTATCCTGGATAAGATCGGGGTGGTCTCCTATAAATCGCGACAAAGCAATGGCAGAAGGCCATATTTCTGTCCAATAGGGAATTCGTTCGTCGTGTTTGATGACATTGTCTGCGGGTAAGGACAGCATAGCGTCAAAAACCTCATCAATGTTGGTAATCTGAAAAAGGGTGTAGGTTTGAGACCCCAGGTCCAGTATTATTTCTTCAATTTTATATTCTTCCATCTTATTTAATCAATGGAAAATACCGGTCACGGATGATTTCCATGTGGTGAACTGCATGACCTGCATTGATGAAGGCCAGCGACAAAACTGACAGTTCCGTATCATTGGAATTGCCCTTTGCCATCAAATCTTCGGCAGTGAATGATTCAAACATGATCAGGCCGGATTGTCTGACAACCTCATACTCTTCCAGCAAGCTGTAAAGAGATCTGTGGCTTACCCTTGCCTTGTCTGCATAGGCATTTTCATCAAATCCGGGCAACCGTTGTTGTTCCCCTCTGGCAATGCACAAGGCCCGGTATAACATGATTCTTTCGGTATCTATGACGTGCTGTATGATTTGTTTAATCGTCCATTTGCCCTCTTCATAAACCTTATCACCCAAGGCAAAAAAATGTTCTCCGGCGCTGTTGTACATCTTCGGGCCGTATTCTCTCAATGCCTCTCTCCAGGAAACATCCGGTATCTTTTGAATGTATCTGTCAAAATAATTGGGTACAATTTGAATGTCAGATCTTTTCATTTTCTTTTTCCGGTAAATCTATTACATTTATCAAAATATAAATAATCTCAACAGTGATTAAAAAAAACAGCTGGACCCCAGACCAGGCCCTCACTGAACTTAAAAGATGGTGTGCCATGCAGGAGAGATCGCACGAAGCCGTCAGGACCAAGTTATACGAGCGAGGCATTTATGGAGATGATATGGAAAATATCATTGCTACCCTTATTTCAGAAAATTTTTTAAATGAACTGCGTTACGCAAAAGCCTATGTAAGCGGAAAATTTAAAATAAACAACTGGGGCAGAAACAAAATATTAGCTGGCTTAAAGATGGAAAAAATATCTTCCTATAATATTACCAAAGCCATGCAGACCCTTGATGAGGATGCCTACTCCGAAACCTTAAGGAAATTGATTGAAAAAAAGGAGAAGACCCTAAGTGGAAGTCGCCTTGAAAAGAAAAAAAAGTTATATGCTTATCTTTTGCAAAAAGGGTATGAATATCAAACCATTCAGAACTGCATTGACGATCGGGAAGACGAGTGACTCATTGCATACGCAAGTCGAGCAAACGCAGCTTATATCTTTTGCCCATATGAAAATCCCTCTTGTAAAATGCTTTTTTTAAGCCCCAGCCGGCTGCCAGCGCGGCAACCCCAATAACCACTTCTCTGGTACCAAATTCTGCCTTGTTATCCAGTCCCTGACTGATGGCGCCAAACACCAACCAGCCTCCACCAAAAGTGGTCAGCGCTATTGACAAGGCGCCTACCCCGGGTCGGGTCTCCCGAAGAGCGGTGATATCTTCTACCTGAAGCATACCTTGTTCATGGATGATGGTGCCGGATTCGTAAATAAATTTTTGCAGCACTATAGAATGCCACTCGTCTACCTGTTTTGTCTTTATTAGTATTTTTTGCCCCAGGTGGTATTTTATGGTCTCCGGGTTGTTTTGCATCTCTATCTGAAGATACTCTTGTCCACTGACCACCGTTAATGAGGCAAATAGAAATAAGACAAGGAGAATTGGCTTCATAAGTCTGCATTTAAAGGGCAAATGAATTAAACACTATGATCACTCTACAAATATACTGATCATCCCTTTCAAATGCATTATTTGCTTAATTTTATGATTCTTTTAACTTTTGCCAAATCTGCATCTATCCTATGGCTTATACAGAGTCCAATCTTTTACCCCTGGGCACCACGGCTCCTGCTTTTTATTTGCCCGACACCACAACAGGAACAGAAAAATCTTTTGACAACATCAAAGGTGAAAAAGGCACAGTGGTCATGTTTTTATGCAATCACTGCCCTTATGTGATTCATATCAACAGTGAGTTGGTCAGGCTGGCCAATGACTATAAAGAAAAAGGAATTGGTTTTGTGGCCATATCCTCCAACGATGCAGTCAACTATCCGGAAGATGCCCCGGATAAGATGGCCATTGTAGCCAAAGTGCTGCAATACCCTTTTCCCTATTTATATGATGAATCACAACAGGTAGCCAAAGCTTATGATGCCGCTTGTACCCCGGACCTTTATTTGTTTGATGGAGAAGACAAACTATTCTACAGAGGTAGGCTCGACGATTCAAGGCCAAAAAACAATCTGCCGGTAACCGGTGTTGACCTGAGAAATGCCATAGACACACTCCTGACCGGAGGCGGCTCGCCCACCGTTCAATATCCTTCAGGTGGTTGTAATATCAAGTGGAAGATTGTTATGTAAGCTCCTTAAAAAACTATTATTGTCATGGAAAATTTGGATTAGAATTGTAATGGAGAATTCAGTAATTGACCGAAACTCCAATACCAAAGCCCATATCACTGTCGTAGTGGGTACGGATGCCGATATATTGGTTTAAAATGTACTTCGCATCCACCATGTACTCTCGGTCCGAATTTACCATAAATCCAGCTCGAATCCTTCTGGAAACGGGAATGTCTTCGCGTTTCAATTGTAGCCTTACATAGCCATCCTGATACAATTCACCGGTAAGATCTAACAACATCGGCAAGGTATACTTAATGCCGATACTCAAATTGGTTCTTAAGTCTTTTGTGTTGGTCTGACCAAAAATACTTTTTTCAGGAACATCAGATAATTCGCTTTTTCTATAGCGCCAGTCAAAACCAACAAAAGGCATCAGCCATTGCATTTTACCAATATACCTCCCCACATGGGTCTCGGTCTCGTAGCCGTGGTGGTCGCGGTAACCAAGCCTCCATTCCGTACCAATGCTCCACCGGGTATTTTGTACCATCAGCATGCCATCGTTGCCATTGGTAGCGACATCGTTCACAAACATGAAATGATATTTACGATCGTCTGCGTGCAGTTTCTTTTCCGCCCGTTTTGCATCCGGGATCAAGGGGTTGTTTGGTTGTCCTTCATAACCAAATACACGGCCCATGCCGGCCATCATGTGGTAAAGGATGTGGCAATGAAAAAACCAGTCGCCTTCAGTATTGGCCGCAAATTCAAGTGTATCTGTTTCCATGGGCATGACATCGATAACGTTTTTCAACGGCGCAAAATCACCCTGGCCATTGATGACCCTGAAATCGTGACCATGCAGGTGCATGGGGTGCCGCATCATTGAGCCATTGTACAGAACAATGCGTATAATTTCACCTTTCCGGATCAGAATTTTATCCACTTCCGACAAGACGCGGTTGTCCAGACTCCATATATAGCGATTCATGTTGCCGCTGAGCTCGAATCGAAATTCTTTTATTACATGCTCTGCCGATAAGCTGGTCCTGGTCGTTGACCGCAGCATGGCATAGTTCAGGGTGACCGGCAGCGCCATTTTGCTTTTTCCTCCATGGTCATGGTCTTCCATTACTTCCATGTCTTTCATTTTATCACCTGCTTGTTCGGGAAAAGGCCCAGTAATTTCAGGGTACATGACCGTATTCATGTCCATTTGGTTCAATGACATTTCCATGCCCATGTCGTCGAGGTCGCCATTCATTTTCATCATGCCGTTCATCATCTTCATGCCTTCAAAATATTTCAATTTGGGCAACGGAGTTACAAGCTGCAAGTGGCCACTTCCCAAAAACATAGACACCGATTGGGTCCGGTCTTCGGCGGTTGCCATAAATTCATAGGAGATATTGGCTTCCGGGACAGTGAGCACAATGTCATAGGTTTCAGAAACCGCAATGATAAACCGGTCCACTTCAACGGGTTCCACATCATTGCCATCGCTGGCGACAACGGTGATTTTTCCGCCCGCGTAGTGCAGCCAAAAATAGGTTGACGCTCCCCCGTTTGAAATGCGGAACCTCACTTTGTCGCCTGCTTTTAAAGAAGGTAAGGTGCTGTTTTCAAGACCATTCATCAGCATCTTATCATAATAAATGTCGCTTACATCCATGGCCAGCATACGTTTCCATTCGTTGCTGAGTTTGGTCTTAAAATGTCCAGCCTTTATGGCCTCGACATAACTCTGCGTGGAACCTTTTTGAATGGCAAACCAATCGGAAGCAATGTGCAGCATTCGATGCACATTTTCGGGATGCTGGTCTGTCCAATCGCTTAAAATCACCGGCACAGCTAGCAAATCATCGATGCCTTTTCTGAAGCCAGGGTCATTTCTTTTTTTCAAAAAGATGAGTGAGCCGTACATGCCGATTTGTTCCTGCAATGCGGTATGGCTGTGGTACCAGTGCGTGCCGTTTTGTATGACGGGAAAACGGTACACATGGCTGGTATTGGGTTTGATGGGCAACTGGGTGAGGTAAGGCACCCCATCTTCCTGGTTCGGCAAAAATACGCCGTGCCAGTGAAGTGAGGTTTCTTCTTTTAACTGATTGTGTACATGAATCTCAGCGGTATCTCCCTCTGCAAACACCAGAGTTGGCATGGGAATTTGTCCATTTACGGCAATGGCTCTTTTAGCCTTTCCGGTATAATTTACAAGGGTATCTTTCACATACAGATCGTATCGTACCACCTTTTGAGCAAAGCCGGAACAGAAGCCAAAAACCATCAAAACAACAAAAACCCAAGGCCGCATGGTTAATTCAATTTTTTATCCGATACCTTGCCACAGGTAAGCATCGATGCACCATAATATGGATTTTTAATGGCGGACTCCAGGCTGATCCAGTAGGCCCTTTTCATCGGGCAATACTGGTAATATAGGTCAAGTTTGACCTTTTCACCTTTGTCCAGCATGGCCCACATCTCGGTGGATAAGCCGGCGAAGGCTATTCTTTGAATTTCGATGTTGTCAGTATCACAGATTCTGCGAAGCGCTTTGGTAACAGCTTCTTTCTGCTCAAAGTCACTTTCTTTATCAACCATATAAAAAAACTCCGTGGCTTTCGTTTTAGCCAACTTTCCATCATCAGCCACCAGGGCATCTTTTACTTTGAGGTAGGACAAAAGCAAGTCTTGAGGCTTATGCTGTGCCATGGCAAAAAACGTCAAGACGGTCATGGCCAGAAAAGTGGATATTGATTTCATTGTTTACTAATTTTAATAATTGATGAATAAGTCATTCATGCTGGATCCAAAAATTTTGGATTCGGCAGCCAGTAACAGTTATTTACTGGTATTACAAAGTTGCAGACTTTTAGGTCCGTCTGCTTTATGCAATTTGGTAAAAGATTTATACCTTTTACGTTTATGTCACTTACTCCACTTCAGGCGCAGGCTGTTGCTCACCACACTTAGGCTGCTCAGCGCCATGGCTCCTCCTGCAATCATCGGGTTGAGCAAAAAGCCATTGAATGGATACAATAGACCGGCTGCAATGGGTATGCCTATCACATTGTAGATGAAGGCCCAGAAGAGATTCTGTCGAATCGTGGCCACCGTCTGGCGTGACAAACGGATGGCAGCCGGGATCTTATTCAGGTCGGAAGAAACAATGGTCATTTTGGCAACATCTTTGGCAATGTCGCTGCCCTTTCCCATGGCAATGCTCACATCGGCTTGGGCCAGGGCGGCGCTGTCGTTGATGCCGTCGCCAACCATAGCCACTACTTTTCCTTCGTTTTGCAATCTTTTGATGAAGCCCGCCTTTGCTTCCGGTAAAACCCCGGCTTCAAAATGGTTGATGCCCGCTGCTTCGGCTACGGCACTTGCTGTCTCATAATGATCACCGGTGAGCATGACGACCTCAATGCCCATGTGGGTCAGTTGGCGTACAGCTTCCACCGAAGTGGCTTTGATCTTATCCGAAATAGCCAGGACTGCCAATGCATTTTTTTCATCAGCAAACCAAACCATCGTCTTTGCTTCTGCTTTCCACAACTCCGCTTTAGAATTCAGCACGTCCTTTATTATTATACTATGGGTTTCCAGTAATTTCTTGTTTCCCACAAAATAAATTTTACCTTCAACCCGCGCCTTCAGGCCCATTCCGGAGATGTTTTCAAAATCAGAATAGGGCACAAGATTGGTTTGCGTTAAATGTTTAGTCACCGCTTCGGCCAAAGGGTGGGCCGAAAGGTACTCCAGGGTAAATAAGATCTTTTTTATTTCTGCGTCCTCTCTCAGCCAAAAAGCATCGGTGACAACAGGCCTTCCTTCAGTGATCGTACCCGTTTTATCCAGCACCACCAAATTTACTTTACGGGCCAGTTCAAGACTCTCCGCGTCTTTGATCAAGATGCCCCTTTCTGCACCCCTGCCAACACCTACGATGATAGCCGTTGGTGTGGCTAGACCCAAGGCACACGGACAGGCAATGACCAGCACGGTGACCAGCGCCATCAGGCCATGGGTAAAGCCGTTTACACCACCAAATATCCACCAAATGACAAAAGCTGTCAACGCTATGCCCATAACCACCGGCACAAAAATACCAGCAATTTTGTCGACCAATTTTTGCACCGGTGACTTACTGCCTTGGGCATTTTGCACAAGGGCGATGATCCTGGCCAGCATTGTGTCAGAACCCACAGCATCAGCCCTGAACTGAAAACTTCCTTTCTGATTGAGGGTTCCTGCAAATACTTTTTCACCTACATTTTTTTCCACCGGAATGGGTTCTCCCGTCAACATGCTTTCATCAACAAAAGAAGTGCCGCTGAGGATGGTGCCATCCACTGCCACGATGTCTCCTGGTTTTACCAACAGTACATCGTTGGATTTTACGGCTTCAACTGTCCCCTCTGTCACATTGTTATTGGCATCCACGAGGTACACTTTCGCAGGATGGAGGTTCATGAGTTTTTTGATGGCTGCGGATGTGTTTCCCTTGGCCCGTTCTTCTAACAACTTTCCTAACAGAATAAAGGAGATTACCACCGCAGCGGCTTCAAAATACACATGGCCGTGCAGACCCCTTGCGTGCCAGAATGAAGGTGCCACAGTGTTGAATACACTGAAAACATAAGCCACGCCTGTGCTCAGGGCCACCAGGGTATCCATATTGGCAGACCGGTGGCGTGTCTGTTTCCAGGCATTAATGAAAAAATCTTTTCCAAACCACAGTACGACCGGCGTGGACAAGATCCACATGATGTAATTGGCATAAGGCATGTCCATAAAAAACATACCAACGACTACTACTGGCAGTGTAAATGCAATGGCACCGATGGTGTGCAGCCTTAATTTTTGATAATGTTTTTCATAAATTTTTTCGATCGTTTCAGTTTCTTCTCCGTCATTTTTCAGCAACAAATCATAGCCGACTTCCTGTACTGCCTTTCTAATTTTTTCAAGGCTGGTCAGGGAAGGAATGTACTCGATGGTGGCCGCTCCGTTGGCATAGTTGACCGCCCCGCTTACTACTCCGGGCAATATTTTGATTGCATTTTCTACGTTCATCGCACAGGAAGCACAGGACATCTGCAACACAGGAAGGGTCTTTTTGACCGTAGGCACGCCATAGCCCAGGTCACGGATGAGTGCCACCGCCTGCCCGAGCAATTCACCGGAATCGCCCTCGATGATGGCCCTGCGATTGTTTAGTTCTACTTTGTGGGAGCTGACGCCTTGAAGTTCATTCAGTCCTTTTTCTATGATGAGAGCACAGTGTTCGCTTTCCACTCCGTCCAGCGGCACTATGATGGTCGATTTGATTTGATCCGACATACATTTTTATTTTAGGCAAAGGTGCACCTATGCCTGAAAACACTCTTTATGTAATTATGAGATAATTTTATAAGATTTAAACTTCATCGAGCGGTTTTCGTTTGCTTCCCCTCATCTGTTTGAATACCGTTGGCGTAATTCCCGTCACACTTTTGAACTGACTGCTAAGATAAGCCACACTGGAATAATTCAGCTGAATTGCAATTTCACTCAGGGTAAGTTCATCGTAGATTAGCAGCTCCTTCACCTTTTCGATCTTTTGTGCAATAAAATATTTTTCGATGGTGATGCCCTCCACTTCCGAAAACAAATTGCTGAGGTAATGATAATCATGATGCAATTTATCTCGCAATAGGTTTGACATGTTTTCTTTCAGTTCCACATTTTTTTTGTGCACCAGATCGATGATCACGTTTTTGATCTGTTCGATCAACCTCGATTTTTTGTCATCGATGAGTTCGAAGCCCAGGTCCAGCAAGTTGGTTTTTAATAGTTCTTTATCCTCAGCCTTCAGCTCTTCTGTAATGTCCACTTCACCCAATTCAACCAGGCGGGCTTCATACCCCATTTGTTCAAACAGTTCTTTCACAGCCTTTTTGCATCGGTTGCAAACCATGTTTTTGATATAAATCATTTCCAGTTGAACTTAACCATGCTAATAATTTATAAATATAATAAATTATAGCAATCCATATACTAGGATAATTTTATCCAATAGGATTCTTTTAAATGTAGGAATTTAAATAGAAAGCTGGCTTGCTTTCGAATAACCATCCTTTGAATGGATCAAAAACAGGGTCCTAGCAAATAGTTAAATACGAATAAAAGATACCGGATCATTTGAAAATCGTATGACACCTCTTTACCTAAAGAATAAATTTCCCTCTTTTAAAAGGTTAATACATTTCTTTATAATCAGGATATATAAAAACTAATTCATTTGCTCCTGTGGAAATGATGGTGGTAGCAGTCAAAACACCAGTCAATCAAAACGAGTTTATCGTCTTTGAGTTCAACGGAAAAATTAGTGCCGTCTGCCAACTCGATGTATGTTTTTTCCTCTGTACCAAAAATGACATCTTCCGATAATTTGTAGTCATATTGATTCTTTATAATGATTGAATCTCCATGATACCAGGTAAAAGTGAGGTCGTCAATCACAATTTTCTGACTTGTTTTTTCTGATTCCGGCGTTAACGTCCATCCGCCAAAGCCACCTACTGACTTTTCCCAAATCCAGGTGCCCTTCAGCGATAATTTGTCGCAAGTTTCTTCACTTTCTTTTTTACAGGATACAGCAAGTGTCAGCAATAATAAAAGAATTAACCGCATGGTGTTTTTTTTCAATAGACGCTCAATACCGGTTCAGGGGTTGGGTATTAAAAAAATAATATTCGATTTAGGCCTGGAATTAAGGTATTAACATAATATTAAACAACACGTAGCCTCAACCTTCGTTTTGTGATCAAAGACCTTTATCTAAATGAAACAAAACTTATTTTCCCTCGTGCTGACCCTTGTGTCCCTTCATTTGCTGGCGGGCAATGTAGTACCCAGCAAAATTGAAGCTGTAACCTTATACAGAAATGGGGCTCAGGTTGTGAGAAAAACCAATGTGAGCTTAAAACAAGGTGAAAACACCATAGTTCTGGGCAATTTACCCGCAGGATTTGACGCTTCAACCATCCGAATCAGTTTTAGTGGTAAAGTCAATATAACAGGAGTAACTTATAGGGACAACCACATCCAGGATTTTTCTGCCAATCCTGAATATGTTGTAATTCAAAAACAATTGAAACAACTGCAGGAAAAAGCAGAAAACGAACAAATCGTTTATGAAACCTGGAAAGAAGAAGAAGGCCTGCTCCTTGCCAATAAAAAATTAGGCAATGAAAACAGTGGTGTAACTGCAGCCCAACTTACCGCTGTGGCTGAAATGTACCGGGTTAGGTTGCTTGAGGTCAAACAAAAACTACTCGACAGCAAAAGAAGGCAGGAAGAAAACCAAAAAGAAATCCAGCGCATTCAGGCTCAACTCAATGAATGGACCCGTACCAATGCCACCAAACACAACGGTGAAATTATCGTAGAATGTGCGGCTTTACAGGCGGGAGAATCAAATTTAAAATTGGTTTACTTTGATCCCCGCGCCACATGGACCACCGATTTTGAGGCGAGGGTCAATTCACTTTTATCTCCATTAAACCTGGTCCACAAAGCCAAAATAAATCAATACACCGGTGAAGATTGGAAACAGGTATCTCTTGTTCTTACCACAGGTGATCCATCCTTCAACACCACCGCTCCGGTATTGAGTCCATGGTTTTTGCATTTTAATATGCCCTATAACAATTATGATTATGCCAAGTTGGGTAGTGCCGTGAAAACTAGGGCAAACTACCGACCTGAAGAAGAAGCACAAGCAGCATCAGGAGACTTTGTAGCGGCCACCGCAAGAGAAAACCTGATTTTTACAGAATATACCCTGCCTGATAAAACCACGATACCTGCGGACAACAATATGCATGACGTCTCATTAAAAGCCTTTGATATCCCGGCTAAATACAGGTATATGACCATTCCCAAGATGGATAACAAGGTCTACCTGATGGCAGAAATTGTGGACTGGGATCAATACAATCTTTCTTCCGGTTCCATTAAACTTTTTGTGGAAGATACCTACATAGGAGACACCTATCTGGACATCAGCCAACTTTCTGACACTTTGGCTTTATCCCTGGGTCCCGACATTGCGGTTGCAGCCAAAAGAGAGAAGATCAAAGAATACCAGAAAACTTCGTTTTTATCTTCCAAAAAACAGATCCAATCGGCTTATGAAATAAGCATCAAAAACAACAAAACTACTGCCATCGAGGTGACCCTTACCGATCAGGTGCCACTGGCCACCGATGCCAATATGGAAGTAGAAATCGATGATCTTTCCGGTGGCAGTCTCAACAAAGAAACCGGTATGGTAGAATGGAAACTTATCCTAAAACCGGGTGAACAGGTGAAAAAGAAGCTGGCGTACAAGGTAAAAATACCCAAAGACAAATCCATCACCCTTTAAACAAGTGATGACAATCATAGGTGACGACAAGTGTAATTGCTTGTCGTCATTTTTTTTTCCAGGCATTTCCACTATCATTGCCCAATGAATATTTGGAAAAATATCATCAAAAAACCAAGTTAAGTGGCTGCAAATCAAGCACTACCTAATTTTATTATTGATATTTAAATTCCAAATAAATGAACACCATCATTGAGCCTTTCAGGATCAAATCCGTTGAACCCATTCACTTTACTACACGGGCACAAAGAGAAGAATTACTGCAATTAGCCCACAACAATACTTTTTTACTTCATGCAGATGATGTCATCATTGACCTGCTCACCGACAGTGGCACCAGCGCCATGAGCAGTGAGCAGTGGGCCGGCATCATGAGAGGAGACGAGTCTTATGCAGGCAGTCCCAGTTTTTTCAGGTTTGAAAAAACGGTCAAAGATCTCACAGGCATGGGTCACATTATACCCACCCACCAGGGACGGGCATCCGAAAAGATATTGTTTAGCATCACCGGCGGACCGGGTAAGGTATTTATCAGCAATACCTTGTTTGATACTACACGGGCCAACATAGAGTTTTCCGGGGCTGAGGGCATTGACCTGGTATGTGAAGAAGGCAAACACCCATCCATACCGGCTCCATTCAAAGGCAATATGGACGTAGCTGCCCTTGAAAAAACCATCAAAGAGAAGGGCAAAGAAAACATTGCCATGGTAATCATGACGGTAACCAATAACTCCGGTGGCGGCCAGCCCGTGAGTATGGAAAACATGAAAGCAGTGAGTGCGCTTTGTAAGGCCAATACCATACCTTTTTACATAGATGCCTGCAGATTTGCAGAAAACGCTTATTTCATTAAGCTCAGAGAAAAAGGATATGAAAGCAGGAGTGTATTTTCTATAGCCCGCGAAATGTTTGAGCTGGCAGATGGTTGTACCATGAGCGCTAAAAAAGATGCCTTTGCCAACATTGGCGGCTTTCTGGCCCTCAACAACGATGCCCTTGCTACGCAATGCAGAAACCTGCTGGTAATCACGGAGGGCTTTCCAACCTACGGCGGACTGGCGGGACGAGACCTCGAAGCCATTGCCATCGGCTTGCAGGAGGTAGTTGACGAGCACTACCTGCAGTACAGGATCCGGAGCATGGAGTATTTGACCGAAAAACTCATCGCCGCCAATGTTCCCGTAATGCGACCTGCTGGTGGACATGCCGTTTATCTCGATGCCAAAGCTTTTATGGATCATATTCCGGTCGACCAATATCCGGGTCAGGCCCTGGTCTGCGCTTTGTACCTCGAAGGTGGGGTAAGGTGTGTAGAAATCGGTTCACTGATGTTTGGTAAATACGATGAAGAAGGTGCCTTGATCCCAGCTACCCTGGAGTTGGTGAGGCTGGCCATTCCCAGAAGAGTATATACCCAGAGCCACATCGATTATGTAGCCGAGGTTATTATAGCGGTTTATCAAAAAAGGGAAAGTTACAAGGGCTTACAAATTGTGGAGGAAGCGCCTATGTTGAGGCATTTTACGGCAAAACTGAAATCAATTTAATCTCAATAATAAACACCATAAAAGAATTTATTAACCTACATTAAATTTTAATAATTTTATAGTTTACTACTCTTTTAAGACATGTAAACGCCTTTATAAAGTATACGCCATTGCTAACGTCATTTAAATCAAACACTCCACTTTCGCTGTTAAAGGAAATATTTTTAATAGTCTGACCGTAAGAATTGTATATTTCAATTTTTTCAATACAGACATCAGAGTAAAAATTAAAAACATCAGATGGGTTGGGTTGGATTATAAAATAATTTTGAGTAAGCTCCTTTTTGGTCGATAAAATAAATGGTAACTCTACATCATTAAAAGCCATTACAGTAAGAGCATTTGCGTACTTATCAACAGCATAAGAATTATTAGCATCCTTATATAATGAACTTTCATCCAATAATAAAATAAGGTTTTTTGCTTTATTGACAAATGAATGCATTACAAAAACAATTTTGTCTTCGTCCGTAAGTTCAAGATTGTAAATTTTATCAAATTTGCCGTCTTCATTGGCCTTTCTTATCGATATTGTAGATACACTATCTGATTTTTCCACACTATTTTCGTAATTAAATACATATACATCATCACCATAATTGAGAATATTCAGGATATGATTTTTATAAGAAAAAAATGACCACTCACCTAAAAGTTGCCTTTCTGTACTTATTTTATAAATTTTAAATTCTACAAAACTGTCAATACTATTTATATTAAATATTTGAGATACAATAAAAAAAGTCTTTTCAATTGGGTCGTATGATTTTATTCCATAGTTATCAGAGGATATTTCTTTTGGTAATTTTATTATTTTTTTAGTCTTAAATTTTTCATCAAAATATTGTAAAACAACTCGCTGACTATCTGAAGTCAATGCAATCAATGTAGAATCATCCTTCAAAATAGCCCTCACTAATCCGGTAATTTTTAAAGTATCAGAATAGGATAAAGGAATCCCAAAAGTATCAATTTCAACCATTTGCAGGGCTTGACTTCCGTTTATAAGCGGGTTTCTGATTATCTTAATATTTTCTTCAAATTCATTTTTATACATTCGTGTATGGCGAGATCCGCCACCAATTGAATAAGACATCATTAGTCCCGTATCTTCATTAGCCTCATAATTATAAATCAACTTGCCAGTATTTACATCATAAATTTTTCTAAAAAAAACAGTGCGATCATCTCTTACACCAAAAGGTAAAAACCTATTGGTAGAAAATGAGTCTAAGCTCACATTACCAATAATTTCTACATTATTATATTTGTTAAGAAACATTGATTTTGGGCCTTTCTGCTTGCCGTCTAAAATGTAATCAAATCTATTTTTCCAAATAGTTTTACCACTACTTAAATCAGTTCTTTGAATAAATCCTCCTTCAATATCCTTCGATTTAATATATGAATAAGTGACTATTGAGTTGTCAAAAATAATAACATCGTCGAACCAAAACTCTAATTTATTATAACCGTCTGTTGAATCTGATTTTGCATATTCATCATACATAGTATTTTGCCAAAGCGGTTCTTTAGATTTGAATTCAATTGGACTCCACGGTTTCTGAGGAAGTTGACCAAAAATTACACTTATTGAAAAAAATAATAGAATAAACAGATAATATTTAATCATATACGAATAGTTAGGTTTAAAAAACTAATCTCTTTTTGTGTACTTTTTAATATGAGTATAATCAGAATTCCAAAACAAGAAAATATTGCGAAATCAGGGGCTGGTTTACTATTCAAATGAAAATTACACCATCCGGTTAATAAAGATCAGATCTTCTATTTCATTAAACATCAACAAGTTAATTTCAATGGAAATAAATAGTGGATTGAATGTTGCTTCAGTTAATTTTCAACCATTTTTCACAATATTCGTTTTAGTTTTTATTTTATTTACAAAAATAGAACATTATGCCGTATATATCAATAATTTTAACACAATACACCAATTTATTAATCATTAATGAAATAATAAATTGTCAATAAAACAATAATTTTCGAAAAAGAAAACAAAATATTTAAATTTTTTCACCAATGTGCAACGTTTTGAAGGCAAATGGCGAATATGATTAAACAACAGCGCTGTTGATTTCACATCAACATTTCATCACATAAAAATCACAAAATGAAAAAAACTGGTTTAATCAGCTTTTTACTGCTTATCCTTGCCTTTGCCATGGTTTCTTGTAATAAAGACAACATTGACAATACAAGCACCGAAGATGGCACCCTTTTACCAAAAATCAAGGTCATCAATGACCTGATGAACCGCGCTGTTGCCTCTCCCAATGCAGAAGGACTAGACCTTGGATGTTTCACCATTGAATACCCATTTACATTAAAAGATGACCAGGGCGGCCTCCACCCTGTCAATGATGATACTGATTTTTACACCCTTTTCGACAGTACCACAACCGGCATCGTCATTGTTGATTATGTTTACCCAATCAACATTGCAGACAGCACCGGTACCGTTACCGTCATCAACAACCTGGATAAGCTGGCCCAGGCTTTTGCCTCATGTACACCCAGTGGTGGTTGGGAAAATGGCGATTTTCCGGCTTACCTGATTGATGATGAAACCTCGTGTTACAATCTCGTTTATCCTATCTCTTTAAAAAATGTGAATGGTGACATCGTCGCCATAACAGATAAAACTGCTTTCTTGGCTGCTTTGGCAGAAGATTTACACTTTTTTGTATTTCCTATGACCCTTGACCCGGTAGATGGCACTGCTGATGTCGTTGTCAACAATACCGATGAATTGTTCAATGCCCTGATTTCATGTGGCGGCATGCCCTGTGATACCATCATCAACTGGGAGAATAATTTTGAAACCATTGCTTGTTACGGCATCCAGTTTCCTATTACAGTTACTTTAATCAATGGCACCAACCAAACCATAGTCAATGGCCAGGAATTTGCCAATGTGTTATTAGAAGGTAACGTTGCAGGTCTGGTTTTCCCAATTCAATTGATTGATGAACAAAATCAGGTGATCACTGTGAATTCCGAAACTGAGCTCAACGAATTGGTCAATGAGTGTAATACCATTGTAGATCCCAATATCAATGAGTTGCAAATTCTGGCCATAGGCACAACGGATAGTGTGGGTACACAACCTTGCTACACCGTTCTGTTCCCTGTCCAGGCCATACCACAAAGTGTGCAGGGAACCGTAGTAACCGTGCAAAATCAATCACAATTGCTGGAGTATGCATTCAATCCTACAGGAGAAGGTTACACCCTCATTTATCCGGTAAAAGTCAAAGAAAATGAGACTAACACCGAAGTGATCTTTAATTCCCTTCAAGAAATTTTAAACTTTTTGGTGAATTGCCACTAATGAACACAAATTAGTATTAGAAATCGCGTTAAAAGGCAGGTGGGATTTAGATCCTGCCTGCTTGTTTTAAAAAATGATCGACCAGACCTTCATACTAAAAATCAAAGAAAAAGACCCCAGGGCCTTTCAGCTTTTGTATGAAAGCTATGCACCTTATGTATACGCGATAGTCAAAAACTATGTGTTTGATGAGTCCTATAGAAAAGATGCCATGCAGGAGGTTTTTGCCGCCATCTTTACTTCGATCAAAAATTACGACGCAGGAAAAGCAGAATTTAAAACCTGGGTAGGCAGGGTAACGGTCAATCAAAGTATTTCTTTTCTCCGCAAAACGTATAAACATAAATTAAACTTTAACCTGGAACTGTATTCTGAAGTGAGTGAAACGGAAACGTCCAGGTTCCACGAACTTTCAAGAGAAGAGCTTGAAAAATTATTGCACAAAATGCCGCTTGGATATCGAACTGTGTTTTTACTCTATGTAATCGATGAGTATGACCACAAAGAAATAGCCGCTATGCTGGACATTACACAGGAAACATCCAGATCACAATTGATGAGGGCCTTATCATGGATCCGGAGCCATATTTTTAGTCAAGACAATGTGTTGAGGTATGAATTCAGATAATAACAACTTGAAAAATAAAATCAGGGAAGAACAAGGTCTTCCTGCAGGTTTTGAGTGGGAAAACATGCAAGCAGGCATTTATTCTCAGATGGGAAAAATGAATCCGAAACCCACAGCTCTTTCCAAATGGACCTCTGCCATCAAATGGACAGGCTTTGCCATTGTCATCGCCACTACGGCCATTGTCGCCTTTCTTGCCGGCAGCATTTCAAGCCATAAAAAGATGGCAAGTCAAA
The DNA here is from genome assembly GCA_937872515.1 of uncultured Bacteroidota bacterium. Lineage (GTDB taxonomy): Bacteria > Bacteroidota > Bacteroidia > Chitinophagales > Saprospiraceae > JADKBO01. The sequence continues at coordinate 52,042 of CALMSX010000058.1, forward strand.
AATTATCAACCTCTCAACCAACTGGCATTGTAGAAAACAAATACCAAACCAAGACCACAAATCACATTGATCCGGTACATCCAACTAATGAAACATTAAAGGCGCCAAAATCAAATCAAACTACCCAATCACTGAACAGTAATAACCAGAATAGCAATGAAACTTCCTCAACAAGTCAAAACCAGGTTGTAAAAAAAGAAGGGATAAACAAAGCCAATCCTACTCTACAAAAACAAGACATTCAAAATATATTTAACTCAACGACACAAACATATAACCCATCCGATCACCCTGCCCATTTATCCAATGATGCCATAAAATCAGGATCTATGGAAAACAACAAGCCAGCAACCGAGACCGGAAACGTGCTATCCCAAACCTCCAACAAAGGCGAAGATGAAGGTAAGCAGCTTATCGTTTCTGATCTATCAACAAATCCAGAAGTGTCACACCAAAATCCAAGCTTTAAAAATAATGGCCATGCGTCCATTGAAGAGGCTATTGATCGGAAAGAGCACGATGTCCTCGCCTCACTCTTGACCCGGCCCGCTCACTTCCTGACTTTCAATTCTAAAATCAGTTGCAGTCTGGTACCCGAAAGTAGAGGCTTAAAAAAACCGCTTACACACAAAGACCACGGGCTGGATTTGTTGGCCGGCGGAGGTGTTTCATTACTTTCTGCACACTTTACCACTACCACCGCTCAAGAAACCGTTTTATCGTCTGAGTCTGTAGTACCGGGCAATCTCTATTATCTTATCCTGGGAAAAAAAATAGGTAAAAACCTTCGACTTCAAACAGGATTCGAATACCAAAATTTGTGGACCCGATTTGACTATCGCCTTGAAAAAACCTTCAACGGGCCCATCAGCAATCAGTTGGTTGAAATCCACATCAATGCATTGACCGGAGATTCTACTTTTATATACGCAGATACAATGATAAGTATCAAAGAAACGAGAACCATTCGCCACTACAACCAGCTGCAGGTTATTTCAATCCCCTTTATGGCTGAATACGAAAAAAGGGTGGGTCAATGGTCTGTCCTACTTGCAGGTGGTGTTGCAGCTCATTTCAGACAGTCAGCCAGTGGACGTACCCTACTGGGCAATGACATCATCGGTTACAACAATGATCAGCCCATCCATTCATCCTTCCTTGGCATATCAATAAGATCACAACTGGGCATGATGTGGCACCTCAATGAAAGAGTTGGTATCCAGGCGTCCGTTTCCGGCGCCAAATCGATAAACAATTGGTCATCTGCCAATGGTACAAATTATCAGCCCTGGCTATTGTCCTTCAGTGCCGGCTTGCGGTATAAGTTTTAATCAGGCTTACTGGCTTTGAGGGCATACACCAGGGGTATCAGGCCGTTGAGGTGGGCTACCCTGTATTCATCAGGGCCGGTCTCCACCATATTGGCCAGGCAGTTGTAAGGTGAATAGTCGTATTCTTTTAAGACCTCTATGTCAAGTCCTTGCTTTTTAAGTGCCATAAATACCTCTCCTATGCCATGGTTCCAGGTCATGCTGGAAAACTGTTTTTCGTTTTCACGATCAGCATATGTACCGGACTCGGTCTCAAGAATAGGCTCTGCCTTAAAATAAGGGTATTGAACATACTTCAGGTCGTTGTCAAACATCCATACCACCGGGTGAAATTCGGCAAAAACAAAGCTCCCACCCGGCTTCATAAAGTGGGCTACCACCTCAGCCCATTTATCCATATCCGGCAACCATCCAATGGTGCCATAAGAAGTAAAAACAATGTCAAATTTTTCATCCAGCACCTGCGGCAGGCTGTAAACATCGCAGCAAATAAAGCTGGCATCCACGTTTAATTCAGCTGCCACCTCTTCTGCCTTTGTAATGGCTGCATCCGACAAATCTATACCCGTAACCCTGGCTCCCATTCTGGCCAGTGAAATCGTATCCTGTCCAAAATGACATTGCAGGTGTAAGATGGATTTGCCTTTGATATCACCCAGCAAGTCCAGCTCGATCTCTTTCAAAGAAGATTTTCCAGCTTTAAAAGCTTCCATTTCATAAAAGGCTGAATCTATATGTACCGGTACTTTTTCGTTCCAGGTTTTTTTATTGATTTCGAGGTAATTTGGTGTTGTGTTCATGGGGGTAAAGGTAGGAGTTTTTGATCAATTCCCTGCGCTCATGGCAATACGCTTCGCTTAGTATGACTGAACGGTTTTGGCGTAGCCAAAAAAATTGATTGGCAGATCAATTTAGTGAAGGAACCACGCGCTAACCGCG
>CALMSX010000059.1 GCA_937872515.1 uncultured Bacteroidota bacterium
TAACCGGCAACAGCTGTCCGCTAACCGGCAACAGCTGTCCGCTAACCGGCAACAGCTGTCCGCTAACCGGCAACAGATGACCGCTAACCGGCAACAGCCGACCGCAAACCGGCAACAGTTGACCGCAAACCGGCAACAGCTGTCCGCTAACCGGCAACAGCTGTCCCCTAACGAAGCGAGGGATTGTGGGGGGCTTCTGCGGTAAATTTGAGAATGAAGTCTCGAGACACAGGAGGTGAACCTTGGTTGCAAGGCTTTAGCCTTCGATTGATCATTCGGAGGGTGGGGAAGCATTGAGATCAAATCCATTCCCTATAACCTTTCCCCTCTATCCCCTATCCCCTCTATCCACTCTATCCCCTATCCCCTATCCCCTAGTTAATAATATCCTAAAAACAGGAGACTCCTAACTGAAAAAGGGACTGACAGAAAACAAAATGGTTATCTTTGATCTTTATCTTAGGTCAAAAGTAACATATGAGGTCATTGTGGATAGTAGGCGCTGTTATTGCGCTCATGGTATTAGCCAAAATCTTTTTATTCCCAGCTAAAGAAGAACAAAAATCGGGTCCTGGAGGTCCGTCAGGAGGTAAGGGTAAAGGTAGTACCATGCCTGTCGACATTTACCTGGCGAAGAAACAGGAAAATGCCCAGGAAATCTTTGCTTCCGGTACCATGGTAGCCAATGAGGAAGTGGAGCTCCATCCTGAAATGTCGGGTAGAATTGTAAAACTCAACATTTCTGAGGGAAACCTGGTGCAGAAAGGTCAACTGATAGCCAAAATCTATGATGCGGACATTATGGCCCGACTGAAAAAAAACAAGTATGAGGCAGAGTTGGCATCTCAGGTTGAAGCCCGCCAAAAAAAGCTGCTTGACATCAACGCCATTTCCAAAGAAGAATACGATCTGGCCCTCAACAAGGTCAACACCCTGGGAGCCGATCGCGAGTCATTGGAAGTAGCCCTGGCCCAAACCGAGGTGCGTGCTCCGTTTTCTGGCAGAATCGGCCTTAAAGCCATCAGTGTGGGAGCCTATGTAACACCGGCTACTACCATTGCTACCCTGGTACAAACCAATCCTATTCGAATGGATTTTTCGGTACCTGAAAAATATGCAGCCAACATTAATAAAGGCAGTAAGATCAATTTTGGACTCGATGGTTCTGCTCAAAAATTTGACGGCATGGTAACGGCTATTGACCCAAAGATCGACGAAGTGCTTCGTACATTAAAAATTAGAGCCACGGTAGCCAATGCGGCAGAAAGATTCAGGCCCGGAATGTTTGTTAAAGTCAATGTGAAGCTGGGTTCAACCCAATCGATTTTGGTACCCAGTGAGACCCTTATACCTTTTATAGGGGGTAAAAAGATTTATGTTATGAAGGACGGTAAGGCAGTAGAGCAAAATGTAGTAACCGGACTCAGAACCTCAGATAAGGTAGAAATCCTGGAAGGCGTAAATGTAGGAGACAGCATAGTGGCCAGCGGTATAATGGCGCTGAAAGACGGACAGGCAGTTAAAGCTAAAAAAGTACTCAACCCGTAGGCCATGTCGATCTCATCACTTTCCATCAAGCGGCCTGTACTGGCCATCGTTATGAACCTGCTCATCATCCTGTTTGGGGTGATAGCGTACCGTGCCCTCGGTGTAAGGGAATTTCCATCTATTGACCCACCAGTTGTGACCGTGAGGGCCAATTATCCCGGGGCCAATGCCGACATTATTGAATCGCAAATTACAGTTCCGCTCGAAAAAGCCCTCAATGGTATCGAAGGTATTCGCACCATCAGTTCTGCATCTAACCAGGGATCTTGCAACATCACCATCGAATTTGAGCTGGGTTCCGACATGGAAAAAGCGGCCAATGACGTTCGCGACAAGGTCACAACGGCGGTCCAGCAATTGCCAAGGGATCTGGACGGACTACCCATTGTCAACAAATCAGACTCCAACTCTGAGGCCATCATTTCTATGACCCTCAACAGTCCGACCAAGTCGATCCTTGAAATAAGTGACTATGCTGAAAACGTAATTGCCCCCCGCTTTCAGACCATAAACGGTGTTAGTAACGTGCAGCTATGGGGACTTAAAAGGATTGCCATGCGCATTTGGATGGATCCGTCCAAGATGGCTTCATTAGGCATTACTACCCAGGATATCAAAACCGCCCTTGACCGCGAAAATGTAGATTTACCCAGTGGTAAGTTACAGGGCAATATGACCGAGCTGACAGTAAAAACAGCCGGCCGGTTTCAGACAGCGGATGACTTTAACAACCTCATCGTCAAATCAGATGGCACCCGACTCATCAAGCTGGCAGATGTTGGGTACGCCGCTATCGAAGCTGAAAATCAGGAAACCCTGTTGAGGGTCAACAAACAACCCATGGTGGGTGTGGCCATCCAACCGCAGCCGGGCAGCAACTATTTGGAGATTGCAGAAGAAGTCAACAAACGACTCAAAGAAGTGCAGGCTGACCTGGAGGGAGATTATCAGATCACTCCCCTCTTCGACAATACCTTGTTTGTAAAACGATCCATCGAAGAAGTAGAAGAAACTTTGTTGATAGCCATAGGATTGGTGGTAATCATTATCTTTTTGTTTTTCCGCGACTGGCTCATTGCCATCAGGCCTTTGATTGATATTCCGGTGTCATTGATAGGCACTTTTTTTATCATGTATGTGCTTGGCTTTTCCATCAATGTACTTACCCTCCTGGCTATTGTTTTGGCCACGGGTCTGGTGGTAGATGATGGTATTGTGGTAACCGAAAATATTTATAAAAAAATAGAGAAGGGCATGAACCCGATCCAGGCTGCTATAACAGGATCCAATGAGATCATGTTTGCGGTCTTGTCGACCTCGTTGACCCTGGCGGCCGTTTTTCTTCCTGTCATATTTATGGAAGGTTTTGTGGGTACCCTTTTCAGGGAATTTGGTATTGTACTGGCATCTGCGGTGCTGATCTCGGCATTTGTATCATTGACATTAACGCCGATGCTGAATGCCTATCTGGTGCGCAAACAAAACAAACACACCCGGTTTTATGAGGCCACAGAGCCCTTCTTTCAAGGACTTGAAAATGGGTACGCAAGCGGTCTCACCGACTTTATGAAAAGAAAGTGGATGGCCTTTCCCATTCTGATTGTAACCATGGCTATGATTTGGTTTTTTGGCAAGCCCCTGCAATCCGAATTGGCCCCACTTGATGATAGAAACTGGTTGCGTTTGATCATGACAGCTCCCGAAGGCTCTTCATATGACTACATGGACAGCTATGTGCGTAAGGTTGCCGATCTGGTCACAGACAGCATACCTGAGAAGGAGGCTGTGCTAACAGTTACTGCACCCGGCTTTGCTGGTTCCGGTGCGCCTAACACTGCATTTGGCAGGGTGATGCTTCTCGATAAGCAAGAGAGGGTGCGATCTCAACATGATATCAATGATTATCTCAATGGCCAGCTTCGCAAACTGCCGGATGCCAAGGCCTTTGCCAGTGAACAGCAAACCATCTCGCTCAATCGGCGTGGAGGGCTGCCGATGCAATATGTGATCCAGGCACCCCATTTTGCCAAACTCAGAGAATACCTGCCCAAATTTATGGAAAAGGTCAACACCGATCCCACCTTTGTCATCTCTGAAGTAGATTTGAAATTCAGTAAGCCCGAGCTATCTGTCAACATTGACAGAGAAAAAGCAAAAAGTTTGGGTGTTTCGGTATCTGACGTTGCCCAGACCATGCAATTGGCTTTTGCCGGCCAACGATTTGGATATTTTAATACCAATGGCAGACAATATGCCGTCTTAGGCCAGTTTGAAAGATCTGACCGCAATGAGCCGGTTGACCTCACTGCCCTTTATGTAAAAAATAGCAGGGGCGAATTGGTGCAATTGGACAACATTGTGAAGGCGGTTGAAGAAAGCAGCCCACCACAACTGTACCACTACAATCAATTTATGAGTGCCACCGTGTCAGCAGGCCTGGCCCCGGGTAAGACCATTGCTGATGGTATTGCTGCCATGGATAAAATCAAGGCAGAGCTCAATGACCCTACAATCAAGTCAGACCTTACCGGTACAGCAAGAGACTTTGCAGAGTCTTCATCCAATACCTTATTCTCATTTTTCCTGGCATTATTACTCGTGTACCTCATCCTGGCCGCACAGTTTGAGTCCTTTATTGATCCCTTTATCATAATGCTTACCGTACCTCTTGCCATAGCGGGTGCCGTATTTTCATTGTGGTTTTTTGATCAGACCCTCAATATCTTTTCACAGATCGGCATCATCATGCTGGTGGGATTGGTCACTAAAAACGGCATCCTGATTGTGGAGTTTGCCAATCAATTGAGAGAACAGGGTTATAATAAAATAGATGCAGCCATTACCGCTGCCAAACTAAGGATGAGGCCTATTCTGATGACCACCCTGGCTACCGTTTTAGGTGCAGCCCCTATTGCCTTTGCCCTGGGAGCAGCCGGTGCCAGCCGAAAGTCGATGGGTATCGTGGTTATGGGAGGACTTTTATTTTCACTCGTACTCACCCTTTATGTCATCCCCGCTGTATATGCCCTTTTGTCTAGAGAGAAAGACTTTAAAGTAAAAAAAGAAATTGAAGAACTGGAACACCAAGCCCATTAAGATGAATTCAAAAATAACACTATATATAATCGCAATTATTATTTTGTTCACTGTCGGTGTCCGGTCTCAGCCGGTACTTACCCTGGAGGACGCAAAAAAGACGGCACTGAATTCAAATCTTGATATTGCCGCAGCAGCCATGGAAGCAGCAGCTGCCAGTATGCAGGTGTACAGGGCCAATGCCGGTTTGGGTCCGAGGGTGGACTGGAATCTTAATACCAATGGTTCCTTCAACAAAGTAAATCTGGAGTTCATTGATGGCAGAACCCTCGATCGTTATGGGCGGTCGTTTGCACCGGGCTCTAATTTAAGTCTCAGCTGGACCCTTTACGATGGCGGCAGGATGCAAAACAGATATGAAATTTTAAAAAAACAAAACGAACTTTCTGCCGTCACAGCCCAACAAACTACAGAAGAACTATTGCGTATGGTAACCGAACTGTACTATACCATGGCGAGGCAAAAATATGTACTGGACTACTTAAAAAAAGGAGTTAAATACTACGAAGAGCGACTCACCATAACCGAAGAAAGATGGAAGGTAGGCCGTGGATCGAAGCTCGACTATTTACAATCACAAAACGATTTAAATACCCAGCTGGCGGCCATCCAAAACAGTGAACTGGCATTAAGCAACTTTAAAGTAAACATGAATCTTTTGCTCAATAGATCGGCAGATACCGATTTTACCACAGAAGAAATTGCCAACGATCTGACCAAGTATGAGATAGAAGAAATGGTCCGACAAGCTGTCAGTAATGACGAAGCATTGATGGTGCTGGATAAAAACATTGAACTTAGCAGATTGGCTACCAAAGATTGGGAAGGAAGCAGATTGCCAAGGATTGGTTTTACTACAGCCCTGGGTTACAATTTCAGCACTACCAATGCCGGTCAGGTACTCAGCAGTCAGTCGTTGGGCTTTAACGGCGGACTTACAGCCAGCTGGAATTTGATTGATGGAGGCCACGCTAAAAAACAAATCCAAATCAGTCAGCAACAAAGTAGGATTCTGGAAACCAGAAAACAATTGCAATTGGCCCGTATCCGCACCAATGCTACGCTGGCAGTTCAGCAAATCAATGCTACCGATGCCAATCTAAAACTGGAACAAAACAACAAAGATCTGGCAGAAGAAAACCTCACCATTGCCCTTGAAAAATTTAAGTTAGGGGCTTCCACCATTCTTGAGCTCAACGATGCGCAGCAACGATATGACGCTTCTATCCAGCGTTACATCGATGCGGTGTTTGCCTTACATTTTGCCAGGCTGATGGCCAAAGAGATTGTTGAATAAACAGTTTTAGAGTTTATTTTCCTTTGAGGAAAATAGCAACTTCCATGAAGTTAAGGCAGGCCCAACTTTTTTCGAAAAGCAATGGTAAATTGAGATGCCCCTTTATGCGAAAGATGGGTCTCATCTTTCCAATTTTTTAGATCGTTGTTTCTTTTGAAAAAATCTGTCATGTTGTAATACTTTATACCCAGGTTTTGCATCAGATTATCCAACAGAACATCATCATCCTTGCATCGGTCTGCATATTCCGGTGAAGAAAACACGATCAATTTTTTGCGATGGTTTTTGCAGTATATAGCCAATTCTTCCAGCGTTTTTTGATATATTGGGTTTATGGTGGGGCTTCCACAAGGGACCTCCTTTTTACGATTTAAAATGGTCTGGAAAATTTTTTGTTGCTGGTCAGTTGGATAAATGGGGTCGTAACCCAAATAAGTGTGATGGTCATATCCTGGTCGAAGATAATTTTTTAAAATACCCATGACCATGCCGTTGTAACTCAAACTCCAGAAAAAAAGCTGAAACCGGTTGTCCTGTCCCATGCGATTTATCTCCGTCCTAATCGTTTCATTTCTATTGTACTTTGTGTTCAGCGCCTTGAGATCACTGCCATCATAAGCCGGAGATACGGCACTGAGGGGGTCTACCTGTAACAAGATGGTTTGGTCTTTTTGGGTGGGTAACAATTTGATCAAAGCAGCACTATAGGCTATTTGCCTGCCGTCCAGACCCATGTTGTAAGATCTGGGCGTCAACTGGGATGGATCAATGGTATGGTTGGCTCTTGAACTGCCCAATACAATCCAATCGAGGCTGTCTTTTAATTTTAAAAACTGATTGAGTTTGCCGATGCTTTGGCCGGTATAAACTTTATCACTTATTTGATTGAAAGCTAAAAATATAATTTTGTCTACCACGTATGACATCACCAAAACCAGCCCCAATACCTTTAATAAATACAACAAATTGTCCCTTCCCATCACCTCAAAATTGAAAATAAATAAAATTGTTGGATGTAGAATAGAATAAACTGATCAATACCAACAGCAGACTGATGATGATGCTTATTTTTAAAGGGGTGTAGCCGGCACCTAAGGTTTCCAGGGGTATGTCTTTTCTGTATAAATAGAAATCAATCATCAAGCCCAGACCCAGTACAGTAAACGTATTTACCATAATATTGATGTCTTCAAAATAAGGCATTACCCATTCAAAATGAACTATTTTTGAAATTGCCATGAAGGCCATTTCCAATGACTGGGCACGGAAAAAGATCCATGAAAACACCACCACACCGAAGGTATAAACATAGGCAGGCAGGCTCCACTTTCTGATTGCCGAAAACCAGGATTTGTTCATCGTATACTTTTCTATACTCAGAAAGAGACCATGAATACCACCCCAAATAATAAAATTCCACGAACTGCCGTGCCACAAACCACCGAGCAGCATGGTGAGCATTAGGTTGCGGTAGGTTATTTTAATTCCTTTGCGGTTGCCCCCCAAAGAAATATAGAGGTAGTCGCGCAACCAGTACGAGAGCGACATGTGCCATTTTCTCCAAAACTCTGTGAGAGATTTTGAAAAATAAGGCAGGTTAAAATTTTGACAAAATCGAAAGCCCATCATTTTGGCAGTACCGATGGCAATATCAGAATATCCTGCAAAGTCATAATAAATCTGAAATGCATATAAAACGGTGGCCAGCAAAATGGATGCTGAGTTGTTAATGCCGATGTCGCCATACACTGCATCTACATAAATACCCAGGGTATCTGCGATCACTACTTTCCGAAACAGGCCTACAAAAATCTGGACGATGCCCTCATTGAACCAATCTTTTCTGAACACCCTCCTGTGCTCAACCTGGATCAGGAGGCTGGAAGCCCGTTCAATGGGACCCGCCACCAACTGCGGAAAGAAGGCAATGTAAGTAAGAAACGCCAGTAGATCTTTAGTCGGTTTTAGGTTTTTTCGGTAAACATCGATGGTATAACTCAGGGTCTGAAAAGTATAAAAACTGATGCCCACAGGAAGGATGATATTTAAGGTCAGGTCATTGGGTTCCCAACCGAACATCCGGGTCATATCCGTAAATGACGAAGCAAAAAAGTTGTAATATTTAAATATGGACAACATGCCCAGATTGTAAACCAGGCTCACCATCAGCCACCTCTTGCTTTGCTCAGGCTTTTGCTCCATTTTCAAGGCAGCATAATAGTCGATCAGTGAGCTAATAAAAATAAGTGACAAAAACCGCCAGTCCCACCAACCATAAAAGACGTAGCTGGCTAATAAAAGCAAGCCATTCTGGAGTTTGAGGTGTTTGTTGGCCAACCAGTACAGTACATACACAATGGCAAAAAACACCAAAAAAGTGGTGGAATTAAAAATCATTATTCCTTATTAATTACCGCATTTTAAGGCAGGTTTACAAAATTATGGCCAGCAAAAATACAATTTAATGGCGGTGTCTAAGCAATTAAAAAAGCATTTCAAACTGAAAAAAGGCCAATTCAATGCTAGTCTTATTCATGGCGAAAAAGCTCTATATACCGATCGTAAATTCGAAAATAACCGGAAGAAAGCTGGTCTTGCAGACATTGTCTGGCCAAAAAATCGATGATTGCTGACCTTTCCTCCAGTTTTCTACCAGTGCTGGTGGCCCATTCAGAAGACTCGGGTATAAACAGGATGGCAACACAGTTACCTGCTCCAAATTCAAAATCGAAAGAAATGCTGGAAATAACATCTGTATATATTACTTTCCCTCCCCTGCCCTCATTTTTATAGGTTAATTTTGGATGATTGGTCATTTTTAGTGGCAATAAAAATTGTATGGTTTGAAATCAGATCATTGGTCAATACCCTGCTTACTTTGAATCAAATATAGCGTGATTTTGGGTACAGACCTATGCCATAACAGTTTAAATTGCTATTTTAGACGCTGCCAAAAAAGCATCAGATATTAATGATAGCGGCAGGTTTTAGTAGAATTTACAAACAAAATAAAATGTCTAAAAAAATCCTCTTCATAGCAGGCCTCTTTTTGCTCAACATCACCTTGGTCCATGCTCAGGTCAAATCCGGAAAGCCCGCCTCTCCTAGATCTCAGGGCAGTTCATCTGTAATGTTGGTAGAAGGTGGCCGGTATTACCGCGACTTAAATAAAAACAATAAGCTGGATGTTTACGAAGACATTCAGCAGAGCGTTGATGCCCGGATAGAAGACCTGCTCAATCAGATGACCCTGGAAGAAAAGGCGGGTATGATGTTTATAAACGGGGCCCCCGTCAGCCAGGATGCCGACCCACAGGGAAGAGTCAATCTAACAGGACCTGCCGCACGAATGGCTACGGTGGTTGAAAATATGAACGCGCTCAAGATGACCCATTTTAATATTTGGGATATACCGGCAGATCCTTCCATTTTTGCCACATGGTACAACAGGACCCAGGAGGCAGCCGAAAAAACCAGGTTAGGCATTCCTATTACCATTGCATCAGATCCCAGACACCACCTGGGCAAAAATGTGATCGGCATGTCATCTACCGGTTTTAGCCAGTTTTGCGAGATGCCCGGCTTTGCTGCCATTGGTGATGAAAACCTGGTAAAACAATTTGCAGACATCGTACGCCAAGAGTACATGGCCATAGGCATCAGGGAAGCGCTCCACCCCCAGATTGATCTTGCCACAGAACCCCGATGGGCCAGGATCAGCGGCAATTTCAGCGAAGATGCCAAACTTACCGCCCGGCTGGTTAAGCCCTATATCATGGGCTTGCAGACCAGCGACCTCAGCAGTGGTGTGGCTTGTATGACCAAACACTTCCCCGGTGGCGGTCCTCAAAAAGAAGGACTTGATCCACACTTTGCCTTTCAAAAAGGTCAGATTTATCCGGGTAAAAACTTTGACTATCACCTCATCCCATTCGAAGCTGCATTTCAGGCGGGTACCGCTGCCATCATGCCCTATTACGGTGTACCTACGGATCAAACGGATGAAAATGTGGGTATGTCGTATAACAAGACCATCATCACCCAACTGCTCCGCAAAATATATAAGTATGACGGTGTGGTCTGTACCGATTGGGGCTTGATCAGCGATGTGCCCATGGGACCAGGTGTGGTGTGGGACGCGCGGGCCTGGGGTGTAGAAAAGCTGAGTCCTGCCGAAAGAGTCTATAAAATCATTGATGCCGGCTGTGATCAGTTTGGTGGAGAAAACAAACCCGACTTGGTGGTTCAGCTGGTCAAAGAAGGCAAGCTCAGCGAGAGTCGAATTGACGAATCAATCAGGAGATTGCTCAGGCAAAAATTTGAACTGGGCTTATTTGATCAACCCTTTGTAGATGATAAAAATGTACCGCTTGTGATAGGGAGGCCTGAAGCAAAGGCCCTGGGAGAAAAGACTCAAAAAATATCCATGACCTTGCTAAAAAATGACAAGGCCCTCCTGCCCCTCAAAAAACAAAAACACAAGGTGTATATAGAGAACATCGACAGTGCTACTGTTGCCCAATATGCTACCGTTGTTTCTTCACCCAAAGAGGCAGACTTTGCCATCATCCGCATTAATACACCCTGGTATCCGGTAGAGACTAAAAATCCTTTTGCGGCATCTTTTCACCACGGCGACCTAGACTTTAAAGGCAAGGAAAAAGATAAGATCATGGCTTTGTTGAAAACGGTGCCTACCATCGTTGACATCTATCTGGACCGGCCAGCGGTGATACCTGAAATAGCCAGTGGTGCTGCTGCTCTTATTGCCGATTATGGAGCCAGTGATAAATCCGTATGCGAGGTGCTTTTTGGCAATGCCCAACCGCAAGGTAAGCTGCCCTTTGAGTTACCGTCTTCAATGGAGGCTGTCAAAAACCAAAAAACAGATGTTCCTTATGACAGCGTCAACCCTTTGTATAAGTTTGGATTTGGCTTAAGTTATAAATAAAGAATAATTTTAAAAGAGCCGCTCTTCAATAGTGTGGCTCTTTTTATTTGGACCTGTATAATATCTATTCTTTTTATGATCGAATGTTTGGATGAAGAGTGAGCAGATAAATAAATAAACTGGTTCACTTATTTAAACCATTGCTGTGCTATCAAATTATCTAAAATAGGCTTTATCAGCTTTTCATTCCTATAAAACTCATGGTCACCTGTGATCATTCTGCAGTTTTCTATTCCCATTTTTTGCCTCCAACTTGCATCCGGTATGTAATCATCGTTGGAACCAAAATACAAAATATAGGGGCAAGGCGGATAGTCTTTTTCAAATCTCAGTCGTGTTGAAGAAAAGGTGAGCACATTGTTTACCGGCAAACCCAACAAGGCCGCTTTCCAAATAATGAGACCACCTACACTGCAGCCAATATAATTTTTGGGTTCGGTCTCCAGTTGCAATAACTTTTGTATGGCATGATCAATGCCGTGTGAAACCATTTGCTCGTGGAGATTGGCAGTAGCAGAGCCTTGCCATTCGATACCACTCAAGTTGACCGAATCATAGGCAGTAATGTTCAGATCAGGAGAGCTTAATTGACTGTAATTTGGGAAGTAGTTGCCCCATATATCTGATAAGATGACTATTTCAGTACACATTATTTTAACTCGCTTTTTTCAATTGATGCAGGCATTATATGGGGTCGGCTGATTTTATACAAATTACATTTTTTCAGTAAGGTATTGTCAGCTAAAAAAGGGTGATCAAATTCGTATTGTTTGAGCATGCCAATTTTTTGCATGATTCTTTCTGAGCGAAGGTTCAACACCGGAGCAATGGCAAAGACTTCCTGTAAGCCGAGGTTTTCAAATGCATACAACAAACACCGATTCGCTCCCTCAGAGGCCAAACCCTGGTTCCAGGTGTCTGGTCTTAATCTCCATCCAATATCAACACATGGGGTAAAGGGTGCTTCGTAAGTCTGTTCTGAAAGCCCAATAAAGCCCACAAAATTATTATCAGATAGATCATCAACAGCAAAATAACAATATCCTTTTTGAGTCAATTGGAGTTTCATTCTGTCTATGAAAAAAACTGTATCCTCTCTGTTGACAAGGGAAGGAAAATATTCCATTACCCTGGGGTCAGCATTGATGGCTGCCATTTTTTCTATATCGTCATCCACCCAATTTCTAAAACCCAATCTGTCAGATGAGAAAATATAATCCATAAAAAGAACAATGCTTTTTTAAGAGGGTGTTAAAATAATGTATTTAAGATCGACTGTCTAATCTTAGTTGTCTTGCAATTTTGGCCAGTTCCATGCTATGCAAATGATACAGGCTGTTAAAATGCTTTCCAAAAAAGAAAGATATACATAAAAGGTCCTCCATTCTGTCAATGATGCCAAGCCAACCAAAAAGGTAAACAGCGTAAAAAAGATTCCTACCCCAATATTAAGCCATTTTGCCAGTCCTGGTCTCAAAATGAAGGATAAAAAAATCATCACGGCGGGTACGCTTAAAATGATGGTTACAATCAATAGTTTAATTGGGCTGTTGAGCATATTTAATCCACTGATCAGTCCTTCCACTTTATGAGGAACATAGAGCTCAAAATAATCACCATAGAGGTATAAAAACATCACTGAAGTCCACAGGGCAGATAACTTAATTCTTATATTTATTTTGTAATCTTCCAGTATCATGATAGAATTCCCTTTTTATTTAATTCTGCAATCCATTGAGCTTAGAAAAGTACGCAACACCTATCCCGCTAAATGCTAAGGCACCTTTAGAGACAACTTCCTCTTCCTCAAAAATAAACAATCCCACACCGGACTAAAAAAAATTCGACAAAGAGCCAGATTCCGGCTACTGACTCACATGGAATAGGATTTTGTATTCAAAAACACAACTTCAATCACTTACCATTTATAAAGTTCCCACAATGAACAACAAATGATCAAAACAAATATTAGATTGATAGTAATTATCTTCAAACAAAATAAAATGTGGCAAATTTCACATTCGAATTCATTAAACCAAATATAATTTTGAAATATAATTAGCAAAGCAGGTTCCTGCAACCAATTGTTTTTTTATTGGTACCTTGAAAAGTGAGCTTGGTTTTTTATTTCATTTATAAATGCCAGGGGATCGAAATTCTCATTGTTCAAGCAACAATTTGATCTTTTCTCTGAATACTTGTCCTACTGGTATTTCACGACCTTTAATATTGATCGCTTCCTTTCTAAAGCTGTCGATGTGGCGGTTGTTACCAATAAATGATTTATGAATTTGCATAAAATAATCCGGCAAATGAGTCAGGGCTTCAGCAATGCTTTGACGGACCAAAATTTTGGAAGGAAACTATTACTAAGATCGCCTGCTATCATTGCTAAATTGATCAAGAGTGAAAGCAGGTTTATTCATTCTATGTGCAAAAATAAATTACCCTATTGAAAAAATATCATTTCGCCTCTTTCGGTATCTCCCTCCACGAATAACTTTTTTGCACAATTTTCCAGGAACCTTCGTATTTGAGCAATAAAAAATAATCTGTAAATATCCTCCATTTGGGAACAACAATCTCGGCCTTGGCCATGGCAGCATCTTTTTCTATGTCGATGGATAGAATTCGACCTATTCTGTTCGACTTCTCACCCGGCTTGATTTTGGCTATGTATTGTTCACCCGATCTAATCCAAAGGCTGTCTTTATTGACCGTATACAGGTTGAAGGCCGGATGGAAGGCTTTCCTCAACCTTTCTGGCTCTCCATTGGCGGTACCTTCGATGTAGTCAA
Source organism: uncultured Bacteroidota bacterium (assembly GCA_937872515.1). Taxonomy (GTDB): domain Bacteria; phylum Bacteroidota; class Bacteroidia; order Chitinophagales; family Saprospiraceae; genus JADKBO01. Next base: position 13,691 of record CALMSX010000059.1, read on the forward strand.
GTAGGGTTTCTGTGATGAGCTGGGTATCGGTTTTGTCAGCATTCTGCTGGGCAAAAAGAAAAGTGCCGGACATAAGAAATAGTCCAAGCCATATTAATTGAATACTTTTCATGAATCTTTTGTTATTTTAGTTAAACCCGGGCATGGAAACCCAACCCGCATTCTGGTATCTAATTTACAACTATATTGTTTACAAATAACCGGCATTCCATGGGATGAGTTATTTGTTTAGCACCCTATTATACATTACTCATTGCCCACCGCAATACTTTTACCCAGCAACCCCACTTTTGTGGTTTTACAATGGAATTAAAGTGCCCCTCCACTCTGTCAAAAGCATCTTCGATAAAAGCGTCGTGCAACCACCGAATGGCAAGTACCCATTTTATCGTAGCCCAGCCGGAGGTTTTCATCTCAATAGTATGACTTAGTATGGTACGCTCGTCATCAAGCTCAATCAATTCAAATTGGTGAAATCCATCGAAGCCCTTCATCTCGAAGGTAAAAGTGATCGACTCACCTTCGTGGTACTCAGAAACAAAGTACCGAATAGGACCATGCCCTCCCCTGGAACCCGGCACCAGACCATTATCGAGTCGCATGCGGGGCCACTTATCGGTAGCCAGCATCTGGTCATTTTTAGTAGCTAAGGTTGCCAATAAAAGGCCTAGGGTATGGCTGGGTTGAGGGATGATTCGGGTGTGGAGGTTGTGGACTTTCAAAAGTTTGTTTATGACTGGGTTTATTTAAATTATCTTCTATATATCTGATTAACAAAAAATTATACGAGTTTTTAACAAAACTATCAAGTATCTAACAATTTGACATTACTCAATCTTACCACTAATCCGCAATACTCTTCCCAAATAATGTACTAAAAATAAAAAAAAGTCAAAACAAATAATTACCAATTAGGTCAATTTTACTGAAAATTAAAATATAATTTGGCAGTCAAATTCAATTTAGAATCTGCAATTATTGTAAATTTACATAGCTTTGAAATGAATAAAATTGAGTGCAACAACCCCAAATTTAAGTACATTTTCATAGCCCGAAGTTCAATTTACAATAGATATTTAACTGAAAATCAGGGATTTTCTGGATGAGCAGCAAAAAAAAAGGTGAGTCACCCCACCTCGTTAGCATACACTACGGAATAATCCTTATTGTGAATAGCTTCAAGACACAAAATTAATATACTTTTTAATAAAACCAATTATTATGAAAAAAATTCTTGGACTTGACCTTGGTACCAACTCAATTGGATGGGCATTGATTACCCATGATTTTATCGCTAAAGAGGGTGAAATCCTTGGCATGGGAAGTAGAATCTTACCTATGGGACAGGATGTAATATCTGATTTCAACAAAGGGGTTCTCCAATCAGAGGCAGCTACCAGAACAAATTATCGAGGAGTTAGAAGGTTGAGAGAAAGGGAAATCCTAAGAAGAGACAGGCTGATTAAAGTTCTCAAAGAAATGAATTGGTTGAAAACCGACTTTGAACCCAACCATTTGGTACCGTTCGCCTATCAATTTGAAGATGGGAAATTCCTATTCAAATTTATGGCTGCTTATAATGAGATGAAAGCATGGTTGGAATCAAAAAACCCAACCATTCCATTTGTTCCATTTGATTGGACCATTTACTATTTGAGAGTAAAAGCCCTAAAAGACCAGCTTTCTCGCGAAGAACTTTGTTGGGTAATCATGCAGTTTAACCAAAAAAGAGGCTACTTCCAATTAAGAGGAGATGAAGAATTAAAGTCTACAGGTGCATCCAAGTATTTTGTTTCAGATAAAGTAAAGATTATACATGATACGGGAGAGAAATCTGCAGGTAAAATGGTCTTATATATTGAGCTTGAAGAAGGAATAGCAGGAACTTTTAGGAGCACATATGTTCCTGATTGGGTGGGCAAATCTGTTGACTTTTTGGTTACTGAGACTACCAATAAAAAAGGGGAAACAAAGGTTGAACTTACCACCCCATCTGACACTGATTGGACTTTTAGAAAAAAAAGAATCGAGGCTGAGCTTTCCAATAAACATCAAACAGTAGCTCAAAAAGTAATGGACGCCTTTGCCAGAGACGCCAGGGTTAAAATCAGAGGTAAAGAGGTTCATACTATTGATAGGAAGTTTTACAAAGAGGAACTTGAGAAAATACTTTCCACCCAGGCCCAATATTATCCAGAATTGACCAATGGTGAAATGAGTAAAAAACTGGCTGCAGTTTTGTATAAAAACAACCTGAAACAAAAAGAATTTACTTCCAATCAGTCGGTAATTTGGATTCTTTTAAACGATATATTGTACTATCAGCGACCCCTAAAGTCGAAGAAGAGTCTGATTACCAACTGCAAGTACGAAACGCGCTCGTATACGGAGAATGGTATACAAAAAATAAAAAAGGTAAAAGCTGCACCCAAATCCCACCCTGTTTTTCAGGAATACAAAATCTGGTCATTGGTACATAACTTAAGAATTTCAGAATCCAAGCACCAACTTTCTGATGGTAGTATAGAATCAAATAAAGATGTTTCATACGAAGTACTTACCAATGATAACAAAGCCAAAATATTTGAATTGATGGATTTTGCATCTGAAGTGAGTGCAGATCAGATATTAAAATCCATTGGATTAAAAGCAACCACCCATGCCATTAATTATGAAGAAGGAAAAAAAATAAAAGGAAATGAGACTAAAGCAATCATTTATAGAGTTCTAAAAAATGTTAGTGGCGAAGAAAGGGCTAAATCAATTGCAAACGATCAGGATAAACTTGAAAAAATATGGCACATGCTGTATTCTCTTGGAAAAAAAGAAGATTTGGCAAAAGCACTTAGCATTCAGAATTTAGAACTATCTCGAGAAGAACAAGAAGTGTTGGCTGATCTGGATCCATTCAAAAAAGACTACGGCTCACTTTCTGTCAAAGCCATGCGCAAATTGCTATCGGTTATGAGAACAGGGTCTTATTGGAAACTAGACAACATCCCTGTTGAAAATGTAGAAATATTAGGGCATATTACAGATGCCACTGAAAATGAAAGTATCAGTATGCAGTCAAGGAAACAACTTGCACACCTAAATGGCATTGAAGATTGTCAAGGCTTGCCCGAATATTTAGCCGGCTATGCTATCTATGGAAGACATAGCGAAGCTGAAAATGTTATTATTTACAAAAACCCTGAAGACATCAAATTACTAAAACAACATTCATTGCGAAATCCTATTGTTGAAAAAGTAATTAATGAAACACTATTGGTGGTAAGAGACATTTGGAAGAAGTATGGAAAGCCTGATGAAATTCACATTGAAACTGGAAGGGAATTAAAATTACCAAATGAGAAACGCAAGGAGCTTACTCAACGCAGAAATCAAAATGAAGCAACCAACCAAAGGGCTCGTGCAATTCTCAAAGAGCTAAGTCTTCAGGATGGCAATATAAATCCGTTTTCTCTTGGTCATATTGAACAATACAAATTATACGAAGAAGCTACCCTTAATGAAAAAGACATTGATGATGAAATCATCAAAATCAGTCGAAAGTCTGATCCATCAGTATCTGAAATAAAAAAATACATTCTATGGCAGGAACAGCGCTATAAATCTCCGTACACCGGGCAGATTATCCCTTTATCCAAACTTTTCACTCCTGCCTATCAGGTAGAACACATCATACCCAAATCTTTGTATTATGATGACAGCATAAACAATAAAGTAATATGTGAAGCTGAGGTAAACAAAGACAAAGACAATGAATTAGGCTATAATTACATGTTAAAATCCAATGGCAAAACCATACCGGGCTTAGGTGGTAAGAGTATTAAACTACTTACCGCAGAACAATATGTAACCCTGGTTACAGATTTGTATGGTCCAAGAAGCTCCAAAGTTAAAAACCTACTTGCCAAAGAAGTGCCGGATGGCTTTATTGCAAGACAGTTAAACGATACACGTTATATTTCCAAAAAGATTATGAGTTTGCTTGATCCTGTGGTGAGAGAAGAGGGTGAAACAGCCATGATATCAAAAAATATCGTACCCACTATAGGTGCAATCAATGCAAGCTTAAGACAAGAATGGGGCTTGAGCCAGGTATGGAAGGATCTAATGACACCAAGATTCCAAAGAATGCAAGAAAAAGATCCGGCAGGGATGTGGTATTATAAAGATGCAGAAGGTAAGGTGCATTTGAGACAGGACAATGTAGACATAAAGCGGCTAGACCATAGGCACCACGCCATTGATGCATTGGTAGCGGCTTGTGTGACCCGCAATCATGTCAATTATTTAAATGCTTTGAACAATGAAACCATTCGAAGAGATTTGGAAGGCAAACTGCTTGATTTAACCAAAACCAGAAGAGAAAGATCATTTTTGAAGCCCTGGCCTAATTTTACAGCAGAGGCTAAAAAGATGGCAGAATGCATCATTGCCAGCTTTAAGTCTGATAATAAAATCATTACGAAGGCTCAAAACTATTATCAAAAATATGCGCAAGTAAATGGTGAATGGAAAAAAAGATGGGTTGCGCAGGAGAATCACCCAGACTATTGGGCTGTAAGGCAAAGCTTGCACAAAGAGACTGTTTCCGGACAAGTAACTTTGAGAGAATACACTTCAGTTACTTTGTCCAATCTGATGGGTGAACCTGATAAAATAGCCAATCCGGAAATCAGAAAAAAGGTAAAGGCTGCCCATGCCTTATTCAACGGAGATATAAAAAAAATCAGGCAACACTTTAAAGATAATCCAATTATATTGGATGGAATTGAGGTAGTGAAAACAGAAAAAATTACATTTAACAATCAGTATGTTGCCACAAGAAAACCCATCACACAAGATTTGACCCTTAAACAATTGGACCAGATTACTGACAGTGGCTTACGAAAGGAGCTGAAAGCATACCTCGCAAAAATGGACAACAAGCCTGAACTTGCTTTTTCACCAGAGGGAATGGAAATATTTAACAAAGACCGTAAGATGCCAGTTTACAAAGTGCGGATTTATGAGGATAAGGGTAAAAAATTTCCGGTAGGAGAAAATGGGAACAAAGGGCTAAAATTTGTTGAAGCAAATAAAGGCACAAACTTAGTCTTTGTAATTTATAGAAATAATGAAACGGGCGAAAATTACATTGATGAAAATTCTTCAATCGGCTTTAATGACGTGTTGGCATTAACCAAAGAAAATCTTCCACTTTTTCACGATAAAGAAGGTTATTCACCTTTTATTCTAAGTCCTAATGACATAGTATCTATTGAAAACCATGATGGCGATAAATTGTACTTTAAAACAATCAATTTTTCAAAACATCAATGTTTTTTTGTGCCTGTGAACTTTAGCTCAACGATTTTGGATAAAATAGAATATACTTCGATGAATAAGTTTGAAAGAGAAGATAATGGTATTATGATCAAAAGTAAATGTAAAAAATTAACAATATCAAGATTAGGCGAAATTCAATGATAAAAAAATCACTTTATTTCGGTAATCCATGTTACCTGTCCATCAAACTCAAACAACTTGTTGTACAATTGAAGGAGACAGATGAACACAGGAGCTTGCCCATTGAGGACATAGGCATAGTAATTCTAGACCACCCCCAGATTACCTTATCACACGAGGTAGTACGAAGCCTGAGTGCCAACAATGCCATAATGGTATCCTGTGATGAAAGACACATGCCAGCCACATATATGCATCCGTTATCCGGAAACACACTGATGACCAAGGTGTTTAACGCCCAGGTGGAAAGCAGCCTTCCCTTGAAAAAACAACTCTGGCAGCAGACCGTGCAAGCCAAGATCCACAACCAGGCAGAGGTACTTAAAAAACTGGACAAAAATGCCAAAAGGCTGGAGGTGTTGGAACGCAATGTGCTAAGTGGGGACTCTGAAAATGCTGAGGGACAGGCGGCTGTCTATTATTGGCAAACCTTGTTTGGCAAAGATTTTTTTAGAGATAGTGAAGGGGAGCCACCCAACAATCTACTCAATTATGGCTATGCTATATTGAGGAGCATTGTTGCCCGATCCCTTGTTGGCAGCGGACTCAATCTCAGTCTGGGCATTTTTCACAGCAATCAGTACAATGCCCATTGTCTGGCCGACGACATCATGGAACCCTATAGACCTTTTGTAGACCTTTTGGCATACGAAATTTGGCAAACCAATGATTTGGCAAGCTTTTTGGATAAAGAAACCAAGACAAGGCTACTTTCTATTGCCACCGTTGATGTAAAAATTGGAAACGGACACAGTCCACTTATGGTGGGTTTGGTCCAAACCACTTCATCATTGGCCGAATGCTTTTTAGGAAGAAAAAGAAAAATAAAATATCCTGTACTTCCCTGATTCGGTTGATGGCAATGATTAGTCCGGTAAAATTATATGCCATGGCATCAAAATCATTGCGAATCAATAAATATCGAACCATGTGGTTGTTTGTATTTTTTGACCTTCCGGTTACGACCAAAAAAGAAAGAAAACGCGCATCAGAAATGCGCCTCAAATTGTTGGCCGACGGATTTGAAATGTTTCAATTTTCAATCTATTTGCGCCACTGCGCCAGCAAAGAAAATGCCGATGTGCACGAAAAAAGGGTCAAGAAACTCATTCCGGAGTTAGGCAAGGTTGCCCTCTTGCGCATAACCGATGCCCAATTTGGTTTAATGCAGGTATATTATGCAGAAAAGAAAATTCCCAATCCTAAGGCGGGCATGCAGTTAGAATTGTTTTAAAAATCAAATCCTAAGACCTCCGCTAAAGCATTGAATAATAATACCTTGCAGCGGAAACGTTGTGTCTTACCACTGCAAGGTAATATTTTGAAAGCTATTCACAACTAAAACTACTCTACAGGCTATGGAAGCCATGTTGTGTCTTACCACTGCAAGGTAATATTTTGAAAGCTATTCACAACCAGTAGAAATATACACCAGTAGGGGTATAGGTTGTGTCTTACCACTGCAAGGTAATATTTTGAAAGCTATTCACAACTAGACGACAATGTATTTAAAGCTAGACCAGGTTGTGTCTTACCACTGCAAGGTAATATTTTGAAAGCTATTCACAACAAATTGGTATAGAAATTGTTATCTTTGTATGTTGTGTCTTACCACTGCAAGGTAATATTTTGAAAGCTATTCACAACAAGTCTAGATACGGTATAAAATAACTATATGTTGTGTCTTACCACTGCAAGGTAATATTTTGAAAGCTATTCACAACCAGGAGCTGAGGTAAACGCTAATATTTACGGTTGTGTCTTACCACTGCAAGGTAATATTTTGAAAGCTATTCACAACTCAAATAGGAGGTGAAATAAGCGATGTATTGTTGTGTCTTACCACTGCAAGGTAATATTTTGAAAGCTATTCACAACAAAAGAAACTCACAAAACAGATAAGGCAGAGTTGTGTCTTACCACTGCAAGGTAATATTTTGAAAGCTATTCACAACCGGCAATCCTTCCTGCATTGGATTGGATGGGTTGTGTCTTACCACTGCAAGGTAATATTTTGAAAGCTATTCACAACTGTCGGTGGCTCAAAGTATGGGTTTTATCAGTTGTGTCTTACCACTGCAAGGTAATATTTTGAAAGCTATTCACAACGCTTTTTTCTTTGCATACCCCGGCGAATAGTTGTGTCTTACCACTGCAAGGTAATATTTTGAAAGCTATTCACAACTCTCTGGTGCATCGTATGTGATCTTGAACGGTTGTGTCTTACCACTGCAAGGTAATATTTTGAAAGCTATTCACAACCCGTAAGCATCGCGAATGTTGACAACTTCAGTTGTGTCTTACCACTGCAAGGTAATATTTTGAAAGCTATTCACAACGAAATTCTCAGGTTACTACACTGGACAAACGTTGTGTCTTACCACTGCAAGGTAATATTTTGAAAGCTATTCACAACGGTTTGGGGTATGCAGGATGGTTTGAACGGGTTGTGTCTTACCACTGCAAGGTAATATTTTGAAAGCTATTCACAACGATTCTTTTCTGAATTTGATTTTTGAATTGTTGTGTCTTACCACTGCAAGGTAATAATTTGAAAGCTATTCACAACGAGTGTTCGAGAAGTGGCAGAACGATTTAGTTGTGTCTTACCACTGCAAGGTAATAATTTGAAAGCTATTCACAACAATTGACCCGCAAGCGTTGATCAGGATGCAGTTGTGTCTTACCACTGCAAGGTAATAATTTGAAAGCTATTCACAACTTTTAAAAGACAGGGGTGACGGGAAAAAAGGTTGTGTCTTACCACTGCAAGGTAATAATTTGAAAGCTATTCACAACGTTTAGAGCCAGAAAAAGCCTTAACCATTGGTTGTGTCTTACCACTGCAAGGTAATAATTTGAAAGCTATTCACAACTACCTACGGATTTACAAGAATATTCGAAGAGTTGTGTCTTACCACTGCAAGGTAATAATTTGAAAGCTATTCACAACAAGATGACCCGTTCCATTTAAGCAAGGCATGTTGTGTCTTACCACTGCAAGGTAATAATTTGAAAGCTATTCACAACAAATAACTGCCTCTCCTTAGAGTGCTGGTGGTTGTGTCTTACCACTGCAAGGTAATAATTTGAAAGCTATTCACAACTCTGGTAAAATTCTACCGCCACTTGCATTGGTTGTGTCTTACCACTGCAAGGTAATAATTTGAAAGCTATTCACAACCATACATATTACCAAAGGTGTCAAGTTGCCGTTGTGTCTTACCACTGCAAGGTAATAATTTGAAAGCTATTCACAACATGTAGATGCTGCTTTAAAGCAGAGGTACAGTTGTGTCTTACCACTGCAAGGTAATAATTTGAAAGCTATTCACAACCTGGCTGAATGCGAAACAAAGGAAGATTGGGTTGTGTCTTACCACTGCAAGGTAATAATTTGAAAGCTATTCACAACGGTCATGGGTGAAAGCCAATAAAAAGTAGGGTTGTGTCTTACCACTGCAAGGTAATAATTTGAAAGCTATTCACAACGGTGACAGATAGGAATGCGAATAAGAATAAGTTGTGTCTTACCACTGCAAGGTAATAATTTGAAAGCTATTCACAACTGAAAAAAATAATTGTGTTCTGCCTGGTTTGTTGTGTCTTACCACTGCAAGGTAATAATTTGAAAGCTATTCACAACTTGGGGCTCCGCATGTGTTTTGCCCTGTCAGTTGTGTCTTACCACTGCAAGGTAATAATTTGAAAGCTATTCACAACCGGTTCAAATACAGATAGACGCGCCGGTCGGTTGTGTCTTACCACTGCAAGGTAATAATTTGAAAGCTATTCACAACTCTTGGGCCTTGGATATTATTGTCCTGATGTTGTGTCTTACCACTGCAAGGTAATAATTTGAAAGCTATTCACAACATATATTGAAATGGATATACACATCGATCAGTTGTGTCTTACCACTGCAAGGTAATAATTTGAAAGCTATTCACAACAATGATGTGCTTATACTGGTAAACTCCTACGTTGTGTCTTACCACTGCAAGGTAATAATTTGAAAGCTATTCACAACTGACCGCGTCCTGGAGGTTAAATCCAAATTGTTGTGTCTTACCACTGCAAGGTAATAATTTGAAAGCTATTCACAACGGTACTTTCTAAGGCGTCGATGCAGGTAGTGTTGTGTCTTACCACTGCAAGGTAATAATTTGAAAGCTATTCACAACGGTTGCTTAGTACCTCTTGCCACTTGAGTGGTTGTGTCTTACCACTGCAAGGTAATAATTTGAAAGCTATTCACAACAGGTTTCACATCACCCCAAAAGCGATCTAGTTGTGTCTTACCACTGCAAGGTAATAATTTGAAAGCTATTCACAACATTGGTTACATACCTGACAAAACAATGGCTGTTGTGTCTTACCACTGCAAGGTAATAATTTGAAAGCTATTCACAACTGGACTACCTATACGGAAAAGTCGAACCAAGTTGTGTCTTACCACTGCAAGGTAATAATTTGAAAGCTATTCACAACTAAAGAATCATGAGATCTACGCGAGTGGAGGTTGTGTCTTACCACTGCAAGGTAATAATTTGAAAGCTATTCACAACAATTGTTAAATTCACTTTTAAGTTAACCCAGTTGTGTCTTACCACTGCAAGGTAATAATTTGAAAGCTATTCACAACAGGTTTCACATCACCCCAAAAGCGATCTATGTTGTGTCTTACCACTGCAAGGTAATAATTTGAAAGCTATTCACAACGGTATCACTCAATGCAGCTATTTTCAACCTGTTGTGTCTTACCACTGCAAGGTAATAATTTGAAAGCTATTCACAACCTATCGCTGCATATACTAAAATTTATAATGGTTGTGTCTTACCACTGCAAGGTAATAATTTGAAAGCTATTCACAACATGATTGATTTAATATCCTGGGGCACTTCTGTTGTGTCTTACCACTGCAAGGTAATAATTTGAAAGCTATTCACAACTACCGGCAATGATATTATTGTTCTTGTCTAGTTGTGTCTTACCACTGCAAGGTAATAATTTGAAAGCTATTCACAACTTTGCTTGTTTGATGTTAATTAAACCTTGGGTTGTGTCTTACCACTGCAAGGTAATAATTTGAAAGCTATTCACAACCCTGGTTCCAGTAACAGTTATTGAAACTATGTTGTGTCTTACCACTGCAAGGTAATAATTTGAAAGCTATTCACAACAAGCCTGATCATCCTGGTTTCACCCATTACGTTGTGTCTTACCACTGCAAGGTAATAATTTGAAAGCTATTCACAACACTATTTCAGTAAAGGTATTAGAGACTCTGGTTGTGTCTTACCACTGCAAGGTAATAATTTGAAAGCTATTCACAACTACGGTAGTCAAAATCATCCCATTCCCACAGTTGTGTCTTACCACTGCAAGGTAATAATTTGAAAGCTATTCACAACGTAATCGTAAGCAAAGTTGATAGGGCTTGTGTTGTGTCTTACCACTGCAAGGTAATAATTTGAAAGCTATTCACAACCTGCAGACACAAAGGCTATTATTGAAGATTGTTGTGTCTTACCACTGCAAGGTAATAATTTGAAAGCTATTCACAACATAATGATATTCTTTGTTCCTTTTGCTCTTGTTGTGTCTTACCACTGCAAGGTAATAATTTGAAAGCTATTCACAACTCCTCTGTGAGTCCTCCCCCACCGCCTCCAGTTGTGTCTTACCACTGCAAGGTAATAATTTGAAAGCTATTCACAACCAAAAACGGTTAAAATGTATATAGAACAACGTTGTGTCTTACCACTGCAAGGTAATAATTTGAAAGCTATTCACAACAGATCAATTTATATTTCACCGCGGTTGGAGTTGTGTCTTACCACTGCAAGGTAATAATTTGAAAGCTATTCACAACATACTGAAACTATTCCTTTAGGGGCAGTACGTTGTGTCTTACCACTGCAAGGTAATAATTTGAAAGCTATTCACAACCCGATTATCGACTTTACCACAATGAGGGAGGTTGTGTCTTACCACTGCAAGGTAATAATTTGAAAGCTATTCACAACTTATGCTTAACGGACCACGAAAATGACAAAGTTGTGTCTTACCACTGCAAGGTAATAATTTGAAAGCTATTCACAACTCTACATTCATGTAATCACAATTCACATAAGTTGTGTCTTACCACTGCAAGGTAATAATTTGAAAGCTATTCACAACATAACTCAACATATTCTTCCAATAATTCTTGTTGTGTCTTACCACTGCAAGGTAATAATTTGAAAGCTATTCACAACGTATGATGCAAATATGGTGTTTGCATTTCGTTGTGTCTTACCACTGCAAGGTAATAATTTGAAAGCTATTCACAACCAAACATACACAATGGGAACAACCGTAATGTTGTGTCTTACCACTGCAAGGTAATAATTTGAAAGCTATTCACAACCAAATTAAATCATTCCCTCGTCGGCAAATGGTTGTGTCTTACCACTGCAAGGTAATAATTTGAAAGCTATTCACAACATTTACGGGGTTTTCAAAGCAAAAAAAGTGGTTGTGTCTTACCACTGCAAGGTAATAATTTGAAAGCTATTCACAACAGGCAGTGGGCAATGGGTTACATTGTCGAGTTGTGTCTTACCACTGCAAGGTAATAATTTGAAAGCTATTCACAACGTCAGGTGATTGTTGACCGCATGCTCGAGAGTTGTGTCTTACCACTGCAAGGTAATAATTTGAAAGCTATTCACAACTGCTTGATAATGGCCTCACCCAGGACTCCAGTTGTGTCTTACCACTGCAAGGTAATAATTTGAAAGCTATTCACAACTTGGCTCTGGAATTGGCCAACTCTTTTTGGTTGTGTCTTACCACTGCAAGGTAATAATTTGAAAGCTATTCACAACTCTGTTGTATATGTAATTGAAGCCACTGGCGTTGTGTCTTACCACTGCAAGGTAATAATTTGAAAGCTATTCACAACTATGAGATTTCAGATAATGAAATCAAAAAGGTTGTGTCTTACCACTGCAAGGTAATAATTTGAAAGCTATTCACAACGCCCAACGTCGCCAAGTTTGGAGCGCAAAAGTTGTGTCTTACCACTGCAAGGTAATAATTTGAAAGCTATTCACAACATTGTGTGTGAATGTAACATAACTTTGTGCGTTGTGTCTTACCACTGCAAGGTAATAATTTGAAAGCTATTCACAACCTGAATACTGGCACTACCAAAAAGATCGCCGTTGTGTCTTACCACTGCAAGGTAATAATTTGAAAGCTATTCACAACGAAGGGCTAAAGTTGGTTGAAAAAATGTACGTTGTGTCTTACCACTGCAAGGTAATAATTTGAAAGCTATTCACAACGTGTTATCCATTTACAATTGATTTAATATGTTGTGTCTTACCACTGCAAGGTAATAAATTGAAAGCTATTCACAACCTTGCCTGATCTTGAACTATTTGGCAGCAGGTTGTGTCTTACCACTGCAAGGTAATAATTTGAAAGCTATTCACAACAAAACATAGTGAGGCGTATCATAAATGGAAGTTATCACCTTGCTAAAACTGAAAAAACTTTCAACATCTTACTCAATTTCCATTATGTTCTAATCAAATTCGTAATCGTAAATATCGTAATTCGTAATTGAAATTAATTCAACTCACCAATAATACAAATGGTAATCCGTCAGTGCATTTTAATTCACCATATTAACACCTAGACTAATAAGATTAGCCCCAACCTCACCCCAAATACCCCCCCACTGCCCTGGCACATTCCCTGCCCTCGGCAATGGCCCACACCACCAGGCTCTGCCCCCTTCGATTGTCGCCACAAGCAAAGATCCGGGGGTGTGAAGTCAGATAATCAGCATCGCTGGCAAGCACATGGCCCGAGGCATTTACCTTGATGCCCCAATGATTGAAATCGCTGACATCCGGTCCTGCAAAGCCGGTGGCTATCAAAACGAGATCACAGGGTATGACCCTTTCACTACCTGGTACTTCGGTGCTGCGCAGGCGCCTACCTTCTGCACTCAACTCCCAATGGAGGTCGGCTAGCAAAACACCGCTCACGGCACCTTTACCATCATCCAAAAATGCCTTGGTTATGGTGGAAAAGAGGCGCTCACAGCCTTCTTCTTGTGAGCTGGAAGTGCGATGAATTTCAGGGTACAAGGGCCAGGGCGTGAATGCAGGGCGCTCGTCTCCCGGTCGGTGCATGCGTGCGATCTGGGTAACCGACTTGGCTCCCTGACGGATACTGGTGCCAATGCAATCGCTGCCCGTATCGCCACTGCCAATGATCACTACCCTCTTGTTATGGGCATTGATAGGCCTTCCTGCCCTATTGCTTTCAGCTTCGTCTAAGTCGATGGCTTCCCTGCCTGCATTGATCTTGTTTTGTTGTTTTAAAAAATCCATGGCAAAGTGCACATTGGCCAGGTGCCTGCCCTCCAGCGGTACGTCATTGGGCACCATGGCTCCTGTGGCAAGGATCACAGCATCATATTGATCCAGCAGGTCATGCATAGATACGTTGCCACCCACATAGCAGTGGTACTTAAAAACAATGCCCGAATTTTCCATGATGTGGATGCGACGATCGATGATGTTTTTTTCCAATTTAAAATCGGGTATACCATATCGCAGCAGGCCTCCTGCAGCATCGTCGCGCTCCATCACGGTGACATGATGACCCATGGCATTCAGCTCGTCTGCAGCAGCCAGGCCTGCGGGACCACTGCCAATGATGGCTACTTTTTTGCCAGTCCTCTTCTCAGGAACATAGGGTTTTACCCAACCCTTTTCAAAGGCAATTTCAATGATGTGTTTTTCTATGGCTTCGATGGCTACAGCAGGTCTGTGGATGGCCAGTACACACGCAGATTCGCAGGGAGCCGGACAAATGCGACCCGTAAATTCTGGAAAATTATTGGTAGTCGCTAGTAGGCTATAAGCCTCTTGCCAACGCTCGTGATAAACGGCATCGTTGAACTCAGGTATGGCATTGCCCAGCGGACAGGCACTGTGACAAAAAGGAACACCACAGTCCATACAGCGGGCCGATTGTCCGTGTACCTGATCCGCTGTATAGGGTTGATAAAATTCCTGGTAATGACGAATCCTGCTTTGGGGTGCCTCCGCCTCGGGAAGCATCCTACCGATCGTTTTAAAGCCGTGTATTTTTTCGCTTTGCATGCGTGAATCTGCTTATAATGATAATTTCGATTAGTTATTGAACTGTGACATTTCTTTGTTTTTTTTGGGCAATGGCTCTTTTGTATTCTTTTGGAAATACTTTAACAAAGTGCTGCAGTTGCTGGTCCCAATCCGACAAGATAAACTGTGCGGTAACACTACCGGTCAACTCCTGGTGTTGTTGGAGCAAGTGCCTCAATACATCCTTGTCGTCGCCTTCGTCCAATGCTTCCAGATCGATGGTTTCTGCATTGACCCTGGAGCTAAATTGACCAGAGACATCGTACACATAAGCCTGGCCACCACTCATGCCGGCCCCAAAATTGCGCCCAACCTCTCCCAGCACAACCACCGTGCCACCGGTCATGTACTCGCAGCCATGATCACCAACGCCTTCAACCACTGCTGTGGCCCCGGAGTTGCGCACGGCAAATCTTTCTCCAGCCCTGCCATAAATAAACACATCGCCGCCGGTAGCTCCGTACAATACCACATTGCCTACCACAATGTTGGCCTCGGGCTTAAAACCAGCATCAGGAGAAGGGTGGACGATGAGCCTGGCTCCTGACAAGCCCTTACCCAAATAATCATTGGCATCGCCTACCAGTCGAAGGGTGAGGCCCCGCACGCCAAAGGCACCAAAACTCAGGCCGGCTGAGCCATAAAAAGTAAATCGAATGGCATCATCGGGTAAGCCTTCACTTTTCCACACCTTGGTCACTTCGTTGCTCAGCAGGGTGCCTGTAGCTCTGTCTGTATTTCTGATGGGCCACTGCCCTTCTACTTTTTCCATATAAAGGATGGCCTTCTTTGCCTTTTCGAGCAACTGCCAATCGAGCACATCTTCCAGACCATGATCCTGGCTTTCAGATTTATAGCAGGTCTGATTTTCTCCTTCATTTACCTTGTAAAGCAAGCGCGATAAATCGATGTGTTGGTATTTCCAGTAATCGAGATTATTTTTTTGCTCCAGGCAATCTACCCTGCCAATCATTTCGTTGACCGTAGCAAAGCCCAGTTCTGCCATGATTTCGCGCAGCTCCTCGGCTAAAAACTGGAAGAGGGTAACAACATAGTCAACCTTACCGGTAAACTGTTTTCGCAAGTTCTCATCCTGGGTGGCTATGCCGGCAGGACAGGTATTCAAATGACATTTGCGCATCATGATACACCCTTCGGTAACCAGGGCTGCAGTTGCCACCCCCCATTCTTCGGCTCCCAGCAAAGCGGCAATAGCCAGGTCACGTCCCGTTTTGAGTTGGCCGTCTACCTGCAGGGTCACCCTCGGTCTCAACTTGTTTTTCATCAGGGTCTGCTGGGTCTCTGCCAAGCCAAGTTCCCAAGGCAGTCCCGCATGTTTGATGGATCCCAGGGGCGAGGCACCTGTGCCTCCATCAAATCCAGAGATGAGAACAGCATCGGCCTTGGCCTTAGTAACCCCGGATGCAATGGTCCCCACCCCGGCCTTACTCACCAGCTTGACAGAAATGCGGGCATTCCGATTGGCATTTTTGAGATCAAAGATGAGCTGGGCCAAATCTTCGATTGAATAAATATCGTGGTGCGGGGGTGGAGAAATCAGGCCTACGCCGGGTGTGGCATGTCGGGTCTTGCCAATCCACTCATCTACCTTTTCTCCCGGCAGCTGGCCTCCTTCTCCCGGCTTGGCGCCCTGGGCCATCTTGATCTGGATTTCTTCGGCCTCACTCAGGTACCTGCTCGTAACCCCAAACCGACCACTGGCCACCTGCACTATTTTGGAACGAAAAGAGGTGCCGTCTTCCATTAAATCATACCTGCTTTCATCTTCGCCTCCTTCACCGGTATTGCTTCTGCCACCCAGTTTATTCATGGCAAGGGCAAGGGTGGTGTGGGCCTCCCACGAAAGAGAGCCAAAACTCATGGCACCTGTAGCAAATCGGGGATAGATATTTTCTGCTGATTCAACTTCTGCCAGGGATATGGACTTTTGCTGCTTCTTAAAACAGAGCAGGCTCCTCAATGTACAAGCAGTTTCGGCCTGCTGGTCAATGAGTCGACTGTATTTTTTAAACATGGCGTAATCCCGGTTCCGGGTACTGAGCTGCAAAAGGTGGATGGTCTGTGGGTTGAACAAATGATAAGCCCCTTTACGATTCCATTGCCATTCACCACCAACGGGCAGCCGGTCATTGGGAATGGTCTTGGGGTCAAAGGCCGGATAATGTTTGATTAGGGCTTCTTTGGCAATATCATCGAGCTTGAGCCCGCCAATTTGACTCACTGTGCCGGTAAAATATTTATCCACCACTTCCCGATGGAGACCCAGGATTTCAAAAATTTGAGCCCCCTGGTACGACTGAAAAGTAGAAATGCCCATCTTGGATAAGACCTTTAGCAGTCCTGCGTTAAGGGCGTCGATGTAGTTGCGTTGCAAATCTTCGGATGACAAAGGGCTTTGACAAAGACCTTCTACCACCCTGTCATGAATGGTAGCAAAGGCCATATAAGGATTAATGGCTGTAGCCCCGTAAGCGATGAGGCAGGCGGCGTGGTGAACCTCCCAAACATCGCCGGCCTCTGCCACAATTCCCACTTCACCCCTGAGTCCTTTGCGGATGAGGTGGTGGTGTACTGCGGAAACCAATAAAAGAGAAGGAATGGGGGCATGCCTTGAATCAATGGCACGATCTTGCAGGACAATGACCCGAAATCCATCATGGACCGCATCTTCGGCGTACCTGCAAACGCGTTCTAAGGCATTTTGAAGAGAACCCGGTTTTCCATCTGCCCTGAAGTAACCCTGGATGGTCTTGCTTTGAAAAGTACCTGTGTCTACACTTCTGATTTTTTCCAGATAATAATTGCTGAGGATGGGATGACGAAGGATAAAACTATGCGCGGTTATGGGATCTTCATCGAGGATATTGCCATTGGTACCGGCAAAACTAGAGAGCGACATCACCAACTTTTCGCGAATGGGATCGATGGGCGGATTGGTTACCTGGGCAAAGCCCTGCTTAAAATAGTGACTCAGGTGTTGCGCTTCACGGCTCAACACCGCCAAAGGGGTATCACTGCCCATAGAGCCAATGGGTTCTTTACCCGTTAGCGCCATGGGAAGGATGATGTCTTCGATGGCTTCGGTAGTATATCCGAATACTTTCTGGTACTTAAACACCTGTGGATGTGCCATGGGAGCAAAACCAATGCGGGGTTCTGCCACCTTGCCCATGGTGATTCTGTATTGCTCCAACCACTCTCCATAAGGCTGCCTTGCACTGACGGCTTCTTTGATGGCATCGTTGTGGATGATCTTGCCGGCTTCCAGGTCAATGACCAACATCTTACCCGGGCCGAGCCTGCCCTTTTCAATCACATCTGCGTCCTTCAAGGCTAACACCCCTGTTTCTGATGCTAAAATCATCCGGCCATCGCGGGTAATGGAATAGCGCACCGGTCTGAGGCCATTTCGATCGAGGGTGGCTCCCAGTAATCGACCATCGCTGAAACAAACGGCAGCGGGGCCATCCCAGGGTTCCATGATACAAGAATGAAATTCATAAAAATGATGGAGCTGTTCGTTGATGCCCTGGTTGTGATCCCAGGCTTCCGGTATGAGCATCATCAGTACGTGCGGCAGTGATCTGCCGGACAGCATCAGCATTTCTACCATGTTGTCAAGACTGGCAGAATCCGATTGTTTGCCCGATACCAGAGGAAGGATCATGTTGATCTCGGTCTGCGTAAAATGGGGTGAGGAAAAATGCGTCTCATTGCTGCGCAGCCAATTGAGATTGCCCTGCAGGGTATTGATTTCTCCATTGTGGGCCAGGTATCGGAATGGCTGGGCCAACGACCAGGAGGGAAACGTATTGGTGGCAAATCGTGAATGCACAATGGCATAAGCACTGGTTAATCTTTTGCTCTGTAAATCGGGATAGTACCTGCGCAATTGTCCACTGGTCAATTGACCCTTGTACACCAGGGTGCGACAAGAAAGAGAGGCTAAATAAAAACCGGTATCGTTTTTACGGATAACAGCATTGATGGTATGACTGGCATAGTTGCGCAGAACAAATAACTTTTTTTCAAAGTCGAGTTCATCGGTAAGGTTATCCGGTTTTTGAATAAAAACCTGTTCGATGTCGGGTTCAACCGACAAGGCGGTCACTCCTATATCTTCTCTGTTCACCGGCACTTGCCGGTAACCGAGGATTACCAGACCCAGCTGCTCTGCTGCTTCTGAAAATAGTTCTTTACACTCTTCAACGAGGCCCTTTGGAAAAAAGACCATGCCAACGCCATACATGGTATCATCAGGAAGTGAAATACCCAACCTCACACATTCACTTTTTAAAAAAGCATGGGGAATCTGAAATGAAATACCTGCGCCATCGCCTGTATTGGTTTCACAGCCGCAGGCTCCGCGGTGCTCCATGTTTTCTAACACGGTCAACGCATCTGCAATGGCGTTGTGCGACTTTCTGCCATTGATGTGGGCTACAAAACCGATGCCGCAGGCATCTCGCTCATAGCGGGCGTCATAGAGCCCCTGAAGAGGCTCCTCATTGTAAGTTTGCATTTCTCTTGTTTTTTCTCTTGAAGTATTTTTCTGCCCACCGACTTGGAGTGGACAGCTAAAACCGGGCTTAAGATACGAAGTTAATTTACTTAATATAAAATTGGCAGAAACAATTTTTACCTCTCATTTGTTCCGTGTATTAACTTTTTTGTAAAATATCAGAATATTGTTTTGTTCTAAGACAGCAAAATTATATGTTTCAAATTTTTATTCTTTTAAACTGCCTAATTTTGAAATGAAATATCAAGAATTGATCTGTTAAAACCAGTCATTGATCATTTTTGTATGGTTCCATCCATCTTTGTTCTACAGATAGACAGCTCCCTCCCCCCCTATTCCATAGCGCCAGTCTCATAGCCAGGTGAATCATTATCAAAAAGAACCAAATAATATTTTACTGTAATGATCAAATCAGTTAGACAACCTAATATAAAATTCATTTATATCTATTACACCCAATAAATATTGGTGAAAGCGAAACACTTTTTTAGAAGATACAAAGGTCTTAGCTTTGGTTCTTTAATGGAAAAAGTTGATTGCCCTTTCAGAATGAAATTTAAGGACATTGACTACCTTAAAAACAATGTTCCTCCATTTGGACCTTTAGATATTTAAAATAAAAAAATGAATTATAAAACTGCAATCTGCCTGCTGATGATCACTACGATGATAAGTTGCAACACCACCAACACATCAGGTCCTGATAGCCAGGTGGATGAATGGTGGAAAGAAGAGATTGTCTACCAGATTTACCCTCGTAGCTTTAAAGATTCCAATGGTGATGGTGTGGGAGATTTGAAAGGCATCATTGAAAAACTGGACTACATCCAAAGTCTGGGGGTAACTGCTGTGTGGCTCAATCCCATCTACAGCTCCCCCAATGACGACAATGGCTATGATGTAAGTGATTATAGAAAGATCATGAAAGACTTTGGAACCATGAAAGATTTTGATCTTTTGTTGGAAGGGCTGCACAAGAGGGGCTTAAAACTCATCATGGATATTGTGGTCAATCACAGCAGCGATGAGCATAAGTGGTTTAAACAATCAAGAAGTTCTAGAGACAATCCCTATCGCGATTACTATCACTGGTGGCCCGCAGAAAAAGGGAAGCCCAACTATCGGTATAGTCTCTTTGATGAGAAAGGCGAAGCATGGAAATACGACAAAAAAACAGATGCCTACTACCTCCATTATTTTTCTCAGAAACAACCCGACCTCAACTGGAGCAATCCACAATTAAGACAGGAAGTCTATGACATCATGAAGTTTTGGGCTCAAAAAGGAGTAGATGGCTTTCGCCTCGATGCCTTTCAATTTGCCGCCAAAGACACCAGCTTTCCGCCCTTCCCAGAGGGATTTGAGAAAAACTTTATCAATTATTACGCCATGCAGGAGGGCATCCACGACTACCTGAAAGAAATGCACAAAGAAGTTTTCAGCCAATTCAAAGTGATGAGTGTAGCCGAAGGGGCGGGTCGCAACTTTGAAGATGCCCACAACCTGGTTGATGCCGAACGCAAGGAACTCAACATGGCCTATGCCTTTGATGGGGTTGACCTGGCAAAATATGAAGGCTACGACTTCCATCGTTTCAAAAGAGTATTCACTCAGTGGGACAGTGCCTTTGCAGATAAGGGATGGATTTCCATCTTCCTTGCCAACCACGACCAGGCCAGAATGGTAAGTCGGTTTGGTAACGACAAAGCCATGTATCGCGAAGTATCTGCTAAAATGTTAAATACGTTTATTTTAACCATGCGAGGCACACCCTATTGTTATTATGGCGATGAATTGGGGATGACCAATTCTACCTTTAAGGGCATAGATGATTTTAGGGACATTGCAGCCATCAACGGATATAAAAAAGCCAAATCAAAAGGTGAGGACATGGACTATTTTATGGAAAAACTCAGGTTTGAATCGCGCGACAATGGCAGAACACCTATGCAATGGAATAGCAATAACCAAAGTGGGTTTTCAACCGGCAAGCCCTGGCTCCCTGTCAACACCAACCACAAGGTGGTCAATGTCGATCAACAGTTGAACGACCCTTTTTCAGTGCTGCAGCATTTTAAAAACCTGACAGCCATGAGAAAAAGCCATCCAGGCCTGGTCCATGGACAATACAAAATCCTGACACCGCATCACGCAGAGGTTTATGCCTATACCAGAGAACATGAAGGGAAAAAATACCTGATCCTCCTCAACTTTTCAGAATCTATTGTTAAGATTCAGCTTCCGGAGATTAAAAAAATCAACCAAACCCTGATCAACAACTACCCTATCTTGGACCATCAAAAAGATGTGATGGTACTGGATGCTTATCAGGCAACCGTACATGTTTTGAAATGATTGGAACCTTCGTCAAATCATCCGTGATTGACCCCAGATTCCGTCTTACTTAAGTTAAAATAAGATAACCAAAAAAAAAGCATGGAGTGTATCCATGCCCTTTTTATTCTATTTAAAATAATTTTATTCTCCTAATCAAACTCTACCATCGATCATCCATAATTCGTAATTCTCAATTCGACATTCGACATTTTTAATTCGTAATTCTCAATTCGACATTCGACATTTTTAATTCGTAATTCTCAATTCGACATTCGACATTTTTAATTCGTAATTCGACATTCGACATTCGAAATTCGACATTTTTAATTCGTAATTCGACATTCGTAATTCTCAATTCAAAATCCACAATCTCACTTCTTCTCCAACATCGGCAAATCCTTTTTATACTGCTCCACATCCCATTTGATATTCCACTTGCTCACATAATCAGCCAACGGTCCAAGGCCTACCTCTGCCCTCCTCTTATCAACATTACCAGGATCTTCCAGCGGTGAAACATAATAGAGGTTGGTCGTTTCATCTCTGCCAATCTGACTTCCGTAAATTTGTTTTTTTCCCATGCCCAATGCTACGCGGTCTTCCAGTAAAGCCAAATTACTACCCTGGGCTTTTCCATTTTTTACGGCCTCTCTCATCATGGGCAAATACTTCACCTGGGTCTCCTTGTCGGCATGTTGGATAACCAAAAACAAGGTAGTATTTCCTTGTCCACCCACGACATCAGGACCCAGCCAACCATATTGGTCTAATATCGCTTTTACCTTAACCAAATTGACAGCATCTTTTTCTTCAATGATCTTCCAATGGTCTTTCATTTCTTTCGACTCCCAGCCATATTTCTTTTCGATCTCGTTGATTTGCTGTCGATACTTCTGGTCTTCAATATAGATACTGTCTAATTTCGCGGCTAAAGGTTTGTTTAAGTTGACTTCGGCCTTTTCTTTGTTTTGTAAAATGAGGTTCAGTAAGGGCTGCCACCTGGTATCACCATGCAATGAATTTAAGTCAGTATCTGTCGTAATGTGTCCATAATTGGTGTAATTGGCTTTCTGGGCTATTCTCTCTAATTGAAAAAAAGCACTGTCGGTCACACCAGCCAATGCCCAAGAGCATGCAGCGTTGTACCTATGATTTGACAAGCCTTTCCAGCCATTGGCCTCAAATGCTTTTGAGTAAGTCTTGCCTGAATTCAAATAGTCTCCGGCATTGTAGAGGGAATCTGCAATCCTGACATTGGATGAATAAGCATTAGGGAGTCCCTGAGCTACTGCCATGACAGAAATAAATAGAAGCGCATAAAAAGGAATAGTTTTTTTCATAATAGGTAATTTTAAGTTAATGGTAAAGTAAGTGAAAATAAAATATTTAATGATTCAACAATAATCCGTATATTTTAGGTGCAAAAATCAATATTCCAATTATTAGAGATGAAATGGCCCCAATCAAAACAGCCCCGGCAGCCAAATCTTTCACTTTTTTGATTTTTTCATTCCTTTCCGGAGAGACAAAATCTGCTAAATTCTCTATGGCTGTATTTATGAGTTCAAGGGCAATCACCAGTCCTATGGCAAAAACCAAAAAAATCCATTCAGACAATGACAAATTAAAATAGACTCCTGCAACTATGCTCCCAATAGCCATTATCAGGTGAATCCTGGCATTGCGCTCTTCCTTGAACATAACAAATAATCCTTCTAATGCGTACTTAAAACTGTCCATCTCTTGATTTAATTAGGTCTGTGATATTATCCAAACACCATTTCTAAAATGTTACCAATACAATGTGTTGTTAACATGGTTTATTACTCCCGTCTAAAAATATATTCTTCAATTTCTTTTCCTCTTGCGCTGGCATATCCAGTATCATTGCCAATTCTTAGAAAGCCATTTTTTTCCAAAACTTTTTGTGATCCCCTATTGTCAAAAGCTACCCTTGCATGTAATGGTCGGGATTTTTCTAATTCCAAAAATTGTCTTAATGCCTCTGCACCTATACCCTTACCCCACATCTGTCTGTCTATCCAATAAGTGATTTCTGCCTCTCCTTCTATCTCAAACTTTGCAATACTGCCAACTATTTCACCTTCTAAAAGTATGGTTTGATTGTTGATCGTGGGGTCATCCAGAAAGGGACGATACTTGGTCAGATAAGCTTCCAAATCCAAAGGTTGTTTTGGTGTAAAAGCAGCCATATAATTGGCTTCTTCGTCGAGTTGAAAATGAAAAAGAACATTTAAATCTTCTTCCGTAGTGGGTCTCACCTTTACTTGGTCTTTAAACATTTAATTAGTTAATTTTCACTAAATGATTAGTCTCGGGACTTATCTTCTCTTAGCGGATTATTAATAATATGTAACACGTCATGAATATTTGATTTTGCCTCCAGAGGAAAATCTGGCCTTATCATGTCTTCCATTCGATCGGGCACTTTGTTTGAAAGAAAGAGTCTCAGTCGGGACAATGTAAATACAATTTTAGATTTTGGCAGTTTATACCCGGTAGCATTTCCAAATGTATTAAAAAGACCTTTTGGCTGCTGCCCTATAATGGTTGCGCCATTTCTTTGCATGTGATACGAAAAAAGCATGCTACCTGAAGCAATTCGATCGTTGATCCACACATATACACGGGGCGACCCATTGATTTTTCTATTTGATGTATGCTTGTTAATTGTAAGTCCGGAGAAATATTCTTTCAATTTTGAAAAATACTTTCTTAAGCCCGTTGAATGTTTAAATTTAACTTTTTCATAGATTTTTGATTTTGAAGGAAGAAAATAGGAAAGCGCCATAACTACATTTCCTATTTCCCCGCCTCTATTATTTTGAATGTCTACAATAACATTTTTAGGCCTCTTTTTGCGGTATTGATGCGAAAATTCATCCAATACATCGCTGAGTAAGTCACCCTCCATAAAATTTCCTATCCTAAGATAGAGCACAGAATCAGAAATACTACTGACACTAAATGGGTTTTGATGGTCTTGGATTTTTTTCTTTTGATGGATAACCCTTGAATGGCCATCGTCAATGTGATTGATAATTTTAGCCAATCTCTCTTCGAATGAGTCAATTGAAATTGGACTGTCAATAGTAGCAACTTTATCAAGCGAAGTAAAAATCTCTTCTTTTTTTCCTTCCCAATTGATGTCAAAATACCGGGATTCCAGATTCTTTTTTAATTGTTTTATATCATATTGTATATCCTCTGGATTCATGAATTGATGGTAATCAAATGTCTCATTTATTTTAATTGAACAGCCAGTCAATAAGGGGAGACAGATGAAAAATCTTAAAATTTGTTGGATTGAGTTTTTCATTATAGGCTCAAGCTTTTTAATTGGTTAAAATAAGAATGGCCCCAATAACCATCTTTAATCTATCTGTAAAACGGGTAACAAAATTAAAATCCTATTCAACAATCAGCATTCTTGACAATACATTGTGTTTTATTAAATTTTCACCATCCTGTTTACTTTGACCTTGCCATCAACCTCCAACCTAATGAAATAGTTTCCGTCAGCAAGATGGAGGTTTGACAAGTTGATGCTCTCAATGTATTTGCCATATCCCCTCTTTTCATCTCTGATGATCCATGCCACAATGCGCCCATCAAGATCCTGGAGGGAAAGATTGACGTTGGCACTTTCATGCAACTTAAACGAAACATATTGAATCTCTTTTGATGGGTTGGGATAATTTTCAAGCTCCACCTCATTAGATTTTTTAAACTCTTGGGTGCCGGTAGAATTTACAAAATCATCCAAACGTGCTATATGGGTCCAGATACTCAACTCGCCATTATGGAGCCTGGTCCAGATAGGACGAATCACTCCATCATGCACACTGAGATTGGTGTAATCACCAAAAAAAATATTCTCATTGGGCAGGAAGGGAGCCTCACTGATTTTTCGATTGATAAAGGTTTGGCCGCCATCCATAGAAAGGGCCATGTAGACATCAGTGGCGTTGTTGGAATGATTTCGGCGGTCATAAAATACAAAATACAAATGACCATTGTTTTGGTCAATGGCCATCCAGGTAAAAAACTGGTGTCTGCCTGTATTGTCATCATTTACCTTTATGGGAGCTGACCAACTTTGCCCGCCATCCAGAGATTTAGCCAGCCATACATCCGTATTGTCGGTACCATTTCTCTGATCGGTCCAGTTTACATAGATGGTACCCCGGTTTGGGCCATTACTCACATCACATGCAGTAACCGGTAACCCATTTGTCCTGTATATGCCTGGAACCAGGAAGTCCCAACCCCCAGGCATTGGGTCAATTTTTATTTCATTCTCCAACCATGTATCACCACTGTCAATTGACTTATTAAAAACCAAGCCATTGGGTCCCGCCCAACTTATGTAGATCTCACCTTCGGGACCCACTGCCGGAACAGCACCTTCCACTGTATTGTCTTTATCCAGGCAATCTCCGGCTATCTTGTTTATTCTTTTGGGAACAGACCAGCTAACGCCGGCATCAACAGATTTTGAAAATAAAATAACAGTGCTGTCACCAGGATCAGCGCTGTCATATTGATCAAACTGGGTCCAGGAAAGATAGAGGTGATTGTTTTTCCGATCGATGGCACACCATTGCTTATCCTGCACCTTAGATCCATTTAATCCGGCAAAAGAACCATCAGACCAGGTCTTGCCCCGATCTTCTGATTTTTGGCAAACAATCCTGTCAATCCAACTGCCTGTTGGGGGATTCGAGAGATGGAAAAAATAAAAATCCCCCGCAGTATCAACCGCCAAAACAGGATCGCCCCAAACACCAAAACTTGAAGATAAAGTTTTTGTAAGCCATGTATATCCACTGTCAATGCTGATGTAGTAGTTATCTAAATTAGCACCCGCCACCATTACCTTGGGATCTTTTGGGTCGATGGCAATGGAAGGCTCATTGGGTTCATTGAATCCACTGATTCTGATATTTTGAGCCTTCAAACCTAAGTTGATAGATATTGGCAAAGTAAAAATCAGCAGGCACAAATAAAAAGTTAAATTCAACCGGTTCATGAGCTACAAAAATTAAATGGCAGTAAATGTAAGTCTAATGTAAAAAATATTCTTTCTGAAGAATCGAATAAAGAACAGAATCACTAAAATGGTCTGAATGATACACATGTTCTCTTAGAATCCCTTCCTTTCTAAAATTGTTTTTCTCTAATATTTTGATGGAAGGTATATTTAGTATGTCAACATTGCCTTCGATTCGGTTCAGCTCTAATTCTTGAAAACCCAATTGCAGAACGGCCTTAACCGCCTCACTCATCAAACCTTTTCTTAAAAATTTTTCGTCCTCCATCGCATATCCGATTTCAGCCCTTTTATGATCTTTGTTCCAATTGTGAAAACCACATCTTCCTATAATTAGGCCGGTCTCCCTATCTGTCATCAAAAAAAGTAGAAACCTTCTGTTGTACGTGGAATAACCATTTAGGTGTTTATATTCTTCCTTTAAATAGTCTTCCTCAGAACGGTGACCCAGCAAACTTTTAATTTCGTCTTTTGGCCATTCACCAAAAATGGACTTCATTTGTTCCGATGTGATACCCTTTAGTATCATTCTTTTAGTTTCAAGAATTGTAAAATTTATCATGCAAAGTGAGGTAATTGACAATAAATATTTGAGACACCACAAAGTGGGAAATATACTTTGCAAAATTAATCAAACACCTTTAGATAAAAAATAATATCAAATCTGTGGTTCAATCATGCGCGATCTCCAATACAGATTCTATCTATTTACATTCGCATAACTCACATTCCTCCAGGGTTTCAAAAGGTACAACACCACCGCAACCTCCCCATGTAAAAGGAAGACACTTTTTTTCAACGGGATCAAAATAAAATCTCTGAAATGCCGCATTGCATGGTCCCACTTCAGGGAGTAAGGCACAATTCGTTTCGCAGGATGTCGGCTTTGAATCTTCCTTATTGCAACTTAATGTAAAGAATGAAATAACCGCAATTATCAATAACATTCTCATGTTTTGCCGATTTAACTTTTTAAAACTTTTCCTGTACTCAATATTTATTCTATTTTGTAAGGCATTCCTCTAAGGCAAAAAGCTGTTATTTTGCCCTCATCTTATTTCCTTTTAGGTCATGGGTCACCTCAGCCAGTCCCAACGCTTCCATAAGGGGTGGGATGTACATGCCAACACGACCACGCAACCCTTTTTTCAGTCCATACCATCCACCTACCGGATTGTCATTGGCTCTTCCCCAGGCTTCAACAGTACCTTCTTTGGCAGGTTTTTGTTCATCCGCACTTCCTAATTCCATCCAGTCTCCATGCTTTTTAAGCATATTGTGCAAGTCATCGAGTATATCGATGTTATAAAACAAAACTGTTTTTCCAACAGTGCACACCAATACCTCTTTTCCATCTTTTTGATCTACATGCATGGTGTATTCACTGGTCTGGGGAGGCGTCTTTAGCGCCAGCGGCATGTCTTTGGTTCCAATTTTATACGACATTTTTTTTGTTTTATTTAGTTTTAGAAATTGATTCTGCCTCTGCTTTAAGATCTCTTACATATTGTTCAAATGTTTCATCAAAGGGTGGAATCATTCCAGCAAATAAAGGAAAAAGCGGGCCTCCAATTTTTTCAACCATTGTAAAATGGGTAAGATTGTTTCCGATGGTTTTAAGGGTAAAAACCCTGCTTCCCATAGCATCACCCCAGACCATCTTGTCTTCAGCATCATATTCCTTTACCTTTAAAGAAAATTCTCTCTTTGGGTCGAGTTTTGATCTGAGCTTAATTTTTTCTCCCGGTGCTATCCTGCCATCAATGGATATTACTGTTGTGTTCCATCTTGGAAAGTCACTGGCATTGGTTAATAATGCCCATACAATGCTTTTGTCGGCCTGAATGTCAATGCTTACTGCTGTCTCTCGACTAAATAGTTTTTTTGTAGTAACGGCTTTGCCGGAAGAAGGTATTGTTGTCATTTCAATTAATTTTTGTTTATTATTCCTTTGACGCTGTGCCGTTTAAAAACGATAGGGTCTCATCCTTCTTTTTCAGGAAAATTTTCCATTATTTTTCTATTGTGTTGAATATGATGCAATTGCAAAGCTGAACCCCTGGAATTAAATGGGTCAATTTCTTTCATAATCTGCAGTCTGAGATCCAATAGTGTTTCCCGATTGGGGTCATTGGCCCTTTTGGCAAACTCAATCTTGTTTTTTTCTACCTCAAAATCTTGTTTAGGATTAAAAATGCCATTTAATTCAGAGCATTGGTGACAGGTTCCTTCTTTGTTAATCAAAGCACAACGACCTTCATAAAGGTGCACCATCTTTGATCTGCCCGTATGTAGATAATACTTTACCATGGCCTCAGTTGTCTCAACAATTTCAGCTATTTCTGACACTTTAAATTCGTAAACTTCTTTTAAGAGCAGGCATATTTGTTGTTCTAGTGGTAATGATTTGGCAATGCAAGTCAAACAAAAAGTAATGTGTTCTTTGATTTCAAATTCAGCCTGTAAAGAATTTTGCCTGATGGTTTCAATTTCAGGAAAATAATTCGGGTTTGCCAGTGCTTTTTCTCTACAAATATCAGTAACTTCTTCAGGCCATCTTTTTTTTGCCCTTAAATTATCCTTTGCGATATTAGAGGCAATCGTGAATATCCAGGTTTTTGCGGTACTCTCTCCACGGAATGAATCGAGTTTTAGTGATGCTTTTATAAAGGTATCCTGGATAATGTCCTCCGTATCTTCGATACTTGCTGTTATCCTAAATAAATAGGATTTTAATTGAGGGATTGCAGTTTCAAACTCGTGGGTAAATTGGGTAATTGTCATACTTTTTTGTCAACGGTGCATAATGGATGAGGTGTCAAATATTTAAATTGAAATTATGTCACTAAAATAAAGAGTTTTTTTCCAAATAATCATACCACATGAAAATTCAATATTTCAGTGTATTATTGAAATCCATGGTAATTAATGATTACCTTTTTTTTGGTCGACCAGGAGAAGTGCAAGCTATTTTTTATTCCTTTCATTATTAATGGAATTTATGTGACCTCTATTTAAACCAACATAATGAATAGCAATCATCAATCTAATTCGGTCATCAAGTATATCATATTTCTCAGGAAATAAAATAATGTCTGCAAAAAAACCAGGTGTCATATCGCCTGCTGATTCAATCCGTTTAATTTGATTTTTAATTACTTGGTTTGAAGAAGCCAATTCAGTTTTCATAAAATTAAAAAACCTCCCCTTTACATTTATCACAGAATAATAAATTGTATCGGGTATTGTTTGATTTTCATTCCTTATTTCCCACATATTTGCCCATAGTTCATCTTTAAGTTTATCATCCAAGGTTGATTCAAGTCGCTCTTGACCCTCAATATTAAAACCAACTTCTATTTTGCTATCTTTAACCTGTGATTTTAGCCTTTTAAAAAATGTTGCATACAGAGTATTTAATTCATTCTTGTTTATTCTTTCTATTTTGGCCAACTCTAAATCAAACTGATGAAGAAAACCAATCAATTTTTCTGTTTCGACTTTATTAAATAAACGATTGTTTTTAAATTTCGTTTTTTCCTGAAAAGAGCTTTTACATCCAAATAGAAATACTCCACAAAATAAAACAATGCATACTTGAATATTAATGGCTTTCATGTCTGTAAATCAACATTATTAAGAACTTTAAAATGACTTCTTCGTTCATACTATATCTTAATTCCAATTGTCTATTTTAATATCGTGGGGTGACGGACTCCCCTTTCCCTCTTCTATATACTGTTTTAAGCTCAGTAAAAAAACGGCCCATTTCATATTGCAATGTGCCATAAATTCTACCTCCTCGGCCCAATTCATATGTCTAAATAAAACGATGGTATAAATTCCCTCCTGATGCAATTCAAATACCACTTCTGTTCCAATCCATTCTGTGGGGCCTTCCAAAAATTTCCATCGAACTTTTTGGTTAGACAACAAGTCAATAACCTCAAACTTTATGCTACCGATCTCATTGCCATGCAAATTATGAAATCGGGTAACTAATATACTACCTACTTCAGCCTCACCACTGGTATCAATTGTCCACCAATTACTTATTCCTTCAATTGAGGATAAAGAATCAAATACTTTATAAGGTTCAGACTGAATGCCAACCCTGTGAAAGATATGTGCCATTGAGTTAATTAATTTTAAAGGTGAATAAAATAAAATGGAAGTTAAATTTCCTTTTTCTAGCCATTTAATTGTGGTCAAACTTCAAGCTGTCATCAAGTTCTTACTCCATCTTTATCCACTTGAACAAATAAACCTTATCTCCCAATTGTAAATGTACGATGTATATTCCTTCACGTAGAAATGAAGTATCGAAAACCCACCCGTTGGCTTGAAAGCTTGCTTTGACGTTATCCATTACCTGTCCTTGCAAATTCATCATCACCACAGAAGATTTTTCATTATCTGAAGTGGGTATAAAAAAGGAATTTGTTCCCGGATTCGGTGCTGGCAACAACTCAGAAATACTGGCTGGTATCCAATCCTGTTCTGTTTTTGTAGTTTGGGACTCGCAAACCTCATTGAATCCAGATAAAACACCTTCAGTAGCTTGTTCCAATGTTTCAATGTTTGCACCAATGTCCACTCCATCTGAACCGGCATTGCTAAAAGAACTTCCTCCCAATAAGCGATAATTACCTCCCACACCAAAATTGAAGTTTTGAAATCCAATATCCTTCATCGGACCAGGAAAATAATTATCCGCGGGATAATTTGAAACAGTGCCTCCATTGGAAGTTTTGCCATCTGTTAGAACATTATGATGAAACTGTGCCCCTGGAAAATAAAAATTCAATGCCGGATTGCCAATACCTTTGCCACTTCCGTGTAGTCCATAAACTCCGTTTGACGCGATGTTGTTGCGGTAGACAAAACTTTGGTTGGGAAAATTAGGCCCGTCAGCATTGATAAAAGTAGAACCCAAAAGATTGATAAAAGTATTGTGATCCACAATCAAATGATGAACACCTCCTAATACCTGCAACGTACGTCCATCGCCTCCCCAGCTACTTCCATTCAAGTCTTCTATTAGATTGTTGCGCAACAGAATGTGGTTGCTAGGTGTGGTGGAGTAATTATTGTCCCGGCCTGAAATATTAAAGCCGCTTCCGGTGTGACGCACGATATTCTCCTCAAAGGTCACATTTTGTACGGTAATCCAGGGACAACTACCCGACTCTGTCCGCGGCGTAAATAAAATGGCAAATCCATTTTGGGCGTCGGACCAATTGTTTTCAAAAACATTACCCTGAATCCACACTCTGTCTGCATTTTTTAATT
This sequence comes from uncultured Bacteroidota bacterium, assembly GCA_937872515.1. Lineage (GTDB taxonomy): Bacteria > Bacteroidota > Bacteroidia > Chitinophagales > Saprospiraceae > JADKBO01. The sequence goes on from CALMSX010000059.1 coordinate 45,646, forward strand.
CAAATAAATTTTTAACAGACCAATGTGTACCCTCATAAGATGGGTCACCAACACGCCACGACAAGGGTTTGAAAAAGTGATTATTACGCACCTCGATGTCCGAACAAAGCAAATCCGGTATACTGGGTTTTGCTCCTCCCATCATTACATTTTCACCGGCACCTTCGAGATAATTGTTCACAATTTTAAATGTTTTTCCATTCCATGCACAAATGGCCTGACTATCAAAGCCCACTTCTTTAAAATCCGAAAGCCATGAATTTACCACAGCAATTCGTCGACCATTCATGGCAATTCCTCTGCGGCTGCCCAAAGTTTTATGACCATGGAGATACACACGATCGAAGGTAATGTCGTGGGGAAGGTCGTCGATGATTTTTTCTGAACTTCCTATTTCTACCAGATTCCAGGAAAATTCGGTAGCGGCGATTTCTATACCCAAAAAGTAATAATGGTGGGCCCTCGACTTGGTTTTAAAGGCACTCATTCCCGGCTTAGCCAATATTTTAGCCAAAACGGTTGTATACTCCGGTGTTATGCGTTCATTGGTCGAAGGAAGCAAGTCATCATCCACAGCTGTACGAATGACAATCCAACCATCGCTCATTTTTTCCGGTAATTCAAAGGGACCGGTGTAGCTGACCCCTTGCTCCAACAATATGGTAGTACCAGGTGTTGCCGAATTAATAGCCTGTTGGAGTTGGGTATTCAAAAAGGTACAACCTGCGCTGCACACTGTGATCGTTTTGTCTGTCTCTGGAACGCATGTTTCTATCCATTCCTTAGGTAAATCTGGCAAGACCTGACTTTTTAAGAATCCAAAAGGAAAAACACAAACCAATAGAATTTGGAAAAAATATAAACTACTTTTATTGGACGAATTCAACATGTTACCTATGGATTAAGGAATATAAAGTTAAAAAACAATGTAATTTATGTGTTGTAAATGGCAAAGGTAACTTGATTAAAGTTGTGACGGAATACACAAAATAATTTAATTAAATTTTAAAATAAAATATCCCCTAAAAACTCCTTACAGTTCTCCCATTAACCGCTCCAAATGGGCCTTTTTGATCCTTGTTTTATGCGCTATGCAATATTGGGTAAAATATTGATGCTGCTTTAAAAACTTAATTTGTATTTCATTCCATGCTTTCAATTCCAACAAAGGGTTAAAATATTTTAACTCTGCGAACAAAAGTGATGAGATGGTTGAAAAATCATCGGTTCCCAAGTAGGCTAAATCTGCATCTGCCAATATGCTGCCACATTGATCTTTGGGGTTTTGCGGTATCTTGGTGGCCATGATAATCTCACATATATGACCTATATCTTCGGGTGAAATATGAAATTTGGGCAATATGACCTTAGCATAGGCACAGCTTGCTTCTTCGTGGTTTTGGTAGGTAAACATAAACCCTGTATCATGCAACAAAGCTGCGATTTTAATCTTGAACAGCTCTGACTCTGATACACCTTCCTCGGTAGCAATCAGCATGGCGTCCGTCAATACGCCTGCGGTATGATCTACGCTGTGATACTTAAGATATAGGGGTAAATTTTTCTCCAGTTCACCCATAACTTCTCTTTTCAACTGGTCAAAAACGGCCTCCTCCATAGCGTAATGTGTACTATTTTCCTCCATCGGTCTGAACCTTTTGCTTTTGAAACTCTATCAAAGGGGATTTTGAAATTTTGCCAAATCTTCTTTGCTCATATTTCCCAAAACTTGTTTGGCATGCTGATATCCTTTTTCTACGATTTTATGAAAATCGGTCCATGCTGTCATTCCAAATTTGGCTACATCCGGATTAAAGTGTAAGTCTAAGTAGGCAATGGACTCATGCCTTCTGGCATTGCTATACATAAGGGTTGAATTGATGATAATTGAACCAATACCCGGCAAGCTGTATTTTTGGTCTTTTTTGCCCAACAGTTTACTCCTGAAAACCTGATTGTTAGAAGGCATCTCATCGAAGGTAAGTTTATGGTTTTTTTCCATCATAAAATCAATACCTATCACTTTGTTCATATCAATACTGCGCATGATATCCGCCGGAAAATTATTGAAGGTACCTCCGTCTACATACAACTCCCCATCTATGATCACAGGCGGGAAAACACCGGGAATGGAAGAGGAAGCCAACAAGGCTTTCGCCATATTACCCCTGAAAAATACGGACTCATCTGACCTGGTATAATTGGATGCAACAATGTACATGGGTATCCAGGTGTCGGCTAAGTCCACTTCCTTTTTTCCACTTAATTCTTTGATGGTAAAGTTTACCATTTTTTTTATATTCAGTCCCTTGACAAGCGAGATCAATGGCAACAGGCTTAAATCAGCAGAAGGTTTGAATAAGGTGGCCTTGTAGATGGTTTCTTCCATCACTTCCGGAGGCCTGTCAAACGCGATGGTTGCCGCCATCATTGAACCTACACTCGTGCCTCCCAGGTAGTCGATCGGTATTTGATATTCACTCAAGGCACGCATTACCCCAATGTGGGCAAAACCTTTGGCTCCACCACCTGCCAAGACAAGACCAGTTGCCTTGCCCGTTAATATCCTACCCATTCGTTGTAGGTCTTTTATGTGCTCAAGCCTGAGATGAAAATGACTACTGACCTGCGGTCTTTCAGTGAGCCAGTCCATCGTTTTATCCGGCATTTGGGTGTCTGCCGGATGCACCAATGCAATCGAAAAATTGACATTTTCCATGCTGCCAAAAGTTTTTTCGATGTGGGTTGATTGGTGATTTTGTGTAGCGTCTGCCAATAATACAATGTGGTCGGCTTGTCGCAGGCACTTATCATTCCAGGAGGAAGGTTCGGGATCACATTCAAAAAACATAAACTCATACTCCAACTCCAAATCATTGAGCCATTTGATGAGTCTTTTGCTCTCACTCCCGGTGTCTTCTCCCCCTTCTTGATCCAGATGGAAATGATTTTGTGCCAACAATGCCTTGTTGATGTAACAAATATTCATGCCTTGCGAACAATAATCGTACACCGATTGTATAATCTGCGTATGATCAAGGGTAGCGTGTATCGGAAGAAAACAAATGTTAATAATGTTCCTTTTGTGCGGCTTCTGGTTTTTTTTGATACGCTCTATAATGAGCTTGGTCACATTTAGGGCCACATCAGAATATTCTCTGATGACCTTCTCAAACAGCACTTTGGGCAATTGCACCAAAACGCTGTCTCGTATGGCTGTGACCGTTGCGTACCTGGGTTCCCCTGTAAAAATGGCCATTTCACCTACCGTTTCGCCCCGTCCTACATCTCCGATTCTATGCTCCACTCCCTCGCTGTCTTTTTTGGTAGCAACCAACCTGCCGCTAAGCACAAAATACAGGGAGTCTCCCACTTCGCCTTCTCTTATGATGGTTTTACCCCCATCCAATTCTATCCAGACCAACTGATCCTCGATTTCACCCAGAATGGTGTCGTCAAATTCACCAAAGATCTTATTGAGATTGTCCCGAAGCAGTTTCCGGTGAAATTCATTTTTATGGAGGTCGTCAATATTCGACATATCGGCTTATCTATTGATTTTTTTTACAAAATAAATTTTCATTTCATTTCGGGTTTTCCTTATTAAAAATTTCTATGCATTAATTTTTCATCATACTAACCTACTCTATCGAGAAAGGTTGCTAACTTCTGAATTGGCAATATTTGAGGGCTTTGTTTCATTTCGTTCCAACAAAAAATAAGAATGCATCATTCCCTTTCCTTTGATGGCGATCTGACCGCAGTCTTCGTAGACATAGGCATCGCCTAATAACTTTTTCACATCTTCTGTAATGTGAATTTTTTCCGGATGACCACTTGCTTCAAATCGACTGGCGATGTTCACACAGTCGCCCCATATATCATAAGCGAATTTTTTATTGCCAATGACGCCGGCAACCGCGTGTCCCGTATGAATGCCGATTCTCAGGGTGAGGTTGTATTTGATCGTATATTTTTCTTTGATGACCTGGTTCATTTCCAATGCCATGTCCGCAATGGCCTGACAGTGATTTTCGTCTGGGAGGGGCAGGCCGCCAACAGCGAGGTAGGAGTCGCCAATCGTTTTGATTTTTTCAACTCCATATTTGTCCGCCAAAGCATCGAATTCACTGAAAATTTCATCCAACATGGCCACCAGATCATTCGGCGACATATGGCTGGCATATCGGGTAAACCCTACAATATCCGCAAAAAGGATGGTCACATTTTCAAAACTATCCGCTATGGACTGGTTGCTGTCTCGCAATTGTCCGGCAATAGAATCCGGAAAAAGACTCAGCAACAAGCGGTCTGACTTTTCTCTTTCTGTTGCCAACATATCTTTGAATTCGGCATTTTGGGTAAAAAAGAAGTAGGCAAAGTACAGCGAAATGAACATGCTGTCAAAGGTGACCACCGTATTAAAAATGCGAAAGGTATCAGCCGGCACCTCAAAAAGAGGGCCCCTTGATAAGTTCCAGGCAATTACCACCAAAAAGGCTACCAATACAAGGATCAGGTAATTAAAAAATGCTTGCCTCTCTTTTCTGGAGAATAATAAAACGGTGGCAAAGGGGACAAACACCAGGTGCACCGTGATCATGGTTTCCATTCCATAATAGATGGGTGGAACTCCCGTAATCACCAAGGCCAGCATCAAAGCAGCTGACCGACCTAACTTAAATGGAAGTCCCCAAAAAGCAGTGCCCAAAAACAAAAGCACATAACCTATCCAGGTGAAGACCACCAGCCAAAACATCTCCCACATTTCCAAATACACAAAACCAAAGCCCCAGGTGCCAATCACAAAAATCATCATCAATTCCAGGATGAGGAAGATGGTGAGATTTCGTTTTTCATCTTCATCAAAATGGTTGTAATGCCGCTGTATGATGCGCTGAATGAAGGGTATTTTCATAAAATAACTGTTTGAACCTCTAAAGGCCTCTCTAATGTAAAAAATCAGCACAAACCCTGCATTCGAAATTCATTCTATCCAAAGCACCCGTCTATTTCCATTAAAGGAATACCAGGTATGGACTTCGTCATTCTTTCGTGGCTTTGAGCTATTGGTCTTCAAAAATAGAAAATTATCCCATATATGAAGGCCAGCACTGCATTTAATTAGTGTGTAAAGGCATTTAATGGTAAAAAACCAATCATTCATGATGCCACTTTATTCCTTTCCGATAATAACAGAAACAGCATTAAAATACCACAGCTATCTTAATAACGTCGAAAACCTTTGGTCAGAATCCATAAAAAGGTAAGAGAAACTAAAACAGAATATGAATACCCTGAAAAGAAGCTCTGCCCAATAAGCCATCCGGTTTACTATTCACTAAAATGCTTATTGGTTCTGTAATGCTTTAAATGAGCAGCCAGTTTGGCAATCATATGTTGATTTACGGCATTCTTGGCTGTTGAAAAACTAAACCTGATTCGTATGATTGCTGGATCCTTTCTATAAAATATTGGAACGGGATACAGCAGGGTCATAAATGTGCGCACAAATGACAAGCCCTCTCCACTTTCATAAATCCTGAATATTTTAGCATTAACTTTATTCTTTTTTCTATCCTTGGACAAAACATCATAATAAGCAGTCACCGGTGAGGAATTAAAAGCATAAACCAAATCAATTTCAGGGATGGCATATGCCATAAATTGCGCTAAGCCTCCTCCCAGGCTATGGCCGGTAGCTATAATTTTCAAAGGTTTGTTTCCTGCATGCCTTAACTTAATCGAGCCCACAATCTTTTTACATATTTGTCCGAGTTGATCGTAATGATCCCAGCTATTTTTACTAAAAAGTCTCCTTACCCATCGGAAGTTTGCATTCCAATCGCCCTTACCTTCTGTACCCTTAAAAACGATGGCTACAGTGGTTTCATGTTCTGCCTCCCTCTCCCATAATTCATAATAAAGTCCTTCTACCACCACCTTAGATTTATCCGTCGGTGTTATATCCTCCATTGCTATATTAATATGTTTCCACCTCATATATTGTTCTACCGTTGCATTCAATTTACTTCTATAAACAATATTTGACAACATGGCATATTCATCCATTCCCAATAAATCAGCATCCAATTTTCCATTCACCAAATCATGGGTTAAAACGCTGCTTTTGGTCCAGCCTAAGCTATAAGTAGCGTAATCAGGACTGGCCGTGGCTATGTAATACAACCAATATAGAAGTAACAATGCCAGCGGCAAGAGGAAGAGACTCATTTTTGCGATTTTTATCCTATTTTTTAACATTATTAAATTTTAAATATGACTGTTAGTAGATGATAGGATCAATTGTTTTTAAATATTTTAAATTTAACAACTGCCCGACCACTACTTAATTCAATTACATAAAAACCAACCGGCGTGGATTCAGGAAGTTCTAATGTTTCATTTAGGGCAAAATCTTTGTATTCAAGTACCAATTTACCATCCAGCCCCAGTAGCTTCAAGTCATACCGTTCATCACTACAACAAAACTGGACTTGACCCATTGTTGGATTAGGATAAATGCCGATCAAATCATTCTCTGTCTTATCAAGCGTTTTAGCAGATTGCTTTTCATACTTTACGATAATCATATCAAATAAGCCTTCATCATTCTGTGAGTATCCAAACATATATAAATCATCTCCTACTTGGTTTATATTTGAAACATAATCTTCCCGGTCATAAATTGAATTGTAATAAATATTTTCTATACGTCTGCCTTCTGCATTGTAAATCAATACAACAATGTTAGTTGAAAAAAAAGTATTGCCGTCTTTTTCAACAGCTTGAAAGCCACCCACTATCAGGTTACCCTCTTGGGAATATTTAATAACGTTAGCCGACTGGCAAGTATTGGGGCTATTGTCAAAATTATAAATGTCTTCCCAAATAATTTCTCCATTCCTATCCAATTTTGTGGTCAATATGTCACAACTGGAATAACGCAAAGAATCTCCATAAAATTTTCCAAAGTAATCGCCAGTTATATAAACATTTCCATCCTCATCAAAAGTACAATCGTTAATGAAATCCGCAATCACATTTAAAGGAAGGTTTGATTGCTTAAGGTAAGTCCATATTAAATTACCCATGGTATCCAACTTTACAAGTTTATATTCACCTGACAAATGAAACTGATAAATATTATCCTCTGCATCAAATTTAGGCTTCAACCAAGTCCATTTAATAATTGAAAAAGAGTCAAGTATGTCACCATTGGTGCTAACAGAAAAAACAGTAGGATTTTTAATATAAGAATTTGTAATACATCTAATCTTGCCCCCTTTAATTCCCAATCCAATAGGCATATCATTGCCTAAAATAATGTCCCACAATTTAGCCCCATTAACATTGTATTTCTGCAATCTTAATAACTTATTTATCTTGCACAAGGCATATATGTTATAAGTTGAATCTACAACCACCGAAGCACAATAGTCAACAGTTTTCCCATCATTTTCCACTTGATTTTGCCAAACAAGATCGCCTTTGCAATTCAATTTTAATAGCAGAACATTTGAGTATTCTTTATTGTATTCAAAATCTAATTCAAGATAAGTAGCTGATTTTCCGACGATATAAATATTATCATCTGAGTCGATAACCATGTCATAAGGGAAATCATTAATACCTTTCGTACTTTCATAGACATATTCCCAAATAATTGCACCCAAGCTGTCATAGTTATATAAAAGTATCTCATCTCCATATTCAGCATTCTCTATACGCCGGTTTCCTAATGTAACGAAGCTTCCATCTCGAAGTCTTAATGTTTTTAATAATTTAGTAACATTAACATTATATGAATAGGTATAGGGCCTATTGGTAGGCTTTCTTATTTCCCACTTCTTTATATACTGAGCATTCAATAAAAAAGAAAGCAAAATTAGAAAGCAAAATAGTATACAATTTCTAATATTCTTTTCCATAACTTCAAGTTATTAATTATGCAATATGGTAACTTCAAATAGCACCTAAACGATTTCTCTATCATCCAAGTAAAGATAATAAATTTATAAAACCTTCATATATTTATTTGATTGCCGTCGATGCTTTATGCTGGATCGAAAACTCTTTACGGATGAGTAGTGATGTGCAAATATAATCCTACAAGGTGAACTGAGTTCTTACCACATTGTTTTTTTTTAAATCAAGCCTAGATACTTCGTTTTAATGGTGTTACAATGGTGGATATTATGTCCTATCATGGCAAAACCTAGGGTTCTGGCAGTATAATTCTGTTTATTGGCAATTCCTTTAAAATCAAGCATTTCGTTTCCTATATTTTTATAAATCCAAGTCGTTGTATACTACCCCCCAAAGTTAAGACAACAAATCTAGTCAATTAGTTAAATTTTCG